>DATBJW010000035.1:0-49854 GCA_036556205.1 Gemmatimonadota bacterium
ACGATCCGCAACGTCGCGGCGGAAGCCGAATTGAGCAGCGGCCTCGTGCTCTTCCACTTCAACACCAAGGATGCCCTGCTGACGGCCGCGCTCGACGTTCTCCTCGAGACCACGGCCGTGTTGCGGATCGACGACGAGGTCGCCCGCATTCCGCCGTCGCTGGACCGCCTGCTCGCCCTCCTGCGCCGGGAGATGGAACGGCTGGCACGCGACCCGTGGCGGATTCGTCTCTTTTTCGAGTACTGGGTCCTGGGCACGCGCCATCCCGTCATCCGCCAGCGCATCCGCGCGCAGCTCGCCCGTTATCGCAGGGCCTTCCTCCCGCTGGCGAAGGGCGTCATCGCTGCGGAACCCGCGCGGTTCGCGGAGGTGACGGCGGAGGGCCTGGCCACCGTGTCAGTCGGTCTCATCAAAGGTTGCGCCTTCCAGGCGGTCATCGATCCGAAGCACTTCGACATCGACCAGTTCGTGTCGGCGGCGGAGGCTCTCATGGAGCATCTCCGATCCCCCCTCCCGGCCCCGGGATGAACCGAGCTCGAGGCCGGTTTCATCGCCGTCAGGACGGCGCGCTGGTCTCCCCGCCCGGCACGGGCCGCCGCCGCTGCTCGCGCATGCGCCTCCGCTCCCGGGCCCGCTCCGCCCGCGCCCGCTCCTCCCCGGTCTGGAGCAGGAGGCCGGGGACGGGCACGGGACGCCCCTGCTCGTCCACGGCCACCATCGTGATGTAGCACGAGTTCGTGTGACGGGCCTCGCGCGTGAAGAGGTCCTCGGCCTCGACGCGCACCCCGATCTCCATCGAGGTCCGGCCCACGTCGTTGACCCGCGCGTGGAGCGTGACGATGTCGCCCACGTGGATCGGGGAGCGGAAGTTCACCTCGTCGAACGACGCCGTCACGGTCGGCCGCCCGGCGTGGCGGGAGGCGACCACGTAGGCGATCTGGTCGGCCAGCATCAGGATGTAGCCGCCGTGGACCGTGCCGTGGAGGTTCACCCACTGCGGGACCATGAGCTGCGTCATGGTGGCCTCGGAGTAGGAGACGGGATGCTCCGTCACGCCCGCTCCTCACGTCGCAGGCCGTACTTCTCGATCTTCTTGTAGAGGTTCGAGCGCGGCATCTCGATCTTGCGCGCGGTCTCGCTCACGTTCCAGTCGTTCTCGACGAGCTTGCTCAGGATGAAGGCGCGCTCGGCCGACTCCTTGTACTCCTGGAACGTCCCTTCGCCGCCCGCCGGCGGCCCCGTGCCCTCGCGCCCCGGCGCGATCTCCTCGAGCCCGGCCAGCGTGATGGAGTTGCCTTCGGTGAGGATGGCGAGCCGCTCGACCGCATTCTTGAGCTCGCGCACGTTCCCCGGCCACTCGCGCCGCTTGAGCGCCTCCAAGGCCTCTGGCGAGAACCGCTTGGGCGACTGGTTGTTCTCCTGCGCGTAGAGAGCCAGGAAGTGCTCGGCCAGCAGGGCCACGTCCGAGGCCCGCTCGCGGAGCGCCGGCACGCGCAGCGGCACCACGTTCAGGCGGTAGAACAGGTCCTCCCGGAACCGGCCGGAGCGGATCTCCTCCTCGACGTCCTTGTTGGTGGCGGCCAGCACGCGCACGTCCACGGTGATGGGCTCGCTCCCGCCCACGCGCTCGATGACGCCCTCCTGGAGAGCGCGCAGCACCTTGGCCTGGGCCGAGGCGCTCATGTCCCCCACTTCGTCCAGGAACAGGGTGCCGCCGTCCGCCAGCTCGAACTTCCCCTTGCGCTGGGCGTGGGCGCCCGTGAAGGCGCCCTTCTCGTGGCCGAAGAGCTCCGACTCGATGAGCTCCTGCGGGATCGCCGCGCAGTTCACCTCCACGAACGGCTCTCGTCGCCGCTCGCTCATGCGGTGGATGGCCCGCGCAATGATCTCCTTCCCGGTGCCGCTCTCGCCCCGCAGGAGCACCGAAGCGCGGGTCGGCGCCACCTTGGCCGCGCGATCCAGGACGTCCCGCAAGGCGGGGCTGTTGCCGATGATGGCCTCGCTGCGCGGCCGGCCCTTGAGCTGGCGGTTCTCCTGGATCAGGCGCCGGGCGGCGACCGCGTTCTCCACCGTGGTCAGCACGCGGTCCGTGTCGAGCGGCTTCTCCAGGAAGTCCCAGGCCCCGCTCTTCACGGCCTCGACCGCGGCGCGCACGCTGCCGTGGCCCGAGATCATGATGACGACCGCGTCCGGGTCGAGCGCGCGGAGGCGGCCCAGCGCCTCCATGCCGTCCATCTTCGGCATCTTGATGTCGAGCAGCACCACGTCGGGCGGCTCCTCGCGAAAGCGGGTCAGGCCCTCGTCGGCGTTGCTGGCCGGCGTCACGCGGAAGCCCTCGTACTCCAGCACCTGCTGAAGGGACTGGCGCACGCCGTCCTCGTCGTCGATGACGAGCACCGTGCCTTCGTGGTCGCGCAGGGGGATCTCGGTCACGGGGGAGGCGTCCGGCTACGGGGTTCCGCGCGTCGCGGCCGACGGCTCGTTCGGTGCGGCTGCGCCAGGGAGAGGAGTAGCGGTGGGCGGCCGCCGGGAGGGCCGGGCGCCCGACTGTCCTCAAAGTAGGATACGGGCCGGCCGCGGTCACCCCTTCCGGGCGCCCCGGGCGGCGCGGTCCGCCTCCGTGCGCCGGCGCTGGAGCTCGTAGAGGGCCACGCTGCCGGCCACGGCGGCATTGAGCGAGTCCACCCCGCGAGCCATGGGCAGGGCCAGGCGGAGCGCCGCGCGCTCGAGGAAGGGCGCGGCCAGGCCGGCGCTCTCGTTGCCGACCGCCAGCGCGAAGCGGCGCGGCACCTCGCCACCCGCGCCGAAGAGCGGCTCGCCGCGGCCGTCGAGAGCGAAGAGCGGGATCCCGCGCTCCTCGAGCCAGACCAGGGCGGCGGCCGGCTCGGCGTGGGTCACGACCTCGAGGTGGAAGAGGCTGCCGGCGCTGGCGCGCACGACCTTGGGGTTGAAAAGGTCCACGGTGCCCTTGAGTGCGATGACCGTCGTTCCGCCCGTGGCGTGGAGCGAGCGCAGCAAGGTGCCCGCGTTGCCGGGGTCCTGGAGCCGGTCGAGGAGCAAGACCGGCCCCTTCGCCCGCGCATCGGCGAGTGTCAACCGTGGCTCCTCGACGACGGCAAGCACGCCCGCCGGATGCACGCTGTCGGCCAGCGTCTTGAACGTGCGCTCGTCCGTGAAGGCGACGGCGACCCCGCCGAGCCGCCCCGCCGCGCGCCAGCGCCCGATGTCCGCGGAGGCGGACGGCGTGCCCACGATGTCGGTCACCGCCCAGGGCCCCGCCAGCGCCTCCTCGACGACGCGCGTCCCCTCGGCGAGGAAGCTTCCGCGATGGCCGCGCACGGACTTCCGCGCTAGCCCGCGCACGAACGCCTCCTTACGTTTCGAGAGGCGGGAACCTTCTGGCACGGTCCTTTCAAGCATCCCTGACAGTCCTCTCTTTTTCGGCGGGGCCGACGCGAACGGCGCGGCCGCGTCGGGATCCCGGAGGCCGCCCGCGGAGGTCCCGCGGGCCCGGCGAAACACAACAGGCGCCGAGCGCCCGGGTCAAGGGCCGACGAGGCGTGGCGCACAGGGGGGGAGACCCCGCAGATGACGAGCCGACCGGCGAGCCGACGTGCCCGAGCACGCCCCCGCTTGCGCCGTGCGAGAGCCATTCTCGTCGCGACGCTGCTCGCGTCGGCGGCCGCGGCGAGCTGCGCCTCGGCGGGACCCAACAGGGGCCAGCTCAACGTGGTGTCGCTGCAGGACGAGTGGCAGCTGGGTGACCAGCTCTCGCGGGACATCGCGCGGAACATGCGACTCGTGGACGACCCCGCCGCCAACGACTACCTCAACCTGATCGGGCAGCGCCTGGCGGCCACGACGTACTACCGCGACCTGCCGTGGCGCTTCCACATCGTCCAGGACTCGACCATCAACGCCTTCAACATCCCCGGCGGTCACGTCTACGTGAACAGCGGCCTCATCAAGACCAGCGACAACGTGGCCGAGCTGGCGAGCGTCGTCGCGCACGAGCTCGGGCACGGCATCGCGCGGCACGGGACCGAGAGCCTGACGAAGCAGTACGGCTTCAGCGTCGTGGCCGGCCTGGCGCTGGGCAGCAATCCCGCGATCTACGAGGAGCTGCTGGCCCAGATCCTGGCCGGCGGGATCTTCGCCAAGTACAGCCGCGACGCCGAGCGCGAGGCCGACCGGTTGGGCATCCAGGAGATGTACGATGCGGGCTACGACCCGACGGGCATGGTCACGATGTTCCAGGAGCTCCTCGTCGCGCGACGGTCGCAGCCGAACGCGCTCGGCAAGTTCTTCGCCTCGCATCCGCTGACGGAAGAGCGCATCGCCAACGCGCGGACGCAGATCGCGACCCTCCCCACGCGGCAGAACCTGATCCTGCAGGACTCGCGCTTCGACGACTTCAAGGCCCGGCTGGCGGCGTACTGAGGGGCCCACGCATCTTCCGCGCGTGTCCTCGCCTGCCCCCATCCCCGACCCGGACTCACCGCCGCCCGTGGCGCTCACGATCGCCGGCTCCGACTCGAGCGGGGGTGCGGGGATCCAGGCCGACCTCAAGACCTTCCAGGCGCTCGGCGTCTACGGGGCCAGCGCCGTCACCGCGCTCACGGCCCAGAACACGCGCGGCGTGTCGGCCGTCCACGTCCTGCCGCCGGAGTTCGTCTACGCGCAGATCCGCGACGTCGCGGTGGACCTGCCGCCGCAGGCGGTCAAGACCGGCATGCTCGCGGCGCGCGAGATCGTGCTCGCAGTCTGCCGCGCCGTGGACGACTTCGGCCTCACCCCGCTGGTGGTGGACCCCGTGATGGTGGCGACCAGCGGCGACCGGCTGCTCGAGCGTGACGCCGAGGCCACGATCCGCGACCAGTTGCTGCCGCGCGCCAGCCTGGTCACTCCCAACGCCCCCGAGGCGGCCGTGCTCGCCGGGCACCCGGTCGCAAGCCCGGCCGACCTGGAGCGCGCGGCGCGCGCGATCGTCGAGCGACTGGGCGCCCGCGCGGTGCTGGCCAAGAGCGGCGACCTCGAGGGAGGGGAGATCCGCGACGTCTTCTACGACGGGCGCCGGCTGGAAGTGTTCGAGGAGCCCAAGATCGCGACCCGCAGCACGCACGGCAGCGGCTGCACGCTGGCCTCGGCGATCGCCGCCTTCCTGGCCCGCGGCGAGACGCTCTTCGAGGCCGTGCGGCTCGGCCGCGCCTTCACCCGCGCGGCGATCGCGCGGGCCTTCCCCCTGGGCTCCGGGAACGGGCCGCTCAACCACTTCGTCCGCTTCGAGCCTCCCGCACGGGAGTAGGGCGCTCCCGCTGCTCGCCCGGCCGGCGTGTCGGCCACCCCTTTCCGGTTCCCTCGCAACTGTTTCCAATCCGGAGCGGGATCGTCCCACGTGTGACGCCCCCGTGGCGGCAGGTCACGCGCCGTTTGCAGAAGCGTGAGCACTCCTTCAGCCCGGCTTCACGGGCCGGTGACCCGGCGGCTCTAGGCTTCCTCGCGTCCATCCGCCGCTCCACTCCCATCCCACCAGCGAGGTACCGATGCACAGGCGAAGGATCGTGCGCTGCTGCGTGACCGTGGCCGCTCTCTGTGGCGCCGGCCCGGGCCCCACGCTCGCCTCGGCCCAGTCGTCGCCGGACGCCATTGGCGGCCTGTTCAAGCCCCTGCCCAACTCCGCCGCCTGCACGCCGGGAGGCAACGCCGCCAAGCCCTTTCTCCTCCCCCCGGGCTTCAAGCAGACGGTGACCGTGTCCGAGCCCGCCTTCCCGGACCTGCCGGACATGACGACGGAGAACGAGTTCGGTCCGGCCGCCGGCCGGGTCATCTTCCGCACGCACGAGCTCACCTCGAACGCGGCCGTGAGCACGACGGACCGCACGACGGGCGCGACCACGATCCTGGCGCAGCGCGCCGACTGGGAGCGCTTCGACGGGATCGCGTGGACGCCGTGGAAGACCATTTTGGCGGCCGAGGAGGTGGTGCTGGCGGGCTTCCCGGACCCGAGCGTGCCCGAGGCCACGGCCGGCCTGGTCTACGAGATCGACCCGGGCACGGGTAACGCGGTCGCCCGCCCGGCCATCGGATCCCGATCCCACGAGGGTCTGCGCTTCGACGCGGACGGCAACCTCTACGGCATCTCCGAGAACAGCCCTCCCACGGGCGGCTACCTCTACAAGTTCGTCCCCGACGCGAAGGGCGATCTTTCCAGCGGACGTCTGTTCGCGCTCAAGATCACGGTGCCCGACGGCGACCGGACCGGCAAGGCGGTCTGGGTGCCGCTGTCCCGGAAGAACGTGAAAGCGGACTCGGACGCCGAGGCCACGGCGGCGGGGGCCACCGGCTACGCCCGCCCCGAGGATGTCGAGACCGGCACCAGCACGGGCAACGTCTTCGACGGGCGCAACGTGCTCTACGTGGCCGTGACGGGCGAGGCCCGCATCCTGGGCATCGACCTGCTGGGCGGAAAAAACCAGGCTTTCGTCTTCGAGTACGCGAAAGCGGGCGGCAACGCGCCGGCTGACTTCGAGTTCCCGGACAACGTGGCGCTCGACAAGGACGGCAATCTGTTCATCACGGAGGATCCCGGCACGGCCTCGACCACGGGTCTGGGCGACGACATCTGGGTGGCCGTGCCGCCGCGGCCCCAGGCCGGCCCGCACGCGCCGGCGCGCGAGGTGATCCGTTTCGCGAGTCTCACGGACTGCAACGCCGAGCCCACCGGCGTCTACTTCGACCGGTTCGGCTTCCCGCTGATCGTGCATGCCCAGCACCGCGGCGGCGACGGATTCGACAAGGAGATCGAGATCAGCAAGAACGTGCCCTGAGCGGCAGCGCCGCCTCCGATTCGACGCTGACACCCGTGCGGCGGGAGGGCATCGCCTCCCGCCGCGCCGGCTGCCCACCACGATCCTCGCCTGCCGCGCGACTCTGCCTCAGATTGCCCGCCATTGCCCCCGCGCGTCCGCGCGGCGGGTCGGTCGCGCACCCCGAACTTCCGTCAGGAGAGCCGCCGTGAGCTCGCTGCGTCCGCGTCTGTTGGCGTTCGTCCTTCTGCTCCTTCCCCACACGCTCGCGGCCCAGGCGGCCACCCCACCCGACACCGGGCAGGTCACCGCGATCCGGGCCGGCCGGCTGCTGGACACGGAGACCGGCACGGCCGCCGCGAACCAGGTGATCCTGGTGCGCGCGGGGAAGATCGTCGCGGTCGGCAGCGACGTGGCGGTGCCGTCCGGCGCGCGCACGATCGACCTCTCCGACAAGACCGTCTTGCCCGGGCTCTTCGACGCCCACACCCACATGCTGCTCACGGAGAAGCAGGACCGCGACAACTACAACTACTACTACACGACGCTCACGGAGCCGACCGCTTATCGGGCCGTGCAGGGCGTGGGCAACGGCCTGGCCATGCTGCGCGCGGGCTTCACCACGATCCGCGACATCGGCAACAACGGGAACTACGGCGACGTGGCGCTCAGGCAGGGGATCGACGAGGGCTGGGTCGAGGGTCCAACCATGCTCGTCTCGGGGCTCATCATCGCCCCCTTCGGCGGGCAGTTCCAGCTGCAGCCCGAGAAGCCCGACCTGGCCGAGCCCGAGTACCTGTTCGCCGACACGCGCGACGAGATCGTGAAGGCCGTCCGCCAGAACGCGCACTTCGGCGCCGACTTCATCAAGATCGTGACGGACGACCAGCGCTACATCTACTCGGTGGACGACCTCAAGCTCTTCATCCAGGAGGCGGCCCGGATGGGCATGAAGGTCGCCGCCCACTGCTGGACGAACGCCGGCGCCCAGAACGCCGCGCTGGCCGGCGTGGCGTCGATCGAGCACGGCCTCTACATGCCGGACTCGACGCTGCGCGTGATGAAGCAGAACGGTGTCTACCTGGTGGGCACCGACTTCACCGAGCTGGCCTCCCGCGCGATGGGCCGGGACTACTTCACGCCGGCCGTCGACCGCCTGCGGCGGGCCTACGCCATCGGCGTGCCCATCGCCTTCGGCACGGACGTGGTGACCAGCGTGCGCGGCTACGACCGCGGCTCGCAGGCCATCGACTACGTCTCGAGCTTCAAGGCCGCCGGCATCCCGCCCCGGGAGATCCTGAAGATGATGACCGGCAACGCGGCCCGGCTGCTGGGGGTGGACAAGGAGCGGGGCGCCATCCGCGAGGGGCTCGCGGCCGACATCATCGCCGTCCCCGGCGACCCGCTGGCCGACATCGACGCGCTGCGGACGGTGAGCTTCGTGATGAAGAACGGGCGGGTCGTCAAGCTCGAGGGCGGCTCGCCCGACCCGTGGCCGACCTACGTCCCGCCACCCGCCCGCGGGGAGTAGCCCGGGGGGAGGGCTTCGAAGTCTCTAGAGGGAGGAGGGCTCCGTCGCCGCGGAGGAGAGCGGCGGGAGCGGGGTACGCGTGCGCTGATCCTGCACCGCGGCGTACTTGCGGTCCACGGCGCGTTGGATCTCGCTCAGCGACTTACCTTCCGCGAGCATCTGCATCGCGACCCGCGCGACGTCCTGGCAGATGTCGCAGGTGAATCCCATGTCGTCGATGTCCACGCGCCCGTCGGACTCGACCTCGTCGACGAAGCAGTCGTAGATGCTGCCGTGCCCGTCGCGCCAGCAGCCGCAGAAGCAGGGCATATAGTGGAAGACGTCGGGGCGCCGGGCCACGAACTCGTAGAGCTGCGGCAGGTCCCCGGAGGCTTCCCGCACCTCCTCGGGGAACTCGAGCGGGCCGGTGTAGGGCGCGTACTCCTGGCGGGCCGCGCGCTCCGGGGACCCGGAGGATCGGCCCTCGCCGCGGCCGGCCCACCAGAGGGCGGCGGCCGCCAGGGCCGCCACCGCGAGGAGCCCTGCGTAGAGTCGCTTCGTGCGCTTGCTCGACGTGCGGTTCTTGCCTCGCGCCACGCTCTGCCTCCCTGGGTCGGATGTCGCACACAAACTTGCGCCCCGGACGTCGCCGGCACCAGGCGTGACGGTTTCGCGAGGCGAACCGGCTCGCATCCGGAGCACGGTCGGCATCCGTCAAGCGTAGCTCGGATAGTCGGGCTCGTACATGGATCCCTGAATGTGAGTCACAAGGTCGGGCGGTTCCGGTATCGAAGCCAGCCCGTCGCGATAGGCGACCCGTGCCACCTCGACCGCAATCGCTTGCGACACGTTGCGGATGTCCCGAAGCGGCGGGAACAGCGTCCCTCTCGTGACCGACGCCTCCGTGGTGACCCCCGCGAGCGCCGTGGCCGCGGCCTGGAACATCTCCTCCGTGACGCGCCGGGCTCCCGCCGCGATCACGCCAAGTCCGATCCCGGGAAATACGTACGCATTGTTGGCCTGACCCGGCACGAACACATCATCGCCGAAGCGGACTGCCTCGAAGGGGCTGCCACTCGCGAAGAGCGCGCGGCCTTCCGTCCAACGATACGCTTGCTCCGCGCTGCACTCCGATTTGGATGTCGGGTTCGACAGCGCGAACACGATGGGCCGCCTGTGGTGGACCCCCATCGTGCGCAACACCGCCTCGGTGAACGCCTGGCTCTGGCCAGAGACGCCGATCAGGGCGGTGGGACGCAAGGCCTCGACCACGCCACGCAGGTCCGGAATGAAGGGGTGGTCGTGGGCATAAGGACGCTTGTGAGGCTGGAGATCCTCGCGCGCGCGCACCACGAGGCCTTTGGTGTCGACGAACCAGCATCGGCGCCGAGCCTCCTCGAGGCTCGTGCCCTCCCGCGCGATGCTGGCCGTGATGAGATGCGCAATGCCCGTCGCAGCCGCCCCGGCCCCGAAGAAAACGATCGTCTGGTCGCGCAACTGGCGTCCGGCCGGGCGCCCCGCCGACAGCAATCCGGCGAGCGTCACCGCAGCCGTGCCCTGGATATCATCGTTGAAGAGGCAGGCTCGTTCACGGTATCGCGACAGTAGCTGGAGCGCATTCTCGGTCGCAAAATCTTCGAGCTGAATCAGGGCGCCGGGGAACACCTCCCGGGTCGCACTCATGAACTCCTCCACAAGGTCGTCATACTCCACGCCACGGAGACGCTTGCGGAGCAACCCGATGTAGAGCGGATCGCGCAGGAGCTGTTCGTTGTTCGTACCGACGTCCAGCATGACGGGCAGGCAGCGAATCGGGTCGATACCACCGCACGCGGTATACAGGGAGAGTTTGCCGATCGGGATGCCCATGCCCTGGGCGCCAAGGTCCCCGAGCCCCAGGATCCGCTCGCCGTCGGTGACGACGATGACCGCCACCTTGCGCTCCGGCCAGTTGCGCAGCACATCCCGCACGCGTCCGCGGTCCTGCGCCGACACGTACAGGCCCCGGGGCCGACGGAAGATCGGACCGTACTTGAGGCAGGCCTCGCCGACGGTGGGTGTATAGATGATCGGCAACATCTCCTCGATATGGTCGATGACCGTGCGATAGAAGAGCGTCTCGTTCCGATCCAGGAGTGCGGTCATGAAGATGTACTTCTCGAGATCGGTGGTCTTCTGCCGAAAGTTGCCCATCACCCGGACCTGCTGTTCAGTCATCGTGAACACCCTGGGCGGCAACAAGCCTCGCAGGCCCAGGGCGTCGCGTTCCGCCTCGGTGAAGGCGGTGCCTTTGTTGCGGTGTGGGTCGTGGAGTATCTCGACCGGATGACGGCGGGAGTGCCGGCTCATGGCGCAATGATCATCGAGTCAGAGCTGCGCTGTCGGCAAAATCGATCACAGGGGCGGGATCCAGGCGGAGCGGGTCGCCGACGCTGAAAGGCTCGTCAGCATTGCTCGTCGGGAAAGGCTATATCCCAATCGACGCTCCTGGTGGCGGAGGTGCGCTCGCGGTGGAGGCACTCCGCAAGCTCTGACCCGGCGGGCAGGCACACCGGTTCCGACCCTATCAGCTCGTCCACCATCGTCGTCTCGTAATCCAGTCCCTCGGCAACGGCCCCGACGATGTCGCCTTCGGTCAGGATCCCCGCGATCCTGCCCCCGTCCAGCACTAGGATCAAGCCGACGGCGTTCTCCTTCATCAAGCGAGCCGCCTCGTGAACGCTGACCCCCACGGGCACCGTGGCAGCCGAGCGACGGATCAGGCCGTCTTTGCACATGACTCCCTCCCTGTTTGCGAGATCCAGCCGGGTCGATTCTGACAGAGGAACGCCTGAGCGCTCCAAACGAGCTGCCTTGACTGACGGGCAACTGTCGGGCCGCTCCACAACGCAGAGCGACGCAGGTCGTCCGCCCCCTCGCCGGCCTCACAGGTGAGGCGGGTGCGGACTATTGCTCAGCCAACGGGAAAAAGTTCAGCCCGACCGGAGACCTCGGAGCGCCGCCGGACGCCACAAGGCGCCGCCCGTGCCCTTTGGAATTCCGCATTCTGCTCCGAGCGATACGGTGGCACGGCAGTTGCTCTTGCAGGTTGTGCGTGCCAGGCCGGAGACTGCCGAAGCCGCTTCGGCGCCTGGCACAGGGGTGAAGGGGTCGGGCACCCCGGCAGCGGCCAACTCGGAATTTTACTGTCCGGCGCGTGCCGACCTCGACGCACTGGACGGAACAGGAGAAGGGGCCATGGCAGTCCCAGCGAAGTTCTACGACATCGCGCGCCCGTCCCTCTTTCGCCAGCTGAACCAGGTGCGGCGTCAGCTCGATGACTTCGACTTCCTCGGCTTTGGCGGTCCACTGCGGGCGTGGCCGGCCATTGAACCCGAAGCCTGGACGCCGGCAATCGACATGTACGAGCTGGAGAACGCGCTCGTGATTCGGGTCGATTTGCCCGGGATCGACGCCAAGGACGTCAAGGTTGCGGCCACGGAGGACACGCTCACGATCCAGGGCGAGCGGAAGCAGCTGAAGGAGAAGGCGGAGAACTACCACTATCACGAGGTGTTCTACGGGACGTTCGTTCGCCGGATCGGCCTTCCCACCGGGGTCAAGGCCGAGGAAATCAAGGCGACCTTCAAGAACGGCGTGCTGGAGGTTTGGGTGCCCAAGATCACCATGCCTCAGACCAAGCAGATCACGGTCGAGGCCTACTGACCCGGCGTCCCGCCCGGGCCCGAGAGAGGAGGCGTGGGATGGTAGCTGAGGAGTTGATCACGCGCGCGCCGGCCACCCTGGGACCCGAAGCGCTGGTCAAGGAGGCCGCGCGTCTGATGGAGGATCAGGGGGTAGGTTCCGTCGTCATCGTCGAGGATGGCGAGGTCGTGGGGATCGTCACGGACCGCGACATCGTCGTCGGCCTGCTCGCCTTTGCCGAGGACGGGTATGTGGGCCTGGCGACTGTTGGGGAGGTGATGACGCCGAGCCCGGTTTGTGTACTGGCGGACGATGATGTCGAGCACTGTCTCGAGAAGATGGAGGCGCACTCGATCCGGCGGCTGCCGATCAAGAACGAGTACGGCCAGCTGATCGGCGTGGTGTCGCTCGATGACATCATGATGCAGCTGGCCAGTGAGCTTGGGAAAGCCGGGGCGCTGATCGGCAGCGAGGTGATGGGAAAGATCGGGGGCATGAGCCGGGCCCGGGTGCGCTGGCTCGCCTCCACGAATGCGAGGAAATAGAGCAGTGAATCGTCGGGGACCGACTCCTCTCGGACCTTGAGCGGGGACGAGCTGGAGAAGGTCCTCGACGAGTTGCCCACCGCCAGCTCGGTTAACTTGTTCTACTCCGCGTTTGGAGCTTTCGACAGCGTCCTCACATAGGTCGCGACCGCGGCCATCTCGGTCGGCGTGAGCTTTTCCTTGAACGACTTCATGTCTTCGCCCGTACCGTTCGTCAGGACGGCGACCATCGAGTCGTTCGATATCTTGGACATCAAGTCCGGGTCGGCGAGAGTCTTGATGTCCTTGTACTTCTTGCGCATTTGCGCTGATGGCTCGCCTGTGGCCCCGTGACACTTACGGCAGTTCTTCAGGTACAGGGCCTTGCCGTCAGGCTCCTGCAGGGCCACGACCGACCGTGGCCCTGAGCGCGCGTGGGCCTCGTACGCGGTGGCGGCGAGGCAGAGGGCGGCCGCCGCGGACAGGGTCAGGAGCAAGACCTTCCAGCGTGCTTTCATCGGATGCCTCACGGTTGCGGGGTGGAACTGGGCTAGGGCAGTCCTCGTTCTTGCTGTAGACGTACCCCGCCGGACCTCGACCGGTCCGACGAACTTGTTGGCGCTCGGGCCCATGCGCCAGAAATAGGAGTCGAGGTTCCGGCGTCGCGGGATTCGGCTCCTCGATCGTGCCGCGCTTATGGCTGCGGCTCGTCCCCGCTTGTGTCCTCGTCCCCGCTTGTCTCCTCGGCCGTGGTTGTGTCGGACTCGCCCTCCCCCTCGAGCTCCGGGAACGTGTCCTGGATCGCAGGTTGCAGGTTGCTGCCCGGAGGGCCTCGTAACGTCACCAGGTACTGGGCCACCTCCTCGATCTCCTGGTGCGAGAGCACCGGGGGCCCGAACGCCGCCATGTCCGACTCGGGATGGAAGCGCGTCGGCATCTCGATGAAGCTGTGCAGCCACCCAGAGGAGTGCTTTAGCCCTATGTCCGTCAGCTCCGGCGTCTCCTCCGGATCCTCGGCGTCCTCCCCACCCTTCCCCGCCACGACGTGGCACCCCTGACACTGCTGCTGGAAGAGCGCCCTCCCCGCGCGCTGGGCGGAGTTGAGCGGGCGCCCGACCTCGGGCGGGACGGCCGGCTGCTCCTCCCGGGCAGCCAGCCCGAGGAGGAGCCCGGATCCGCCGAGCAGGAAGAACAGGGAGACGAGCGCCAGCGGGCGGTGCAGCAGGTTGCGCCGGCTGCGCCGGTCGTAGAAGGGAAGCGCGAGGAGCACGATCACGAGGGCCAGAGGCACGCCGACCGCCACGGTGCTCTCGAGGGAGCCGGGGAAGAGCTTCAGGAGCTGATAGAAGGGGAGGAAGTACCACTCGGGGCGCGGGACGTACGAGCTGTCCGTCGGGTCGGCGGGATCTTCGAGCGGCGCGCCGAAGGCGAGGGCGAGCAGCACCAGGAGCGCGACGACCGCGAACGACACGATCAGGTCCTTGCCGACGACATCGGGCCAGAAGCGGATGCCCCACCGCTTGGTCGCGGCGTACGAGGTCTTGTAGTAGGACGCGTAGGCCGGGTCTCTCGTGCGCGGGGGCGCCCCCTCCTCGAGCGCCTTCGGCCGCGGGGCGATGCCCTGCCGGATCACCATCGCCAGGTGCACGAACACGAACGCGCCCAGCAGGAGCGGTAGCCAGAGGACGTGGAAGGCGTAGAATCGGGTGAGCGTCGCCGCGCCGAGCTGGGCCCCCCCGCGGAGCAGCGTTGCAAGCTGCGAGCCGATCCAGGGAGCCGTCCCGGCGATGCTCGTCCCCACCTGCGTCGCCCAGTAGGCCTTCTGATCCCACGGCAGGAGGTAGCCGGTGAAGGCGAAGCCCAGGACCACGAACAGCATGAGCACACCCAGCAGCCAGTTCGGCTCCCGCGGATACTTGTATGCACCCATGGCGAAAACCCGGATCATGTGAGCGAGCACGAGGAGCACCATGGCGCTCGAGCCCCAATGATGGATGCCGCGCAGGAGCGCGCCGTTCGCAACGTGGCGCTGCAGGTACTGGATGCTGTCGTAGGCGTGGTCGGGCGCCGGCGAGTAGTAGGTGGCGAGCACCGTACCCGTGATGACCTGCACGATGAAGACGGTGAACGCCGCGCTCCCGAGCGTGTGCCACCAGGTCAGCCGCTCCGGAACCTCACGGTCCAGCAAGGCCCGCCTGAGCCCGGTGAGGTCCACGCGCTCGTCGAGCCAGTCCCGGATCGAACGCATGGGATCAGACCTCGACCTTCTGGGGGATGCCCGCCCGGAAGTTCTTGTAGAGCACCTGGAGCTCGCCCTCCACGATGCGCACCTCCAGGGAATCGAGCGGGCGAGGAGGCGGTCCGCCGAGGACCTTGCCGGTCTTCACGTCGAAGAGACCGTGGTGGCAGGGGCAGTGAAAGATCTTCTTGTCGGCGTCGAAGCCGTAGCTGCAGGCGAGGTGCGTGCACGTGCCGTTCCAGGCGATGAAGCTCTCGCCATCCTCGGTGTACAGCCACACCGAGCGCAGGGCTCTCTCCTCCACCCAGGCGTCATTCATGGCCTCGACGAAATCCACCTTGACGGGCATTCCGATGTCGATGAGGTCGGCTTCGGCGACTTTGATCCAGTCTTTCTTGGAGGGCCGCTGGAAGACCGGCGCCAGGAAAGCACGCAGGGAAGGCAGGCCGATGAGGACGGCGCTGAGCGTCGCGCCGATGGCGCTCGCCCAGCGGAAGAAGCGCCGGCGGGTGAGGCCAGGCTCGCCGGACTGCGCGGCTTCCATGGGAGGTTTCTCCGGCTTCACCTGGAGCTGCCTGGGGAACCGGGCTCGTCGAGCGCCGGGGCAAGCCGTGTGACGAGCCGGAAGCTCACTGGCTTCCCATGCGAGTCTGGGCGTGACCGGTCAAGGCTGCTTCCGGGGCCAGCTCCTGGGCCCGCCGGAGGGCCGAGTCAGCCGCCGCGACGTGACCGAGCGCCTGCTGGGCCATGTACACCCCGAACCAGGGCGCCGCCTCGTCGGGGCTCAGGCGCACCGCCGCGTCGTAGTGCCGCAGCGCGGTCGCGAAGTCCCGGCTGCGGTAGGCCGCGTTGCCCAGGGCCAGGAGCTCGCGAAACCCATCGGATGCGCTTTCCGGTTCGGCGGGGGACGTGGGCTGAAGAACGGGAGGGCCCATGCCTGGGGCCTGTCCCGAGGCCTGCTGCGCCCGCGGCAGCGGCCCGACTGCCGCCGGGTGCTGCGCATCGCGCGCTCGACAGCCGCTGGCCAGGACCACGACCGCTACCACGCAAAGCAGTCCCCGGGCCGCATTCTCCATCGCGGCTCGACTTGCTCCCGCCGACACCTAGGGCAGCTCCGTGCCCACCGCCAGGGCGCCCAGATCGTAGGAGACGAAGAACGTGAGATAGTGCGCCGAGTAGTCCAGCCAATCGTTCGCCAGAATGATGTCGGCCCCGATGTTAGGCGGCAGGCCGTCGGTGCGGAAGTCCTTTTCCTTGAAGTGCTCGTACGTGTAGCCGAATGTCGCCGTCCAGCGCGCCAGGGGATGGTAGCGCAGGAAGGCCTCGAATGCACTGTACAGGTTCCGAAGCGTCGGGAAGTCCACCGCAGTGGCGTTCGTGCGCTGGGCCTCCGTCCCGCCCGCCGGCGTGAGCGGGTTGGAAGCGAGCATCTTGGAGGTAGCGAACGAGTAATTCCAGCTGGACCCGACATCCAGCTTTGCCGGAAGCACGCTTGCGTCGAACCCGAGTCTGACCGTGTCCAGCTCGTCCGCCACCCGGCCGACCCAATCGAACGTGAGGTTGTCGAGCTGGTCCGGCTCGCGGTAGCGCGACCGCTGCTGGAGGTGGTAATCCTCCCAGGTATAGCCCGCGAAAAGAGAAACCCGCTCGTGAGGGCTGAACGTCACGTCGGCGCTGGCCGTCCAGTTCTCGTTCTCTTGTAGCCCGTAGCGCGAGTCGGTGTAGTCGTCGTTGCCGAGTCCGTAGCTTGCCGAGAACGCAAGCTGGTCCAGTGGAGTGATCTGGGCGAGGAACTCCGCCCGGTCGCGCTCCCGGTCCGCCTCGTCGAACTTGCGCAGGAGCGGCAGCTGCTCCTCGGTCACCGCTTCGTAGTTGCCGACGTCGCGCCAGGAGTGCGCGTACGCCGCGCGCAGCAGCAGCCAGTCACGAGGGGTCACGTCCAGTGTCACGCGCGGGGTGTGCTCCGTCGTGCTCTCGACGTCGCGCAGCTGCCGGGCACGGTCCCAGTGCTCCCAACCGTAACTGAGCTTGAGCGAGGCGGGACGGACCGGCTGCCAGCGCAGGTCGACACCGGCGTTGTGGCGCTGGAAGGCGAAGCGGTGGCTGTCGAATTCTTCCACCTGCAGCGTGCGGTCGTTCAAGACGCGGCCGGCGATACTGAAGTCCTCAGTATGGTCGTCGTAGTCGTAGAGACGGTAGCGGGCGGTGACCGTCATCGCGCGCGCCGGGCTGGTGGAGCCTGTCACGTTGAGGAGCAGCGTCCGCACGTCGCCGTCGAGCCGATCACGCGGCAGCGTGAGCAGCCCGGCCAGGCTGTCGGGCACCGTGATGGCGGTGTTGATGGTGAAGGGGAGGAACGGCTCGTCCTGCCGTCGGATCCCATAGGATACGATTGCGCTTACACGAGACCGCATCGGCAGGGTGACGCCGCCCGAGAGCGAGAACGTGTGCGCGAGATTGCTGGGCCAGAGAGCATCGCGACCGCGGGAAGACCCGGCCGCGGGGGTGTCGAGCGAGACCGAGGGATTGTCCGCCACGACCGCCTCGAACTCGTTGTCGAAGACCGAGAGGTTGTAGGCCAGCTGGACCTGGTATTTGGCCGAGGCATAGCCCTGCGTGAGCCGCACGTCGTGCACCACCTGATCGACCGGCTCCAGGATTTCGCGCATGTTGTTGCCCGGGCTGCCGAACGCCATCCCGATCGGGCGGTCCCCCTCCTTATCGATGCGGTTGTACTCGGCGCGGAGATCCCAGTCGGGAGTCGGTGTCACCCGGACCGCGGCCCGGCCAGTGTTCCACCGAACGTCAATGTCGTCGAGGCGCGGAGCATTGTTGTGGTCCGGGAGCGGGGGTCGAGGGCTGGGCAGCGGGAAGACGCCCCGCGGCGAGGATGGCGTGAGGAGCCGGCCGGTGGTGGAGTAGACGTGCGGCAACTCGTCCCAGGCGATCAACGCGTTGAAGGACCCTGGGCGATAGGCGTTCAGCCACAGGCGCTGATCGTCCCGGCCGGCGCGAAACCCTCCAAGCTCGACGAAGTAGCGCTCATCGGTGGACGTGAACACGAGGTCGGCGAGAGGAACGTAGAACCCCGACGAGACGTCGCGATACTCCTCGAACTTGCCGATCGCGGTGGGCCGGGGCTCGTCCGCGTACGTGCGTCCACCCAACTCCACCTGACCGGAGAGCATTCCGCCCGGGACCGGGATCTGTCCCAGGGCCGAATCGGCGCCTGCCGCCAGGGCCAGCAGGGACGTCACGACGGTTGACAGAGCCGTAACCCCACGGCGGGCTTGTCGGCGAGTTCCGTTGCGTCTCATCGCGTCCTCTCAGGTGAGGCGCCCTAGCGAGTGAAGCTTGCGCCCGCCGGATGGTTCGAGCCGTGAAGGTTCATGTGACAGTTCAGGCACTGCCGCTCCGAGAGGAACCGCGTCCCCGTCGCCAAGCTCCGCTGCGGGTTCGTCGGGTGCCGCGTCTCGATGTGGCACTGCTGGCACAGGCGCGGCTTCGGGACGACGAGCATCTTCTCGTGGTTGCTGCCGTGCGGGTCGTGGCAGTTCGCGCAGTTCTCCACTACGGGCGCGTGCTCCCAGAGGAACGGACCGCGCTTCTCGGTGTGGCACATGTAGCACGTCTCGTTCACAGAGGCGGCCTTCAGCATCTTCTCGTTCGGTGAGCCGTGGGGGTTGTGGCAGCTCGCGCAGTCGAGCTTCCCTTCGCGCAGCGGCATGTGCGAGAACCGCAGCAACTGCGCGTTCTGCTTCAAGTGGCACTGCGCACAGGTGCCTACGACGTTGCCCTCCTTCAGCTGGGCGCCTGTCATGGTGAACTGGCTCCCCTCCGGCACGGCTCGCGACGCCACATGGACACGATGGCAGTCGGCACACGCCACCCCACGGGACTCGTGGGGGCTACCCTTCCAGAAGAGGCGCGCGCTCTCCTCGTGGCAGGCAAGGCACATTCCGTTCCTTGCGTCAATCGGCGTGGGGTCGTCCTTGCTAAACGAGACCAACCCCCCGCGCTCGTCGGCCCCCGTCTCGGCATGCGTCGTGGACGGTCCGTGGCAGGATTCACAGCCCTGCTCCTCAACTGCGGTGCGCGGGTGGTTCAGGAAGAGCTTGCCCATCTTCGTGCCGGAGAACTCCGCTACCTCGCTCTCATGGCACTCGATGCAGGCCTCGGCGCCGGCGGGCGTGGGCTGTTCCTGGCCCGCTGCCGGGCGATGGAAGAGGAAGAGAAGGAGGAGGGCGAGTAGACTCGCGTTGGCTGCCTTCGCCGCCGTTCTCGTGAACCTCACGTGAAGTCTTGGCGCAAGGTCATCGCGACGTTGGTCACGCGCGGAAGGCGGGGCCGGCGTGGCCGTCCTTGGGAGCTGTTTCGTTGTCACTCCCGCGCAACAGACGAGAAGAGCAGTAGGCCCGGAAATGCAAATCGATTCTGGCGCGGACTATGATGGCCAAAATCATCGTGTCCCCGCAAGAATTTTCCGTGCAGTTCGCTTCTGAAATACCGATGTGCGCGCAGCGGAATTTTACCCAGATGCATTCACCGCACGCGGTCGTGAAGCATTCTGCGGGCGGAGCCGTGCGTCATCTGCGCTCGGTCGCCGTGCTCGATGCGACCAAAGGCCCGGACCATCGTCATGAACGTGAAAATTTCCGCAATGTCGGCCGTTGCCTCCACGACGCTGCGCCAGCCGGTCGGGGTCGCGTGCAGACAGGAGTCGGTCCTGGAGCCCGGCGAGCAGCGCACGTCACGAAACCGTCCAGCGCCCCGCAAACGGGGTGCTCGTGACTATCTCCGCTGGCGTCGCAACGGCGTCGTAGCCGGGATACAACGATGCGAGTAGATCCAGAAACGGCAGGTGAGGAGCGGAAAAATTCCCCACGATGTCCTGCTTCTGTTGCCGAGGGAAATCTGGACCGTCACTCCTCCAGGCGTCCCGGTCTGCCCCGCAAGGTCGCCGGATCGCGTTCGACCACCGAGCCGTCCGTTCTACGCCAGTAGTCACGTTGCCGGCGGAAGGGCATGACCAGCACGCTCCACAACCGGTGGTCTTCGGGCTTCTGGTATCCCGGGATGCCGATCTCCACCGCCGCCTGCGGCACGTTCAGACGCACGGTCTGATGCATGCGGTCCCACCATGAAAGGACAACCGAGAAGTTGGCGTTGTTCTCGCGTCTGACTTGAGAGTGGTGGATCCCGTGCATGCGAGGCGTGACCAGGAGCAGGTTCAGCAGCCGCTCCTGCGCGATCGGCAGCCGGATGTTGCTGTGATGGAAGAGCGTCTCGGCCTGGAAGACGAGCTCATAGAGGACGTAGACGAGCGGTGAGACGCCGATCAACGTCACCTGAACGACGCGGAAGGCCGCGGAGAGAGCAACCTCGCCGAAGTGGAAGCGCACCGCCGTCGAGACGTCCAGGTCGGGGTCGGTGTGGTGCACGTTGTGAAATCGCCACAGGAACGGGATCCGGTGGTTGGCCATGTGCCAGTAGTAGAACGAGAGGTCCATGAGCAGGAAGCCGGCGGCAGCCCTGAGCAGCGGCGGCAGCTCGACCATGTAGACGAGCCCGAACCCGGCGCCCCAGGCCCAGCGCGTGAGAGGTTCGACGAGCGGCCGGATGACGAGGGCGGCGACAGCGAAAGCCCCCGCTGACAGGACGAGGTTCACGGCGAGCCGGCCCAGCAGGCCGTGCGTGCGCGCGCGCAGCGGCCGGAGCCGCTCGAGAAGAAAGAGCAGCAGGGCGAATCCCACGAGGGACCCGACGAGCAAGAGGCTCCGGTTCATGGCCACATCCACGGGATGGATGTCGGAGAAGATAAGCGTTGAATGCATGGACCTGAGTCGGGTCCCGCCAGGGGCTCTGGTCGTCGGGGTCCAGGTAGACGGGCCATCCCAGGCGGCGCCGTCGACCGGGAAACTAATGGCCGCCCTTTCATCGTGTGGCTCTGGCAGCGGCTCGTGCTCAGCGCTCCCGCTTGCAGCGGAGCCGAATTGGGGCCCTCGGGCACGCAACGGGCGTCCTGACATCGGCGTCCGCCCGGTCCGGTCGCCGTCGATGGCCGGCTGACGGACTGCTGCCAAGGACGCGGGACTGGACGATAGGACGACATCGGGCCACCCGTTGGCCACACCCGACGGGCCAACGACCCCCCAACGCTTCGCCCGCCTCGCGCGTCTTGAGAGAAGACGCGTTTTCGCGCGCCGCCGAAGTCGTCTATCCTGGTTCGCCCGCAGATCCCCGTACCGCGGCGAGCGGCCGCGAGCGGGCCGTCTCGCCTCCAGGGAGGGCCGCCGGCATGGAGCTCGCCATCTCCCGCGCCTCCGGGCTCCTGACCTGCGCGGCCTGCGCCTGTCTCGTCGCTCTGGGTGCGGCCTGCGCGCCGGGTCTGCCCGGAGTCTACGGAGTCCCCGCGACCTCCCCCGCCCCGTCCGAGGGCTGGACGCCCCCGGCGCGCGTCCTGGCGGACACGAGCGGGGCGCCACCCGCCGCGGCGACCGCCGTGCCCCCCGACCTGGCCGGGCGCCTGCAGCGTCTCACGCTCGGCGACGTGATCGACATCGCGCTCCGCAACAACCGGGCGACCCGCGTGACCTGGGCCGGAGCCCGCGCGGCCGCCGCGAGCTACGGCTCGGCCCGCGGAAGTTACCTGCCGACCGTTGACTTCGATGCCACCGCCACGCGAGTCAAGACCGTCGCCACCCAGGGCCGATCGGCAGTGGAGCAGAAACTCTACTCCCCGGGCGTCAACCTCAGCTACCTCGTCTTCGACTTCGGAGGACGATCCGGCAGCGTGGACGCGGCGCGCCAGGCGCTGGTCGCCGCCGACTTCACTCACAACGCCACGCTGCAGGACGTGGTGCTCCAGGTCGAGCAGGCCTACTTCATCTACGTCGCGAACCAGGCCCTGGTGGACGCCCGTCAGGCGACGCTGGCCGAGGCGCGGACGAACCTCGAGGCCGCGGAGGAGCGTCACCGCGTGGGCCTGGCCACGATCGCCGACGTCCTCCAGGCCCGCACGGCGGTCTCCCAGGCGCAGCTCGACGCGCAGAGCACCGAGGGGGACCTGCTGACGGCGCGCGGCGCGCTGGCGCTCTCGCTCGGGCTGCCGGCGAACCTGGACTACGACGTGGAGGTGGAGCCGGGGTCCTACGCCACCGTGGGCCTGGTCGCGGACAGCGTCGAGGCGCTGATCGAGCGCGCCGTGCGCGAGCGTCCGGACCTCGCCGCCGCGCGGGCCCAGGTCCGCGAGGCGCGCGCCCAGGTGCGGTCGGCCCGAGCCGCGCGCCTTCCCTCCCTCGCCCTCAGCGGCACGGGGGAGCGCACCTACAGCGCGAGCCTGCCCGAGGGCGACTACGCGTACAACGTGAGCCTGGGGCTTCAGATCCCGCTCTTCTCGGGCTTCTCGCGGGAGTACGAGCAGCGGCGGGCCGAGGCCGAGGCGGAAGCCGCCGCGGCGCAGGCCGAAGGGCTGGAGCAGCAGGTCGTCTACGAGGTGTTCAGCTCCTACTACATGCTCCAGACCGCGACGCGCCGCGTGCACACGGCGGACGAGCTGATGGCGAGCGCCCGGCAGGCCGCCGACGTCGCGCTCGGACGCTACCGGGCGGGGGTGGGAAGCATCCTGGACCTGCTGGCCGCCCAGAGTGCCCTGGCATCCGCCCGCGCGCAGCGCGTGCAGGGGCGTCTCGAGTGGTACACCTCGCTGGCCCAGCTCGCGCGCGACGCGGGAGCGCTCGACGCGCGCGGGCAGAGCGACCTGCGGGTCGTGCCCGACTCGACCGCCGTCCCCCCCGACTCGACCGCGGCCGGAGCCTCGCCGTGACCGCCCGCCGAGGCCCGCTTCTCATCCAGGCGCTCGCCGCGACCTCGGGCGTGTGGCTCGCCGCCTGCTCCGACGGGCCGGCGCCCGCGCCCCCGCCCGTCCCGGTGACGGTTGCCGCGGTGGAGCGGCGCGATATGCCCTTCGAGCTCGAGGCTGCCGGCACCGTGGAGCCCATGCAGAGCGTGGCCGTTCGGGCTCAGGTGGCCGGCGTCCTCGACAGCGTCGGGTTCCACGAGGGGGACCTGGTCCGCAAGGATCAGGTGCTGTTCCTGATCGACCCGCGCCCCTACCGCGCGGCTCTGCGGCAGGCTCAGGCGGCGCTGGCCCGCGACCGCGCCCAGGCCGAGAACGCCCGGCAAAATCTCGAACGCTATCGCGAGCTCGCGGCCAAGGACTACGTGACCGCCCAGCAGCTCGACGAGGCCCGCGCCACGGTGGCGGCGCTCGAGGCCACCGTGGCGGGGGACGAGGCCGGGGTGGAGAAGGCGAACCTCGACCTGCAGTACGCGACACTTCGCTCGCCGATCGACGGGCGCGCGGGGAACCTCCTCGTTCGCCCCGGCAACCTCGTCTCCGCCGACGGGCAGACGCCGCTGGTCACCGTAAACCAGATCGACCCGATCCTGGTGCGGTTCGCGCTCCCGGCCACCGACCTGGCTCGGGTCCGCGAGCACGCGGGTCCCGACGTGGTCGTGCAGGCGGTGCCGCAAGGCGCCCCGGGCCCACCGCTCGACGGGACGCTCAGCTTCGTGGACAACGCAGTGGACAGCTTGACCGGGACCATCCTCCTCAAGGGCCGCTTCGCGAACCCCGAGGGGCTCCTCTGGCCGGGCCAGCTCGTCCACGTGGCCGTCCGGCTCTTCGTCGAGCGCGCCGCCACCGTCGTCCCCGCCGCGGCGGTCGTCGCCGGTCAGGAGGGCTCCTACGTCTTCGTGGTCGGACCGGAGGACAAGGCCGACCTGCGTCCGGTGCAGGTCGAGCGTGTGGCCAACAACGTCGCCGTGGTCGGCAAGGGTGTGGAGCCGGGCGAGCGCGTCGTGACGGACGGCCAGCTGCGACTGCGGCCGGGGGCGCGGGTCACGATCAAGCCGCCCCCGACGCTGCAGCCGGAGTCGGGATGAACCCCTCCGCGATCTGGATCCGGCGGCCGGTCATGACCACGCTCGTCATGGCGGGCATCCTCGTCTTCGGCGCGCTGGCCTACCTGCGGCTCCCCGTCAGCGACCTGCCGAGCGTGGACTATCCCACCATCTCGGTGAGCGCCAACCTGGCGGGCGCGAGCCCCCAGACGATGGCCGCGGCCGTCGTCACCCCTCTCGAGAAGGAGTTCTCGCGGATCTCCGGGGTGGACGCCATGACCTCGACCAGCAGCCAGGGCGCGGCTTCGATCACGCTCCAGTTCGATCTGGACCGCGACATCGACGCCGCCGCGCAGGACGTGCAGGCCGCCATCGCGCGGACCCTGCGCCAGCTCCCCGCCGAGATCCAGCCGCCCTCCTACCAGAAGGTGGACCCGTCCGCCGCGCCGATCCTGTTCCTGGCGCTCACGTCGCGGACCCTGCCGCTCTCCCAGCTCGACGAGTACGCCGAGACCTTCCTGGCCCAGCGCATCTCGACGGTCTCCGGCGTGGCGCAGGTGCAGGTCTTCGGGTCGCAGACCTACGCGGTGCGCATCCAGCTCGACCCGCAGGCGCTGGCCGCGCGCGGCATCGGCATCGACGAGGTCGCCGGCGCGGTGGCGTCCGGAAACGTGAGCCTCCCGACCGGGACGCTGTGGGGAACCGACAAAGCCTACAGCGTCGAAGCCGACGGGCAGCTCGAGAACGCGGCCGCCTTCCGGCCGCTGGTCGTGGCCTATCGCAACGGAGCGCCGGTTCGGCTGGGAGATCTCGGACGCGTACTCGACAGCGTGCAGAACACCAAGGTCGCGAGCTGGTTCAACGGCACGCGCGCCATCGTGCTGGCCGTCCAGCGGCAGCCCGGCACGAACACGGTCGAGGTCGCCAACGGCGTGAAGGCGGTGGTGGCCGGGCTCGAGCGGGAGCTGCCGGGCTCGGTCGAGCTGCGGACGCTCTACGACCGATCGGTGTCGATCCGGGACTCCGTGGCGGAGGTCAAGTTCACGCTCTTCCTCACGCTCTTCCTGGTCGTGCTGGTCATCTTCCTGTTCCTGCGCAGCCTGCGTGCGACCGCCATCCCCAGCCTGGCGCTTCCCATGTCGCTGGCCGGCACGTTCGCGGTCATGCACCTGCTGGGCTTCAGCCTGGACAACCTTTCGCTGATGGCGCTCATCCTCTCCCTCGGCTTCGTCGTGGACGACGCGATCGTGATGCTCGAGAACGTCGTCCGGCACGTCGAGCGCGGAGAGGACGTCCGGCGGGCGACGTTCGACGGGGCCCGCGAGATCGGCTTCACGATCGTCTCGATGACGCTCTCGCTGGTGGCCGTGTTCATCCCGATCCTGTTCCTGGGCGGCCTCATCGGCCGGCTGTTCCGGGAGTTCGCGGTCACGATCGGCGTCGCGATCCTGCTCTCGGGCTTCGTCTCGCTGACACTCACGCCCATGCTCTGCAGCCGCTTCCTCAAGCCGGCCGGTGTGGAGCGGCACGGCCGCTTCTACGCCGCGACCGAGCGCCTCTGGCGCCGCTCGCTGGGGGCCTACGAGCGCAGCCTGGCGTGGGTCATGGACCGGCGTCCGTTGGCACTGGCCTTCTCGGCCGCGATCCTGGCCGGCACGATCGTGCTGGCGGCCCTCGTGCCGAAGGGCTTCATCCCCAGCGAGGACCAGGGCCGGATCAACGGCACGACGCTGGCCGCGGAGGGAACCTCGTTCGACGCGATGGTCAAGAAGCAGCAGGCGGCGGCGGCGATCGTGGGCCGCGATCCCAACGTGGAGGGCTTCATGTCGTCGATCGGGGCCGGTGGGCGGTCCCCCACCGTCAGCCAGGGCACGATGCTGCTCCGGCTCAAGGACCGCTCCCACCGCAACCTCAGCGCGGACGAGGTGATCCAGGAGCTCTCCCCGAAGCTGGCCGGCATCCCCGGCCTGCGCGTGTTCCTGCAGAACCCGCCGGTCATCAACATCGGCGGGCGCAGCTCGCGGAGCCTGTACCAGTTCACGGTGCAAGGCTCGGACACGGACCTGATCTACCGGGGCGCGGCGGCGCTCGAGGACGCCCTGAAGGCGGTCCCGGGCCTGCAGGACGTGACGAGCGACCTGCAGCTCAACAGCCCGCAGGCGCAGCTGACGATCGACCGCGACCGGGCCGCCGCGCTGGGCCTCGACGCCGAGCAGATCGAGACCGCGCTCTACAACGCCTACGGCGCGCGCCAGGTGTCGACGATCCTGACCCCGAACGATCAGTACCAGGTGATCCTGGAGCTCCTGCCGCAGTACCAGCGCGACCTGTCGGCCCTGAGCCTGCTCTCCGTGCGGAGCAGCACGGGCGACCTCGTGCCGCTGGGCGCGGTCGCGAGTGTGGCGCCCGGGGCGGGTCCCTCGACCGTCAACCACTCCGGCCAGCTCCCCTCGGTGACGCTCTCCTTCAACCTGCGGCCCGGGGTCTCGCTGGGCGAGGCGCTGGGCCACGTCCAGAAGGCAGCGCGGCAGACGCTGCCGGCGGGCCTCACGACCAGCTTCTCGGGAACGGCGCAGGCGTTCCAGGACGCGCAGCAGGACCTGCTGCTGCTGCTGGTCCTGGCACTCCTCGTCATCTACCTGGTGCTGGGGATCCTGTACGAGAGCTTCATCCACCCGCTGACGATTCTCTCCGGGCTCCCGTTCGCCGGCTTCGGCGCGCTGCTCGCGCTGGTCGTCTTCCGGCAAGACCTCTCGGTCTATGCCTTCGTGGGCATCATCATGCTGATCGGGCTCGTGAAGAAGAACGCGATCATGATGATCGACTTCGCGCTCGAGGCCGAGCGCGAGCGCGGGAAGGGCCCCCGCGAGGCGATCCTGGAGGCGTGCAGCGTGCGCTTCCGGCCGATCATGATGACGACGATGGCCGCCCTGATGGGCACCCTGCCGATCGCCCTGGCCTGGGGCGCGGGCGCCGAAGCGCGCCGTCCGCTGGGCGTGGCGGTCGTGGGCGGGCTGGCCTTCTCCCAGATCATCACCCTCTACGTCACGCCCGTCATCTATACC
Organism: Gemmatimonadota bacterium; assembly: GCA_036556205.1. Lineage (GTDB taxonomy): Bacteria > Gemmatimonadota > Gemmatimonadetes > JACCXV01 > JACCXV01 > DATBJW01. The sequence goes on from DATBJW010000035.1 coordinate 26,733, forward strand.
TATCTGGACGAGCTGCGGCGGCTGCCCGGCCTGGCCGGACGGCCGGCGACGCTTCCCGCCTTGAGCCCCGAGACCGCGCCGGGCGACGACTGAAGCGGCGCAAACCCGGCGCGCGCGGGCTGCGGGCTACAGGAGCCCCCGCTCACGGTACCAGGCCGCCGTTCGGGCGAAGCCCTCGCTCAGGGAGACCCGCGGCTCGTAGCCGAGCACGCGCCTGGCCTTGGAGATGTCGAACGCGCGGTGCTTGCTGAAGAACTCGACCCGCCGCGGGTAGAGCGGCGGCTCGATCCCGAGCGGACGGCAGAGCTTCTCGCAGATCGTGGCCGCGAGGAGGACGGGGCCCATCGGGATGCGCAGCCGATTCGGGCGGCCGCCGACGGCGACCGCCACCTCGCGCACGAGCCGATCCAGGCTGACGTCCGCCTCGCCGGCCAGGATGAAGACCTCCCCCGCCGCCTCGGGCTTCTCGCCGCAGAGCAGGATGCCCGCGACGAGATCATCGATGTACGTCATATGGTAGCGCACGTTTCCAGAGCCGATCATGACGAACCGGCCGCGGCTGACGTTGCGGAAGAGCTTGAGGAAGCGGGTGTCCCCGGGCCCGTGGATCCCCGCCGGCCGGAAGACCACGCCCTCGAGACCGTGACGCCGGAAGAGCTCCCGGGCCAGCGTCTCGCCCTCGAGCTTGGTCTCGCAGTAGAAGTCGGGTGGCGCGAAGGGCGCCTCCTCGTTGGCCGGCATCGGACCCGTGTCCCCGTGCACCCCGACGGTGCTGCAGTGAACGACCCGGCGCACGCCGGCCCGAGCGGCCGCCTCGATGACGTTCCGAGTGCCGCCGATGTTGACGTCGGAATATTCCTGGTTCGAGAGCCGAGCCTGCCGAAACGCCGCTGCGATGTGATAGAGCACGTCCACACCGGCCAGGGCCGAGCGGAACGAGTCCGGGCTCCGGAGGTCCCCCACGACGGGCTCGGCGCCGATGTCGCGGAGTGCCGCGGCCCCATTCGCGTTCCTCACGAGCCCGGTCACGCGCCAACCGCGCGACCTGAGCGCGCGCGCGAGGTGTCCGCCGGTGAAACCGGCGGCGCCGGTCACGAAGGCATGGCGGTCGTCGGGGCTCATGCGCGGGCCGCCGCGGACGGATTCTCCATGGCTCGAAAACCTCGGATCCGAAGATTGGAAAGGACGGGTCGCCGGGGCAGTCGAGATAACTCCGACTCGGGCGAGGCGCTAGTGCGGGCCGCTCCGTTGCCTGCCGGAAAGACCGCAGGCCGGAAGGAGATCCCGTAAAAGGACAGGAAAGGCCGGCCAACAGCACGGCACGTCGTTTGCTTCATCTGCAGCACCCCCTTTCACCCGGCTGCCCGACAGGCGCCCTTTCCTGCTGTTTTGGCAGGAACCTTCCTTTTCACGCAGGGACGGGAACCGCCGACGGGATCCGGGAAGGAGATCCGAGATTTCCATGAGCAAGATCATCGGCATCGATCTGGGCACCACCTACTCCGTCGTGGCGGTGATGGAGGGCGGTGACCCGGTGGTGATCCCGAACGCAGAGGGCTCGCGCACGACGCCCTCGGTCGTGGCCTTCACGAAGGACGGCGAGCGCCTGGTCGGTCAGGTCGCCAAGCGCCAGGCCATCACGAACCCCGAGAACACGGTCTTCTCCATCAAGCGCTTCATGGGCCGCCGCTTCGACGAGGTCGAGGAGGAGCGGAAGATCGTCCCCTACAAGGTCGTCGCCGGCAAGAACGGCCTCGCCGAGATCGAGATCCAGGGCAAGCGCTACACGCCGCCCGAGATCTCGGCCATGATCCTCCAGAAGATGAAGCAGACGGCCGAGGACTACCTGGGCCAGAAGGTGACCCAGGCGGTCATCACGGTGCCCGCCTACTTCAACGACAGCCAGCGCCAGGCGACGAAGGACGCGGGCAAGATCGCGGGGCTCGAGGTGCAGCGCATCATCAACGAGCCCACGGCGGCCGCCCTGGCGTACGGTCTCGACAAGAAGAAGGACGAGAAGATCTCGGTCTACGACCTGGGCGGCGGCACCTTCGACATCTCGATCCTGGAGCTGGGCGAGGGCGTGTTCGAGGTCAAGGCCACGAACGGCGACACGCACCTGGGCGGCGACGACTTCGATCAGCGCATCATCAAGTGGATCACGGAGGAGTACAAGAAGCAGGAAGGCGTCGACCTGGCGCGCGATCCCATGGCCCTGCAGCGCATCAAGGAAGCCGCCGAGAAGGCCAAGATCGAGCTCTCGTCGACGCTGAAGACGGACATCAACCTGCCCTTCATCACGGCCGACCAGAGCGGACCCAAGCACCTGAACCTGACGCTCACGCGCGCCAAGTTCGAGCAGCTGGTGGACGACCTGATCCAGCGCACGGTCGAGCCCTGCAAGAAGGCGCTGGCCGACGCGCAGCTCACCGCCGACAACATCGACGAGGTCGTGCTGGTCGGCGGCTCGACGCGCATTCCGAAGGTGCAGGACCTGGTCAAGCAGCTCTTCAAGAAGGAGCCCCACAAGGGCGTCAACCCCGACGAGGTGGTGGCCGTGGGCGCGGCCATCCAGGGCGGGGTGCTGGCGGGCGACGTCAAGGAGGTGCTGCTGCTGGACGTGACCCCCCTCTCGCTCGGCATCGAGACGCTGGGCGGCGTGATGACGGTCCTGATCCCGCGCAACACGACGATCCCGACCAAGAAGACCGAGATCTTCTCGACCGCCGAGAACAATCAGACCATGGTCGAGATCCACGTCCTGCAGGGCGAGCGGCCGATGGCGATCGACAACAAGACCATCGGGCGCTTCCAGCTGACGGGCATCCCGCCGGCGCCGCGCGGCGTGCCGCAGATCGAGGTCACCTTCGACATCGACGCCAACGGCATCCTGCACGTCTCGGCCAAGGACAAGGCGACGGGCAAGGAGCAGAAGATCCGGATCGAAGCCTCCTCGGGCCTCTCCGAGGCCGAGATCGAGAAGATGGTGAAGGACGCCGAGGCCCACGCCGACGAGGACCAGAAGCGGCGCGAGGAGGTCGAGACGCGCAACCGCGCGGACTCGCTCGTCTTCCAGATCGAGAAGTTCGTCCAGGACTCGGGGGACACACTCCCCGGCGACGCGAAGCCCAAGCTGGAAGCGGCCATGGAGCGCGTCCGGCAAGCCCTCAAGGGAAGCGACCTGGGCGAGGTGCGGAGCGCCGCCCAGGACCTGGAGCAGCTGTTCCAGCAGGTCGGCAGGCAGATGCACGAGGCGGCCCAGGCCGCCGGCTCCGGCTCGGCTCGGGGCGGCGATGGGAGGGCGGGCCCGGCCGAGGCCGCGCCGCAGGAGGAAGAGGCGGTCGAGGCGGACTACGAGGTGGTGGACGACAAGTAGCCGACGGGCGGGCGGCGCGGCGCCGCCCGAAAACGGCTTCGACGGAAGGGCGCGGACCCCGTCCGCGCCCTTCGTTTGCGTCCGGGGAACCCCCCGGGGTTTGGGCGGTAAGCAGATCGAACGGCCCCCGCGGCGGTCTCGCGGCGTGGCGTCGGGCTTCTGGAATTCTACCCTGCCCGACTCGTATCTTACGGCAGGAATGACATGTCCACCATTCGTCGGTTGGAGGGAGTGAATCAGATGGCAACGTCGTTCCGCGGCAAGGTCGCGCTGGCCCTGGTGGCGGTGGTCTCGCTCACCCTGGGCGTGCTGCTCGCGTCCAACCTGGGCTGGACGCCGCGATCCGCTGCCCAGCAGCAAGCGCAGCCCCCGGTGCCCGCCCGACAGGTCGAGGCGCTGGAAGAGAGCAGCAACGCCTTCATCTCGATCTCGCGGCAGGTGACGCCTTCGGTCGTGAGCATCCATGCCCAGCGGCTCCAGAACGTATCCATGCCCGACATCGAGGTTCCGGAGCCGTTCCAGGACTTCTTCCAGTTCCACGGTCCGCGGCCGAACGCGCCCATCCCCCAGATGGCGGGCGGCACGGGCTTCATCGTGCGCCCCGACGGCTACATCCTGACCAACAACCACGTGGTCGAGGACGCGGAAGAGATCCAGGTCGAGCTTCCCGACAAGCGGCAGTTCATCGCCAAGCTGGTGGGACGTGACCCCAGCACGGACATCGCCGTGCTCAAGATCGACGCCACGGACCTGCCGGCGGCGGCACTCGGCAACTCGGACCAGGTGCAGATCGGGGAGTGGGTGCTGGCGATCGGGAACCCCGGCTTCGGCCGCGGGACCGGTCTCGACTTCACGGTCACGGCCGGAATCGTCTCCGCCCGGGGCCGCACCCTGAACCTGATCAACTCCGCGAACGAGAACCCCTACGCGATCGAGGATTTCATCCAGACCGACGCCGCGATCAACCCCGGCAACAGCGGCGGCCCGCTGGTCAACATCCGGGGCGAGGTGATCGGCATCAACACGGCGATCGCCACCCAGAGCGGCTTCTACCAGGGCTACGGGTTCGCGATCCCGATCGACCTGGCCAAGCCGGTCACGGACGCCCTGATCGAGACCGGCCACGTCGAGCGCGCCGTGCTCGGCATCCAGATCCGGCCCATGGATCAGGGGTTCGCCGACGCCGCGGGACTCAAGGACGTGAGGGGTGTCTTCGTGGACGGCTTCGCCGATCTGCCGAACAACCCGGCCAGGGTGTCGGGCCTCCAGGCGCGCGACGTCATCCTCACGGTCAACGGCGACGAGGTGAACAGCACGGCCGACCTGCAGCAGCGGATCGCCTTCAAGAAACCCGGCGAGAAGGTGAAGCTCAGCGTGTGGCGCAACGGCGAGACCGAGGACGTCGAGGTCACGCTCGCCAAGCGGCCGGACCAGCCCGAGGAGACCGCCGAGACACCCGCGACGATGACCACGAACAAGCTGGGGCTCGAGGTGCGCGACCTCACGCCGGACGACGTGCAGCAGCTCAAGCTCGACGGCAGCAACGGCGTGGTCGTCACGCAGGTGAGGCCGTTCAGCCCGGCCTGGGACTCCTTCCCGAACTGGTCCCGACTGCCGGTGATCATCACCGAGATCGACGGCAAGGCGGTTCGCAACGTGCAGGACTACAACCGGATCATGGACGACCTGAAGCCCGGGCGCACCGTGTACGTCAAGCGCAAGATCTCGCTCCAGGGCCAGGTGCAGGAGACCTACACGACGCTCAAGATCCCGGAGAAATGACCGCGCGGCGAGGCGGGGGCGCGTTGACCGTTCCCCCGCCCGCCGCTTATGTTCGATCGGGCCCTCCGGGCGCCAGCGCCCGGGCGAATCCTACCAGGCGAGAGTGGTGGAACTGGCAGACACGCGAGATTTAGGATCTCGTGGCTTCGCGCCTTGGGGGTTCGAGTCCCCCCTCTCGCACCACCTCCGGCCACGACCATCTCGCCCGGGGGACGCGTCTCCCCCGCCACCCGACCGATCCTCGCCCTCGCGGGCGAGCCTCTGACGAGATTCGGCACGTCTCGGGGACCCCGCCCGGCGGGAGAGCGGACCTCCATGGGCTCTGAGCTCGACACCCTGACCGGCCCGAATGCGACCGCTGCGCCCCGCGTGCGCGCGGAGGTCGAGGAGCTTCCGCGCTGGCGGCGGCGGCTCACGTTCGAAGCGCCTCCCGAGCGCGTGCGAGAGGAGCGCGAGCGCGTGACCCGCGACTACGCCAAGCGGCTGCGTCTGCCCGGCTTCCGGCCCGGCCACGCGCCGGCCGACCTCGTGCGTCAGCGTTTCCGGGCCGACATCGAGCGCGACCTGGTTCGCGCCCTGGTCCAGACGGGGATCGAGCAGGCGATCGAGGAGCACGGCCTCGAGCCACTCGCCGCTCCCGTCATCCAGTCGCTCGACCTGGACGCCGGGGACACGTTGCGGGCCACGGCCGAGATCGACGTGCGGCCGCGTCTCACGCTCGACCGCGTGGGTGGATTCGACCTGGAGCGTCCCGCGACGGAGGTTCCGCCCGACGCGACCGACCGCGTGCTCGACCGGCTGCGCGAGGAGCGCGCCGAGCTGCGTCCCGTCGAGCGGCCGGCGGCGCGGGGCGACGTGGTGGTCGTGGACGTGGCACCCGAGATCGGCGAGGGAGAAGTCCAGACCTACGAGATCCTGCTCGGAGCCGGGCGGGCCGACCCGCGGGTGGAGGAGCAGCTCGAGGGCGCGCGGGCGGGCGAGGAGCGGACGCTGGCGCTGGACGATCCAGCCGCGGCCACGTCCGCGCCGCCGGATGCGCCGTCGGCGGCGCGGAGGTTTCGCGTGCGGACCCGGGAGGTGAGGGAACGCCTGCTGCCGGCGCTCGACGACGCCTTCGCGGCCGCCGTCTCGCGGGAGGGCACGCTGCCTGAGCTGCGCGCGAGGATCGGCGCCAACCTGGCCGAAGAGGCCGAGACGCGGGCCGAGCGCGAGCTGCGCGAGCGGCTGCTGGACGCGATCGCCGAGGCGAACCGCGTCGAGGTGCCCGAGTCGATGGTCGAGACCTATGTCGAGCGCCTGCTCCACCCCGCGCCTGCAGCCGGCGCCGCCCGCGGCTCCGCGCGCCCCGCCGAGGCCGGGCTGGAGCACGGCAGCGAGGAGCACGACCGGTTGGCCCAGGCGCTGCGCCCGGCGGCCGAGCGCAGCCTGCGCCGACACCTGATCGTGGAGGCGGTCGCGCGCGCCGAGGGGCTGGAGCCCACCGACGAGCAGATCGACGCTTATCTTGGAGAACGCGTGGCGGAGGGGGGGTCGGTCGCGGAGACCCGGCGGGGGCTCGAGCGCCGGAACCAGCTCGAGGACCTGCGCGGGCACCTCCGCGCCGAGAACGTGTTCGCGCATCTGAAGAGTCAGTCCACCATTCGTCCCGCCGGGGCGAGCTCGGATCCGGCCCGGTGAAAGGAGATCGGACATGCCGCTGATCCCGATGGTCGTGGAGAAGACCGGCCGCGGCGAGCGGGCGTACGACATCTACTCGCGCCTGCTGAAGGACCGGATCATCTTCCTCGGCTCGCCGATCAACGACGACGTCGCCAACCTGATCATCGCTCAACTCCTGTTCCTGGAGGCGGAGTCGCCGGAGCGCGACATCTACCTCTACATCAACAGCCCGGGCGGCGTGGCCTCGTCGGGGCTCGCGATCTACGACACGATGCAGTTCATCGAGGCCGACGTCTGCACGTACTGCATGGGCATGTGCGCGAGCGCGGCGGCGCTGCTGCTGGCCGCGGGGGCGTCGGGCAAGCGCTTCGCCCTGCCCCATTCGCGCATCATGATCCACCAGCCGCTGGGGGGCGCGCAGGGCCAGGCCACGGACATCGAGATCCAGGCCCGGGAGATCCTGACGCTGAAGAAGCACCTGAACGAGATCCTGGCCAAACACACGGGCCAGGACGTCGGCAAGATCGACACCGACACGGACCGCAACTTCTGGATGTCGGCCGAGGAGGCCAAGACCTACGGGATGCTCGACGCGGTGCTCGTGAAGCGCGAGGAAGCGGCGACGCCCGCGGGCGCGCTTTAAGGCTCACACCGGAGACCCTGGCATGGCGACCGGCTACGAGGGCAAGGGACGCGGCGGCGGGGGCGGCGACGACCTGCGCTGCTCCTTCTGCGGCAAGAGCAAGGACCACGTGCAGAAGTTCATCTCGGGCCCCTCGGTCTACATCTGCAACGAGTGCATCAAGCTCTGCAACGAGATCCTGCAGGAAGAGGCCCTCAAGGGGCGCACGACCCCGATCCAGGACATCCCGCGGCCGCACGAGATCAAGGACTTCCTCGACCAGTACGTGATCGGGCAGGAGCATGCCAAGCGGAACCTGGCGGTCGCGGTCTACAACCACTACAAGCGGATCAACTCCGACCTCGGCGACGAGGTCGAGATCGAGAAGTCGAACATCCTGCTGATCGGCCCTACCGGCGTGGGCAAGACGCTGCTGGCCCAGACGCTGGCGCGCTTCCTGAAGGTCCCCTTCGCGATCGCCGACGCCACGACGCTGACCGAGGCCGGCTACGTGGGCGAGGACGTCGAGAACATCATCGTCCGCCTGCTGCAGGCCGCGAACTACAACGTTCCCGAGGTGGAGCGCGGCATCGTCTTCATCGACGAGCTCGACAAGATCGCGCGCAAGGGCGAGAACCCGTCGATCACGCGCGACGTCTCGGGCGAGGGCGTCCAGCAGGCGCTGCTCAAGCTGCTCGAGGGGACCATCGCATCGGTCCCACCCCAGGGCGGGCGCAAGCATCCGCAGCAGGAGTACATCCAGGTCAACACGAAGAACATCCTGTTCATCTGCGGCGGCGCCTTCGAGGGCCTGGAGAGCATCATCCGGCGCCGCACGGACACCACCCGCGTGGGGTTCAAGCAGCAGCCGCGCACGCCCGCCTCGATGGCCGAGATCCTGCGCAAGGTGGAGCCCGAGGACCTGCTCCAGTTCGGCCTGATCCCCGAGCTGGTCGGGCGTCTGCCGGTGGTCTGCACGCTCGACGAGCTCGACCTCGACGCCCTCATCGAGATCCTGATCAAGCCCAAGAACGCCCTGCTCAAGCAATACCAGAAGCTGCTCGAGATGGAGTCCGTGATCCTCAAGTTCGACGAGGAGGCCGTCTCGGCGATCGCCCGCCGCTCCCAGGACCGCAAGACGGGCGCCCGCGGGCTGCGCGCCGTGGTCGAAGAGACGATGCTGGACGTGATGTTCGAGATCCCCTCGCGCCGGGACGTGGATGAGATCGTGGTGACCCGCGAGACCGTGGAGGAGCGGAAACCGCCCATGTACGTCCTGCGCAGTGAGCCGCGAAAGAAAAAGGAAGCCTGACGGCCGGCGCGCCCGCGCCGCGTCCGCTCCCCGTCCGTCCGCCCCGAAGCGGGTCTCCGGCGCGGCCCGGACGGCTCCGGCGTCCCGCCTGACCGGGCCGGGCGCTCTGCCGCTGGTCCCGCTCCGCGATCTCGTCGTCTTCCCGCACATGGTCGTGCCGCTGCTGGTGGGGCGCGAAGCCTCGGTCCACGCGCTCGAGGCGGCCATGGTCGAAGAGAAGCTGCTCGCGCTGGTCTCGCAGAAGGACCCTGCGGTGGACGCCCCGGCGGCCAAGGACCTGTTCGGGCTGGGGACGACGGCCCGCGTGCTGCAGATGATGCGCCTGCCGAACGGCACCGTGAAGGTGCTGGTCGAGGGCGTGGAGCGCATTCGCGTGCGCCGGATCCTGGCCGGGCGCGCCTTCCCGCGCCTCACGTTCGATCCCGACCCGCTGGCGGGGAGCGAGCCCGCCGGGCGCACGCTCGAGGCCGTCAGCCGCCGAGCGCTCACGCTGTTCGAGGACTACGTCGCGCTCCACAAGCGCATCCCCGACGAGATCGTGGGCACCGTGCAGTCGCTGCCCGACCGCGAGCGGCTGGCCTACCTGATCGCCGGCCATCTGATCGTCTCCCCCGCCCAGAAGATCGAGATCTACGCCCAGGAGACGCTGGAAGGCTTCTTCCGAGGTCTGGGGACCCTGCTCTCACGCGAGGTCGAGATCCTCAAGCTCGAGCAGAAGCTCGAGGACGAGGTCAAGGAGCAGGTCCTGAAGAACCAGAAGGAGTTCTACCTGCAGGAGCAGCTCAAGGCGATCCACCGCGAGCTGGGCAGCGGCGAGGAGCTCCCCGAGGAGGTGCGCGAGCTGCAGGAGGCGTTGGCGAAGAAGACGCTCCCGGCCGAGGCCAAGAAGCGGGCGCAGGCCGAGATGAAGAAGCTGCTGCTGATGCCCCCGCTCTCGCCCGAGGCGGCGGTCGTGCGCAACTACCTGGACTGGATCCTGCACCTGCCGTGGAAGAAGACGACGCGCGACAACCTGGACGTGGACCAGGCCGCGCGGGTGCTCGACGAAGACCACTACGGGCTGGCCAAGGTCAAGGAGCGCGTGATCGAGTACATCGCGGTGCTAAAGCTCGTGGGCCGCATGAACGGGCCCATCCTGTGCCTGGTGGGGCCGCCGGGGGTGGGCAAGACGTCGCTCGCGCGCTCGGTGGCCCGGGCGCTGGGCCGCCGCTTCGTGCGCATCTCGCTGGGAGGCATCCGGGACGAGGCCGAGATCCGCGGCCACCGGCGCACCTACATCGGAGCCCTGCCGGGACGCATCCTGCAGGGCATGCGCAAGGCCGGTACGGTGAACCCGGTCGTGCTGCTGGACGAGATCGACAAGCTGGCCAGCGATTTCCGGGGCGACCCCGCGGCGGCTCTGCTCGAGGTGCTGGACCCCGAGCAGAACAAGTGCTTCAGCGACCACTACCTGGAGCTCGAGTACGACCTGTCGCAGGCGCTGTTCATCACGACCGGCAACGTGCTGCACACCCTGCCGCCCGCGCTGCGGGACCGACTCGAGACGATCCAGCTCCCGAGCTACCTGCCGGCCGAGAAGCTGCAGATCGCGCGCCGCTTCCTGGTTCCCAAGCAGCTCAAGGCCCACGGCCTGGCCCCTGCCCAGCTCCAGCTCTCGGACGGCGCGCTCCGGCGGCTGGTGGAGGAATACACGCGGGAGTCGGGGGTGCGGAACCTGGAGCGCCTGATCTCGTCGATCTGCCGCAAGGCCGCCCGGGCGGTCGCGCGCGACGAGGCCCGCGTGCGCGTCACCGCCGCGCGGCTGACCGAGCTGGTGGGGACCCCCACCTTCGTGGACACCGAGCTCGAGCGCGAGCCGCAACCCGGCCTGGCCACCGGCCTCGCCTGGACGGAGGTCGGCGGAGACATCCTGCACGTCGAGGTGGCGGTCGTCCCCGGACGCGGCAACCTGAGCATCACCGGGTCGCTGGGCGAGGTCATGAAGGAGTCCGCCTCGGCGGCGCTCTCCTACACGCGCTCGCGCGCCGACGAGCTGGGGCTGCCCCGCGACTTCTACCGGCACGTGGACGTACACGTGCACGTCCCGCAGGGGGCGATCCCCAAGGACGGCCCGTCGGCGGGGATCACGATCGCCGCCGCCCTCGTCTCGGCCCTCACCCACCGTCCCACGCGGCCGCGCATCGCGATGACCGGCGAGATCACGCTGCGCGGACGCGTGCTGCCCGTGGGCGGGCTCAACGAGAAGGCGGTGGCCGCGCTGCGGGCGGGTGTCGAGACCATCCTCTTGCCGCGCGGCAACCGCAAGGACCTGAACGACTTGCCGGCCGACGTGCGCGAGCGGCTCGCGATCCGCTTCGTCGAGTCCATGGACGAGGTGCTGCGGGTCGCCTTCCGCGGCGGCCGGCCGCGCCGCCCCGATTCCCTTCCCCTGGTCCCGCCCGCCCTCCAGCAGCCTCCAGCCGCCGACTACGCGCACTGAGCGCCCGGGCGCCCCGGAGGCTTGCCCGGCGCAACGCTCCGACGCATTCTCCCCCGGGACCCCCTCGAGGGGGACGGAGCCGGCCGTCGCCCACTCACCGTCCACCAGTCTCCGTGGGAAAGGGAACCCCCATGACCCGATCGTCGTGTCTTCGACCGTGGCTTGCCGCCGCGCTGCTCGTGACGGGCCTCGGCCTCCCGTCGGCCGCGCGGGCGCAGGACCAGGTCGTCTCCTCGCAGGCGCTCAAGTCCAAGGCGCAGGTCCAGGCGTACTGGACCACGACGCGCATGAAGAACGCCAAAGCCATGGCGCTGCCCACCCTGGCGGGCGGACCGCACCCGATGACGGGCGCGAGCGCGGCGGAGGTCACGGGACCGCTGGTCGTCGGCAACTCGGGACTTCCCGGGGAAGGCCCTGCCGAGCTCGTGGGAGCCGCGGCCGCCGCGGCGCTCCAGCAGGCGGCCGGACCGGTGCCTCAGGCCCACGCCGGCACCTTCGCCTATTCGCGCTACCGCCTGTTCCCCAACACCGACAGCCAGTACACGAGGTTCCCGTACTCGGCGGTGGGGCAGCTCTTCTTCACGATCCCGGGGCAGGGTGACTTCGTCTGCTCGGGCTCGACCGTGAACGCGAGAAACAGGTCCCTGGTCTGGACCGCGGGCCACTGCGTCTACTCGCCGGGGATCGGCTTTCACACGAACTTCCTCTTCGTCCCGGCGCGGCACGAGCCCACGGCACCCCTCGGCCTCTTCACGGCGATTCAGGCCTTCACGACCGCGCAGTGGGCAAACACGGGCCAGTTCGAGTTCGACCACGGCGCGCTGGTCATGGCCCGGGGCGGGAAGAGCGGCAACTCGAAGATCGCCGACGTGACCGGCTTCCTGGGCTTCCTGGCCAACGCCGAGCGCCAGCAGCAGTTCAGCGACCACGGGTGGCCCGTGGGTCCGCGCAACCGGTCCCAAACCCCTCCGGGCGCCCAGTTCGACGGCTTGCACCACGAGATCTGCGACGCCGCCTTCGGCGCGAAGGACGACCCCAGCCAGAACGGAGGCGCGCTCACGAGCGTGATCGGCTGCGACCAGACCGGCGGCACGAGCGGCGGCCCGTGGATCGTGGACTTCAGCGGCGTCTCCGGCAACACGAACCTCGTCAACGGCAGCAACAGCTACCGCTACGGCGGCCCCAACCCGCCCGAGAACCTGAAGCTCTACGGGCCCTACTTCTCGGACGCGGCGATCAACCTGCGGAACATCGCCCAGGCCGTCCCGGTACCCTGACCGGACGGTCTGGCGCGAGGGGAGCCCCGGCTCCGAGGGCTCTTCCGTTCATCCCACGGGCACCCGGACCTCGTCCGCCGGACGTGGATCCGGGTGCCCTCGTTGTTGACGGGTTCTCCCCGTCGTAGCTTGACCCGGATGGCCAGCACGGCAGGTCGCCTGAACGTCGAACAGGCGCGCTTCGTGAAGAGCGCGGTCACGGTCGAAGACCGGCCGCTGCCCCGCCTGCCCGAGGTCGCCTTCAGCGGGCGGTCGAACGTCGGCAAATCGTCGCTCCTGAACGTGCTCCTCCGCCGCAGGCGGCTGGCACTCACGAGCGCGCGCCCGGGCAAGACGCAGCTGCTGAACTTCTTCGACGTCGGCGGCGCCTGCTACTTCGTGGACCTGCCGGGCTACGGCTTCGCCCGGGCTCCGGCCCGCCTGCGCCGGACGTGGGGCCCGATGGTGAAGGGCTACCTGCGCGGAAGCGCGGAGCTTCGCGGCGTGGTCCAGCTCGTGGACGCCCGCCACGGCCCCTTCGATCAGGACCGCGCCATGCTGGCCTTCCTGGCCGAGACGGGGCTGCCCACCCTGGTCGTGCTCACCAAGGTGGACAAGCTGGCCCCGACGGCGCGGCGCGAGCGCCTGAGGGAGCTCGCGGCCGAGCTGGGTCTCGACGACGACGAGCAGCTGGTGCCCTTCTCGGCCGTGACGCGCGAAGGGCGTGGCGAGATCCTGACGGCGATCGAGGACCTGGTCGCGGAAGGAGGTCGGACGTGATCGGACGCATCTCGCTGGCGTTGCTGGCCCTGGTTTGCGCCGGGGCGCCGCGCGCCGCGGCCCAGGCGCCGGCTTCCCCGGACTCCACGGGCTTCCTGGACCTCGACGACGTGACCGTGCGCATGGCCGGAGGCGGGCTCCGCGTGGACATCCTGCCCATGAACCCGGAGATCGTCTCGCTGTCCACGGACGACTTGCGGCGATTCCTCGAGGAGGCCTATCGCAAGATCCCGGACACGGTCCCCTACGACCTCAAGCAGAACGGCACGACCTTCTTGATCGGCTTCACGTCCAGCGAGAAGGAGATCTCGTTCGAGCCCTCGCGCGTGGCCCTGAACAGCGAGGGCCGGCAGTACTACCCGCGCACGATCGTCCCCATCAGCCAGGGCTTCGAGAGCAAGGTCCTGACGATCCTGAGCGCGCCGGTCTGGGGTGTCTACATCTTCGACCCCGGCATCGACCTCGTCTCGACGCTGGAGTTCAGCTACGGCGACCTCTCCTCTTCCGGGGCCTCCTGGCGGCGCGTCGTACAGGCGGTCGAGCTGGCGCGCACCCGCGCGAAGCGCTGAGCGCGTGAGCCCCGTCGTGGCTCGCCGGGCCGCACGGCGCCGGGGCGCGCTCGCGGCCCTCACGGGGGCCGTTCTCGCGGCGGCGGGCTGCTCCGGCTCGGGCCCGCTCGGGCCGCCATCCGACGCCCCCCTCGACCACGAGCTCGTGAGCGAGCACTTCGAGTTCCACTTCGCGGCCGGCGACACGATCCGCCCCGACGAGGCGGCCCTCAACGACCGGGCGTACGAGATCATCCGCGACGCGCTCGAGACGGACTTCAGCCGGCGCATCGAGTTCAACAAGTTCTTCGACGCCGACCACATCGAGCGCCTGACGGGGGTGCGGACGGAGGGCGGCTTCGTGATCGGGGGGCGGATCTTCCTGACCCGCGCGCTCGACCCGCACGAGACCGTGCACGTGATCGCCCACGAGGAGCTGGGCCGGCCGAGCGACTTCTTCGACGAGGGTCTGGCGGTGAACTTCGGCGGGTTGCGCGTCGTGGACGGCGAGGTCACGCTCTTCCCCTCCGCGCTGCGGAACTTCGACGTGGACCGCGAGGCGCTGACCGTGTTCGCGGGGGGTCGCTTCGACGGCTCCGTCCGCCAGATCCTCACCAGCGCGGCCTTCCAGCAGCTGCCCTTCGAGGTGACCTATCCCCTGGCGGGCTCGTTCGTGAAGTTCCTGCTCCGGACGCGCGGGCTTGCCGCCCTCAAGACGTTCTTCGCCGCCTCGTCGCAGTTCGACTCGCAGGCCGAGATCGAGGAGCGTCTGGCGCTGGCCTTCGGCGCGCCGCTGGACGACCTCGAGGCCGAGTGGCGCGCCGGGGCCGGGCTGCCCGCCGCCGACCGCGCCCTTCCGAGGACGGCGATCGCGGCGGCGCGGCCGGGCCCGCGGGGCTTGACAACCCGGGAATAGCCGGCGTATCGAGTAGCGTACCGGTGAACGTGAGCCGGAAGCTCCAGTCGAGACCCCCCGGGGAGGACGCTTTGGTCGCCCGCCCGCCCGAGATCGCCAGCTCCGTACACGCCGCCTGCCTGCCGGTCTGCCCCTGTCGCCGGCCGGGTCGGCTGCTCTAGGCCCGCCCGGCTCTTCGTCGTTCCAGCTCCAGCACGTCTCTTTCAACCCCGACAGGGGGAGCAGCGACATGTCGCTCCGCGACGAGATCTTTTCCGCCCGACGGCGCACCGCCCTGGAGGCCGTGTGAGGGGCCGCTCCTCGGGACGCGGCGCCGAGGCGCGGGCGCCGGCCTCGGGCACCGTCCGGCGCAGCTCGCCGGCGGCCCCGGCAGGGCGCGCGGCTCGCATCCTGGACGGCGGAGGCGGGGCGGCGCGTCTCGAGGCGCTGGTCGGCAACACGCCCTTGATCGAGCTGCCGGCCTGGGGACCGCCGGGTGTGGCCCTGCTCGGGAAAGCCGAGCACCTGAACCCCGGCGGCTCGGTCAAGGACCGGGCGGCGCTGCGGATCGTCCGCGACGCCGAAGCGGCAGGCGCGCTCTTGCCCGGCAAGGTGCTGCTGGACGCCTCTTCGGGGAACACGGGCATCGCCTACGCCATGCTCGGGGCCGCGCGCGGGTACCGCGTGGAGATCTGCCTGCCCAGGAACGCCAGCCCGGAGCGGAAGCACCTGCTCCGCGCCTACGGCGCGGCGGTCGTCGAAACCGATCCGCTGGAGGGGGCCGAGGGGGCCGTGCGCGAGGCCCGGCGCCGCGCCGCCCTCGACCCCGAGCGCTACTACTACGCCGACCAGTACAACAACGACTCCAACTGGCGCGCGCACTACGACACCACGGGTCCCGAGGTCTGGCGCCAGACGGCGGGCCGCATCACGCACTGGGTGGCGGGCCTGGGGACGACCGGCACCTTCACCGGCACGGCGCGTCGACTGCGCGAGCTGAGTCCGGCGGTGCGCTGCGTCGCCGTGCAGCCCGACGCGCCCTTCCACGGCCTGGAGGGCATGAAGCACCTCGCGAGCTCCACGGTCCCGGGCATCTACGATCCCGGCCTCACGGACGAGGTCGAGCAGGTGCGGACCGAGGAGGCGCAAGCCGTGGTCCGCAGGCTGGCGCGCGAGGCCGGCATCCTGGTCGGAGTCTCGGCCGGCGCCAACGTCGCCGCGGCGGTGCGGGTCGCCCTGCGGCTCGAGCGGGGGGTGGTCGTCACGGTGCTCTGCGACGGGGGCGACCGCTACCTGAGCCACGCCTTCTGGAAGGAAGGATGAGCGTCCAGCTCCCGGCGGAGCAGGTGGCCGCCATTCGCGCGCACGGGCGCCGCGCCTATCCCCACGAGTGCTGCGGCGCGCTGCTGGGCGAGCCGGACCCGAGCTCGCCCGACGGCAAGGCCGTGCGGGCGGCGCTCCCGGCCGGCAACGAGCGCGGCGACTCGCCTCGCAACCGCTTTCTCATCTCCTCCGCGGAGGTGCGGCGCATGGAAGCGGAAGCGCGGCGGCGGGGGCTCTCGATCGTGGGCTTCTACCACTCGCACCCCGATCACCCGGCGCGGCCCTCCGAGTACGACCGCGAGCACGCCTGGCCATGGTACAGCTACGTGATCCTGGAGGTGCGCGGCGGCCGGGACGCCGCACTCCGATCCTGGCGCCTCACCGACGACCGTCAGCGCTTCGAGGAGGAACCCCTGCACGAGACCCTGGAGGAGCCAGCATGACGACCCGCATCCACGTGCCCACGCCGCTGCGCGCCTACGCCGGCGGCCAGGGCACGGTCGAGGTGGAAGCCGCGAGCGTGGGCGAGGCCCTGCGCGCGCTGGCCGTTCGCTACGAGGGGCTGCGCTCGCACCTCTTCGGCGAGAACGGCGAGCTGCGCAACTTCGTCAACGTCTACGTGCGCGACGAGGACATCCGCAGCCTGCAGGGCGAGGAGACGCCGCTCGCCGACGGAGCCGAGATCTCGATCGTCCCCTCCATCGCCGGGGGTGTCGCCTCCCCGCCTGCCGAGCGGACCGGCGACGCGCTGGTCGCCGCCGGCCGGGCCCAGGAGCTCGAGCTCTCGAACGAAGAGGTCCTGCGCTACTCGCGGCACCTGATCATGCCCGAAGTCGGCATGGCCGGTCAGCGCCGGCTCAAGGCGGGGCGCGTGCTCATGATCGGCGCCGGCGGTCTGGGCTCGCCGCTGGGCCTCTACCTGGCCGCGGCCGGGGTGGGGACCCTCGGCATCGTGGACTTCGACGTGGTGGACGAGACGAACCTCCAGCGCCAGCTCCTGCACGGCACCGCGGACGTGGGGCGACCCAAACTGGACTCGGCCCGCGACCGCCTGCGGGACGTGAACCCGCACCTGCACGTGGAGAGCTACGAGACGCGGCTCTCGTCGGAGAACGCGCTGGAGATCGCCCGCGACTACGACGTGGTCGTGGACGGGACCGACAACTTCCCGACCCGCTACCTGGTGAACGACACGTGCGTGCTGCTCGGCAAGCCCAACGTGTACGGATCGATCTTCCGCTTCGAGGGGCAGAACTCCGTGTTCTGGGCCGAGCGCGGCCCCTGCTACCGCTGCCTCTACGCCGAGCCGCCGCCGCCGGGGCTCGTGCCGAGCTGCGCGGAGGGCGGCGTGCTGGGCGTGCTGCCCGGAATCGTGGGCGCCATCCAGGCGCTGGAGACGATCAAGCTTCTGCTCGGTGCCGGGGAGCCTCTGATCGGACGGCTGGTGCTCTTCGACGCGCTCGCCCTCCGCTTTCGCGAGCTGCGGCTCCGCAAGGACCCGGCCTGCCCGATCTGCGGGGAGGCCCCGACGATCCGGGGGCTCATCGACTACGACGAGTTCTGCGGGATCCCGCAGGCGCGGATGGAGGAGGAGCGCCAGGCGGCCGTGCCGCAGATCACGCCCCGCGAGCTCCGGGCGCGGCTCGACCGCGGCGATCGGCTCGCGATCGTGGACGTGCGGGAGCCGCACGAGTGGGAGATCGGAAACCTGGCACCCCTCGGTGCGCGGCTGATCCCGCTGGGCCAGCTCGCCGAGCGCATGAGCGAGCTGGACACGGCCGCGGAGATCGTCCTGCATTGCCGCTCCGGCGCCCGCAGCGCGAAGGCGCTCCACCAGCTGCGGCAGGCCGGGTTCCGTAAGCTCTGGAACCTGCAGGGCGGCATCCTGGCCTGGTCGGACGAGGTGGACCCGAGCCTGCCGAAGTATTAGGCTCGAAGCGAACGGGAATACCAACGGAGGAGGTGGAGGATGGCAACCGTCACCAGCGGCTCGCTGCCCATCCAGCAGCGCGGCTACGCGAAGCCCGAGCTGCTCGTCTCCACGGAGTGGGTGGCCCAGCACCTGGACGACCCCAAGGTCCGGATCGTCGAGTGCGACGAGGACGTGACGCTGTACGATCGCGGGCACGTTCCGGGAGCAGTCAAGCTCGACTGGGTGCAGGACCTGAACGACCCCCTGATCCGCGACTACGTGGACCGGGCGACCTTCGAGAAGAAGGCGTCGCAGAAGGCGATCTCCAACGACACGACGGTCGTCTTCTACGGCGACAAGAACAACTGGTGGGCGACGTACTCGTTCTGGGTCTTCAAGCTCTTCGGGCACAAGGACGCCCGCATCATGGACGGGGGGCGGAAGAAGTGGGATGACGAGGGGCGCGAGATGAGCACCCAGACGCCGTCCTACCCGAGCGCGACGTACAGGGCCCCCGAGCGCAACGACAAGGAGATCCGGGCCTTCAAGGAGGACGTCTTCAAGCACCTCGAGAAGCAGGGCGCCATGGTGGACGTGCGCTCGCCTGACGAGTACAGCGGCAAGAAGACCCACATGCCGGAGTACCCGCAGGAGGGCTGCCTGCGGGGCGGCCACATCCCGGGTGCCAAGAGCGTGCCGTGGGCCCGCGCCGTGAACCCCGACACGGGTGAGTTCAAGTCCGGCGACGAGCTGCGCGCGATCTACGAGAAGGAACAGGGCCTGAAGAGCGCCGACGACGTCATCGCCTACTGCCGGATCGGCGAGCGCTCGAGCCACACCTGGTTCGTGCTCGCGAACCTGCTGGGCTACCCCAGGGTCCGGAACTACGACGGCTCCTGGACCGAGTGGGGGAACATGGTGCGGGCGCCGATCGAGAAGTAGCCGTCCGCGGGAAGTCGCCTTGACGGCGCGGCCGGACCCCTGCTAGGCTGGGGGCAAGCTCCTCGGCGCCGTTCGAGCGGCGCCTCCGGCCGAGCACCCCGCCCGGCCGGAGCGCCGGGGTCGGGCACGCCAGCTCCGGGTGAGGCCGCCCGTGGGCATGATCCGGGAACGCCGAAGCGCCCGCGGGCGGCTCGGCGTTTTTTTCTTCCGGGCCGAACGCGGGGAGCGGCCACGCCAAACCCATCGGAGGGATACCATGCGACTCTCATACGTCTCGATCGCGGCCGGGCTGGCGCTCGCCCCGGCCCTCGGTCTGATGGCCCAGGACAACCCCACGGCTTCGGCGGCCGACCAGGCGGTGATCGCCACCGCAATGTCGGCGGCGCCCAAAGCGGTGGCCGAGAAGGCCACCGTCGTGGCTCCCGACGGAAAGGGAGGGATGCGCACCCTGCGGCAGGGCACGGGCGAGTTCACCTGCATGCCTGACAACCCCGACAGCCCGGGCAAGGACCCCATGTGCGTGGACAAGAACGGAATGGAGTGGGCCCAGGCCTGGATGGGCCACACCGATCCTCCGGCCGGCAAGATCGGGTTCGGCTACATGCTGCAGGGCGGCTCCGACGCCAGCAACAAGGACCCCTACGCCTCGAAGCCGACGGAGGGCAAGCCCTGGGTCGACACGGGGCCCCACGTCATGATCTTTAACGCCACTTCGATGATGGCGGGATACCCGAGCCAGGCGGACAACCCGGACACGAAAGAGCCCTACGTGATGTGGCCGGGGACACCCTACGCTCACCTCATGATCCCGGTGCGCTAGCCGAAGCGCCGACGTGTCCGCCGCCCTCCCGCTCCCCGCGTGGGAAGTGGGGCGGCGGCGGGCGGGCGGCTAGGCTCCCGGCGGCTCGACGACCAGCCGCCCGCGCATCATGCTCATGCCGCACGTGAACCCGTACTCCCCCGGCTCCCGCGGCGTGAACTCGACCGCGGTGGTCTCGAAGGCGGGAAGCTCGCGGTGGATGCCGAAGGCGTCGAGCACGAGCTCCTCCGAGCAGGGGTTGGTCTCCTCCCGGTAGAACTCCAGCCGCACGGGCCGTCCGGCCTCGACCACGATCGTGTCGGGGTCGTAGGCGCCCTTCACGACCACCCGTACGCGCTGCACGCCGTTCTCCGCCACGGCCCGCACCCCCGGACCCCTCGAGCCCAGGAAGTACCAGAGCACGGCGGCGATCGCGGCCGCGGAGCAGACCAGCACCAGGACGTCGACGGCCGTCATGGCGCGAGGCTCCGCAGCCGCAGGGAGTTGAGGACCACGCTGAGCGAGGAGAAGGCCATCGCCGCCGACGCCACGACGGGCGAGAGCAGGATCCCGAGGAACGGGTAGAGCGCGCCCGCCGCCAGCGGGATCCCCAGCGCGTTGTAGACGAAGGCCCAGAAGAGATTCTGCCGGATCACCCGCATCGTGCGTCGCGAGAGCCGGATGGCGCGCGCGATGCCCTCCAGGCCCCCGCCCACCAGGGTCACGTCCGAGGCCTCGAGCGCGACGTCGGCGCCGGCCCCGATCGCGATCCCCACGTCGGCCTGGGCCAGGGCCGGCGCGTCGTTGATGCCGTCGCCGACCATCGCCACGCGCCGGCCGCTCGCCTGGAGCTCCCGCACGACGCGCGCCTTCTCGTCGGGCAGCACCTCCGCCCGCACGTGGTCGATCCCCACGTTGCGGGCGACGGCCTCCGCGGTGGCCCGGCGGTCGCCGGTCAGCAGCACGACCTCGAGCCCCAGACGGCGCAGCTCGGCGATCGCCTCGGCCGAGCCCGGCTTGATCGGGTCCGAGACGGCGAGCAGCCCGATGGGCCGGCCGTCGGCGGCCGCGAAGATGGGGGTCTTCCCTTCCTCCGCGAGTCGAGCGGCGGCCTCCTCGAGCGCCCTCGTCGGCACGCCGCGCTCGACCAGCAGGCGCGCTCCGCCCACGAGCACCCGCCGGCCCTCCACCACGGCCTCGACGCCCTTTCCGGGGACGGCCGCGAAGCCCTCGGCCGGAGGCACTTCCAGCCCGCGGGCGGAGGCGGCCCGCACGATGGCCTGCGCCAGGGGATGCTCGGAGCCCGATTCCGCGGCCGCGGCCAGGCGCAGGAGGTGGTCGGCAGAGGTCGCGCCGTCGGCGGGGATGACGTCCGTCAGGACGGGCTTTCCGGCGGTGATGGTCCCGGTCTTGTCCAGCACGACGGTTCGCAGGGAGTGGGCGATCTCCAGGCTCTCGCCGCTCCGGATCAGGATCCCGCTCTCGGCACCCCGGCCGGTCGCCACCAGCACGGCGGTGGGCGTGGCCAGCCCGAGCGCGCACGGGCAGGCGATGATCAGCACGGAGACGAAGGTCACGAGCGCCAACCCGAACGAAGGCGGGGGCCCCCAAACGAACCAGATCGCGAAGGCCGCGATCGCGAGCGACAGGACGACCGGCACGAAAACGCCCGAGATGCGGTCCGCGAGACGGGCGATGGGGGGCTTCGAGCCCTGCGCCTCCTGCACGAGCCGGACGATCTGCGCCAGCACCGTGTCGCGCCCCACGCGGAGGGCCTCGAAGCGGAAGCTGCCCGTCGTGTTCAGCGTGCCGCCCACGACCATGTCGCCCACGGTCTTCCGCGCGGGCAGCGGCTCGCCGGTCAGCAAGGACTCGTCCACAGCGCTCTCGCCCTCGCGCACGATCCCGTCCACGGGAACCTTCTCGCCCGGACGGACGCGCACCAGGTCCCCCGGCCGCACCTGCTCGATCGGGATCTCGCGCTCCGAGCCGTCGCGCTCGACGCGCGCCAGGCGCGGCTGGAGGCCGATCAGCCGGCGGATGGCCTCGGACGTGCGACCGCGCGCCCTCGCTTCGAGCAGGCGGCCGAGCAGGATCAGCGCCACGATGGCGAGGCCGGCCTCGTAGTAGACCGCCGGGGGCCGGCCGGCGCTGGTGAACAGGCCCGGCGCGATGGTCGCGGCCCAGGACACGGCGAACGCCGCGCCGGTCCCGAGCGCGATCAGCGTGTTCATGTCCGCCACGCGATGCCGGAAGGCGGCCCAGGCACGGGTGTAGAACTCGCGCCCCGACCAGAGCACGACCGGCAGCGAGAGCACGAGCAGGATCCAGCGCAGCAGCGACGGGTCCGCGCCGTAGAGCGCCGGGAAGGCGCGCGCCAGCGCCCGGTCGAGGGGTGCCGTGAGCCGCATGAAGAGGTCCGTGTGCGCGGCAGCCCCGCCGGCCGCGCTCATGAGCGGGAGCGAGAGCGCCATCGTGACCACGGCCAGCGCGGCGGTCACGACGAGCTTGCGGGTGAGCTCCCGGACGTCATGCTCGCGCGCCAGACGCTGGCGCTCGGCCGGATCGCCGGCGCCTTTCGAGGTCTCGACCTGGTAGCCGGCGCGCCGCACGGCGGCGGCCAGGGCCTCGGCCGGCACCGCGCCCTCCACGTGCTCCACGTGAGCCTCGGCGCTTCCCAGGTTCACGCGTGCCGAGAGCACCCCCGGGACCGCGGTCAGCGCGCGCTCGATCGCGGCGGGGTCGTTCACGAGCTCCAGCCCGCGAAGGGCCAGAACCGTGCGCGTGGGGGGCGAGTCGTAGCCGGCGGCCTGGACGGCCGCGACGAGGCGGGAGGCCCCCACCCGCGCCGGGTCGAAGCTGACCGCGGCCCGTTGCGTGGCCAGGTTCACGCTGGCCTTCCGGACGCCCGGCGTCTCCCGCAGCCGCTTCTCCACCTCCGCCGCGCAGCTGGCGCAGGTCATCCCCGTCACCGGCAGCGACAGGTGCTCCTGTGCGTCTCCAACGACGCCCCTCTGTCGCCCCCCGGCGATGGCCTTCAGCCCGTCCTGCACTTCGCTCGCGGAATTGCGCATCGGGAGCTCAAGCCTCGGTATAGCGCGAGAGGAGGCCGATCATCTCGTCGTAGACGTGCTCGGCCCGGCGCGGGTCGCCGGAGCGGATCGCGTCGGTGACGCAGTGGGCGAGGTGGTTCCGCAGCAGGACCTTGCCGGCGCTCGAGAGCGCCCGCTGGACGCTCGCGACTTGCATCAGGATGTCCGCGCAGTAGCGCTCCTCCTCGACCATGCGCTGCAGCCCGCGCACCTGGCCTTCGATCCGCTTGAGGCGGCGCTGGACGGAGGCCTTGCGGGCGGGCTCGCCGCGCAGGGCGCCTGTGGTGGGGTGGGCCGATCTCTTCGCGGCTGGCATCGGGCCTCGCTCGTCGGGTTGGCGCCGGA
>DATBJW010000036.1:0-1839 GCA_036556205.1 Gemmatimonadota bacterium
GTGTCGATCGGCGGACAGTACCACACGCTGGTCGTGACCGCCGACGACATCCCCGGCACGGTGTCGGCCATCACGCAGCTCTTCGCCGAGCGCGGCGTGAACCTGGCCATGATGGACGTGCGCCGGAAGCGCCGCGGCGAGAGCGCGCAGATGGTGCTGCAGTTCGACGACCCGCTGGCACCCGACGTGCTGGCCGCGATCCGCGCCTTCCCGTGGCTCCACGCCGCGCGGCCGGTGCCCAAGCTGATCGAGTAGGGCGGGCCGGCGGGTGATTCCCTCAGGGAGTGCAGGTTGCTGGAGGCAGCCGGCTTCCCAGATCCGCGGCGCAGCTTCCTGCGCGGCAGGCCCAGAAGCTTGTGGTTCTCAGGAGGGGCCTGAGAGCGGGCACGAAGACGAGAGTGGCGGGCGCGATGACACGCGCCTGGTAGGCCGTGTCCGATGGCACGGTCGCGGTCCAGAGGCCGTCCTGCTGCGTCGAAGCGACCAGCAGCAGGTGCTGATCGGCTGTCTTCTCGACTCTCACCTGAGCGTTCGCGACGGGCTTGCCATCCTGGATGCAGACGAAACCGTGTACGGTCATGAGTCCGGGAAGCCTGTGGATCGAAGGCCCCAGACGGTTGAGATAGGCGACGACCACGACGATGAGGACCGCCAGGAGGGCTGCCAGAGGCCAGCGATAGGAGCCTAGCTGCATGTTCGAATCTATGGCCGAGATCGTGCGACGTGCCAACGAGCGCGGTCAGCCGTGCTGGCGCGTGATCCTGGACGAGGATCTCTCGCAGACGGGCCTCGAGGAGTCCCACGTGTTCGAGGAGTTCACCTCGCGGCTGGCCACGATGCGGCAAGCCGTTGAGCTGGGCCTCGAGGGGAAGACCCGCTCGCTCTCGGGACTGTCCGGCGGAGGCGCCCGGCGCTTCCAGGACTGGAGCCGCGGCGCGGCGGAGCCGCTCTCAGGCCCCTACTGCACGCGCGTGATCGCGCGGGCGCTGGCGACCATGGAGGTCAACGCCGCTATGGGGCGCATCGTGGCCTCGCCCACGGCGGGGAGCGCGGGAATCCTCCCGGCGGTCTTCCTGAGCTTGCAGGAGGTGCGCGGGCTCGACGACGACACCCTGCTGCGCGGCCTTATCACGGCGGGCGGTGTGGGAGGCGTCTTCAAGGCCCGCGCCAGCCTCTCGGGGGCCGAGGGTGGCTGCCAGGCCGAGACGGGGTCGGCCGCCGCCATGGCCGCGGCGGCCGCGGTCGAGATGCTGGGCGGGACGCCCGAGATGGTGAGCCAGGCCGTGAGCTTCACGATCCAGGGCATGCTGGGGCTCATCTGCGACCCGCTGGGCGGGCTCGTCGAGATCCCCTGCATCACGCGCAACGTGAGCGCGGCCATGCAGGCCGTCGCGGCCGTGGACATGGCGCTCGCGGGCCTCGTCTTCCCGATCCCCGCCGACGAGGTGCTGGATGTGGTGGGTGAGATCGGGCGCGAACTGCCCGAGCGCTACCGCGAGACCGGCCTGGGCGGGCTGGCCGCCACGCCCACGGGCAAGCTGCTCCAGATCGAGATCTTCGGGGGCCGCGGGGAATGAGTGCGCCGGCGGATACGGGCGCGCCGCGGCGACGCCGCATCCTGATCCTGGCCGAGGGGCGCTTCAGCGTGCTCGACGCCAAGACGGCGACCTGCGTCGTGCGCTACCGCGGAGACGAAGTCGTGGCGGTGCTCGATTCGGTCAACGCCGGCCGGGACTGCGCCGAGGTGATCGGGGTGGGACGCGGGATCCCGGTCGTCGGCAAGCTCGCCGAAGGCCTGGCTCGCGACCCGGACACGCTGCTGATCGGCGTCGCGCCGCG
>DATBJW010000037.1:0-27509 GCA_036556205.1 Gemmatimonadota bacterium
GCGGGCCGAGTTCAGCCAGACCTTCGGGCACGTGCTGCTGCACCGCGGGGCGCTGGAGGCGGCCGAGCAGCGCTTCCGGGAGCTGGAGGAGCTGGGGCGCGCGGCGGAGCGCGGCGACTGGCTGGCGCGGGGCCTCGAGCATCGCGGACGCGTGGCCTGGTACCGGGGCCGCCTGGACGAGGCGCGTACGCTCTTCGAGCAGGGGCTGGAGCGCGTGCCCAAGGCCGAGGAACAGATCGCGGCCGACCTGCACAACGACCTGGGGATCGTCTTCTACTATCGCGGCGACCCGGACGCCGCCTTCTCACACCACGACCTCGCCCTGCGCCTCCGCGAGCGTCTGGACGACCGGCTCGGACTGGCAAAGAGCCACTCCAACCTGGGGAACCTGCTGCTCGACTTCCGCGACGACCTGGAGGGGGCCGAGGAGCGCTACCGGCGCGCCCTCGAGCTCGCCAGGGAGATCGGCGCCCGGGAGATGATCACGAGCACGCTCAACAACCTGGGCGGGGTCGCGACCGAGCGCGGCAAGTGGCAAGAGGCGATGAACTGGTTCCGCGAGGCGACCCGGCTCCAGGAGGAGATCGGCTGGTCGTTCCTGGGCTACGTGACGCTGCAGAACCAGATCCTGTGCGAGATCGCGCTGGGCAGGATCGCCGACGCCCTGCGCCACCTGCGCGAGTGCCTGAACCGCGGCGACGCGTTCCTCGAGCCCGTGAACCGCGTCCGCACGCGCTTCCTCTTCTTCGATGCCTACCTGACGGCGCTGGCCGATGAGCAGGCCGGGACCTGGCTGGACGACGCGCGGAGGCTGGCCGAGGAGCTCGAGGTGGGCGAGATCGAGGACGAGCTGGCGCTCCGCGAGGGGCGGCGGCTCGCCGCGCGCGGAGACTGGCGCGGAGCTGAGGCCGCCTTCGGCGGGGCCGAAGCCGCGGCGGCCAAGCTCACGCACCCGCCCTTCGAGACGTTGGCGCGCGCGCAGCGCAGCCGGGCGGCGGCGCGAGCCGGCGACCAGCCGCCGGAGCATCCCGTGGTCGAGTCGGCCAGGCGCCCGCCGCTCGCGGCTCTGATCCGGTACCTGAACGCCGACGCCGAACGAGAGCCGTCTCCCGAAGTGGCCGCCGAGCTGGAGCGGGCGGGCGAAGAGGCGGCCGGCCTGGGGGACGTGAGCCTTGAGCGCGCGGCGTTCGAGCGCGCCGGGGACGTCTGGCGCGATCTGGGGAACTCCATTCGCGAGGAGAAAGCGCTGGCGCGCGCCGCGGCGGCGCTCGAGGCGCTCAGCGCGGGGCTGCCCGAGGATCTGCGCGCCGGGTTCCTCGCCCACCCCAGGAACGAGAGCCTGCACCCCCGCTCTTGACACGGGATACGTGCGCACGTATCATGTGCGGATCAAAGGTTGTTTTTTTGTGCCCGCCCGAGAAGGGAGCCTCCCAATGAACCTCACATTATCGGTCGACGAACGACTCGTGAAGCGCGCCAGAAAGCGTGCGGAAGCAATGGGCAAGAGCCTCAATCAACTCGTGCGGGAGTACATCGAGCTGCTCGCTGGGAATGACGAGGCCGAGCTCGAGATCAACGAGCTCCGAGCGCTGTCCGCCCGCTCCCGAGGCAGATCCCGTGGATGGCGTTTCGACCGCGACGAGGTCCATGAGCGCTCGTAGCTTTCTGGATGCCAACGTGCTGGTGTACTCGGACGATCACGACGCTCCCGCGAAGCGCCGGCGCGCCCTCGATCTCTTGGTGGAGCAGCGTCGTAATCGAACGGGCGTCGTGTCGACGCAGGTCCTCCAGGAATACTTCGTGGCGGTCACCCGAAAGCTCGCAGTCGACGTGGCCGTGGCCCGAAGAAAAGTGGAGCTCTTCGCCAGGTACCACGTCGTCGTCATCGACTTGGATGACATCCTTTCCGCGATCGACCTCCATCGTCTGCATCAGCTCTCGTTCTGGGATGCGCTGGTCGTTCGGGCGGCGAGGCAGGGCGGGTGCTCGGTGCTCTATTCGGAAGATCTGCAGCATGGTCGGTCGATCGACGGACTGACCGTTCTCAATCCCTTTCGCTGAGGGGGTCGGCCGGTCAGGGTGGCGTGCGGCCCGCGAGCCGCCGCGCGATCTCGGCTCCCATGCCGGCGTCGTCGTGCTTCACGTAGACGAACGCCTCGCGACCCGCGGCGACCTGACCCGCCAGCCATTTGCGCCAGTCCTCGAGCTCGGAGTCGGCGTAGGCCGCCTTCCGCAGCCGCACGTAGACGAAATCGGCCGTCGCCTCACGCGGCGCCGCCATCTCCTCGGACTCGGCCACGCAGAGCGCCGCCTTCGCCGCGCGCAGCAGCTCCAGCACGGCGGGATCCAGCCAGCTCGGGTGGCGGAACTCGAAGGCGTAGCGACCGCTCTCGGGGAGCTCCGCCAGGAACCGCGTCAGACGGTCGTCGTCGCGAGCCGTCTGGGGGTGGAGCCCGAAGAGGATCGGTCCCAGCTTCGTGCCCAGCGCCTGGCAGCGCTCCACGAAGTCGCGGGCCGTCTCGCCGGCGTTCTTCAGCCGCGCGTAGTGCGTGATCCGCTGGTTGGCCTTGAGGGCGAAGCGAAAGCCCTCCGGCGTGCGGTGGGCCCAGTCGGCCAGCTGCTTCTCGGCCGGGAAGCGATAGAAGGTGTTGTTCAGCTCGACCGTGTCGAAGCGCTCGGCGTAGAACTCGAGGAAGCGCGACTGCGGGAGGTCGGCCGGGTAGAAGGCGGGCTTCCAGGTGGGATACGCGAAACCGGAGGTGCCCACGTGCAGCCGCTCGAGCATCGCGACCTTCGGAGTCCCGCGGGCGGGACGCTCAGGCCTTCTGGACCTTGTTCGCCTTGAGGCAGGCCGTGCACACCCGCACGCGGCGGGCTACCCCGGCGGCGCGGATGCGCACGCTCTGGAGGTTGGGCAGGAAGGTCCGCTTGTGCCGGTTGTTGGCCTTGGACACGGTATGGCCCACGGACCTCCGCTTGCCGCAGACCGCGCACACGTTCGACATCGCGTCTCCTCGATCGACTCTGAAGCCTGGATCGTGAAGCTGTGGACGGGACCGTAGCGCCGGCTCCGGCGCGCACGAACCCGGGGTGGAACGGGGCCGCCAATCTACACCCCTGTCCGAAAAGCGCAAGTCGCGCTCCCGCTTCGCGTTGACGCCCCTCGAGGGGCATGTTAGCTTGCCGCTTCCCGATCCCGGCGGGTGGCGCCAGGCACCTCCCCGCCCCACTCCCTCCCGCCCGCGAGACCCAGGAGTTTCCGATGCGCGTTCTGGTAACCGGCGGCGCGGGCTTCATCGGCTCCCACGTCGTCGAGCGCTATCTGCGCGAGGGCTGGGCGGTGACGGTCGTGGACGACCTGTCCACCGGGCGGCGGGAGAACGTGCCGCCGGACGCGCGGCTCGTCGTCGCCGACCTCTCCGAGCCGGGCCTCGACCGAAAGCTGGCCTCGGTCGAATTCGACCTGGTCAACCACCACGCAGCGCAGATCGACGTGCGCGTCTCGGTGGCCGATCCGGCCCGGGACGCGCGGGTCAACCTGATCGGGCTCCTGAACCTGCTGGAGCTGCTCCGCGCGCGCGGCGGACGCCCGCTCGTCTTCGCGTCCTCGGGCGGCGTGCTCTACGGCGAAGCCGAGACCTTGCCCACTCCCGAGGGCGCGGCCAAGCGTCCCTTCTCGCCCTACGGGGTGGCCAAACTCGCGAGCGAGTACTACTTGCAGTATTATGCCCTGGTCCACGGCGCGCCCTACGCGGCGCTTCGCTACGGGAACGTGTACGGTCCCCGCCAGAACCCGGAAGGGGAGGCTGGTGTAGTCTCCATCTTCTGCGGGAAGGTCCTGCGAGGAGAGCCGCCGACCGTCTTCGGGACGGGGCTCCAGGACCGCGACTTCGTGTACGTCGAGGACGTGGCCGAGGTGAACTGGCTCGCGAGCCGGGCCCTGCTCGAGGGGCGCGTGCCCGGCGCCGCCGGCCAGGGTCTGGACGGTCCGGCCTTCAACGTCGGGACCGGCCGCGCCACCACGGTGCTCGACCTTGTGCGAGGGCTCTCCGAGGTCGTCGGCCGCACGCTCGAGGTTCGTCACGAGCCCGCGCGCCCGGGTGAGCTGCTCCACTCGCGGCTCGAAAGCTCGAAGGCCCGGGACCGGCTGGGCTGGAGGGCCGCCACCTCGCTCACCACCGGGCTGGAACGCACGTACCGCCACTTCGCGCCGCTCTCGGGAGCTCCGGCATGACGCCAGTCTCGCTTCTGCTCGCCGCCCTGCCCGTCCTGCAGCAACCGCTGGCCACCGCCGGCCGCGGCCCGAACGTCTGGGTCATGATCCAGATCTCGGACATCGCGACCAAGATCATCCTCGCGATCCTGCTCGTGTTCTCGGTCTTGTCGTGGGCGATCATCATCCGGAAGCTCCGTGCCAGCCGGCGTCTCAGGGCCCAGCGCCAGCAGTTCTTCCACGTCTTCGAGCGGCGCGAGAGCCTGGCCGACGCCTACCAGGCGACGCTCTCGCTGCCCGACAACCCGTTCAGCGAGGTCTTCAAGGCGGGCGTGCGCGAGCTGCGCCACCTGACCCAGCTCCCCGAGCGCGGGCCGGCCGGGGGTGCGGCGGAGTTCGAGGAGCGGGGCACGGCCACGGCGACGGTCCCGCGCGTGGGCGCCATCTCGCTGCTCGAGAAGGAGCTGATCGCGATGGCCCTGGAGCGCGAGTCGGCGCGGCAGGTCGAGGACTACGAGCGCCATCTGCCGTTCCTGGCCACGACCGGCAGCGTGTCGCCCTTCTTCGGCCTGCTCGGCACCGTCTGGGGCATCATGGACGCGTTCGTGAACCTGGGCGTGCGCGGGGCGGGGAACATCAACGTGGTGGCGCCCGGCGTGGCGGCGGCGCTCGTGGCCACCGCGGCCGGGTTGGCGGTCGCGATCCCGGCCGTGATCGCCTACAACTACTTCCTGAGCGAGGTCAAGGTCCTGAACGACGACATGCGGAACTTCTCGACCGAGCTGCTGAACGTGATCGTTCGGGACTACCGACTGCGGTGAGGGCGCCGCGCTCGCAAGGGAGCGACCGGCGGGCGCCGCGCTCGGCAACGGAGCAACGCCGGCGGGCGGCGCGGGCGAACGCCCGGGCGAGGGGCTAGGCCATGGCCTTTGGACGGACCGGCAAAGAGATGACGGCGATGGCCGACATCAACGTCACCGCACTCGTGGACGTGATGATCGTGCTGCTCGTCATCTTCATGATCACGGCCCCCATGATGACCGGCGGCGTGGACGTGCGCCTGCCGCAGGCCCAGACGGCGCCGCTGGAGCAGACCGAGGCGCTGGTCGTCACCGTGAACGCCGAAGGGCGGATCTTCATCGACGAAGCGGAGGTCCAGCCCGGCGCGCTGGGCCAGGTCCTCAAGCAGATGGCGACGTCGCGCGGCACGCAGCGCGTCTACTTCCGCGCCGACGAGCGCGCGCCATGGGGCTCGGCCGCAAAAGCGCTCGCCGACATCCGCAACGTCGGCATCGAGAACGTGGGGGTGGTGCTGGAACCGGAGCCGGAGGGGAAGCGCTGATGCGAGGCAGCTAGACATGCGGCGCGCGCTCGGCATCTCGCTCGCGATGCACGCCCTCTTCCTGCTGGGCCTCGTGCTCTCGGGCACTCTCGCTTCGCACGGCCCGCTGGTCTCTCCCGTCTATCGCATCAACCTGATCGCCGCGCCGCGGGGCGAGACGCTGCGCCCGGCCCGCGAGCGCCCGCGACCGCGGTCGCGGGACGATACGAAGCCCGCCAGCGCCCCCAAGCCCGAGCCCGAGATCAAGGAGCCCGAGAAGGAAGTCGTCCCGGACAAGACCGCCAAGCCCGTGCTGAAGGTGAAGCCGCGGCCCGATCCGGCCACGAAGGGGCCCGACGAGAAGCCCGCGCCGCCCCCCGAGACGCCGCCGGCGCTCACGCCGGAGAGCGGCGGCAACGACGCCGCGCTCGACGTGGACATCGAGGGCAAGCCGTTCCCCTTCCCGGACTACCTGGACCGGATGGTGAACAAGATCGGCCGCTACTGGAAGGAAACGCCGAACCGCGAGCCGCTGCGCGCGGTCGTGACCTTCCGCGTGGAACGCGGCGGCCGGGTGCGCGGTATCGAGGTCTTCGAGAGCTCGGGAAGCTTCCTCTTCGACCAGGCGGCCATCCGGGCGGTGAGCGACGCCAGCCCGCTGCCGCCGCTGCCCGCGGGCTTCAGCGGAGACTTCCTGCCCGTGCAGTTCTACTTCGACGAGCGAAACCGCTGAACCCATGCCTCGACGCCCGCGCTTGAATCCCGCTCGCCCGCGAGCCGGCCGACGGAGGTCGT
The DNA here is from genome assembly GCA_036556205.1 of Gemmatimonadota bacterium. Classification (GTDB taxonomy): domain Bacteria; phylum Gemmatimonadota; class Gemmatimonadetes; order JACCXV01; family JACCXV01; genus DATBJW01. The sequence goes on from DATBJW010000037.1 coordinate 6,330, forward strand.
GGCCGCGACGGCTCGCGCTCGGTCTCGCGGCGGCCGCGCTGCTGACGCACGCCGGGATCGCCGCCGCGCAGGAGACCGTGCGCACCGGCATCACGCGCTACATCGACCAGAAGCTGAACGTCTCGGTGGATCCCTTCGGCGGCGGAGCCGGCCGCGAGGCGGCGAACATCGTGGCCGACGACCTGCGCTTCAGCCTGTACTTCAACGTGATCGACGCCGACGTGTCGGGCACGCTGGTCCGCGGCTCGGGCTCGGTCAACTACGCGGGCTGGAGCGCGTTCGGGACGCAGTACCTGGTGACGGGTTCGGTCGCGGGTGCGGTGCTGCGGATCACGCTGCACGACGTGCCTGGCCAGCGGGAGATGTTCTCGCGCGACTACCCGGCGGTCCCGATCGACGATCCTAAGTTCCGGGCCTACGCGCACGCCGCGGCCAACGACGTCATCAAGCAGCTCACGGGCGAGACCGGGATGGCGCTCAGCAAGGTCGCTTTCGCGAGCCGGCGCAAGCACGAGAAGGAGATCTACGTCGCCGACTACGACGGCTTCAATCCGTACGCCGTCACGCACACCGACACGATCAACCTCACGCCGGCCTGGTCCAAGGCCGGTGAGAAGATCTGCTACACGACCTTCGAGCGCGGCAACCCCGACCTGTTCTGCGTGTCCTCGGGCGGCGGGACGTCGACGCCGATCGCCACCTTCCGGGGCCTGAACATCGCGCCCTCCTGGTCGCCGGACGGCGCCAAGCTGCTCATGACGCTCACCAAGGACGGCAATCCCGAGATCTACGTGATGGACGTGGGCGCGCGGAAGCTCACGCGGCTCACGTACAACCTGGGAATCGACACCGCTCCCTCGTGGTCGCCGCGCGGGGACGTGATCGCCTTCGAGTCGGACCGCTCCGGCGCCCCGCAGATCTACCTCATGGACGCGAGCGGCGCGAACGTGCGCCGGGTCTCGTTCGAGACCGAAGACAACCACTCGCCGGCCTGGTCCCCGAAGGGCGACATCCTCGCTTTCGTCGGCAAGCGCGGAGGCGGCGACTTCCAGCTCTTCACGATCGAGGCCGCCACCGGCGAGAATTTGACCCAGCTCACCCTGACGGGCTCGAACGAGGACCCGACGTGGTCACCCGACGGCCTGCACCTGGCCTTCAGCTCGACGCGCAACGGCGGCGTCAGCAACATCTACACGATGACCTGGGACGGGCAGGACATCCGCCAGATCACGCGCGGGGGAGGCTACGTCACGCCGGACTGGTCGCCCGCCTTCACGCAGCCCTGACGCGCGGCGGCGCTCCGCGACGGCTCGGGCGCGGCCCGCGAGGCCCGGGAGGGACCCTGGAACGAACGCTCGCCGAGTGACGCAAGTGTAGTTGGAGATTGTAGATCGGAGTGTTGCCGGACCTTCCGCGTGGGGTTAAGTTCGCCGCAGTCCCGCGCAGCACAGTCACACCCGTCGACCGAGACGTCCCGGAAGGGGAAGCCGTGGCGTCTTCCAACGCTCTCGTGATGAGAGGAGGATGGATGACTTCGCCCACCCGCACGACGCCCTGGGGCGCTGCGCTCGTCAGCTTGCTCGCGATCGTCCTCGCCGCCAACGCCTGCTCCCGCAAGAAGCCGCCCACGACCGAGATCACTACCGAGACCACGGCTGCCGACACGGCGTCCATGCCGCCGCCGCCGTCGGAGGTGGACCGGGCCGCCGAGATGCGGCGGGCGCGCATCGAGGAGGCGCGGCTGGTCATCGCCGAGAAGATCTTCTTCGACTTCAACCGCTCCGACATCAAGCCCGAATACCGTGAGGTGCTGGCCCGCAAGGCGGATGTGATGAACGAGTTTCCCGAGCTCACGATCCGGATCGAGGGTCACTGCGACGAGCGCGGTACGGTGGAGTACAACCTGGCGCTCGGTGAGCGGCGCGCGCAGGCCGCCAAGGACTACCTCGTGAACGCCGGCATCGATCCCGACCGTGTGGCCACGATCAGCTACGGCGAGGAGCGCCCGGCGGTGGAGGGATCGGGCGAGGAGGTCTGGTCGCAGAACCGTCGTGACGAGTTCGTGATCATGGCCGGGCTCGAGCCGGGAGTCTAGCACCGATGCCGAAGGGCGTTCGGGCGGCCGCGCGCGTCAGAGCGGCGGTCGCCCTGGCGGCCGCCTTGCTGGCCGCCGCGTGCGGGGCCACGCGCGAGGACGTGATGCAGGTCGAGGCGTCGAGCCGGGACCAGCACGCCGAGCTGCGCCAGTCGCTGGCGGGGCTGCAGCAGTCCATCGAGCAGCTCACCGCCGCGTTGCGTCAGCTGCGAGCCGACCTGGACGCGCGCCTCGACGAGGTGAACAACCGCATGGGCATCGTCGAGAGCCTGATGCGGGACAACGAGCAGATGTTCCAGCGCTTCCAGACGCGCCTGCAGCAAGCCCAGGAGCGGCAGCGCCAGGTCGAGCAGGCCGACACGCTGGGAGTGGCACCCGCGCCGGAGGCGGGAGACAGCGCCACGCGGGCGGCCCCCGACACGAGCCGCCGCGCGGCGGGGGCGCCGCCGCGCGCCGAGATCCCGAGCGAGATCGACCTCTACAACGCGGCGCTCGAGGACTACCAGGCCGGCCGCTTCGACCTGGCGCTGAACGGCTTCCGGGAGTACCTGCGCCTCTACCCCGACGGGACGAGCCCCGACAACGCGCAGTTCTGGATCGGCAGGATCCAGCTCGACCAGCAGCAATACGAGGCGGCCGCGCGCGAGCTCGAGCGGCTGCTGGCCACGTATCCCGAGACCGACAAGGCGGCCCAGGCCACCTTCTACCTGGGAAGCGCCTACCGCGCGCTCGGGAACGAGGAGCGGGCACGCGCGTACTACCGGCAGGTGATCGAGCGCTATCCGACCTCGCAGGAATCGCAGCTGGCCCGCAGGGAGCTCGAGAGGTGATCCTTGCTTGACACTGTGTCACCGCTGCGCCTGCCGGGTTCCCTGCCTAGTCGGACATAGGCCGGCAGATGCGGTGCCCGTTCTGCGGCTCGGTGGAGGACCGCGTGGTGGACTCGCGGTCCAGCCGCGACGGCCGCGCCGTGCGCCGTCGCCGCGAGTGCCTCGGGTGCTCCCAGCGGTTCACGACCTACGAGTACATCGAGTCCATCCCGCGCCACGTGATCAAGCGCGACGGGACGCGGGAGCCCTACGACCGTGAGAAGATCCTGAGCGGCCTGCTCCTCGCCTGCACGAAGCTCCCCATCACCCGCCAGCAGCTCGAGGCCGTCGTGGCCAGGATCGAGGAGCGCCTGGACGAGAGCGAGGGGCCGGAGGTCGAGACCCGCCGCATCGGGGAGATGGTCATGGAGGAGCTGCAGCGGCTGGACCCCGTGGCCTACGTGCGCTTCGCCTCGGTGTACCGGAAGTTCCAGGACGTCACGGAGTTCGCCGAGGAGATCAAGGAGCTGGCGGAGGGCAAGCCGCCCGACCGGCCATGACGCGGCCGCCGCGCTCGCCCTCGGGCGAGATGCCGTTCCTCGACCACCTCGAGGAGCTGCGCGTCCGCATCCTGTGGTCGCTCGGGGCCGTCGCCGTCGGCGCGCTGGTGGGCGTCTGGCTGACGCTCCAGTTCGGGGTCATGGAGCTGCTGGTGCGGCCCATCCAGCCCTACCTGCCGAACGGCAAGCTCATCTTCACGAGTCCGACCGAAGCCTTCCTGGTCACCTTCAAGGTCGGCCTCTTCCTGGGCGTGCTGCTGGCCCTGCCGGTCGTCTGCTACCAGTTCTGGCGCTTCGTGGCCCCCGGCCTGCTCGAGAAGGAGCGCCGGGTGTTCGTGCCGTCCGTGCTGGCCTCGCTGGCGCTTTTCGGGCTGGGAGCCGTGCTGGCCTTCACGCTGGTGATCCCCGTCGGCCTGCGCTTCTTCCTGACCTTCCAGCAGGGCGCCTTCCAGCCCTTCATCTCGGTCGGGCAGTACCTGAGCTTCGTCATGAACATGACGCTCGTCTTCGGGCTCGTGTTCGAGACGCCGCTCGTGGTGCTGGTCCTCTCCTACCTCGGCGTGCTCGACCCGGCCACGCTGGGGAAGTACCGGCGCCACGCGGTGGTCGCGATCGCGATCCTCTCGGCGTTCCTGACACCGTCGCCCGACGCGCTCTCGATGATGCTGATGTTCATTCCCTTCTACGGCCTCTACGAGGCCAGCGTCCAGACGGCGCTGGCCATCGAGCGGCGCCGCCGGCGCGCGCGAGCCGTCGCGGACCATCGCGATCCGGCGGCGGCGGGCCCGCCGATGCTCGAGAGCGAGGGGGCGGCCCCGCAACCCGGCGAGAGCTGACGCCCATGGACGTCCGGCTGATCCAGGTGGCCTATCACCTGGGCCACGAGCGCACCGGCATGGGCCTGGGGCCCGTGCGCTACCTCGAGGCGGGTGCCGCGGGCGAGCTCACGCATCGCGGCCACACGGTGCACGTCGAGGAGGTCCGGCTCGAGGGCCAGGCCTCCGACGAGGTCGGCGCGGTCTTCGAGCTGAACCGCCGGCTGGCGGGAGTCGTGCGCCAGGCGGTCGCCGACGGCGCCTTCCCGCTCGTGCTGGCCGGCAACTGCAGCAGCAGCCTGGGCATCCTGGCCGGCCTCGCCGAGCCGGACATCGGCATCGTCTGGTTCGACGCGCACGGCGACTTCAACACGCCGGAGACCACGCGCAGCGGCTTCTTCGACGGCATGGCGCTGGCCGTGGCGACCGGCCGCTGCTGGCGGGAGCTGGCGGCCAGCGTCCCCGGCTTCACGGCCGTGGGCGAGGAGCGCGTGCTGCTGGTCGCGGCGCGCGATCTGGATCCCGCGGAGCGGCGGCTGCTCGAGAGCTCGGCGGTCACGCGCGTCGCGCGGGCGGCGGAGCTGGAGGCGGCCCTCCAGCGCCTGGCGGGCTCGGCGCGCGGGGTCTACCTGCACCTGGACCTGGACGCGCTCGATCCCGAGGACGGTCGCGCCAACGCCTACGCGGCCGCCGGAGGCTTCTCGCTGGCGGAGCTGGAGGCCGCGATCGGCGCCGTGCGCAAGCGCTTCGCGCTGCGCGGAGCCGCGCTCACCGCTTACGACCCCGCCGCCGACGCCTCGGGGCGCGCCTGCCGGGCCGGGATGCGACTCATGCAGGCGATCGTGGCGGAGGACGCGTGAGCCGGGGGCCGGCGCTGGGCTTCGCGTTGCTGATCGGGATCGTCGCGCCCCGCGCGGCCGCCGCCCAGCAGGAGGCTCTCGAAGACAGCGCCGCGGCGGCCGCCGACACGACGGCCGCGCCGGCTCCATCAGCCGCGCCTGCCCCGTCGGCCGCGCCCGTGCCGGCTCCATCGCCGGCGCCCGCTCCGTCGGCCGCGCCTTCGCCATCCCCGCCCGCCGCCCCCGCCCCGCCCGCCCCCCCCGCGCCCGCCGCCCCCGCGCCCTCCCCGAGCGCGCTCGAGCGCGCGCTGGCGGAGCGCGACACGTTGCCGCCGGGCAAGGCGGCCGGCGACACGCTGGCCCGCCGCGCCGCCCCTGCCGACACCGCCGCCGCCCGCGCGGCCCGGCGGGCCGGCCGGCCCCCGGCGGGCGCGACCGGGCGCCGCGCCCCGGGCGCGGGGGCCGCAGCGGCGGACACCCTGGGGGCCGACGAGCTCTACCAGCGGCTCGTCAGCGAGGGACGCCCCGGGCAGATCGTCTACAAGGGCGAGAACCTGACCCTCTATCCGTCGGAGAACGTGATCCTGCTCTCCGGCTCGGCGCAGGCCGTGCAGGACTCGTCCACGCTCAGCGCGCAGCGCATCTCGTACGTGCGCGACGAGAACATCATCGAGGCCTTCGGGCAGGCGAGCGTTCAGCGCGGAGCCAACCGTCTCGACGCCGACACCCTGTTCTACGACCAGGGCTCGGGCTACGTCTCCACGTTCGGGCCCTCGACGCTCAAGGAGGGCGGCCGGCAGGTGGCGGGCACGAACCTCAAGTACAGCCTGGACAAGCAGAGCGGGATCCTGGCCACGGGCCGCACCGAGTACGACCGCTGGTACCTGCGCGGCAAGGACATGAACAAGATCGGCGAGCGGACGTTCCTGGTGCGCGGCGGCACGTTCACGACGGATCCGGCCGACGTCCCCGACTACCACTTCGGCTCCAAGGAGATCAAGCTCCGGCAGGACGACGTGATCATCGCCCGGCCGGTCGTGCTCTACATCTCCGACGTCCCGATCTTCTATCTGCCCTGGTACCTGGAGCCGCTGGGGACGGGGCGCAAGTCCGGCATCCTGCGCCCGAACATCGGCATCAACACGCTCATCAACGCGGCCGGGAACGAGCGCAACGTCCAGAACCTGGGCTACTACTGGGCGATCAGCGAGTACATGGACGCCCAGGCGGCGCTGGACTGGTTCTCGGAGTCGCGCACCGTCCTGCGCTTCGACTATCGCTACGCGATCCGCTACCTGCTGCGCGGATCCGCCCACTACGAGAAGGTCTGGAACCGCAACATCGGCCGCAACGACACGCTCTACCGGCTGTCCCACGACCACGACTTCGACCCCAACACGGCGCTGCGCGTGGACGCGAACTTCTCGTCCTCGCGCCAGTTCTTCGACCGCAACTCGTTCGACCCCAACCGCCTGACGCAGCGCTCGCTGCGCTCGAACGCCTCGTTCAGCCGGCGCTTCTCATGGGGAAACCTCACGCTGGGCGCCTTCTCGGACTTCCAGCTCCAGCAGCAGCGCACCGACTGGAAGATCCCGGACCTGCAGCTCTCGCTGAACACGCGGCCGCTCTTCCCCGGCAGCCGGCTCGACGAGGGAGGCTGGAAGCGGAACCTGCAGATCGCGGCCTCCACCAGCTTCGACTACGACTACACGACCGTCGGAGACACGCTGACCGGGAACGACTCCACGGCCGTGAACCAGCAGACCTCGCTCACGCGCGCCACGCTGAGCGGCCCGTTCGAGCTCCTGGGGTTCGTCAAGGCCACGCCCTCGGTGGACTTCACGGAGACGGTCTTCAATAACGCGGCGCTGCCGGACTCGCTGTCCGACGAGTCGGGCTTCGATCACCTGGAGCAGCTCGGGGCGGGGCTCTCCCTGGCGGCCAACGTGTTCCGCGTCTTCCAGGGCGGTCCGGGGCCGGTGACCAAGGTGCGCCACACGTTCGCTTCGGCGGTGAGCTTCCGCTACCAGCCGGCGACGACGCCGCGGGAAGATCTGCCGTTCGGCTTCCCGGGCGGAGGAGGCGTACAGGTGATGACCGGGAACGTCACGCTCACGAACGACCTGGACCTGAAGATCCGCGAGACGAAGGCGCAGGCCGACCGGCGGGCGGAAGAGGAGGACCGCATCCGCCGGGCGCGCGAGGCAGGGCTCCTCAAGCCGCGCGACGAGCTCACGCCCGAGGAACGGACGGTGCTGGACTCGATCGCGGTGGCCGACAGCCTGGGCCAGCTCGAGTACGAGTCCGTCGAGGACTCCCTGGACCAGATCAAGGAGGCGCTGAAGCAGGCGCGCGAGGGCGGGGAAGGGAAGGTCAGCAAGCTGGAAGCCCTCCAGGACTCGCTCCAGGCCGCGGCCGACTCGCTGTCGGCCGAGCGCATCCGGCAGCGCGTACCGGCCGACTCCCTCGCGCAGCGCGAGGATCGGCGGCGCGAGATGCGCCGGCAGGACACCCAGGACATCGGCCAGTTCAGCGAGCGCACCGTGAAGCTCTTCACGCTCACGAACCGCTTCGGCTACGACTTCGAGCGCGCCAAGGACCCGCGCCTGCTCGGCTTCTCGTCCTTCTCGACCACGATCACGTCCGGGGTCAGCTCGGCCGTCTCGATCAGCCTCTCGGCGAACCACGACCTCACGGACACGCGGCCCAGCGGAGACGGGACGGAGGAGTTCTTCGACCCCTTCCTGCAGAGCGTCAACACCGTGGTGCGGCTGGGCGGCGGGCGCGACTTCCCCTCCGCGCGCACGTTCACGGGCCGGCCCGGGCTGGGGGAGAAGGCCGTGAACGACGCCGAGGCGGGACAGGGCTCGGTGTCGCCCGGGGTGGGTGACCAGCCGGGAGACCAGGGTGGCTTCGAAGCCGTCCAGAGCACGGGGCTCGGCCGCTGGAACGTGGACCTGACGCACTCGCTCACGCGCAGCCGCACCTCGGACACCCAGCAGGGCCTGCGCTTCGGCACGAGCTTCCGGCCCACGCGGAACTGGTCCATGCGCTACAGCACGGGCTACAACCTCACCGACCACAAGTTCCTGGATCAGACGGTCTCGCTGGTGCGCGACCTGAACCGCTGGCAGGCCACCCTCAACATCAACGTCTTCCCCCAGGAGCCGCAGGACCGCGTGCTGGTCGAGTTCGCCGTCTTCCTGCGCGACGTCCCGAGCCTCAAGATCCCCTACCGGGTGCGCCGGGAGTGAGGAGTTCGGGAAGGCGACAGGTCGGCCAAGCGACTACTTCGTCTGCCCCTCGGCACGTGAGCGGCCAGTGACGCGATCTCGACCACCCGCCGGATCGCCGGTGAGAACGACCGGGCGGGTTGCAATGCCGCGCCCGCCTGGCAAGCTCCAGCCGACTCCCTCTGGCACTCGCCAAACTCCCGATCCATCAAGCCGATAGTCGGCCTCCAGGCCGCGGGCCTCGGGCGCGGAACGAGAATTGCGCGCCTTTCCTTCGCCCGGTCCTGTCTCGTCTTCGTTCAGGGCCCGGCGGGAGAAGGCCCATGCTGCTCAAGCGTAGAAAGAAGCCTCGGGATCCAGGCCGCCAGCCCGATCGGGAACCCTCGGCGACGGCCAGGATGGCGTTCGAGGGCCGCCTCGAGACGCTCGCCGCCCTGAAGCTCGTCACCACCCTCGTGAGCCAGGAGGCGAGCGGCGTCCTGCTGGTCGGCGGCCTCTCGCCGGCGCGAGTCGCCTTCGAGGGCGGCGCGATGGTCGAGGCCACGGCCGGAGACCTCGAGGGCCTCCCCGCGCTGGCCCACGTCCTGCGCCTGCGGGCGGGCACCTTCCGCTTCGAAGCCGCCGGCGCTCCGCCACGCCAGCATTCCCCGCTCCACCACTTCGAGCACGGCCCGTTCGCCACCGCCGCGCGGCCCGCCGGGACCTTCACCGCTCGGGCGCTGCGGGCCCTTCAGGAGGCCCGGGCGCGCCTCTTCTCCCCTCGCCAGAGCCCGCTCCTCGAGCTTCCCCGGACGCGCGAAGCCGCCCGCTGAGGCGGCCGCTGCTAGATCCCGCACCCTGAAGCCCTTTCTCTTTGCCCTCGATAGGTCGGTATGCTTTATATTGATCTATGCCAGTCTTCCTGGACCGTGGGACCGAAGACGTGTTTCATGGTCGCGAGACCAAAGGCGCCCGCAAGATCTGCCCGCGAGACGTTTGGCCCAAGGCCAGACGTCTTCTGGAGCAGGTCGACTCGGCTCGGACGCTGGCGGATCTCGCCATCCCGCCCGGAAACAAGCTCGAGCCGCTGCGGGGAGATCGAAAGGGCCAGCATAGCGTACGGATCAACGACCGCTACCGGATCTGTTTCCGCTGGACCGAGGAAGGCCCGAGGGACATCGAAATCGTCGATTATCATTGAGCCATTGCCTGAAGAGAGGTGAAAAAATGGTGCTCGTACCGACGAGCCGGCCGCCCACCACTCCTGGCGAGCTTCTGCGCGAGGATTTCCTCGAGCCGCTCGGTATGCGCCAGGAGGAGCTTGCAGATCTCATCGGCGTCTCCTTTCAGACCGTCAACCGGCTGATCAATGGCCGACAGTCCCTGACCCCCAACCTGGCCATGCGCCTGGCGCGCCTGTTCGGCACGTCGCCAGACTTCTGGCTCAATTTCCAGCTTCGGTGTGATCTCTACAGGGAAGCGCAGGCCGCTCGGGCCGAGATCGAGAGGATCAAGCCGCTCGGCCGGACGGCGAAGGTCGCTGAGCCATTTCGCCAGTGGGGCCTTGCGAAGAAACGCCGGAGCCGTAGCCGCCGGGGCCGGGCAGTCTGACGTCCTCCGCCTCTCGCGGCCGATCGGGAACTTGCTCCCCGGACCGGCGTACCATGCGGCAAGAGCCGTCCGGTCCGCGCGGCCCCCTTTTGCGCTGCGCCTCTCTGAACTCGGCACCAAGGAGCCTAGCGCCCATGATCCGTGCCCGGTCCGAAGGAAGACACTCCGTCCCTGCTGGCCGGCCCGGACGCATTGCGGCCCGGACGCGACAGAGCCCTTGCCGGGTCGCCGCGGCCCTCGTCCTGACTCTGGCCGCGGTGACCGCCGCCTGCGACGACGATGACGACCACCACCCCAACGGCGGCGGCAACCGTCCCGACCCGCCGGAGGGGCTGGCTTCGGTCACGGGAAACGGTGAGGTGATCCTGTTCTGGGACCCGCCGAGCGGCGGGGAAGAGGCCAACTCCTTCAACGTCTACGCGCTCATCGAGCAGACCGGCGACTTTCAGGTCATCGGGATCACCACCTCGACCGTCTTCCTGGACAACGACGTGCAGAACGGGGTGACCTATCACTACCGCGTCACGGCCGTGGACAACGACGGCGACGAGTCGGACTTCTCGGACGAGACCTTCGACACGCCGCGACCCGACGCCTTCAACGTGCTCCTGGAGTCGGTCCAGGTGGATCCCGCCGAAGCGGCCTTCGACCTGACGACCGCCAGCGTCGTAGACGCCTCGTCTCCGAACGCCACCTTCCGCTTCGAGGAGCTGGCCGGCGCCTTCCGCATCGTCCCCACGAACGGCGCCGAGGTGCTGGACGTGGGCTTCGTGGACGCCCTGGGGATCGGCTGCATCGACATCTGCCTCAACTTCGCGCCCGAGTCGGGCTACTTCCCCGAGCCTGTGCAGGCCTTCGTGGGCGACGCCTACGTGTTCCGGATCCCGCGCGGCAGCGACCGCTTCTTCGCCGCGATCCGGGTCGCCCACCTGGCCCCGGGCGTCCTCGTCTTCGACTGGGCCTTTCAGCCGGACGAGGGCAACCGCGAGCTGCTCCGCAAGCCGCTCGACTGAGTGCGGTGGCCGCGTAGCCGAGCGCCGAGCCCGCCGCGCGGACGAGCCGGCGCGCTCGGCTCGAAGCGGCCGCCGCGCCGGTCCGAGCGCCGGCTCGGAGGCGGTCCCTTCGCCCGGGGCCGCCGCCTCCGCTCCCGCGGTCGGGATCTTTCCCCGCGTCGAAAGAGGCTGTCGTGAAATCGGGCGCCGGCCGGCCTTCCACCGGCCGGCTTGTTGCGGATTGCAACATCGCCCGGTGTAGCGGGAGTCCGACCCGCCCCCCGCCCTGCCTCCGGGACTTCGCGTCCAGCAGCCCAACCCTTTCGCGCGCGACGGCTTAGGCTCGCGGAGCCACGGCGGCCCTCAGGCGGAACGGGAATTGCTGGCCGGTTCCAAGTCGAATCTGCGCAACGCGAAGCGAGGAGCCGGCCAGGAATCCCCTCGTGACCTCCCATCTACTCGAACGGCAGGCTCCACCCTGGAGCGACCACGACCTCTCCCTCGAGGAGTGGGAGCCCCTCATCGCGGAGCGTCCGGGTGCCGCACCCGGGCAAGGCGACCGCTCGCCCCGTCCCGCCCCGCCGCCCCCGCACGCCGCCGTGCGCGCCTTCCGCAGCGACCTGCGGATGATCGGCACCCTCGAGCTTCTCAAGTCGCTGACGGCCGCCCGGGCCAGCGGCATCGTGTCCTTCGAGACGCAGCCCGAGGGGGGCGTGCTGCTGGAGGACGGCTTGATCGTGGCGGCGAGCTGGGGCCAGCTGAGCGGCGCGTCCGCGCTGGCCCGCCTGCTGGTCCTGACCAGCGGCCCCTTCCGCGTGGGGGCTCAGCTGCGTCAGGTGCAGCCCGACGACCCGCGCGCGCCCCAGACCCTGCTCCTCGAGGCGCTGCACATCGTGACCCGCGAGCGGCTGGCCGCGCCCGCACCCGCCCCGGCGCAAGCAGCCGCCCCCGCTCCGGCCGCCGAGCCGAGCCTCGTACCAACAGGAGCCGCGACCCGGTCGCCGGCGCCGACCCCGGCCGCGAAGAGCGACGATACCGAGCGCGCCGCGGCGCTGGCCCGGTTGCTCGCGAGGCTGACCTCGACGAACGGGGCGCACGGAACGGGAACGAGCGCCGGACGAACGGTCCAGGAAGGCTCCCCGAGCCAGGACGGTTCGGACGCCGCGCCAGTGGCCGACTCGGCCGTGGCCGAGCCCACCCAGGCCCAGTCCGCGGTCGCGTCGAGCGAGAGGCCGCCCACGATCAGCCGGATCATGCGGGCCGAGGCGGCGGCGAGCCGGCAGTCGGCGCGTCCGCTACGCTCCAAGTCGCTCTGGTGGATGGAGGTCGTACGAGGCCTGCCCCACGCGGCGGATGCCGACGTCAGGGCCGAGGAGTCGGAGGTCGCGCCGGAGATGAACCCGAGCAGCACACCGCGGAGCCTGGCCGCCAGGATCCGGAGCCTGCTCGGCTGATCCGCGCGGCCCGGGCCGCGCAGCCGCAACGTCGGCACCGTCACCCGTCCGGTTGGCTTCCCCCTCAGCGCCCGCCCCAGAGCCGCGTCTGCAGCTTCCGGAACTCCTCCGCGATCGTCTCCTCTCGAGCGTGACGGCCGCTCTCGATGACGCGGCGCCCCGCCACGTAGACGTCGCGCACGAGGCGCGGGGACCCGCCGAAGACCAGGTGTCCCGCCAGGGAGCCCGGGTCGGCCCCAGCGAGCGCCGGGTCGCCCTCCTCGATCACGACCAGGTCGGCCGCGAAGCCCGTCTCCAGCCTTCCGACGGGGGTCTTCCTTTCGCCGCCCGCCGCGCCCTCATCCGGAGCCCAGCCGACCCGGCGGGCGCCGCCCGCCGTGGCGGCCTCCAGGAGCTGCGCCGCGCCGGCCGCCCCCCGTCGGGTTCCCGAGCGCAGCCGCTCCCGGTACTCGGTCTCGCGCATCTCCGGGAAGGGGTCGATCGAGGCGTGGCTGTCGGTGCCGAAGCAGAGCGGGATCCGCGCCTGAATGAAGCGCGCGGCGCGCACGAACCCGTCGCCGAGGTTGCCCTCGGTCGAGGGACACGCGCATACCCCCGCGCCCGAGCGGCCCAGCAGGCCGATCTCGCCCTCGGAGACGTGGATCGCGTGGACAGCCGTGAAGCGGCGCGAGAGAAGGCCCAGCTCGTCCACCAGCTCGACCGGCCGCCGGCCGTGCTCGGCGAGGCAGGCTTCGACCTCGGCGGGCTGCTCGGCGACGTGCATGTGGAGCGTCGCATCCAGCCGGACGGCCCACCGGCCGATCTCGGCCAGCCACTCGCGCGGGAGCGCTCGCACCGAGTGGAGCGCCACGCCGAAGCTCGCGAGCGGCCAGACGCCGCTCTCGATACGGCCGCGCAGGTCCCCGGCGCGCTTCAGGAAATCGGCCGGCGAGGAGTCGGCGAACCGACGCTGCGCCGGGTCGAGCGCCGCCCCGGCCCCGGCACGCGCGTAGGCGGTCTCCAGCAGGCAGATCCGGATCCCCACCTCCGCGGCGGCCTCGAGCACGGCGCGGGCCAGCTCGCTGGCGTCGGCGTAGGGTTTTCCACTGGAGTCGTGGTGCAGGTAGTGGAACTCGGCCACGCCCGTGAATCCGGCCCGCAGCATCTCGAGGAATGCGGCCCGGGAGGCGATCCGCACGTCGTCGGGGTCGAGCTCGAGTGCGGCGTGGTACATCCGCTCGCGCCAGGCCCAGAAGTCGCCGCCCCTGTCCTCGACGTGGCCCCGCAGGACGCGCTGGAAGGCGTGCGAGTGGGCGTTAACGAAGCCGGGTAGCACGATCCCGCGGGCTTCCCCCGCCACCTCCTCGGCCAGGAGCGAGCCGCCCTCGTCGAAGGCGAGACGCAGGGGCCGGAACCAGCCGCCGCGAAAGGCGAGGGTTGGCGCGCCGTCCCCAGGAACCAAAGCGGAATTGCCACCACGGAAAGCCGGGGCGGAAGCACCGCCGCGGAAAGCCGGAGCGTGTCCACCGCCGCTCACGCGCTCTCCTTGCCGCGGGTGCTTCCGTCGAGCGGCACTGGAAGGCGGCCGGCGGCGCCGACGAATCGGAATTCGGTCAGCACCCCGCGGTTTCGCGTCACGGAGCTCTCCGAGAGGTGCGTCGCGCAGGGATCCGTGAGGGTCCGGAGGCCTCAAAGCATGCGGCGCATGTCGCGCTGGCGACTGGAGTTAGCCGGGCGCCGCCGAATCCCTCCCGTCGTCGGCCGCGCCCTCCTTGTCGCTGGCACGCTAGTTGATACTCCCTGCGCGAGCGGTCGTGGGGCCGCGTCCTTTTCACCTTTCGCCGCCTGTGACGGCCATGCCGAGCGAGCTCTTCCTGACAGCGCTGATCGTGCAGTGCTCGGCCACGCTGTTCCTGTTCCTGGTCTTCTTCATCCTGTTCCGGCACTCGAAGCAGGCCTACTTCGGCTACTGGACGGCGGCCTGGTTCTGCCTCGGCACGGGGCTCACGGCCGTGCTGGTCCACCTGATCAGCCACGACCCGGATCACACCTGGCCGCTGCTCTCCGTCTACCACGCGAGCCTCGGCGTCACGGGCCTGCTCGCCTTCTTCGCGCGCTCCGCCTTCCTGCGCGGGAGCGCCGTGCCGCGGCGGGCCTGGCTCTACTTCATCCCGGTCGGCCTCTACGTGGCCGCCAACGCGGCCCCCGACGTGAGCGTGGGCGTCACCTTCCCGGGTCGCCTCTTCTTCGCGCTCTCGCTCTGGGCCTCGGGCTCGGTCTTCTGGCGGCTAGCCCGGATCGACCACCGGCCGGGCGCCGGATTCCTGGCAACCGCCTTCGGCCTGTGGGGCCTGCAGCAGGCCCACTACGTCGCCGCCTGCATCTTGCTGGGCGAGGCGCAGATTCCCTACGTCGGCTGGGTCGGCTTCGTGGACACCGCCCTCGTCATGTGCGTCGCGCTGGGCATGATCCTCTTCTCGCTCGACGAGGACCGCTCCCGGCTGCTCGAGTCGAATCGCAAGCTGGAGATCTCGGAGCACCAGCTCAAGGACCTCGCGATGCGGGATCCGCTGACCGGGCTCTTCAACCGCCGCCATTTCGACAACGTGGCGCCGCAGATGGAGGCGCAGGCGCGCCGCATGCGGTTCCCGGTCACGCTCTTCCTGATCGACCTGAACAACTTCAAGGAGACGAACGACCGCGACGGCCACCACCGCGGCGACCAGATCCTGTGGACCTTCGCCGAGTTCCTGCGCCGCGAGACGCGCGCCTCGGACCTGCCGTTCCGCTGGGGCGGCGACGAGTTCCTGGTGCTCATGACCAACCTGCCCGCCGCCAACGCCGCCGACAAAGCGCGCGAGCTGCAGGACGGCTGGGAGCGGGTCCGCGCCGAGGTGGAGACCGACGTCACGCTGGCCGTGGGCTGGGCGCCGCTCCTCTACGAGGGGATCGAGGGCGCCATCCGCGCCGCCGACCGGCGCATGTACGGCGACAAGCGCGCCCACCATCAGGCCGCGGCGCTGGCCGCCCCGGCGGCTCCGGTCGCCGCTCCGGCCGTCGCCGAAGGGACGCCCGTCACGCCGGGCGTCGCCACCGGGGCGCCCGTCGCGCGCGTCGCCCTCGGCTCCACGCCCGCCCTGGGGACGCGCCCGTGAACGCCGCCGCGGCCGCCCAGCTCCTGGAGGCGCCCGCGCCGGTTGCGGAGTCCCCGGCCCCCGCGCCGGTTGCGCAGGCCCCCGCGCCGGCCGCGCCGCCCGCGGAGGACCGGGCGGAGCCGCCCGTGCACCCCTCGGATCAGGTCCCCTCGAGCGAGCCCACGCTGAGCCTGCTCCTGGCCGCCAGCGAAGCCGCGCGTGTGGCGCGGGCCACGCCGGCCACAGCCGCCCGGGGCCCCAATGTCTTCTCCCCGGCCGTCGTCGAAGTGCGCGACGCCTTCCTCTCGAGCCTCTCGACCTTCGTAGCCATGGCCGCGCGGTTGGTGCGCTCGCTGCGAACCGGCTCGGCCCGCTGGTAATCCCGACCTAACCGCAATCCCCCGACCGAGGCTTCGTGGCCGAGCCCTTCATCGAAGAGATCATCCGCTACCTGGCGAGCACCCGCGACTGCTGGTGGACGGCGCGCCGGATCGCGGCCGTCCTGCCCCATACCGGGGCGGCGGTCGAAGAGGTGCTCGAGATCTGCTGGCGGCAGGGGCGCCTGCGCAGGAAGCGCGGGATCCGCGGCGAGTACGAGTACCAGGCCCGTTTCGCGGAGCCCGCGTGAGCCGGCCGCGTCGGGGCCTTTCCTGGCCCGGCCCGCGCCTGGCCGTCGCCGCTCCGGTCGCTACAGCCGGGACGGACCCGGCCCCGGGCGACGACCTGCCTCCCGACGAGTCCCCGGGCGACTTCGGCGTTCGACGCTAGCCCAGGAAGGCACCATGCTGGCCCCCGCCGGCAGGCTCCAGACCCCCTCGCTTGACCGCCCGGCGGGCCGGGAGACAAGTTCTCGCGTCGTGGACGCCTCCCCGAAACAGACGATCCAGCTAGACGGCGACTCGCTCAGCCTGGCCGAGCTCGAGGCCGTGGCCCTGGGGAAGGCGCGCGTGGCCCCGGCCGCGGCCGCGCTCCGCCGCATGGAGGAGAGCCTCGAGGCCGCCCGGCGCTTCGCCGAGGGGACCGAGCCGGCCTACGGCATCAACACCGGCTTCGGGCGCCTGGCCGAGGTCCGGATCACGCCCGAGGACGCGGCCGCCCTGCAAGCGAACGTGGTCAGGAGCCATGCCGCCGGAGTAGGCGCCCCGCTCGACGAGGCCGCGTCCCGCGCCCTGTTGCTGCTGCGGGCCAACGTGCTCCTCAAGGGCTACTCGGGTGTGCGGCCGCTCATCGTCGAGCGGCTCTGCTCGCTGCTGAACAGCGGGGCCTATCCCCTGATCCCGTCCAAGGGCTCGGTCGGGGCGAGCGGCGACCTGGCGCCCCTGGCCCACGTGGCACTGCTCTTGATGGGCGAGGGGGAAGGGTTCATCGACGGCGTGCGCCTGCCCGGGGCCATGGTGCTCTTCAGGCTCCAGATGAAGCCCCTCGAGCTGGGCCCCAAAGAGGGGCTGGCGCTGGTCAACGGCACGCAGGCCATGACCGCCTGCGGGGCGCTCGACCTGCTCAGGGCCGAGCGGCTGGTCGAGACGGCCGAGGTCGCCGGCGCCCTGACGCTCGAGGCGCTGCGCGGCTCGCGGCAGGCGTTCCGGGCCGAGCTCCACGATCTGCGGCCGCACCCCGGGCAGCTGGCCTCGGCGCGCCGCCTCTGGGAGCTCCTCGAGGAAAGCGAAATCATGGAGTCGCACCGGGACTGCGGTAAGGTGCAAGACGCCTACTCGCTCCGGTGTATGCCGCAGGTCCACGGTGCCGTGCGCGACACCCTGAGCCACGCCCGGCGCGTGCTCGAGATCGAGCTCAACTCGGCCACCGACAACCCGCTCGTCTTCGCCGGAGCGGATCCCGACCGCCCCGACGGTGCGGCCGTCATCTCGGGCGGCAACTTCCACGGGGCGCCCGTGGCCTACGTGCTGGACTTCATGAGCATCGCGCTCACCGACCTGGCCGCCATCTCCGAGCGGCGGATCGAGCGCACCGTGAACCCCGACCTGTCGGATCTACCACCGTTTCTGGCAGCCAACCCGGGACTCGAGTCAGGCCTCATGATGGCGCAGGTCACGGCCGCGGCGCTGGTCTCGGGCTGCAAGGCGCTGGCGCACCCCGCGAGCGTGGACTCGATCCCCACATCGGCTAACAAAGAAGATCATGTGAGCATGGGTATGACCGCCGCGCTCAAGCTGCGTGAGATCCTCGAGGACGCCGAGCGCGTGCTCGCGATCGAGCTCCTCTGCGCCTCGCGCGCGCTCCGTTTCCTCGAGCCGCTCAAGCCCGCGCGACCGCTCCAGCCGCACCTGGCAGCCGTCCGCCACGCGGTGCCCCCCGCGCAAGGGGACCGCTCCCCATCCAGGGACATAGAGCGGGTTGCATCCATGGTACGATGCGGAAAATTCGCCAAGTCTTAGTCATGAAGGACTATCCGGCCGGGACTTCAATCGGTGTCTCAAAACCGTTGACTCTCGACGTGCGAACCACAAGAATAGTGCCCCCAGCAATCGGGTTACGGGGGCGGCCCGAGACGCCTTGATCTCACTGTCCAACGAGAGACGCCGCGCCGTCGAGAGCCTGCTGAACCGGCTCGCCGGCGTCCATTCGGCGCGCGTGGAGACGGGCCCCAACGGGGAGGTGGAGTGCATCCACGTTGTCTCGAGCGCCCGCTTCACGCCGGCCCAGCAGGCACGCAACATCGAGTCCGCCCTGCTGGCGGCGCTGAACCTGGACATGGACCCCCGGCTGATCTCGATCGTCCCGCTCAAGGAGGACGACGCGCAGGTGGTGGAGGGGACCAGGGAGGTCGAGCTCCAGGATCCGGGGGAGCGGCGGGTGCGCCTCCTTCGCATCGCCTACGAGCAGGACCGCTTCAAGGTCACCGCACACGTGCAGCTGGGTTGGGAGGGGCGGATGATCTACGGCACGGCCGAGGACACCGACACCGCCAAGGGCCGCATGATGGCGGCCGGCCGGGCGACGCTGAACGCCCTGGAGCAGGTGACCGAGCGCCGGATCGCCTTCTTCCTGGAAGGCCTCGAGGCGCACCAGACCTTCGAGCGCACGATCGTGGTGGCCTCCCTGCGGCTGGTCTCCGAGTTCAAGAAGGCCAACCTGGTGGGCTGCGCCACCGTCGAGGAGGACCCCAACTACGCGGCCGCCCAGGCCGTTCTGGGGGCGGTCAACCGGTCCTTCGCCAGACTTCTCGTCTATGCCGCCTCGCCGGCCGAACCGGGCGAGGCACAACCATCACCCAAGGATAAGGGAGAGGCCCAAGAGAGGTACGCCGAGCTGAGCTGAGCGGTTGAGCGGAGTGAATCCCCTTCTAACGCCGCCCGGACGCATGTGCTCCGGGGGAAGTGCCAAAGGGAGGAGGTACACACTCTTGATCAATCCGCGCGAACTTGTGGCCCTTGGACTGCTCGGCAAGATCGTGGCTTCGCTTGCCGCGCTCCTGGGCTCATCGACTGGTTGGGCGTAAGCTACCCTTCGCGGGCCTCTCTCCCTTTTATGTGGAAAGCCAAAGCATTCACCGCCTTTCTTCTAGTCGTCAGTGTTTTGCTGACGATGTATCTGCTCCAAGGTGCCCCTATCCTTCTCGATTGGCGCACCGTTCTCGGTCTTGTCCTTTTCTTTGCGATCAGTCTGACAGCCGAGAGCCAGCCGCTAATGCTCCCTGGGGCGCAGGCTCATATTACAGTCTCGGGTCTTTCCTATTACGCCACAATTGCGTTATTCCCACCTGTCTATGCGGCTGCGATAGGCGCTTTCGCAGTTCTCCTAGCAGAACTCGTCATCAAAAAGAAAGCCCTAATAAAGGGCATCTTCAATACAGCTCAGACCTACATTGCCATTCTTGTCTCTGCTGTTGCATTCAGACACATTGAAGGCACACAGTTAGACACATATATACCATATAACATTTTTGCGCTGACTGCCGCAGTTACGGTCTATTTTATTGCCAATACGTCTCTTGTAAGTTTTCTGCTGTCACAAATCAACACAACTTCCTTCTGGCGTACTTGGTCAACACATTATCGTTGGGAGATTCTTTACATTGCCGCTAGCATCCCAGTTGCTTTGCTCTTGGTTGTCGCATATCAGCGGCTTTGGCTTGCTGGCCCACTGCTTCTGATCGGTCCCCTTTTCTTGCTTCGACAGTCGTACGCTCAATATATTCAGCTTAAAACAACTTACACTGAGACAGTGAAGACTCTGATCAAAGTAATTGAAATGCATGACACCTATACTGCAGGGCATTCACTTCGCGTTGCAGAGTATGCCAAGAGACTTGCTACGGCGGCCAAGCTTTCAATAAGAGAGTCAGAGAAAGTTGAAATTGCGGCCTATCTACATGACCTAGGCAAGGTGGACCTTGCCATTACTCATCTGGTTAGAAAGCCTGGAAAACTCACGCCAGATGAGAAACGGCGAGTTCAATTGCATCCACTGGTGAGTGCTGATATTGCCGCGCAGGTGACGTATTTCCGTGGCCCTATTGAGAAGATAATCCGTCATCATCACGAGAATTTTAATGGAACAGGCTATCCTCACGGATTGCGTGGGTACGAGATTCCCATTGGAGCTCGTATTATCCTTATTGCGGATGCATTCGACGCGATGACGTCAAATCGTATGTATCGTAGTGCATTGGACTTTGAAAAAGTACGTGCAGAGTTTTTCAAATATAGCAACATCCAGTTTGACCCTCAATTGGTGTCATTGTTTTTTGATGTCTGTGTGAAGGACGAATCACAGGTCATTCCACAGATTGAGATCCCATATGAAGACCTTCTTTCGACTAAGCGCCAAGCCGCGAGCGGATCAGGTACTATCCCCATAGGTGAAGCAGCTAGTGCCTAGTATGAGAACTTGTGACCAGCAGCGCGGTGACGTGGGTAGTTGAAGGCTTTCGGCCAGGCTGTGCCCTCCCAGTTAGCTCGTCATTTTCCGACCATTCTGTAGTTACGCGAAGTCCTCGGAAAGATCTTGTCTGCCGCCATAAGAGCTTTGCCTGATGACACGAAGTGAGAAGACCGAAAAGAGAGGAGCGGCGTTGGTAAAGTTTCGGAACTACCTCCAGTCGCGGCGGCTTCCTATCACCGAGCAGCGTGTCCAAGTCGCGGAAGTGCTTTTTGCCACCCACCGGCACGTGAGCGTGGAGGACATTCTGGAGCGGCTGCAGGCCGGGCGAGTCATGATCGGCAAAGCTACGATCTACCGCACTCTGGACCTGCTGGTTGAAAGCGGCCTCGTTCGGGAGCACGACTTCGGGGAGGGCTTCAAGCGTTACGAGTACCTGGCAGGACCCGCCGACCACGAGCACTTGATCTGCCAGAGCTGCGGGAAGCTCATCGAGTTCACGAGTCC
Organism: Gemmatimonadota bacterium; assembly: GCA_036556205.1. Lineage (GTDB taxonomy): Bacteria > Gemmatimonadota > Gemmatimonadetes > JACCXV01 > JACCXV01 > DATBJW01. The sequence goes on from DATBJW010000037.1 coordinate 27,179, forward strand.
CGAGATTGAGGAGCTCCAGCGGGAGCTGGCCCGAGCCCACAACTTCCAGCCGCGCTACCACCGGCTCGAGATCTACGGGTTGTGCGAAGACTGTCGTGAGGACTCGACGACCGCTGGACTCCGCCGCCCAAGTTGACCCGCCGCTTCGTCGGCGGCATTCTTCTCCCCTCGTTCACCCTCAGCCCTCCCTCACGTGCGCGCTCCGGCACTCGCCCCCCTCTCCGTGTTTGCGGCGACCCTTGTCGCGGCTCTGGCGCTTCCATTGCGAGCCCAGGAGACGAGCAGCGGAGGCCTGGCGGCTCTGGACATCCCGATCGGGGCGCGCCCGCTC
>DATBJW010000038.1:0-3283 GCA_036556205.1 Gemmatimonadota bacterium
GCGGGCCGAGTTCAGCCAGACCTTCGGGCACGTGCTGCTGCACCGCGGGGCGCTGGAGGCGGCCGAGCAGCGCTTCCGGGAGCTGGAGGAGCTGGGGCGCGCGGCGGAGCGCGGCGACTGGCTGGCGCGGGGCCTCGAGCACCGCGGGCGCGTGGCCTGGCTGCGGGGCCATCTGGACGAGGCGCGTACGCTCTTCGAGCAAGGACTCGAGCGGGTGCCCGCGGCGGAGCGGCGGATCGCGGCCGACCTGCACAACGGTCTGGGGAACGTCTTCTACTACCGCGGCGACCCGGATGCCGCCTTCTCGCACCACGAACTCGCCCTCCGGCTCCGCCAGAGGCTCCGCGACCGGCCCGGCATCGCCAAGAGCCTCTCCAACATCGGCAATCTCCTCCTCACCTTCCGCGACGACCCCGAGGGCGCGCGTGACCACTACAAGCGGGCGCTCGGGCACGCGCGCGCCGTCGGAGATCGGCAGTTGATCGTGCTCACGCTCAACAACCTGGGCGGCGTCGCCAACGAGCGGGGGGAATGGAAGACCGCCCTCAAGCTCTTCGAGGAGGCGGTCCGGATTCAGGAGGAGACGGGCTGGTCCTTCGCGGGCTACGTCGCCTTGCAGAACCGGGTCGTCGCCGAGACGGCTCTCGGGCTCCTCGGGCCGGCCCTCGCGCACGCGCGCGCCTGCCTGGAGAAGGGAGATGCCGTCCTCGAGCCGATGAACCGCGTGAACACGCGGCTCTGCCTCTTCGACATCTACCTGAAGGCGTCCATGGACGATGCCGCCGAGCAGGTCCTGGCCGAGACCGAGAAGCTGGCGCGGGATCAGAACGTGGACGAGCAGCAGGAGGAGATCCTCATGCGCCGCGGAAGGCTGCTCGCCGCACGTGGCGCCTGGCGCGACGCCGCCGCCGCGTTCGCCGCGGCCGGAGACGCGGCGCGACGCCTGAATCATCCACCCGTCGAAAAGCTGGCCCTCGCTCACCGCCGCCGCGCCGAGGCGCGCGCGGGGACGCCCACGCTCGACCCCCAGCCCATCGAGCTGCCGGAGGGATCTCCGCTCTTCGCGCTCGTCACCTATCTCGAGGCCGATCGAAGCTCGGTGAACGATCCCTCGCCCGAGGCGGCCGCGAGCCTCGGCCGTGCCGGTGAGCTGGCCGCCCGACTGGGCGAAGTATCGCTGGAGCGGGCGGCGTTCGAGCGCGAGGCGGAGCTGGCGCGCGCGCTGGGAGACGGGGAGCGCGAGGCGGCCGCGATGTCGCGCGCTGCCCGGGCCTTCGAGAGGCTGCGGCGCGGGCTGCCCGAGGAGATCGGGACCGCTTTCGCGTCCCATCCCCGGAACGCGCGGCTCGGTTCCATGCGGACGAAGAGGGCGAGCGTCCCGACGGGGCGGGACGCCGGCGGGCGCCAGGGAGCGAAAGGGAAAGCGGTCGGCTAGCGCGTTCCGCGGCCGGGGGAAGCCGCCTTCGGAGCCGGGGCCGGGCTCGGAGGCTGTTCCGCGAGCTGGCTCGGGCCCCTTGAGCCGGCGGGCTGCGCCGTGCGCGGCTTGGGTGCGGGGCTCGTCGGCTTCGGCGTCCCGGGTCGGGATGTGGCGGCCGGCTGGGCGGCCGTCCCGGGCTTGCCCTTTGCCGGCGTCACGGCCATGCCGGGCTTGCCCTTCGCCGGCTGCGCGGCCGTCCCGGGCTTGGCCTTCGCCGGCGTCGCGGCGGACGCGCCGCTCTGGCGCGAACCCTTCCCCGAGGTCGGCTTACCGGTCGGAGCGGCCTTGGGAGCCGGCGTGCCGGAGTCCGCCGCGGAGGCGTCGGCCTCGGGGCCGAGCTCGTCCGGGGAGGGCGCCTCGATAGCCGGGGGCGAGGGCAGGTCGGCGGGGCGCCGGAAGTACACGCGCTCGCCCATCATGGGGTACTCGATCGAGTAGAGCGCGTTGAAGTCCTTCCACGACTTGTGCCAGTCCTCCATGAGCGTCGTGTCGGACCGCTCGAGCTCCATCTGTTTCAAAGGCGAAGGCTTGAGGACCGGCGCGGCCGTGCGGTTGACGTAGTCGGAGAGGTCCATCAGGGAGTTCTCCTCCACGACGACCTCGTCGCCCTCGATCGGCTCGGGATCGAGCGCGAAATCGAGCGTGACCGGCGCGCCGGGCTCGATCACGACCTCGCGCGCGGCGGGCTGGTAGCCCAGGTACTCGACCGTAAAGGTCTGCTTGCCGGCCGGCACGTTGTTGATGTAGTAGGCGCCGGTGTCGTCCGAGACGTTCCCCAGCGGCAGCCCCTGCACCCCGATCTGACCGCCGACCAGCGGCTCACCGGTGGCCGCGTCCGTAAGGGTTCCGACGACTTTCGCGATCGCGAGCTTCGGCGCCTTCTTGCCTGGCGCGGGTACGCCGGAGCCGACCACCGCCGTCGCAGGGGCGAGCGCTCCAGCGGGCTGGACCGCCTCCCCGGGTGCCACGGCCTGGGCCGAGGCCAGCGATGGCACCAGCAGCAGCGCGACGACGGCCGCTCGCGCGGCATGACCGGCGCAGCGAAATCGGTCAATCGGCGTGATCATGGGATGTCTCTGCGGCGAGGCCGGAACACTCCGGGGGGTGCGGGCCGCCCGTCCGGGCGATGGCAGATAGCATCTGGCGACTGCAAAATCCAATCCCCCGGAACACGGACGCAAGGATTTCGGGCTTGGCCTCGCGGGCGGCAACCTTCGTGCCCGGCAACTCTCCAGTTTCCGGCCGGTCCCCCGCCACGGAGGACCGACCCTCCAAGCATGACCCGCCGAGCCCTCCCGGTGCTCCGGACGTGTCAGCGTGCGCGTTCCTATCCTATCGGGACGGCTCCGGAAAGCGGATTTGCGCCGTCCGGCCCATCGCTTATAGTAGGCTCGAACTCACCTGAAGTTTCGACCATCCGTCGGAAAGGGGGAGGAAGCGATGTCTCCTCGCAAAGGGAAGGGACGCCGACCCTCCTCGGCGAAGAGCAGGGCGTCGGGCTCCAGACGCCCGTCCCGGTCGGCGGGCCGCCGCCGGAGCGTCGGCAGGGTGAGAGCGCGGGCGGTGGTGCGGAGGCGGGCGGGCGTCAAGCGCAGGGCTGTCAAGCTCAAAGTCGTCAGGCGCGCAGCCGCCAAACGCATGGCCCTCAAGCGCGCGGCTGCGAAACGACTGGCCGTCAAGCGCGCAGCCGCCAAACGCATGGCCGTCAAGCGCGCAGCCGCCAAGCGCATGGCCCTCAAGCGCGCAGCCGCCAAACGCATGGCCCTCAAGCGCGCGGCTGCGAAACGACTGGCCGTCAAGCGCGCA
>DATBJW010000039.1:0-64546 GCA_036556205.1 Gemmatimonadota bacterium
GTCGAGCGAGCGCAGCGGCGGGAAGTCGGTGGCCAGCTGCGGGTGGACGAGCTGGAACACCGGCTCCGACCGCTGCAGGTCCTTCAGGCGATGGGATCCCAGCTCCCGCAGGCCTACGTCGGAAGGGAGCGCGTCGCGCACCAGGTCGAAGGCCGTCTGGGAGAGGAGGATCTGACCGCCGTGCCCGATCGCCAGGAGCCGGGCCGAGCGGTTGAGCGTGGGGCCGAAATAATCGCCATCGCGGGCCTCGGCCGCCCCGGCATGGATCGCCACGCGGGCCCTCAGCGGCTCGAGGTCGCCCCACGGCTCAGTAGCTAGCGCGAGTTGCGCCGCGAGTGCCGCGGCGAGCGCGTCGGACGTGCGCAGGAAGGCCACGCAGAAAGCATCGCCGCCGGTCTTGAATACGTGGCCGCCCTGGCTCTCGAAGGCACGGCGCAGGAGCGCGTCGTGACGCGCGAGCGCCGCGCGCATGGCCTCGGCGTCGCGCTCCCAGAGGCGCGTGCTGCCCTCCAGGTCGGTGAACAGGAAGGTGATGGTGCCGGTCGGGAGGTCCATCGCTCCTCGAGATGAAAACCGGCTGTCTTGTTCTTTCTCAGGGATTGGGCGGGTTCGGCCCGATGAAGTACGGCCGCATCATTTCGTTGTCCTCGTGCTCCAGGATGTGGCAATGCCAGACGAAGAGACCGGGGCGGTCGAACAGGGCTTTGACACGGGTGACCTCCTCGGGATAAGCGATCACGGTGTCTTTCAAGCCCGCCTCCCAGCTCTCCGGCTGGCGGGCAACTCCGCCTTCGATCGGCTGGCGGTCGACCACTTGAAACTCGACTTCGTGGATGTGGATGGTGTGGGCGTCTTCCGTGAAATTGTGGATCTCCCAGACCTCGGTATCGTTCAGGGCGGGGTTCTCCGTGATCGGGTCGTCCCACCCCATGGGGACCGGGTTGCCCGCTCCGTCCAGCGTGCCGAGCCGTGCCGCGATCGGGCCGTCGAAGCCTGGTGCCGCGCTCACCTCTTCCTTCAGCGAGAGCTTTCTCGTAACGGTCGCCCGACCGAGCGGCTCGAACGCCGGCAAGGCCAGCTGCGCCGGGTGCAGGCTCTGATCCGTGCCCGTGAGCGGGATGACCCTGAGCATCATGACCTGGCCGGTCGTCGCCGGGTGAGCGGGCGCGAAGGCGGCTCCCACACGGCCGCCCCTGAAGGGCTCGTCCGGGCCTTCGTTGATGAGGTAGAGCTGCGTGCTTACGGGAACCCTGGTGAAGTCCACGATCACATCGGCCCGTTCCGCGGGGCCCAGGAGCAGGGAATCCAGCAGCACCGGCGCGGGCAGGAAGCCGCCGTCAGCACCGATCTGCCAGAAGGGTAGCACAGGCTCGGCCGGCCGTGTTGCGAGCGGATCGGTGACCAGCTTCAAGATCAGGAAACGGGAGTTGCATCCGTTGAGAACGCGGAAGCGATAGCGCCGGGGCTCGATCTCGAGGAAGGGCCAGGTCCGGCCGTTGACGACGATGGTGTCGGCGAAGACCTCCGGATTCCAGATGGGCGGCACGTCGGTGTCGGGCACGTAAGGCCCCGGGAAGCCATCGAAGCGATCGCGGGTGTCGGGGTAGAAGAGCGACCCGTCGGCATGGAACGAGCGGTCCTGGATGGCGAGCGGGATCTCGAAGTGTCTCCCGGAGGGATCGGCTCCAGGCCCCGGAGCCGGACCGGGGATCACCCCGGTCGGGAGATCGCCCGGCCCTTCGCGGAGGATGTAGAAGCCCACCGGCCCCGCGTACACGTTCAGGCGCGTCATTCCCAAGGTGTGGTCGTGGTACCAGAGCATGGCCGCCGGCTGGTCGTTCTCGTACTGGAAGATGGCCGTGCCGGGCTCCCAGGCCACTCCCCACTTCCTCAGGAACTCGGCCCGAAAGAGGTCGTACCAGGCGCCCTCCGTTGCGAAGCCGGTGGGGATGTTGCGTGCCGCGGGCAGGAACCAGGCCTCGGCGTAGCCATCGCTCTCCTGGCTGTTGTGCCCCCCGTGCAGATGCGTGACGATCGGAACCGGGCCGGTGTAGGATCCCGGCGTACCGCCGAACATCGGCCGACTGTCCCTGCCGCTCGCACCGCCCGGCGGATTCGCCCAGTGCAGGCTCGGATCCACCGCCAAGAGATGCGGTAGGAAATCGCCGTCCGCTGTCTTAAGGTCATTGATCCACTTGACCCGGATCGGCTGGTCGAACCGCGCCTCGAACGTGAACGCCGGGTAGGTGAACGTGCCGGGATGATTGACCGATCCATAGCTCCACACTCGGGTCGTCGGCATTCCGGTGGGTAGGATCTGTTGCTTGAACTGACGGACGGCGATCTCGTAGTAATCGATCGGCCCGCGCCCCGGCTGATTCACGCTCGCCGTCCGCGGCATGGTGGGCGGTGCGATCAGTGAAATGACGTACTTGGGGATCGTCGTCGGATCGAGCGGGTTTCCCGGGACGGGTCCGAGCGTGCGCTCGATGCGAGTGCGGCATCCGAGCCCGGCCCAGGGCGCCATGGCGCCCGCTCCGGTCGCGGCCCCGAGCTTGAGAAACTGCCGTCGCGTCAGCATCCCACCTCTCGAGCTCCCCAGCTTTTTTCGCCGGACCCGTCGATCTCGAGCCGGCTCGTTCGACGATACAGGGGAAGAAGAGGGAACAGAGGACTCCGCGCGCATCCCGACGTGGCGCCGATCGTTGGTGGCGCGACCTCCCCTGGCGGACTATCGTAGCAGTGGTCGAGACGTGCTGCAAATTTCGGCGAAACCCAAGAAGGAACAGGAGATGAGCAACGTACGAGTCCTGGTGGGCACACGGAAGGGCGCGTTCGTCCTGACCTCGGACGGGAAGCGCGCAAAGTGGGCCGTCAGCGGGCCGCACTTCGGGGGCTGGGAGATCTACCATCTCAAGGGATCACCCAAGGACCCGAATCGGCTGTACGCGTCGCAGTCTACGGGATGGTTCGGCCAACTCATCCAGCGCTCCAACGACGGGGGCAAGAGCTGGGAGGCGGTGGGCAACCAGTTCGAGTACGACGGCGAGCCCGGAACTCACAAGTGGTACGACGGCACGCCCCACCCCTGGAAGTTCGCGCGAGTCTGGCATCTCGAGCCGTCGCTGACGGATCCGGACACGGTCTACGCGGGGGTCGAAGACGCGGCTTTGTTTCGCTCGAGCGACGGTGGGCAGACGTGGCAGGAGCTCCCGGGGCTGCGCGGCCACGCCACCGGGCCCTCGTGGCAGCCCGGCGCGGGCGGCCTCTGCCTGCACACGATCCTTCTGGATCCGACCGATCCCGGGCGGATCTTCGTCGCAATCTCCGCTGCCGGCGCGTTTCGGAGCGACGATTCCGGCAAGACGTGGCGACCGATCAACCGTGGGCTGAGATCCGAAGGCCTCCCCGACCCCAGTGCCGAGGTCGGCCACTGCGTTCACAGGATCGCGATGCATCCGTCGCGTCCGGGCGTGCTGGTCATGCAGAAGCACTGGGACGTCATGCGCAGCGACGACGGCGGCGATTCGTGGCGGGAGGTCAGCGGCAACTTGCCGACCGACTTCGGGTTTCCGATCGACGTCCACGCGCACGAGCCGGACACCCTCTACGTCGTGCCGATCAAGAGCGATTCGGAGCACTTCCCGCCCGATGGAAGGCTGCGCGTCTACCGCAGCCGCACGGGCGGAAACGAGTGGGAGGCGCTCACGAAGGGCCTGCCGCAGAAGGACTGCTACGTCAACGTGCTGCGCGACGCGATGGCCGTCGACTCGCTCGAGTCGTGCGGCGTGTACTTCGGCACGACCGGCGGGCAGGTCTACGCGTCGGCCGACGCGGGAGACAGCTGGGCTCCCATCGTCCGAGACCTTCCGCCCGTGCTGTCCGTCGAAGTCCAGACGCTGCCATGATCCGTGTCGTGCTCCCGGCACATCTGCGAACGCTCGCCCGCGTCGACGGCGAGGTGAGGCTCGACGTCGAGGGAGAGGTCACGCAGCGCTCGGTCCTCGATGCGCTCGAGGCCCGCTACCCGATGCTGCGCGGGACGATCCGCGACCACGCCACGCAGAAGCGCCGCGCGCTGGTGAGGTTCTTCGCCTGCGCGGAGGATCTGTCCCACGAGCCGCCCGACACGCCGTTGCCGAACGCGGTCGCGACCGGGGCCGAGCCTTTCCTGGTTGTGGGGGCCATGGCCGGAGGCTAGGCGCCAGCTCTCGACCGATTCCGGATTTGCAACCCCGCCAGCCTTCCCAGGTCCGCACACGCGGACTGGTGCGAGGCGCCCTCGACAACCCTCCACTAGAGTTTGTGTGGAGTCCGACCACGGTCCGAGTGTCAGCTTGTGGGAAAGGCTGACGACGGGGTCGAGCTCGAGAGGTCGTGGGCGAGTCAGAACGTCAGACGTGGGAGGCCGACCTGCTTTAGGGTCGCTCGATGCCCAAAGGGGTTCACGGCGCGTTGCGTCGCGATACGACGGCGATGCCCCACCGAGAAATCGGGCGATCCAGGTTGGTACGAGAGACTGATCTGCCCTTGGGCGTAGGTCGTTTTTCTTGTTGCCAAACCCATCTACCATAGGATACGATCACCGGCGCCCGAGTCCATCCAATCGAATGTTGATTGGCGGGGTTCGGGTTTCTTTACGAGTGCCGCCCTGCGATCCGAGTCAAGACGGATCGGACTGCGAGGGTGCCGTTTGGTGAGCGCAGAGTACGTCTTGTGGCGCTCAGGTGGAGGGGAAGCAGCGCAGTGCCGGCATTCTCGAGCGTCCCCGGCGCCATCGGCAGCGTCAGGATCTCGGCCCCGCAACTGCTCCGCCCTCTCCGATGGATTATCCCCGTTCGTTCCCCAGGTACCCCTTCGCTTCACTGGAGGTCGCGATGCCACGTTTTCGTGTTCTGGCCGCACTGGTCGCCGCCGTGGCGCTCGGCGCATGTTCGGACTCGCAGTCGCCCACCTCGCCGTCGGAGTCGCAGTCGGGAGACGAACTGACGTTCACGCTCGCTCCGAGCAATGGGCTGGACCTCGCCGACATCGACAGCGATGCCGACGATGCGAGCGTGCCCGTGCAGGGAGACGCGGGCCGCGGCAAGCCGCCCATTCCTCAACTGATCACTTGCGTCGCTAACGACTTCCACACGTTCTGCATCAACATCAGGAACAGCCGCCTCAAATCCGCGCGCGCGGACGCCGAGGTCACCAGGTCCAGGGCCAGCACGCGCGGACAGGTCTTTCTCAACGGCAACAAGATCCTCCAGACCAACAGCTTCGGTCCAGTTTTCCCGGGAGATGACATCTTTGCCATCTACCGCAACCTGAACATCCGGGTCTTCCACGGCGACGTTCTTTGCCACCGCTTCAAGAACAACCCCACGCCGCCGATTTGCGGACTCCTCTGACGTACGGATCGGGGTGCGCTCCGGGGCCGTAGAGCATCCGACCGTTTGATACGTGTGGGCGCCGCCACTCGGCGGCGCCCACATTGCTTTGTTGGATCGAGATCCCGCCGCTCGTCTGATAGATCTCGCTCTGGTTCTGCAGGACGTGCGGAGCCTGCCCGAAACGACGAGAGCGGCGAACCTCACGGCTCGCCGCTCGTCTGTCGGGGCATGGCGAAGCTACCGCGCGTAGCCTCGCACCCCGCTTCCGTCCGACTCCGGCGCGGCGGCCGAGCGCCGCCGCGCGCCTATCCGATCTGCACGATCCTGGCCACCGACGGCACGCCGTTCCCGTTCACCAGGAACAGCAGGTAGTGTCCCGGCGGCGCCAGGTTCGCGTTCGACGGCGCCGTCACGTTCAGTCCCGCGGGGAGGCCCGGGGCTATCGAGAACGTCAGCCGGTTGATCCGCTGATCCTGGTTGAAATCGTGGGTCACCGAGCCCAGACGCAGCCAGGTCACCTTGATGATCTGACCCGCATCGGGGGTCTGAACGAAGAACGTCTCCCCGTAGCCCACATCCGCCGGCGCGTCGTCGATGAGAGGCCGCGCCGCGAGCGTGCCGTCGGAGTTGAACAGGTAGGGCGGTGAGTAGAGCTCGGCGTCGAGGTGGTCCTGGTCGGGCGGCTTCAAGCCCGAGGCCGCCGGCCGCCCGCCGCCGGCCGAGAGGACCCGGCCGTCGGGCAGCAGCAGCGCCGTGGAGTGGTACTGCCGGCGCACGTGCATGCTGGCCATGATCGTCCAGTGCTCCGTGGCCGGGTCCCACATCTCCGCGGCGAACACGGAGCCCTTGGCGTTGTTGAAGCCCGGCCAGCTCGTGCCGCCGGTCACGAGCACCTTGCCGTCCGGCAGCAGCGTCGAGTTCAGCTGGCGCCGCCTGTAGTTCATCGGGTTCGTGACCCGCCAGGCGGGATTCGCTGCATTGAGGTCGATCACCTCGGCCGTGTTCGTGGGCGCCGGGCCGCCCGCCTTGTTCCCGCCGCCACCGGCGATGAGCACCTTTCCGACGTCGTACAGGACCGCGGTGCCGTAGTTGCGGTCTCCGGAATGGCTGGTGGCCGAAGCCTCCCACTTGCCGGTGCCGGTCGTGGTCAGGAACCGCGATTTCGCGACCGGAGCGGCGCGGAAGACCTTGCCGTTGGGCGCGAGGAACATGTAGGGGTAGAGTGATCCCGGGCTGCGGATCGCCGACGTCAGGTTCCGGAACGTGCCCGAAGCCGGCTGATAGATCTGGGGCAGCTTGTTCATGGACGTGTTCGTGGGCGAGCCGCCCACCACGAGCACGTCGCCGTTGGCGAGCGTCGTGTTGGTGGGGTACCAGCGGCCACCCGTCATCCGGGGGCCGGAGGTCCACGTCTGGGTGACGGGATCGAAGAGGTTCGTGTCCTCACTGCCGAAGCGGTCGCTGATGTGACCGCCCGCGACGAACAGCCGCCCGTCGGCCAGGTGCGAGTGGCCGGTGCAGAAGAGATTCGTGGAGGTGTTGGCGATCGGCGTGAAGGAACCGTCGGCCGGGTTCCACACGACGGCCGGGCCGTCGCTCCAGGAGAGAACTTTCCCGTTCGGGAGGAGATGCTGGTGGATGGCCACCACGGGCCAGGGGAAGGCGGCCGACCATTCGCCCATCACCGAGCGGACGTCCACCGTAGCGGGCGTGCCGGCTGCCGTGGGCTCTCCGGTGGCGCGGGAGGCCGGGGAGGCCGCACGTGGCTCACCGCGGACGGCGAGCGCGCCGCGCAGGCCGGCGACGCCGGCCAAACCGAGCACGAGGAGAGTCAGGATGGAAGCCGTCCCGACCGCTGAGCGGAGTCTCACGGGATCCCTCGGGAGTGGAGAGCGTGCGGCTCCCTGGTTATCGCACCGGCTCGGCTCCGATTCAAGGGAGTCGGGGGCGTAGGCCCATCGGGCAACGGACGTACTTCCCGAGCGAGCGGACCTGACCAGCCGTGGGCGAGGGTGACGGGCGCCGGCGGAGCACGGTGGCGCCCGCCCCGAGGGAGGCGGCGCGAGCGAATTGACACGCGCCGCCGGCGGGCGGTACACTCGGCCGGCTTCCTTTCAGGGTGTGCATTCCAAACTTCGGCAAGGGAGGGGCGATGCGGTGTCTCATTCGCGCTGCGATGCTCGCGCTCTGCGTGCTGGCCGGACGCGGCGCGCTGGACGAGGCGCAGGCACAACAGGCGGACAAGGAGCAGATCATCTCGATCTTTCGCGTAGCGCCCGGCAAGCACCTCGACTTCTTGAAGTGGCAGGCCGAGCGGGAGGCCGTCGCCAAGGAAGCGGGCGCCCCAAACAGCGCGTGGTACGTCCACCACAACGGCGACAGCTGGGACTTCATCTCGATCGTCCCGCAGGCCGATCCCCAGCAGCAAGCGGCCCTGGACGACAAGATCGAGCAGCTGGCGAAGCAGAAGGGGCTCACGACCGGTGCCGCCGCGGCTCTCGAGTTCCGGCAGTTCATCGCCGTGCACACCGACACCTTCTCCGGGGGACCCTTCACCGCCGCGGAGCTGGTCCAGCAAGCGACCGGCCGCTAGGCGCCTCGCGAGTCGGGGATGAGCCATCTCGTCGTGACCACCACCGGGCCCGATCGCCCCGGCATCGTCCAGCGCGTGACGCGGGTCCTCGTCGCCCACGGGGGCAACGTGGAGGAGGCGCGCATGGCACGGCTGGGGGGCGAGTTCGCGGCCATCATGCTGGTGTCCGCACCCGAGGCGAACCTGCAGCCGCTCCAGAAGGACCTGGTCGAGCTGGAGGCCGAGAACCTGCGGGTGGTGGCGCGGCTCACGACGAAGGCCGCGGAGCCCTTCCGCGGGTACGTCCCCTACGAGCTGGCGCTCTCCGGCGCCGACCACGTGGGCATCCTGCACGCCGTGTCCGACTTCCTGGCCCGGGAAGGCATCAACATCGAGTCCCTGGACACGGAGGTGACGAACGCGCCCGTGACGGGCATCGCGCTCTTCTCCATGCGGGCGGTCCTGCAAGCGCCGCCCTCGATCTCCTTCGCGGAGCTGCGGCGGAGGCTGGCGGAGATCGCCGACGAGCTGGGCGTGGACATCGAGCTCAAGTTCGCCTAGCCGACAGCCACCCCGGGCCGCACGAACGACAAAGGCCGCAGCGCGAGCTGCGGCCTTTTCGTCATGCCGAGCGTGAGGCGGAGCGGCTACCTGTACGTGTTCTCTCCGGTCTCGGCGAACATCAGGTGGACGCCGCCCGTCGCGAAGTTCGCCAGGTCGGCGGCCGTCTTCTGGCCCTCCGGCGAAGCCAGCCCGGCCTCCAGAGCAGCGCGATCCTTGAACGTCAGGATCGCCGCGTACCAGCCCGCCGGCGGATCGTCGCTTCCCCCCCACACCTTTCCGTGCCGATACGACTGGAGGCCGGGGATCGCCGCCGCGAGCGGGGCGTGGGTGGACGTGTAGTAGTCGAGGAAGGCCTGCTCGTCGGTCGGCTTGCCGTAGATCGCCACGAGCGACACACCGCCTTTCGCGAGCTCGGGACCGGGCTGGGCCCGCAGATCGTCGGGCCGCTTGGACAGGGCGGATGCGCCGCCGGCCACCAGAGCCAGCACCACGAGAAGCACGAAGAACCGGGACACGGTCGGGCCTCCAGCGTGAGGGAAAGAGTGCTAGCGAAGATCGAGCCGGCCAGCGCGCACCGAGCGCGCGGGCGATCTAGCGGTTCGCGTTCTCCTCGTGGTCCACGAAGATCAGGTTCACCCCGCCGGTGGCGAAGTTGGCCAGGTCGCCGGCCGCCTTCTGCCCCTGCGGAGACCCGAGGCCGGCCTCCAGGGCGGGACGGTCCCGGAAGGTGAGGGCAGCGGCGTACCAGCCCGAGGGCGGGGTGTCGCTGCCGCCCCAGACCCGTCCGTGGCGGTACGACTGCAGCCCCGGGATCGCGGCCGCGAGCGGCGCGTGCGTCTTGGCGTAGTACGCCAGGAACGCCTGCTCATCCTTGGGCTTTCCATAGATCGCCAGGATCGCCACCATGCTCGTCCCCCCTCCGTCTCGACCGTTGTTGAAGGTCCGACTAGCGCCCGCCTGCCTTCGTCAGCCGCTCGGCCACCCTGTCCCAGTTCACCACGTTCCACCAGGCCTTGAGGTAGTCGGCGCGCCGGTTCTGATACTTCAGATAGTAGGCGTGCTCCCACACGTCCACGCCCAGGATGGGCGTGCGCCCTTCCATGAGCGGGTTGTCCTGGTTGGGCGTGCTCTCGATCTTGAGCGCTCCGCCGCGATCGGCCGTGATCCAGGCCCACCCGCTGCCGAAGCGCCCGAGCCCCGCCTTGTTGACCTCCTCCTTCACGGTGTCGAGGCCTCCCAGCTTCTGGAGCGCCGCCGCCAGGTCGCCGCGCGGCGCCGCCGGCCCGCCGGGGGTCATGATCTCCCAGAACATGGTGTGGTTGACATGGCCGCCGCCGTTGTTGCGCACGGCGGTGCGGGCGGCCTCGGGAACGGCATCGAGCGCGCGGATCAAGTCCTCGGGGCTCTTGGCGAGCAGCGCGGGATGCTTCTCCAGCGCCTTGTTCAGATTGTCGACGTAGGCGGCGTGGTGCTTGTCGTGGTGGATGCGCATCGTCTGCTCGTCGATGTGCGGCTCGAGCGCGGCGTAGTCGTAGGGAAGCGGCGGAAGCGCGTAGGCCATCTCGGCCCTCCTTTGGGTCGTCCTCGTGCGCGGAGTGACGATTCGGGATGGATGATCGGTCGGGATCTGGCGGGGACTAAACTCGCACGATCCGCGGGTCGCCGCCACCCGGGGCTCGCGCAGTCGGGGCGACCCGACTGCGGCGGGTGGAGATGGCGAGCGCCGCGCATGTCAGGGCGGCGTCCAGCGGAGCGCCGTCTGGACCGTCAGGTCGGGAGCGGTTTGAACCTGCAGGTCCTCGGCGATGCCCAGCTCGGCCTCGAGGCGCGACGAGAATGCCTGGCGAAATCCCCAGGCGAGCTGGAGCGAGCCCCGGTCCAGCTCGCCCACGTCGACCCGCAGGGGCGTGGACTCGCTAGCCAGCTGGGCCAGGAACCGGGTTCTCGCCCAGGGCCTCCACTCGAGCGCCAGCAGGGCCTGCGCGATCACGTTTGACTGCTCGAGGCCGTCGCGGTCGAGTGGCGAGTCACCGAGGGCGGCGACGTCGAGATTGACGTGGGCCCACAGGCCGCCCGCGAGGCGAGCGGTCGCGGCCAGCCCCAGGGCGGCGTCGAAGGCACCGCTTCCGAAGAGGTCGTCGGAGCTTCCGGTGGGCAGCTTCAGCGCGGCGCGGAGCGCCGCCGAAGGCCCCCCGGAACCACCCCCCAGCCGCTGCAGGAACCGGATGGTGACGTCACCGAGCCCGACGTCGCTGCGGGTCTCATGCAGCAGCGGTTGCGCGACCGACGAGTCGGTGACCTCGAAGCGCACGCGGTTGCGCGGGTGCTCGGGCCGCGTGTCCTGCGGAAGCCCGAGCAGGTCATGCCAGCTCTCGATCGGGGCGTCCATGAAGCCACCCGCGCGGGCCCGCACCGGCAGCTCGACCCGGATCTCCCGCCCGTGTCCGAGGGGGGCCGCCGCGGCGAGATCGAAACGGTAGGTCTCGGCGTCCAGGAACGCGGCCCGGGCCCCGTCCTGGAGGTCGACGTACTGGTTCGCGAGGTCGAGACGCGTCTCGATCACCGCGCGCTTCACCGGGCAAGCGCTCTGGGGGAGCGCGCGCAGGAACGGCAGCCGCAGGGCCGCGTCGTTGACGACCGCGAGAGGCCGTGGCGCGTCGTCGCAGAGGTCCGCCGGCCGGGCCTGCGCGGCGAGCGGCGCCGCCCGCCCGGCAGCGAAGAGGGCGAGGCCCAGGATCACGACTGGCGCGCGCGAGGCACGCGTGGGGCCCTGGCTCATCGGACGCAAGGTGCCGGGTCGGGGTGGTCGTCGCGCGCCGGCGGTCCGGCGCCGCGCGCGGCGCGCGCGGGGCCTAGTATACGCGCGCGAACGCCCGAGGATCAGCCCCGGTCGCCGGCGGGCAAGGCCTTCACGGTGGGTGGAGCGCTACTGGAGGTGGATCCGCGGCGCGCTACTGCAGGTGGATCCGCTCGTCGTCGAAGGAGCCGGTCCCGGGATGGACGTGATAGGTGTTGGGCGAGGAGATGTGCTTGGAGGACAGAAAGTAGCCTCTGGCGCTGCCGCCGCCGCCGATCTGGATCCCGGCGGAGGTCGTGAAGGCCAGGCTCGACATCGCGGCGTAGGTCTGGTTGTCGGCGAAGTAGGCTTCCTGCGCGCTCATCGCATTTCGCAGATCGGCCTTCGCGGCGGCGTCGAACGCCTTCTGCTTGGTCGACCCGAACCGCGGGATCGCGATCGCGGCCAGGATGCCGATGATGACGACCACGATGAGAAGCTCGATCAGCGTGAAACCCGTCGGGCGGTAGGCCGTGACCAGCGGATGGATGCGTCGTCCGCGGCTCATTGCGACGCGTCGGCCGTCGCGCCGGCGGCGGGGATCATTCTCGAGATCGCGGCGGTCGGCTGCGCATCCGCCGGCTGCGGCGCGGGCGCGGTCTGCTCGAGCGCGGCCAGCAGTCCCTGAGCCACGGAGTGGGTCACCGCCCGCTGAACGGCCGGATCGCTCCAGCGCTCGCGAACTCGCTTGGCGTGGGGGGCGGTCAGGTCCGCCTTCAG
The DNA here is from genome assembly GCA_036556205.1 of Gemmatimonadota bacterium. Classification (GTDB taxonomy): domain Bacteria; phylum Gemmatimonadota; class Gemmatimonadetes; order JACCXV01; family JACCXV01; genus DATBJW01. The sequence goes on from DATBJW010000039.1 coordinate 12,071, forward strand.
CGAAGTGCGGATCCGCTCGGCGAGGGGCGAGAGTGCCGGGTCCGCCGCCAGCGCCGTGAGCAACGCTTCCGCGTCGGCGCGGTGATGGAGCGCCGGGTAGGTTTGCGCGAACCGCTCGCGCGCCGCGGCCGAGGCCAGAAAGGCCTCGCGCGCGGCGGTCTGGGCGTCTTGCCGGACCGCCTCGCCGTAGGGACCCAGGTCGGGAAGGGCGTCCGGATCCGCCTCGCCGCACGCAGCGGCGGCCAGGGGGAGGGCGCAGGCCAGGAAAAGGACGGCCAATCTGCGCTCGAAGGGAGTCACGATGGCCCATTCAAGCAAGGGCCGGACCGCCACGACGGGTGTGCAGGGCGACCCCTTCGAGCCACTGTGGAGCGTGTGCTGTAAGTCTTTGCTAAATAATAGATTGCAAACTGGGTCGCCCGCCAAGGGCGGGTCGGGTGGTGGGGATCGAGCCCGTCAGCAGGGGATCCGGGAGGGGGGGAATTGGGCCTCGGGTCTCGCGCCCGGACTGCAATTTGCGCCGCAGTGTGGAGCTGAAACGAGAGGAGCCGCCGTCCCTTTCGGCAACGGCGGCTCCGGGGAGGGCCCGACGCCGTGGCGCGCCTATTGTTCCCCTGGTGGCGATGCGAGTCCGGACGACCGCCCAGCCATGCCTGGAGGGTGGGTGGGTGGCGTAGGCAGTGGGTTCGGCCGCACCGCCGTCAGGGAAAAGAGCGCCGGAATCGAGCCCGCTGCAGAATGGGGCACGGCGCCGAACCTGGGTATCGTACCGGGGTCGTATCCGCCCTAGGTCCGTTTGCCGTTGACACATCCTGCGGATCGCCGAGGAGCGCGCGAGAGGACGCGGCACCGAGGGGCGTGCTGGTTCACGAGTGGATGAGCGTGGGGAAATGGCGGGGCGGACGAGGCTCGAACTCGCGACCTCCGGCGTGACAGGCCGGCGTTCTAACCAACTGAACTACCGCCCCCCATGGATGGGAAAGAACGTGCCAAGGTACGGGACCCGCGAGGGAGTGTCAAGCCGACCATCCGCAGCGGGACGGCGTCGAAACGTCGTCTCGGATGGTCGCCGTCGCAGCTGAAAACCGACGTCGCGACACGATGCCGGCGAAGCGGGAAGCGTCGTCACGACGCGAAGGCCGGCAGAGCTGGAAGCGTCGTCGGTACCCCAACGCCCGTTGAAACGTTTTCCTCCCCCGCGTTCGGTGTAATTATTACGTTTGTACGACCCGATCTGCCGGCTGACCGCGTCCTCCGAGCCGATGGGGTGGAGGAACGGAACTTGCCGACGATTCGGGACGTCCCAACGTCACCCCGAAATGCGTCGAGGCGTGAAGCGGCGCGCGGGTCGAGCCCCGCGTCGTGGGCGACTCGTTTCGCCCCGCGACCGAGGTTTCGTCGGGCGTGGCGTGGGGGCGGGCTCGCGAGCGGCTCGAGCGTCGGTGGGGACACGGTGCCGCGTCGTCACGTTCCGCCTGCACGGCGCAGCGTGACGTCGCCGATCGCGAGGCCCGAACTACGACTCTGTCGACCCTGAAGATTCAACGGAGGCGAACGGACCATGGAGACTCGCTGGAGGCGGTGCCCGCAGGGATGGCTCGTCCTCGCGCTGGGCCTGCTGACCGCGGCCGCTCTCGCGGAGCCGTGCCGGGCGCAGCAGGCGGACCCGAGCGCAGAGGCGGAAGGCGGCGGGGATGTGGAAGGTGGCGGGGAGGCCGCGGCCTACCAGTTCAACCTGGCTCCCGCGAAGACCGCCCCCGGTGCTGTAGCCGAGATCCTGCTCACCCCGCGTGAGGAGGGCGGCTACGCAGCCGAGATGGCCGCGATGTCCCTTCCCGAGCCCTCCGCCGTCAAGGCGGGAGCTACGACGTACGTCGTCTGGCTCTACGATTCGGCCACGAAGAAGAAGCAGCGCGTGGCGGTGCTTACGCCCGCGGCCGGTTCGGGCACGACGTCCTTCGACGTGCTCTGGCCCAAGTTCGCCCTCGTGGTGACGGCCGAGCCCTCGGCGGAGCCGGCGGAGTGGAGTGGCGTGGCCGTGCTGACCGGCCAGCCCAGCGTTCCCGAAAATCCGGGTCCCGCGACCGAGGCAACCGAAACGGCCGGCGCGGTGCAACCGGCCGCCGCGGCAAGCTCCGCGGCTCCCGCGAGCGCGGCGCAGGCTCCGGCCGCGACCGAGGCCGCCGCAGGCGCTCCCGCCGTGCCGGGCCCCGCCGGCGCGCCGGCTCCCGCCCCGGCGGCCGCCGGAGTCCCTCCGGTCGCCTCCGGGCCCGAGGCCGGGGCGGGCGCCGAGCCCGCCACGGCGGCGGTCGCCGAACCCGCCGAAGCCGCGAAGGAGTGCGCGAACGCGCCCGCCGACGAGGGCAAGAGCAAGAAGAAGAAGAAGCGCTTCTCGAACCCGACTCTCGACGCCATGGCGGCCGCGCAGCATGCCGCGGAGCCATGCAAAGCCGCCGAGGGCGCCTCGCAGGCGGACTCCGGCAGGTAGCGACGACAGTTGCCGTGCCGGGTGCGCCTCGCGCGCGGTCCCGGCCGGCGACGAGGTTCGAGGCGGGCGGTCGCGATTCCGCGCGACCGCCCGCTTTTTCGTGCCCGGGCCACCGCATCTTGTATCCCGCCGGCCCCCTCCCCCCGACCCCCGGTAGTCCCTCAGGGTTCAATGCGGGATCTGCCGATCTCAAAACCACTTGGGACCGCTTTTTTCCTTGACAGTCGAGCCGGCCCCGGTGTACACTCGCGGCCGCGTGGTAAGAAGTGGGTGATTGTGGGAAGCGCCAGCCCGACCCCACCCTCCGCTGCCGTCGGCCTCCGCCCCGGCTCGAGGTCTCGTTGTCGAACTTCCTGGGGCAGTACCTCCACGCCATCGACGACAAGGGGCGCGTTCCACTCCCCGCCAAGTTCAGGAATGGAGACGCCGCGGGCGACTTCGTCGCCGTTCGGGGGGCGAGCTCCTGTCTCTATCTCTATCCGCTCGAGGCCTGGGGCGAGGTGAGCCAGCGACTCGTGCGCCTGCGCCGCGGCGGGGACCTCCTGAAGCGCCGCGAAGCGCTGGCGGTGACCGCCAACGCCGCCGAGCTGTCCCTCGACAAGCACGGCCGCCTCACCCTGCCGCAGCCCCTGATGCAGGTCGCCGTGCTCGAGCGCGAGGCGCTGTTCGTCGGCGCGGGCGAGGTGATCGAGATCTGGAATCCCGGGCGCTACGACGAGTACATGAAGCTCGACGACCTGGACTACGACCGCATCGCGGCGAACGTGCTCTGATGGAGGCGCTCCTGGCACCCGCTGTGTTTCACCGGCCCGCGTTGGTGGCCGAGGTGACGGCCCTGCTCGAGCCCCGCGACGGCGGCGTCTACTTCGACGGCACGCTCGGCGGGGGCGGGCACGCGGCCGCCATCCTGCGCGTGAGCGGCCCGACCGGACGTCTCTACGGCACCGACCGCGACCCGGAGGCGATCGCCGAAGCCACCCGCCGGCTGGCGGGCTACGGAGAGCGCTTTCAGGCGGAGCTGGGTGGGTTCGAGGAGCTGGACCGTCTGGAGATGTTCGAGGGCCTGCGCTTCGACGGCGCCGTGCTGGACCTCGGTGTCTCGAGCCATCAGATCGACACCCCCGAGCGCGGCTTCACCTTCGACGCCGACGCGCCTCTCGATATGCGGATGGGTCCCGGCGGTCCCACCGCCGCGGACCTGCTGAACACGCTGTCGGTCGCCGAGCTGGCCGAGATCTTCCGGCGCTACGGAGAGGAGCCTTTCGCAGGCCCGATCGCGCGCGCCGTCGCCGTGGCGCGCCGGCGCGCGCCCGTGGCCACCTCGGCCGAGTTGCGCGAGATCCTGCGCGCCGCTGTGCCGGCTCGCTTCCGGCCCGCCAAGGTCTACGCGCGGGCCTTCCAGGCGTTGCGCATCGCGGTGAACCAGGAGCTGACGCGCCTCGAGTCCGGGCTGCCGGTCGTGTTCGGGCGGCTGCGCCCGGGAGGCCGGTTGGCGGTGCTCGCCTATCACTCGCTCGAGGACCGGATCGTGAAGGGCTACTTCCGCGCTCTCGAGCAGGCCTGCATCTGCCCCCCCGGGCTGCCCGTTTGCGGCTGCGGCCGCATCCCGGTCGCCCGGCTCGTGACCCGGCGGCCGGTGACGCCCGGCGTCGCCGAGATCGCCCAGAACCCCCGGGCGCGCAGCGCGCGTCTGCGCGTGGTGGCGCGCCTGGCCGACACCTTGCCGCCCGCCGCGGGGTCCCCTCCCGCGGACGCCGCCGACCCCGAGAGTGGAGCGTCCATGCGATGAACGAGTACGTCAGGGAGTACGTCAAGATCGAGACCCGTGCCCGCCGCCGCGGCAACTTCGTGCTCACGTACGGGCCCTGGGTCCTGCTGCTCGCCGCGGCCTCGATCTTCGGCCGCGTGTGGACGCAGACGCAGGCCGTCCGGCTGGTCGAGGAGCTGACACGGCTGAAGCAGGAGGAGCGCGAGCTGGCCGTGGCCCAGGAGGACCACAAGCGGGCCCTGGTCCGGCTCACGACGCGCGAGCGCATCGCGCTGATGGCCCGCGAGAGCCTGCACATGGACTACCCGGCCGAGGGCGAGGTCTTGTTTTTGCCCGTGGCGGCCTCGCCGGAGCCGGGTCCCGACGTCCGCCCACGGCGCCTGGAGCGTCCCGAGAGCGGCTTGGCCAGCTTCCTCAAGGAGCACCTGCGCGGCGCCGTCAACCAGGAAGCCTACGCGCTGAGCACGATGTAGGCGGTGGACGCGATTGCCCTGCAGAGGACCCGCCGCCGCCGACTCCGCGTCTTCCTGATCGTCACGCTGCTGGCGGGCGCCAAGCTCGCCTGGAGCCTCTTCGACATCCAGGTGCTGCGCCACGAGCGGTTCGAGGCGCGCGCCCAGAACCAGCAGGAGCGCCGGATCACGGTCCCGGCGCGGCGCGGCACGATCTACGACCGAAACGGCGTCCCGCTGGCGGTGAACCGCGACCGCTATGCCGTGTATCTCGTCCCCAACCACGTGCGCGACCCGCGTGTCTTCGTGGATTCGCTGGCCGCGATCCTGCCGGGTTCGCGCGAGGAGATCCGGGCCCGCCTGGCGCGCGGCGGGTTCTACGTGCCCTTGCTGCGCTCGGTGGATCGGGAGACGGCGCGCCGGCTGGAGTCCGCGGACCTGGCCGGAGTGGGGGTGGAGACGGCGGGCTTCCGGGCCTACCCGCACGGGCGCCTGGCGGCCGCCGTGATCGGCCAGGTGGACATCGACAACCACGGCATCGCGGGGCTCGAGCTGCAGTACGACGCCGTGCTGCGCGGCCGCGACGGCTGGACCGTGCACCAGCGCGACGCGATGGGGCGCGAGTACCCGAACTTCGCCTTTCCGATGGTCCAGCCGGTGGACGGCAGCGACGTCTACCTGACGCTCGACGTCGGGCTCCAGGAGATCGCCGAAGAGGCACTCGACGAGGCCATGGCCGAGACGCGCTCGGCCACGGGTACCGTGATCATCGCCGACCCGCGCACCGGCGAGATCCTGGCCATGGCCAACCGGCCCGACGCGGACCCGAACACGACCCGCACCCCGCTCAAGAACTACGCGGTGGTGGATATGTACGAGCCGGGCTCGACCTTCAAGGTCGTGACGTTGGCCGGCCTCTACGAGAACGCGCTGGCGCGCCCCGACGAGCAGATCTTCTGCGAGAACGGGAGCTACGTCTTCGCGCGCCGCAGCAAGCCGGTGCGCGACGTTCATCCCTATGGGATGCTCTCGGTGGTGGACGTGATCGGCAAGTCGAGCAACATCTGCACGATCAAGCTCGCGCAGCGGCTGGGCAACGAGCGCATGTTCGAGTTCGCGCGCCGCTTCGGCTTCGGTCTGCGAACGGGGATCGACTTCCCGGGGGAAGCCCGCGGCGTGCTGCGGCTGCCGCGCGAGTGGTCGGCGCTCACGCCGTATTCGATCGCCATGGGTTACGAGATCTCGGCGAGCCCGCTCCAGCTGGCGATGATGTTCGCGGCCATCGCCGGCGGCGGCGAGCTGCTGCAGCCCTACCTGGTGCGGCGCGTCCTGGGCCCGCAGGGCGAGGTGCTGCGGCGCGCCGGGCCGCGGCCCGTGCGGCGCGTGATCTCGTCCGCCACCGCGCGGATGGTCACCGACGCTCTCGTCGAGGTCGTGAACGAGGGCACGGGCACGGCCGCCGACCTGGAGCTGCTGCAGGTGGCGGGCAAGTCCGGCACGGCCTACAAGATCCGGCCGGGCGGGGGCTACGCCACCGATCGTTACAACTCGAGCTTCGGTGGATTCTTCCCGGCCGACAACCCGCGTTTCGTGGTCTTCGTGCGCATGGACGATCCCAGGGGCGAGCATTACGGCGGTCTCGTCGCGGGGCCCGTCTTCAAGAAGGCGATCGAGACGACGCTGCTGGCCGAGCGCGTCCCCGTGGATTCCTCGTTCTTCGCCCGCATCCGCCAGCCGAGCCAGGTCGTGCGCCTGGCGGCCTCGGTGGGCCCCGAGTCCGAGGTGGCCTACGGGCCGACGCCCACGCCGGGCGGAGCGGTCCGGCCAGCGGGAGGGGCGCCACCGGAGGGGGACCAGGCCGCGTCGGGCCAGCTCGCGGTGCCGCCGCCCGGCGAGGTGCGGGTTCCGGACTTCACCGCCATGAGCCTGCGCGAGTCCCTGGTGGTCGCCAGCCAGCGCGGGCTCGAGCTCCGCTTCTCGGGCGCGGGCCCTGTCGCGAGCCAGGATCCGCCGCCCGGCGAGATCGTGCCGGTCGGGACCCGGGTGCGGGTGACGAATGACACGCCCTGAAGCGCGGCGGGAGCTGGAGCTGGCGGAAGCGGCCCGCCTCACGGGGGGAGCGCTCCACGGACCCCCGAATCTGGTCCTGCGCGGCCTGACCCACGATTCACGCCGGGTCCAGCCGGGAATGCTCTTCTGCGCGCTCCCGGGCCTCCAGCGGGACGGCTCGACGTTCGTACCCGACGCGCTCGAGCGCGGAGCCGCCGCGGTGCTCGGATCCACGGCCCCGCCGTCCCCCGCGCCCTGGGTCGAGGTGGCCGACCCGCGGCGCGCGCTGGGTCCCCTGGCCCAGCGCTTCCACGGCGACCCTTCGGCGGAGGTCGCCGTGGTCGGCATCACGGGCACCAACGGCAAGACCACCACCTCGTTCCTGACCGCGGCCGTGCTGGAAGAGGCGCTGGGGAGCGCGGCCGCGCTCGGCACCCTGGGCTTGAGGCGCGGCGGCCATGCGCAAGCGACCGGGTTCACCACGCCGGAGGCTCCCGAGCTGGCGGCGTTGCTGCGGTCGCTGGCCGACGACGGGGTGAGGGGCCTGGCCATGGAAGTCTCGTCCCACGCGCTCGACCAGCACCGGGTGGACGGCGTGCACTTCCAGGCCGGCGTGTTCACGAACCTGACCCACGAGCACCTGGACTATCACCGCACGCTCGAGGGCTACCTGGCGGCCAAGCTCCGCTTCTTCGACATCCTGCGAGAGCAGGACGCGTGGGGTGTCGTGAACCTGGACGACGCGGCGGCCGACGCCTTCCTCGCGCGCGCCCCGAGACGGGTCCTGACGTACGCTCAGGAGCGGTCCGGCGCCGACGTCTTCGCGCGCGAGGTCGTGCTCGAGGGGCCGCGGAGCCGGGTGCGCGCGACCGTGCGAGGCGAGCGCCTGGAGCTGCGGGTCCCGCTCGGCGGCCGCTTCAACGTCTCGAACGCGCTCGCGGCGCTGGCCGCGGGCGTCGCACTGGGCCTGGCGCCGCGGCGGGCCGCCGAGGCCCTGGCACGGGTGGAGCGCGTCCCCGGGCGGTTCGAGGTCTACACCGGGAGCGGGCGCACCGTGCTCATCGACTACGCGCACACGCCCGACGCCTTCGAGCGGGTGCTGGCCGCCGCGCGGCCGCTCGCTCCGGGCCAGCTGGTCCTGATCTTCGGCTGCGGCGGCGAGCGCGACCGCGAGAAGCGCCCGCTCATGGGCGAGCTCGCGTCCGAGCTCGCCGACCGCGTCTTCCTCACGATGGACAATCCGCGCCATGAGCCGCTGGATCGGATCGCGGCCGACGTGTCGGCCGGGCTGGCGCGCGGCCGGGCCTCCTGGACGCGGCTGGACGACCGCGCCGAGGCCATCCGCCGGGCGCTTCGCGAGAGCCGACCGGGCGACCTGGTGGTCCTGCTCGGGAAGGGAGACGAGGGCTACCAGGATGTGGACGGTGTCAAGCATCCGCACTCGGATCGCGACCTGGCCCGCCGGGAGCTGGCGGCGCTCGAGGCCTCCGAGCGCGACGACGACTGGGCGCCCGGGGCGGACCGCGCCGAGCGCGCGGGCGGCGCCTTCGACGCGCACGCCCGGCCCGGTCCCACTGGGGACGCGCGGTCTCCGGCGGGAGTGTCCGTTCCCGGGGCGCCCGATGGAGGTTTGCATGATTGAGCCGGCGTCGCGGCCCGATCCGCGGCCGCTTCCCGTCAACCGGGTCCGCGAGGCCCTGGGGGAGCCCGCCATGCCGGGGAACGCCGAGACCTTCGCCGGCGTGGGGATCGACTCGCGCGCGGTGCGCCGCGGCTGCCTCTTCGTGGGTCTGCGCGGCGAGCGCAACGACGGGAGCGCCTTCGGCGCGGCCGCCGCGCGTGCCGGTGCCGCCGGTGTGGTGGCCACCTCGGCTCCGCCCGCCGACCTGCCACCCGGGGTGGCCTGGTGGACGGTCGAGGACGGGCTGGCCGCGCTCCACCGCATCGCGTTCGCGCACCGCAGCGCGGTCTCCCCGCGCATCGTGTGCATCACCGGCTCCAACGGGAAGACGGCCACGAAGGAGCTCGTCGCCTCGGTCCTGGCGCAGGCCTTCCCGGTCGTCCACACGCCGGGGAACCTGAACAGCCTCGTGGGCCTGCCGCTCTCGCTGCTCGAGCTCGGGCCGGAGCACGCCTGGGGCGTATTCGAGATCGGGACGAATCGCGCGGGCGAGGTCGCGCGCCTGGCCGCGCTGGCGCGGCCCGACGTGGGGATCATCACGAACGTGGGGCCCAGCCACCTGGAAGGACTGGGCTCGGTCGAGGGCGTGCTCAAGGAGAAGACGGATCTGGCCGCGGCCCTGGGACGCGAGGGAACCTTGATCTACGGCGGCGACGGCGAGCGTCTGAGCGGGGCCGTGCAGGCCTTCTCCTGCGCCAAGGTGAGCTTCGGGATGCGGGCCGGAAACGACGTCCATCCCGAGTGGGCCGAGCTGGACGCCGAAGGACACCCGGTGTTCGAGGTCGCGGGCCTCGGCCGCCTGCGTCTGCGCCTGGTGGGGCTGCCGAACCTGCTGAACGCCCTGGCCGCGATCGCGGTCGGCCGGCTGGCGGGGCTCCCGCCGGCCGCCATCCGCCGCGGTCTCGAGGCGGTCGAGCCGATGCCGTTGCGCATGGACGTGAGCCGGGTCGGCGGGGTCACGGTCATCCAGGACTGCTACAAGGCCGACCCCGACTCGATGCTGCGCGGGGTCGAGACACTCCGCGCCCTCGCTCGCGAGGGGCGCCGCGTAGCCGTCCTGGGAGCCATGCGCGAGCTGGGCGGCGAGGCGCAGCGCCTCCACTACGAGCTCGGGCGCGAGCTCGCGCGCGAGCCGCTGGACCTGCTCGTGGTCTACGGAGACGAGGCCGTTCCGATCGCCCGCGGCTATCAGGCGGGCACCGGCGCCCCGGTCTTCCTGTTCCGCGACTACGGCCGGCTCGTGCGCTTCCTCGAGGAGCGCGTGCAGCCTCCGGCCAGCGTCCTGTTCAAGGCCAGCCGCGGGATCGCTCTCGAGCACGCGGCCCGGGCCTACCTGGGCGACCTGAGCGCGCACGCCGTCCCGAGCGTTCAGGCGGCGGGGCGGACGAGAGGAAATGCGCGAGGGGACTGATGCTCTATCACCTGCTGGTCCGGCTCGTCGAGGTGGACACGTTCTTCAACGTGTTCCGCTACCTGACGTTCCGGGCGGCCTACGCGACGGTGACGGCGCTCCTGCTCTCGTTCCTCATCGGTCCCTGGATCATCCGTAAGATGCGCGAGCTCAAGGCGGGGCAGATGATCCGCGAGGAGGGGCCCGAGCGCCACCGCGCCAAGGCCGGGACGCCGACCATGGGCGGGCTCATCATCCTCGCCGCGACGGTGGTGCCCACGCTGCTGTGGGCCGACCTGCGCAACCCCTACATCCATCTCCTGCTCCTGGCCACGATCTGGATGGGCGTGCTCGGCTTTCTCGACGACTATCTGAAGGTGGTGAAGCGGAAGTCCGAGGGGTTGATCGGCCGCCAGAAGCTCGTCGGACAGATCCTGCTCGGCATCCTGCTCGGCGTGCTGCTGCACGTGCGCCCGATCCACGGCGAGTTCGTGACGCAGACCAGCGTGCCGTTCCTCAAGAACGTGTTTCTCGACCTGGGCTGGTTCTACGTGCCGTTCATCGTGCTCGTGCTGGTGGGGAGCTCGAACGCGGTGAACCTGACGGACGGCCTGGACGGCCTGGCCATCGGCCTGGCCGGGATCGCGGGGTTCGCCTTCGCCGGGTTCGCCTACGTGGCCGGCCGCGCCGACTGGTCGAGCTACCTGCAGATCCTCTACCTGCCCGGCGCCGGCGAGATGACGATCTACTGCATGAGCCTGGTCGGGGCGGCGCTCGGGTTCCTGTGGTTCAACACGCATCCGGCCGAGATCTTCATGGGCGACACGGGATCGCTCGCCATGGGCGGCGCCTTCGGCACGCTGGCCATCCTGCTGAAGGCCGAGTTCCTGCTCGTCATCATCGGCGGCGTGTTCGTGATGGAGGCCGCGTCCGTGATCCTGCAGGTCGCGAGCTTCCGGCTGCGCAAGAAGCGGATCTTCCGCATGTCGCCCATTCACCACCACTTCGAGCTGATCGGCTGGGACGAGCAGAAGATCGTGGTTCGGTTCTACATCCTGGGCATCCTGTTCGCCCTGCTGGCTCTCTCGACGCTCAAGATCCGGTGAGCGCGCCATTCGAACGTCTTGTCCCTGCGCACGGGCTTCCCGGGGGCTTCAGCCCCGCCTCCTCCCCAACGACGGGGGGCCCGCTGCGCGGGGCATTCATCGTAAGCGGGGGCTGCGCGAGGGGCGGGGCGGCTCCTCGGGCAGAGCCCCAGTTGATCGTAAGCGGGGGCTTCGCGAGGGGCGGGGCCGGTCCTCGGGCAAAGCCCTCGGACCGGCGGCTTCGCGGTTCCCCAACGGCTGGAGGGGAGCTTTCGCGAAATCGCCTGCAGACGCCGCGCGTGCTCTCGGAGGTGGCGTGAGCGCTCCGCGATCGGTAGCCGGGTTGCGTGTCGCCGTGCTGGGACTCGGCAAGAGCGGCCGCGCGGCCGCCCGGCTCGCGCGCGCCCGGGGCGCGGCCTCCGTCTACGCCTCCGACGTGGCCGCGGGGCCGGTGCTGGAGCGGACGCGGGCCGAGCTCGAAGCGCTCGGGATCGAGGTCGAGCTCGGCCGCCACGACCCGGCGCGCCTGGCGGCCGCCGATCTGGCCGTGATCAGCCCCGGCATCCCGCCCGGGTCGACCCCGCTGGCCTCGCTGCCCGGGGTGCGCACCGTCGGCGAGCTGGAGCTCGCGTCCTGGTACCTCGAGGCGGCGATCGCGGCCGTCACCGGCACGAACGGCAAGACCACCACCACGGCGCTGCTGCAGGCCATGTGCGAGCGCGGCGGCGTGCGCAGCGTGGCGGCCGGCAACATCGGCCTGCCCCTGGCCGAGGTCGCGCTGGCGGAACGGCCGCTGGACTGGGCGGTCTGCGAGGTGTCGAGCTTCCAGCTTGCCGCCACCGAGACGTTCCACCCCCACGTGGGCGTCCTCACGAACCTGGCCCCCGACCACCTGGACCGGTATCCGGACCTGGCCGCGTACGCCGCCGACAAGGAGCGGCTGGCGCGCAACATGACCGCGGGGGACGCGCTGGTGCTGAACGCCGACGACCCGGGCAGCGGCTCGTTCGCGGCCGGGGCGCCGGCCGCGCGCTGGTACTTCACGGCGGGCAAGCCGGTCCGTGCGGGCCTGGGGGTCGCGCGCGGACAGCTCCTCCAGCTCGGCGGCGACGGCCGCGTGCGGCCGATCGCCGAGCTGCGCGACATCCGCCTGCGCGGCCCGCACAACCTGCAGAACGCGCTCGCCGCCTCGCTGGCGGCGCTTCTGATGGGGGTCGAACCCCCGGCCGTGGCGCGCGGGTTGCGCGAGTTCCGGGGCGTGCCGCACCGGCTGGAGGAGGTGGCCCGCATCGACGGCGTGTTGTTCGTGAACGACTCGAAGGCCACGAACGTGGACGCGACCCTGTGGGCGCTGCGCAGCTTCGACGGTCCGCTGCACGTGATCCTGGGCGGTCGCCACAAAGGAAGCCCGTATGCGCCGCTGCTTCCGGAGATGGCCGGGAAGGTCAAGCAGGTGCTGGCGCTCGGCGAGGCGCGCGAGCGGATCGTGGAGGAGCTCGGCGGCGCCGTGCGGGTGCAACGCGCGGCGTCCCTCGCGGACGCCGTAAAGGCCGCCTTCCGCGACGCGGTGGGCGGCGACGTCGTGCTGCTCTCGCCCGCGTGCTCGAGCTACGACATGTTCCGCGACTTCGAGGATCGCGGGGAGTCCTTCCGACAGGCGGTGCAGGCCCTGCGTCGCTCGCCCGCGTACGCGCGCGGCGGCGGTGTGCGGAGGGAGGACGACCTGTGAGCGCGCGCCCGGCGTCGCGTGGCGAGGCGCCGCCGCCGGCGCGCGCCACCGCCCTCGGGATGCGGTGCGCGAGCCGGCTCCGCGCGGTGAGCCGCCCCGGTCCGGTGGATCCGCGGATCACGCTGCTCGCGCTGGCGCTGGTCGCCTTCGGCCTGCTCATGGTCTACAGCGCGAGCTCGATGCTGTCCGTGCTGCGCTTCGACAACGGGCACGCGTTCCTGGAGAGCCAGGCGGTCAAGGCCGGGGCGGGCCTGGCGGCCATGTTCGTGGTGGCGCGCGTGGACTACCACCGCTGGGAGACGGCCGCGCGGCCCCTGCTGGCGGTCAGCCTGGCGCTCGTGGCGCTCACGGTAATCCCCGGCCTGGAGCGCATCAGCCCCGAGATCAACGGCGCCCGCCGGTGGCTCGCCGTGCCGGGGCTTTCGTTTCAGCCCTCCGAGGTCCTCAAGCTGGCGGTCGTGGTCTGGATGGCCTCGGCCCTGGCGCGCCGCGGCGAGGCCCTCGAGCGCTTCACGACGGGACCGCTGCCGCTCTGCGCGGTGCCGGCGCTGGGGCTGGGCTTGCTCGTGCTGCAGCCCGACTTCGGGAGCGGTCTGTTCCTGGGACTCCTCGTGGCGGTCATGCTCTTCCTGGGCGGCGTGCGCTGGCGTCACCTGCTCGCGCTCTGCGCGGCGGCCGTGCCGCTCTTCGTCGGCCTGGCGCTGGCCGAGCCCTACCGCGTGCAGCGGCTGCTGGCCTTCCGCGAGCCCGACAAGTACCTCGACAGCCTGAGCTACCAGGTCCACCAGTCGCTCATCAGCCTGGGCTCGGGAGGGCTCTTCGGTGTGGGGATCGGGTCGAGCAAGCAGAAGTTCTTCTTCCTCCCCGAGGCGCACACGGACTTCATCTTCGCGATCATCGGCGAAGAGCTGGGGTTCGCGGGAGCGGCGCTCACGCTGGCCGCCTTCCTCTACCTGGGCTGGGTCGGTTGCCGCGTCGCGCGCCGGGCGCGCGATCCGTTCGGCGCGATGCTCGCCGGCGGGCTCACGGCGCTGCTGGTCGTGGGCGGGGTCTTCAACATCGGGGTCGCGACCGGGAATCTGCCCACCACGGGTCTCACGCTGCCATTCATCAGCTACGGCGCGACGTCGCTCACGGTGAGCCTGGTGGCCATGGGGGCGCTCATGAACCTGTCGCGCCCGCGTCCGGCGGCCGACCGCGTGCTCGCCCCCGCGCGGGCGGCGGACTCCAGCCCCACCCGCCGGCCCCCGCAGCGTCCGCTCCTGCCGCGTGCGCCGCGCGGCCGTCCGGTCGGGCCCACGGCTGCGCGGTCGTCCTGGCCCGGCGGCGGGCGCGGGGGCCGCGAGCGGAGGGCGCCGTGAGCGCGCGCGTGCTCCTGGCCGGCGGCGGCACCGGCGGCCACCTGACCCCCGCGCTCGCCATCGCCGAAGAGCTCGTGCGGCGCGATCCCGCGACCCGGGTGCTGCTGGTCGGCACGAATCGCCCCGTCGACCGCCGGGTGCTGCCGGCTTCGGGCTTCCCGCACCGCTTCCTGGAAGCGCCCTACCTCCACCGCGCGGAGCGCTGGCGCAACGCGGCGCTGCCCTGGCGCTTCGGGCGCGCGCTGGCCCAAGCGCGGCGCATCGTGGCCGAGTTCGAGCCCGAGGTGGCGGTCGGGACGGGGGGCTACGTGAGCGCCCCCGTGCTCCTCGCCGCGCGGCTCGCGGGCGTGCCGGTGGCCCTGCAGGAGCAGAACGCCGCCCCCGGCCTCACGAACCGTTTCCTGGGGCGCATCGCCGACGAAGTCTACCTGAACTTCCCGGAGAGCCGCGCCTTCTTCCCGGCGCGGGCGCGCGCCGTGGTGACCGGGAATCCGATCACGCTCAACGGCCAGCCGCCCGACCGCCGCGATCTGATGCGGCGCTGGGGCCTGGCACCCGAGCGGCGGACGCTGATGGTGATGGGGGGCAGCCAGGGAGCGCGGCGGCTGAACGAGATCGTCACGGAGATGCTGGTCGCACACGACGCGGGCTACCCGCACAACCTCTTCTTCCAGACCGGGCGCGACCACTACGAGGGCGTGCTGCGTCGCCTCGGCCCTCCGCCGCCCGGGATCGTCGTCCAGCCCTTCTTCACGCCCATGAAGGACGTCTACCCGCTGCTGGACCTGATCGTCTGCCGGGCGGGCGCCATGACGCTCTCCGAGATCACGTGCTGGGGCATCCCTTCGATTCTCGTGCCTTACCCGCTGGCGACGGACCGGCACCAGGAGCGCAACGCGCGCGCCATGGCCGAGGATCAGGCCGCGATCTGGATCCCCGAGCACGAGCTCACGCCCGCCCTGCTGGCCGAGAAGGTGGACCTGCTCATGGAGAACGGGCCGATCCGCGAGAGCATCGCCGAGCGCGCGCGGCGGCGCGGCCGGCGCGAAGCGGCCCGCGAGATCGCCGACCGCCTGCTGGCGCTGGCCGCCGGCCGACCGCCGGCGCTGCGCGACTCGCGGGCGGCGGCACCCGAGCGCGCGCAGGCGCCCGACGGCGAGAAAGGCATGCGCAGCGCGGCCGCCGGCTGGCGCGCGGAGTGGACGAAGGCCGCCGGCACGCGAGGAGGACGCGCGTGAGATTCCGCGACTACGAGCGCTTCCACTTGATGGGGATCGGCGGGGCGGGCATGAGCGGGCTCGCGGAGCTCCTGCTCGCCGAAGGCTACCAGGTCAGCGGTTGCGATGCCGCACCGGGCGTCTTCGCGGAGGCGCTCGCTTCCCGAGGCGTGCGCGTGCTGGCCGGCCACGATCCCGCGCACGTGGCGGAGGCCCAGGCGCTGGTGGTCTCCTCGGCCGTGCCGCACGACCATCCCGAGGTGCTGGCCGCGCGGGAGCGCGGTCTCCCCGTGGTCCGGCGGGCGGAGATGCTGGCCGAGCTGGGGCGTGGCCGCGTGCAGGTCGCGATCGCCGGCACGCACGGCAAGAGCACGACGACGGCCATGGCCGGCGCCGCGCTCGCCGAGGCGGGGCTGGATCCCACGGTCGTCGTGGGTGGAGCGCCGCGCGGAGCCGTCGGCAACACGCGCCCCGGCCGGGGCGAGCTGTTCGTCGTCGAGGCCGACGAGTTCGATCGCTCGTTTCTGGCGTTGGCGCCGGTGTATGCGCTGGTCACCAGCCTGGACGCCGACCACCTGGACACCTACGGGACCAAGCGGGCCCTGGCGCAGGCGTTCCTCGAGTTCCTGAACAAGGTGCCGTTCCACGGCCGGGCGTTCTGGTGCGCCGACCACGCCGGCCTGAGGCGGCTCGTGACGCGCACCCGCGCGCCGCTTCGCTCCTACGGCCTCTCGGCGCGGGCCCAGGTGCGGGCCGCTCGTGTCCGGGCGCGCGGCCTGACCACCAGCTTCGACCTCGTGCGGGGCGACGAGCGTCTGGGACGCCTGGAGCTCGGGGTCCCGGGCCGGCTGAACGCCCAGAATGCCGCGGGTGCGGCCGCGCTGGCGCTGGAGCTGGGGGCGCCCTTCGGCGCGATCCGTGACGGGCTCGCGGGATTTGCGGGCGTGGGGCGTCGCTTCGAGGTCGTGCCCGCGGGCGGCGACGTGCTGGTCGTGGACGACTACGCGCATCACCCGGCCGAGGTCCGCGCCACGCTGAAGGCGGCGCGCGAAGGGTGGGACCGGCGGGTCGTGGCCCTGTTCCAGCCGCACCTCTACTCCCGCACGCGCGACCTGGCGCGGGAGTTCGGCCAGGCGCTGGCGCTGGCGGACCTGGTGTTCGTGACCGACGTGTACGCGGCGCGCGAGGCGCCGCTGCCCGGCGTGGACGGCGCGCTCGTGGCGGACGCCGCGCGCGCGGCCGGCCATCCGGCGGTCTCCTACGTATCGGACCTGAGCTCGCTCGCGGCGTCCGCGCTGGAGCGCATCCGGCCCGGCGACCTCGTGCTCGTGATGGGTGCGGGCGACGTGGGCGAAGCGGCCCGCGAGATCGCGGCCCGGCTGGCGCGCGTCGCCGAGCCCACGCTGGCCCCGCGCGAGGCCGTGGAAGAGCCCGCTCGTGCCCCGGCGTGACGTGGAGCTGGCACCCTACACCTACATCCGGATCGGCGGGCGCGCCGAGGTGCTCTGGGAGGTGAAGAGCCGCGAGGACCTGGCCCACGCCCTCGCCGACCGGCTCGAGCGCGGCATCGGCGAGTGCCTGGTGATCGGCGGCGGCGCGAACCTGCTCATCAACGACGAGCGGAGCTACCCCCTGGTGATCAAGATCGAGCGTCAGCTCGGCGCCATCCACGAGGAAGGCGACCGCATCGTAGCCGAGGCGGGGGCCTACCTGTCCCGCCTCGTGCGCAGCGCCGTCGCCGCGGGCTGGGGCGGCTTCGAGATGCTGGCCGGCGTTCCGGGCACGGTCGGTGGCGCGGTCGTCATGAACGCCGGCATCCCGGCCTTCGAGACCTTCGACCTCGTGCGTGAGGTCTGGGGGCTCGACCGGCAGGGACGCGAGGTGCGCTACCGCGCCGACGAGCTGACGCCGGCCTACCGGCACGGCGGCATCCCGGCCGGCACGGTCGTGACGCGCGTGGCCTTCGAGCGCCGCCCGGGAGACCCCGCGGCGATGGCGCGCACGGCGCGGAAACTCAAGGACGAGCGGCGGGCCAAGCAGCCGCTCCAGCTGCCTTCCTTCGGATCGACCTTCCGCAACCCGGCGCCCCCGGAGGGCGCGGAGGCGGATGCGCGCGGCACCGTGCGCAGCGGCTGGGGGACGGGCGCGGCCGGCGCCCTGATCGAGCGCGCGGGCCTGAAGGGCGCCCGGCGGGGCGACGCTCAGCTGTCCGAGATGCACGCCAACTTCGTCGTGAACCTGGGTCATGCGCGTGCGCGCGACGTGCTCGAGCTCATGATCCTCGCGCGACAGACGGTCGCCGAGCGGTTCGGCGTGTGGCTCGAGCCCGAGGTCCGGCTGGTCGGATTCTCTCCCGCGGAGCTGGCCCCGCTGGTCGAGGAGGCGGCATGACTCCCCCGCGCGCCATCCCCGTCCGGCGCCCGGCCGCGCGGACCTGGGCGGCGCCGCGCGCGCGCGCGGCCGCCAACCGCCGGCGGCATCCCGCGCTGGAGCGCTCCCGGCGCCGGCGCGCGACGCTCGCGCTGATCGTTCCACTGGGGGCGCTCGCGGTCTTTCTCGCGTTCCGGATCGCCTTCCAGGAGGGCTTCTTCCGGGTGCGCGAGATCACCTTCCACGGGCTGGTCCACGCGCGCCCCGCGGTGCTCGTCGCGGAGGCCGGGCTGGCCCGGCCGCGCTCGATGTTCGACGACTTCGCGTTCGTGGTCGCGAACTTGAGCCGCGACCCGCTGATCCGCGAGGTGCGTGTGCGCCGCGAGCTGCCCGCTCGTCTCGTGGTCGAGGTTCGCGAGCGCTCGCCGGCCGCCTACTGGGGCGCCGACTCGGGGGTGGTGGCCATCGACGCCGAGGGGCGCGTGCTTCCGCTCGACCCCGCGCGCTACGGCTGGGACCTGCCCGTGCTCGTGGCGCCGTGGGACACCGCCGGCGGCACGCCCGGGGTGCAGGCCGGCCGTCTCGTGGACGGCGACGCCCGGGCGCTCCTGCGCCTCGTGATCGGCATCCGCGACCGCGTGCCCGAGGTGTCGCGGCGGATCTCGACCGCCGAGCTGGAGCGCGGCGACCGCGTCGTGCTGCACCTGATGGGCGAGGGCGGCGAGGTGCGCCTGCGTCTCGAGACGCCGATCGACAAGGTGGCACTCCTGCCCGACGTCCTGCGCGACCTCAAGCTCAAGCGGCAGGGCTTCGCGAGCCTCGACCTCTCGTTTCAGGACCAGATCGTCGTGCGTCCCGTGGATCTGGCGCCGGAGGCGTCCGGTGCGGACTCCGCGGGCAACGTGGTGGCGAGCCCGGGCGCACGTGACGCTGAGACGGAGGCCGCGCAGGCGACGGGTTCCACACCGGCGGTGGACCTCCCAGCCGGGGCCCGGCCGCAGCGGCCCGCGGTGCCGGCTGCAGGGCTTCCCGAGGGGGGAGCCGCTCGCCCGCCGGCTCCCGATCCCGCCCGGTCCCCGGTCCCCACGTCCCGCGACCCGGTCGTTCCGGGACCCGCTGCCGGGCTTCCGGCAGGTCGACCCGCCGTCGTCCGGGCGGCCTTCGCCGGGCCCCGCGAACCCTTCCACCCGGACCGGTCCGCATGACGCGCGAGAACATCGTGGCCGGATTGGACGTCGGCACGACCAAGGTCTGCGCCATCATCGCCGAGTCGGACCCCGCCGGGAGCGTCAAGGTCGTGGGCGTGGGCACGACGCGCTCGGAGGGCCTGCGGCGCGGCGTGATCGTCAACCTGGAGAAGACGGTCGAATCCATCTCTCGCGCCGTGGAGGACGCCGAGCTGATGGCCGGGGTGGAGGTCCGGTCGGTTTTCGCGGGGATCGCCGGCGATCACATCCGCTCGGTCAACAGCCACGGCGTGATCGCGGTCCCGCGCGGCGGTGTGGAGATCACCCGCGCCGACGTAGCGCGCGCGATCGATGCCGCCAAGGCGATCACGATTCCGGCCGACCGCGAGATCGTGCACATCCTGCCGCAGGACTTCACCGTCGACGACCAGCACGGGATCAAGGATCCCGTCGGGATGGCCGGCGCCCGGCTGGAGGTGGACGTGCACATCGTGACCGGCGCGGTCTCGTCGGCCCAGAACATCGCGAAGGCCATCCAGCGCGCCGGCTACCAGGTGCTGGACCTGGTGCTGGAGCCGCTCGCCTCGGCGTACTCGACGCTGACCGAGGACGAGCGCGAGCTGGGCGTGGTGCTCGTGGACATGGGCGGCGGCACGACGGACATCGCCCTCTTCCACGAAGCGGCCGTGCGACACACCAGCGTGATCGGGTTGGGCGGGAACAACGTCACGAACGACATCGCGATCGGCCTGCGCACGCCGGCGCGCGACGCCGAGCGCATCAAGGAGCGCTACGGGGCCGCCCTCGCGCGGGCGGTCTCGGGCGACGAGGAGATCCGCGTCCCCGGTGTGGCCTCGCAGCAGGAGCGGCGCGTCTCGCGTCAGCTCCTGGCCTCGATCATCCAGCCGCGCATGGAGGAGATGCTGCAGCTCGTCATGCGCGAGATCCGCAAGAGCGATTGGGCCGAGAAGATCCCGGCGGGGATGGTGCTGACCGGCGGCGCCTCGAGCCTGGAGGGCACGGCGATGCTGGCCGAGGAGATCCTCGACATGCCGGTGCGGATCGGCTACCCGCTGGGCGTCTCCGGGCTCACCGACTCGATCCAGGATCCCCGCTACGCGACGGGCGTGGGGCTCGTGCTCTACGGCGCCCAGCGCGGTCTCGAGGAAGCCCGCATCGGCGCCCGCAACGGGGAGGTGTGGTGGCAGCGGGCCTGGGAGCGGATGCGGGGCTGGTTCGGGGAGTTCGCGGTCTGAAGGCCGGAGGAACGCCGCCGGGTGGGGCCCCTCCTTGCGGAGGGTCCAGGGCGCCGCACTAAATATTGTGGTATGGCGCTCCCGGACATACTGTAGGTCGTGCCCGCACCCGATTCGAGGGCGACCCGAACGGTGGCCGAACCCGGCCGATAAGGTCCACATGAACCTCGAGCATCCTCGGTTTTAGGAGCATGCCAGTGACGCGTAAACCGGCGTCCCCTGCCCTATGGATCCTCAAGCATCCTTGCTCTTAGGAGCATGCCAGTGAAACGCAAACCGGCGTCCCCTGCCTTTATGGAACCACGCTCGCAGAGGAGGAAGACGATGATCTTCGAATTCGACGAGGCCGAGAAGCGACCGCAGCTCGCGCGCATCCGGGTCGTCGGCGTAGGGGGCGGAGGGGGGAACGCGGTGAACCGCATGATCCAGGAACGTCTCGAGGGGGTCGAGTTCATCACCGTCAACACGGACGCGCAGGCGCTGCTGACCTCGGAGTCCCACCGGAAGATCCAGATCGGCAAGCAACTCACCCGCGGCCTGGGTGCCGGCGGCCGTCCCGAGATCGGGCGCGACGCCGTGCTCGAGGACAAGGACGAGCTGCTGTCCTCGATCGAGAACTCGGACATGGTGTTCGTCACGGCCGGCCTGGGTGGCGGCACGGGGACCGGGGCCGCGCCGGTGGTTGCGGAGATCGCGAAGGGGCTCGGCGCGCTCACGGTCGCGATCGTGACCAAACCCTTCGCGTTCGAGGGCCGCAAGCGCATCCAGCAGGCCGAGGAGGGTCTGCGCGAGCTCAAGAAGCGCGTGGACACGCTCATCGTCGTCCCCAATCAGCGCCTGCTCTCGGTCGTCGGCCAGGGAACGTCGCTGCAGGATGCCTTTCGTGTAGCGGATTCCGTGCTGCTCCACGCGACGCAGGGCATCGCCGACCTGATCACGGTGACCGGCCTCGTGAACGTGGATTTCGCCGACGTGAAGACGATCATGACCGAGATGGGCGATGCGCTCATGGGGACGGGCTACGGCAGCGGCGAGCACCGCGCGCTGGAGGCCGCCCAGGAGGCGATCTCGAGCCCGCTGCTGGACGAGGTCTCGGTATCGGGCGCGCGCGGCGTGCTCATCAACATCACGGGCGGCAAGGACCTCTCGCTCCACGAGGTGAGCGAAGTGTCCTCCGTCATCCACGAGGCGGCCGGCGAAGAGGCGAACATCATCTTCGGGGCCGTGATCGACACCGACATGAAGGACGAGCTGCGGGTGACGGTGATCGCGACCGGCATCGGTGGCACGGGCGAGCGGCGCGAAGCCTGGAGCGATCGGCCGCAGGTTCTGGATCTCAGCGCGAGGCGGGAGCGCGAAGAGGAGCTCGTGGGCCCCGGCGCCGCGCGCCGCGAGACGCTCGGGCAGGCGTTGTTCCAGAGCGAGCTCGTGGGCCAGGACGCCCGCAACGACCTGGAGATCCCGACCTTCATCCGGCGCCAGATGGATTGAAACCGGCCAGCGCCCGCGCCGCGGTCGTTCCACGCAGCGCCGTGCGCCCGCCCGCGGCACCGATCTGGTTGCGCTTCCCGCGGGCGCTCCTACATTACGCGCTTCCCGGAAGGCGCGTCCTCCAATCGTTTCCGGAGATCGCAGCGTGCCCGAGCGGCCGTTCGTCAAACGCGTGACCCGCGTGGTCGCCGATCCGCGATTCGGGATCTGCGCCGCGCTGGCCCTGCTGGCCGGCGCCTCGCGGATCTTCGCCCCCGCCGCTCCGCCCGCCCGCAGCGCCCCCGAGCGACTCGCCTCTTCGGTCCCCGCGTCCGTCCAGACCGACGTGCAGCCCGTCGCGGCCACCTCCGTCCTGACCGACGAGCTGGGGCGCGGGGAGACCCTCTCGGTCGTCTGGGAGCGGAACGGGCGGTCGCCCAGCGAGATGGCGGCGGTGGTCGAGGCGCTCACCAGCGCGTTCGACGTGCGCCAGCTGCGCGCCGGGACGACGGTCGAGATCTACCTCGCCGCCAGCCACCCGGCGAGCGGGCTCGCCGAACCCGCCGCGGCCGCCTCCGCCGTCGCAGCGCCATTTGGCCCGGAGTCCGCGTCCCCGGCCGCGGACTCCGTCGTGATCCGCATCGACTCCGACCGCAGGATCGTGGCCCGCGCCGAGGGCGAGCGCTTCCGCGGAGAGCTCGTCGAGACGCCGGTGCGCGAGGTCTGGCGCACGCACGTGGGCTGCATCGAGGGCTCGCTCTACGCCGCCCTCGAGACCGAGAGCGTGGACCTCTCGCCGCTGGCTCTCGAGCTGGACCGGATCTACGGCGGCGAGATCGACTTCTACAGCGATCTCCAGCCGGGTGACTGCGTGACGGTCTATTTCCAGACCTGGGTGCGGCCGGACGGGAGCTTTCGCCTGGGCCGGATCGAGGCCGCCGAGTTCGTCAACGCGGGCCGGCATCTGCCGGCCGTGTGGTTCGAAGCCCCCGACAGGACCGCCGACTACTACGACCTGGACGGCAAGTCGCTGCGGCGGCAGTTCCTCCGCTCCCCGCTCAAGTTCACGCGCATCTCCTCGGGCTTCAGCATGCGGCGCTTCCACCCGCTCCTGAAGCGCTACCGCGCCCACCCCGGGATCGATTACGCCGCTCCGGCGGGCACGCCGGTCCAGGCGGCCGGCAACGGCGTGGTCGCCTTCGCCGGGTGGCAGCGTGGCTACGGCAACATGGTCGAGATCAAGCACGGGAAGGTGTACACGACGTCGTACGCGCACCTCTCCAGGGTCGCGAAAGGCGTGCGCCGCGGGTCGCGGGTGTCCCAGGGCGACGTGATCGGCTTCGTGGGCTCGACGGGGCTCGCCACGGGTCCGCACCTGGACTATCGCTTCTCGAAGAACGGCAGGTTCGTGAACCCGCTCAGGGAGAACTTCACGAGCGGCGACCCGGTGGCGCCCCAGTACCTGGCGCTGTTCGCCGAGCGCCGCGACCGGCTCATGGAGCCGCTGACCGAGATCTACCGTACGGTGCTGGTGGATCGGGGGGCGAGCCCCGACACGCCGCTCCCGGCCGCGATTCCCCTGCTGGGCGCGGCCCTCCCGATCCAGCCGAGCGTGGGCGACGACTAGCACGCGAGCCTCGTCCCCACCGCCTTCCTTCGCTCCGACTCGATCTCGGACAGTCGCGCGGAGCACCCCGGGGCTTCTCCCTCGACACGCGGTCCGCGGGATGCATCGGGTGCGGGCGCTGAAGGTTGACGGGCGCCGTTCCGCGACGTTTCATTTCCCGGGAGAGGGGGGCCGAACCCTGACGTCGAGTCGCCTCGTGCACATCGCAGCCTGTTCTCCGCCCTCCGGCCCGGACCATCGGCGCGCCTCGCGCCAGGCCTCTGCCACCCGGCTCCGCCGCGCCCGGGCGGCTTCGGCGCTGCTCGCGGTCTGCCTGGCGGCCGCGGCCTGCGGCGATTCGGGCTCGGGGCCCGGGGACCGGACTCCGCCCGACGCCCCGCGCTTGGACAGGCTCAGCGCCGGTGTCCCCCAGAACGGCCAGGTCACCGTGGTGGGCGCCGACTCCTGCGTCGAGCCGCGGGCCCGCGTCGTGGTCGAGAACCTGAGCGCGAGCTCGGGAGGCGAGCCGGTCAGCGCCGAGACCAACGCCAGCGTGGCGGGCGCCTTCGTCGTGCAGATCCCGGCCACGATCGGCGACCAGCTCTCGGTCTTCGCGGTGGACGCCGCCGACAACGAGGGCCCGGCCACGCAGATCGCCGCGGGGCCCAATCTGGCCACCTTCCACCTCACGAGCGTCTCGGGGGCAGGGCAGACGGGGGTCGTGAGCCGGCCGCTGACGGACCCCCTGCGGGTCCGCGTGACGGGCGGCGTGCCGTCCGTCCCGCTGCCCGGGGTCCCGGTGCGCTTCGAGGTGCTCTCGGGCGGGGGCACGATCAGCCCGACCACGGCCACGACCGACGAGTCGGGAATCGCCGCGGCGAGCCTCACGTTGGGCGGAGCGCCGGGCGGTGCCGAGGCGCGCGCCACCCTGGAAGGCGTGACCGGCGAAGTGCGCTTCACGGCAACCGCCGTCGGGACGCCCGAGATCGTGAGCGTGAGCCCGACCGAGGGCGACCGGGGTGCTTCGGTCGAGATCGTGGGCCGGAACTTCAGCCCCATCGCGGCCCACGACGTGGTCGAGTTCAACGGGGTCCTGGCCGACGTTCAGACGGCGACGGTCCAGCGCATCACGACCAGCGTCCCGACCTTCGCCAGCGACGGCCCGGTGACGGTCACCCTGACGGGTGCCCGCAGCAACGGCGTGTCCTTCCACGTGAAGGGCCCGCCGCCGGCGTTGCCCGACGTGGGCAGCGTCGCGAGAGATCTGCTGAGCTTCTCGAGCGGCACCCTGGCGCTGGACCTGCGCCTCGGGTTCCTGACGGGTGCGGAGCGTTACGTGGTCGCCGTGGAGGTCCTCGATACCGACGCCACCACGCAGTTCCGGCACGGGATCGCGGCCGACGTGGCGGCGCTCACGGCCGGCGGGGCGCCACGCCCGGCCCGCAAGGGCGCCGGTCCCGCAGGGCAGCTCGCGGCCGCCGCCGGGCAGGTCCGCGCCGAGCGCGCGCTCCGCGGCTGGGAGGTCGAGCTCGCGGCGGCGATGGCGGGCAAGCCGCGCCCGCCGGCAGGGCGCCTCGCGGGAGGCGAGCCCCAGCTCGGGGACACCGAGACCTTCCACGTGCTCAACACGGTCGACCCCAAAGCCCTGATCACGGACCCCCGCAACTTCGACTCCGTGGACGCGATCCTGCGCTACAAGGGCGCCCACACGCTGGTTTACGTGGACGATCGCGTGCCGGCCCTGGACCTGACCGACGCCGACATCCGGGACGTCGGCGATCGCTTCGACACCCAGAGCTACGTGGTGGACACGGACACCTTCGGCAGCGAGTCCGACATCGACGGCGACGGGCGGGTCACGATCCTCCTGACGGCCACCATCAACGCCCTGAACGAGGGTGCCAGCCCGGACGAAGGGATCGTCATCGGCTTCTTCTTCAGCCTCGACGTCTTGCCGGCCTTCTCGCCGCAGACGTCCAACGCCCGGGAGATGTTCTACGGCTTCGTGCCCGATCCGGGCGGAAACTTCGGGCCGCCCATCCCGCGCGACTTCGCGATCGAAACGCTGGACGAGGTCTTCGCGCACGAGTTCCAGCACATGATCAGCTTCAACCAGCACTTCCTGATCCGGGGGTCGTCCCCCGAGGCGCTGTGGCTGAACGAGGGCTTGTCGCACATCGCCGAGGATCTGAACGGGTTCGACGGCGGCAACGTGGCGCGGAGCGCGCTCTACCTCGCCGACCCCGCCGCCACCGGACTCGCCGTCGGCGGCGACTTGCTCGAGGAACGGGGCGCCGCGTTCCTGTTCCTGCGCTGGCTGGGCGATCAGCTGGGAGAGCAGATCTACGGCACGCTGGAGCAGACCGCCCTGACGGGCATCGGAAACGTGGAGGCCGCCGCGCACCAGGGCTTCCCGAACCTGTTCAGCGACTGGTTCGCCGCTCTTTACCTGGACGACTCGGGGATCGGCGCCTCGGACTTCCAGATCCCGTCCCTGCCCCTGCGCAGTGACTACGACCTGTTCCGAACGGCGAACCCCGAGCTGGGTCTGGGTCCCTACCTGAACCTGCTCCCGCTCGTGGTGCCGAACGGAACCACCACCGAGAATGTCACGCGGGGCACGTCGGGCCAGTTCTACGAGGTCTCGACCTCGTCGGGGATCAACGAGCGCAAGCTGCGGATCACGGCCCCTGTCTCGAGCGAGGCGCAGGTCACGGTCATCCGGACTCGCTAGGGGATCGCGAATGGCGCCCCGGCAGGCCGCCGCGTTGGCCGCGCTGGCCGCGCTGGGAACCCTCGCCTGCGCGTCGGCCCGGCCCGGGACCGGAGCCGACGGCGCCTCGCCGCCGGGGTCGTCCTCGCCGGTGGCCGGGACCGCAACCGCCGGCGCGGACTCGAGCGCTCCGTCGGCCGGCGCCTCCGACCCGCGAGTCGCCGGCGCCCTCGCGGCACTCGAGGCGGGGGAACGCTCGCTGGCTGCCGGCGACCCGGCCGGGACGCTGGCCGCCTTCGACCGTGCCGCGGCGGTGCTCGGCGCGGCCCTCCTCTACCAGGACGCCGATCCAGAGGCGGGCGGTGAGGTCGGCCGGCGCATCGCCGCCGGCTCCGCGCGCGCCTACCTGCAGCTCGGCGAGCCCTACCTGGCCGCGATCGAGGCCCGGCGCGCGCTCAACCTGGAGCGCGACGACGCCGCGTTGCAGGCGCTCCTCGGCACGAGCCTCTATCGCTCCGGCCGCTTCGAGCAGGCCGAGGCCGCCTTCGCCGAGGCCCTGCGTCTGGATCCCGCCTGCGCCCCGGCGCACGCCGGCCAGGGTCTGCTCGAGCTCTCCGCCAACCACCTGGCCTCCGCCCGCGAGCGCCTGGACCGCGCCTACCGGCTCGACGGCGACCCCGCGCACCTGCTCCTGCTCGCCCGGATCGCCTTCATCGAGCGCGATTACGGGACGGCCGCCGACCGTCTGGACGAGTACCTCGGCCGGGTGCGAGAGCTGCTCCCGGAGCGCCGCGACGAGCTGCGCGAGCGATCCCGCGTGTATTCGAGGCTCAAGGACGGCAAAGGGTCGCGCTTCGCGAGCCAGGTGACCCGGGGCCAGCTGCGCTTCGACGTGGCCCGCGGCGATGAGGTGCCGCTCCTGCCGGTGCGGATCGACGGCCACGATCCCGTCTACGTCATCTTCGACACTGGTGCCCAGGACCACGTGCTGGACGCGGGCTTCGCCCGCGAGCTGGGGCTGGAGCTCTCGCCGTCCGCGGGGCGGGTGGAGAGCACGCTCGGCGGCGCGGAGCGGCGACTGGCGGTCCTGGACTCGCTGAACCTGGGCGGGGTCGTGATCCAGAACGTTCCCGTCTCGGTCGCCGATTTCGACACGCTGGGCCTGCGGGGCCGCGCCAGCTACTACGTGGCCGGCGTCCTGAACCCGGCGCTGCTGTTGCGCGACTTCCTGGTCCGCGTGGACTTCTACCACCGCACGATCGACCTCCAGCGCTACGACGCGGGTGGGGCGGGCTACGCCGAGAGCTCTCCGGCCTTGCGCCGTCTGTCCGTGCCGTTCCGCTTCAACGCCGACGGGACGGGGGTCGTCGTGGTGGGCGACCTGGGACCCTCCGGCGGCCATCCGCTCCTGCTGGACACGGGGGCCAGCGACATCTACGTGTCGGCCCGCGTGGCGAGCGCGCTCGGCCTGGATCCGCTGGACCTGAGCGTGGGGCTCGGGGCCTACCGCCGCGACCGCCTGCGAGCCCACTTCCTGCGCGAGCTGGAAACCGTCGAGGAGGGCGGCCGGCCCGACGGAGTCGCCTACGACGGCATCCTGGGCTACCCCTTCTTTCGCGACATGCGGCTCGTGTTCGACTACTACCACGGGCTGCTCCTGATCGAGAACTGATCTGCGGGCGTGGTTCCATCGGGGCAGGGGATCCGGTAGGCCGCTCACTGGCACGGTTGCAGGCGAGGATCGTCCTTGATGAACCGCGAGGGTTGTGATAAGATTATGACTTACAGTGTCTTAGCCGCCCGCACCTGGCACAGGGCGGCATCCATAGACGATCGGCGGTGCGGCCGGACGACGAGGCCCGGCCGGATCGGCGCGGGGCTGCCGGGATCCGCTCCGGCACCTCCCGCGGCCCTCCGTTTCGCAGGTCGCGGCGCGGTCGGCCCCGCCGGTCAGCACGTAAGGTTCGACTCACTCGTCTTCGCTCCGCCCGGGGCGCGACCCCGGGGCAGGAGAGGTCGGCACGCCGCGCGCGGACGCCCGCCATCGGGCGCCGGACCGGCGCCGGCCGTCAACCGCTCACCAGCGCGCTGGCAGGGATCCGAGGGTGCTCACGACTCCCGCACGCATTCCGCCAGGAGGCTGAAGGGGATGCTCCACCTCCATGAAACGCGAGATCCTGATCAACGTCGCGCCCAAGGAGACGCGAGTTGCGATCCTCGAGGATGATCAACTCGTCGAGCTCCTCGTCGACCGCGAAGGGGAAGAGCGCCACCTAGGCGACATCTACAAGGGCATGGTGACCGCGGTCCTGCCCGGCATGCAGGCCGCGTTCGTGGACATCGGAATGGAGAAGAGCGGGTTCCTGCACGTCTCGGACCTCGCCGACTTCTACACCTCCGACGAGGAGGACGACGACGGAAACGGCGGCCGCCGCGGCGGCGGTCGTGGGCGGGGACGGCGGCGCGCGTTCGAGGAGACGCCCATCCAGGACGTCCTCAAGCGCGGCCAGGAGATCCTCGTCCAGGTCACGAAAGAGCCCATCAGCACGAAGGGCCCGCGCCTCACGGGCCAGATCTCCCTGCCCGGACGCTTTCTGGTCTACATGCCCGGCGTGAACCACGTCGGGGTCTCGCGCAAGATCGAGAACCGCGAGGAGCGCGCGCGCCTGCGCGGACTCCTGAACGAGATCCGCCCCGAGGATGGCGGCGTGATCGTGCGCACGGTGGGGGAGGACGCCACCAAGAAGGGCTTCCAGCGCGAGATCGAGGGCCTCTCCAGCACCTGGCGCAAGATCGAGCGCAAGGCGGCCGGAGCGTCGGCGCCCGCCCTCCTGCACCAGGAAGCGACCCTCACCTCGGGACTCGTGCGCGACGTATTCTCGGACAAGGTGGACGGGCTGATCGTGGACGGGAAGGAGCTCCACGACGACATCCGCCGCTATCTGAAGGACGTCGCTCCCGACCTGATCGAGCGCATGAAGTTCTACCGCGACGCGATCCCTCTTTTCGACGCCTACGGGATCGAGGCCGAGATCGAGAAGACCTTCGAGCGCTCGGTGCCGCTCAAGAGCGGCGGGCATCTGGTCATCGAGCCGACCGAGGCGCTGGTCTCGATCGACGTGAACACCGGTCGCTACACGGGCAAGAAGGACCCCGAGGCGACGATCCTGCGCACGAACCTCGACGCCGCGCGCGAGATCGCCCGCCAGCTGCGGCTGCGCGACGTGGGCGGCATCATCGTGATCGACTTCATCGACATGGAGGTGAAGGCCAACCGCAAACGCGTGCTGCAGGAGTTCAAGACCTGGCTCGGACGCGACCGCGCGCGCACGAAGGCGTTCGAGGTATCGGACCTGGGCCTGGTCGAGATGACGCGTCAGCGCGTGCGACCGAGCCTGTTCCAGTCCCTCTCGGAGCGTTGTCCGACTTGCGGAGGTCTGGGGCGCGTGTTGTCGCGCCAGACGGTGGCCCGCAAGCTCGAGCGGACGCTGCGGCGGATCGGGATCACCCGCCCCGAGAAGCGGATCGAGGTGCGCACCCATCCCGAGGTGGCGCTGCACCTGATCGACGAGGAGCGCGGGATGCTGCAGGCGCTGCGGCGGGCGCACAACCTGGAGATCGAGGTCCGGGACGATCCGCTGATGGCGCTCGACGAGTTCAAGCTCTATGCGCTCCCTGGGCACCGCGCGCTGGAGGTGCAGTTCGCGACCGGTTGACAGCCCCCCGGAGCGTCCTTACTTTCCCCCGCCTTCGCGCCTGCGCCCACGCCGGTCCGCAGCCGCCTGACCCGGCCCACGAGCCATGCCTCAAGACACTCGGAAGTCGTTGCCGTACGTGATCATCGAGACGGGCGGCAAGCAGTTCAAGGTCCGCGCCGACCGGCGCGTGCGCGTGCCCTCGCTCGCCGGCGAGGTGGGCGATCGGGTGACCTTCGACCGCGTGCTCTTCAGCTCGAGCGAAGCGGGTCCGACGGTCGGCGCTCCGACCCTCGCCGGGGCCGCCGTCACGGCCGAGATCGTGGGTCACGGACGCGGGAAGAAGGTCGTCGTCTTCAAGTACAAGCGGCGGCACCGTTACCGCCGGAAGACCGGCCATCGCCAGGACTACACCGAGGTCGCGATCCTGGACCTCGGGCTGGAGGGCGGGAGAGCGGAGGGACGCCGGGAGGCCTCGCGGCCGGCCGCGGCCGGCGCCGACGACGAGGATGAGGCGGAGGGCAAAGGCCGCCAGGTCGGACCCTACGTCTGCCAGGAGTGCGGGCGCGGGTTCGCCACCGAGCGCGGGCTGCAGCAGCACCGCGCGAAGGCGCACGCGGAATAGCCCGCGGTCGGGCTGCTCCCATTAGCCGCCTGCTCGCTCCGTCGATTTGTGAACATCGGAATCGACGTCGCGAGGAAGGGTGACGGCGGCTGCGGGGACAGCCGGCCCGCTCACTTGCCCTGAGAAACGCATCGCTCGTGACCGACTGAAAGGCAGAGAAGGACGATGGCGCACAAGAAAGGCGTAGGCAGCTCGCGGAACGGCCGGGACAGCCACGGCCAGCGGCTGGGGGTCAAGCGCTACGGCGGCGAGCGCGTCGCCGCGGGCGCGATCCTGGTCCGCCAGCGCGGGACCCGCATCCATCCCGGGCTGAACGTGGCCCGGGCCAAGGACGACACGCTGTTCGCGCTGGTCGACGGGAAGGTGCGCTTCGAGCGCCTCGGCAAGGAGAGACGGCGGGTCTCGGTCCTCGCGGGCTAGGTCCGCGCCGCTCGCTCGCCCGCTTCCTCCGCCCTCCCGCCTCCCCCGGTTTCACCGCCTTCCAACGTTCATCCGACCGGAGCGGATCCATTCCGTGAAGATCACGGTCGTCGGCGCCGGAAACGTGGGTGCGACCACGGCCCAGCGGCTCGCCGAAGCCGAGCTGGCCCGCGAGGTCGTGCTCGTCGACGTGCTCGGCGACATGCCGCGCGGCAAGGCGCTCGACCTCTGGGAGAGCGGGCCGCTCTGCGGGTATGACACGCGGCTCATCGGGACGAACGGCTACGACGAGACGGCCGGCTCCGACCTGTTCGTCGTGACGGCGGGCCTGGCCCGCCGCCCGGGCATGAGTCGCGACGACCTGCTCGCCAAGAACGCCGAGATCGTCAAGGGAGTGGCCGAGCAGATCCGGCGCACGAGCCCCGCGGCCATCGTGATCGTGGTCTCGAACCCGCTGGATGTGATGGCCTACGTGACGCTGCGCGTCACGGCCTTCCCGCGCGAGCGGGTGATCGGGATGGCCGGCGTGCTGGACTCGGCTCGCTTCCGCTCCTTCATCGCGCTCGAGCTCGGCGTCTCGGTCGAGGACACGCACGCCTTCGTGCTCGGCGGTCACGGCGACAGCATGGTTCCCCTGGCCCGCTACTCGACCGTGGCGGGGATTCCGCTGCCGGCCCTGCTTCCGCCCGAGCGCATCGAGGCCTTGATCGAGCGCACCCGCAAGGGCGGCGGCGAGATCGTCCAGCTGCTGGGCGCCGGCTCCGCCTACTACGCCCCTTCGGCGGCCGTGGCGCAGATGGTCGAGGCCGTCGTTCGCGACAAGAAGCGCATCCTGCCCTGCGCCGCGTGGCTGACCGGCGAGTACGGGCTGGAGGATGTGTTCGTGGGGGTGCCGGTCAAGCTCGGCCGGCGCGGGATCGAGCAGATCGTCGAGATCGAGCTCACCGCCGAGGAACGGCGCGCGCTGCAGCGCTCGGCCGCGGAGGTGAAGGAGTCCATGGCGCGACTCGATCTCTGAGCGTTTTGATTTCGCCTCCTGCTTCTCTTAGATTCCAGCCGCATTCCCTTCCAAAAACGACGTCTGGCGGTGTCTCCCATGGCGGACTACATCCCGGTCGTGTTCCTGCTCGGCACGGGAGTCGCGCTGGGCGCGGTGCTGCTCGGCCTCTCCGCCCTGCTGGGGCCCAACCGCGCGCGCGGCTCCAAGGGCGCCGCCTACGAGTGCGGATTGATCCCGCTGACCGACGCGCGCAGCCGCTTCGACGTGAAGTTCTACCTGGTGGCCATGCTCTTCATCCTCTTCGACATCGAGATCGTCTTCATGTTCCCGTGGGCCGCGCTCTACCGGCGGCTGGGCGTGCTGGGATTCGTGGAGATGGTCGTCTTCGTGGGGATCCTGCTGGTGGGTCTGGCCTACGTCTGGCGGAAGGGGGCGCTCGAGTGGGAAGCGTGACTCGCATCACGCCCGAGACCGAGGATACGAGCTTCCACCGGAGCGTCCTCACCACGCGCCTGGATCAGCTGGCCAACTGGGCGCGCTCGGGCTCGCTCTGGCCGCTGCCGTTCGGCACGGCCTGCTGCGCGATCGAGTTCATGTCGGTGGTCTCGGCCCACTACGACCTCTCCCGCTTCGGCGCCGAGGTCGTGCGCTTCTCGCCGCGGCAATCCGACGTGATGATCGTGGCCGGAACCGTTACCGACAAGCAGTCCCCGATCCTGAAGCAGATCTGGGAGCAGATGGCCGAGCCCAAGTGGTGCATCGCCATGGGCGTATGCGCGAGCTCGGGTGGATTCTATCGCGCCTACCACGTGACGCAGGGCATCGACGAAGTCGTTCCGGTGGACGTGTACGTGCCGGGCTGTCCGCCCACGCCCGAGGGCCTGATCTACGCGATCCTCGAGTTGCAGCGGAAGATCAAGGGCGAGCGGCGCATCACCGAGGGCGGCTTCCGCGGCGAGCCCGGCCTGGCCGGCGTGACGCGCGAGCGGAAGGACGGGGCTCCGCGCGGGGTCGACCCCGTGCTGGGCGGCGCGCAGGTGCTGAACGACCCCGCGGCGCTTTCCGACGCCGTGGGCGAGGACCCCAGGGACGTCGGGCAGGGCCGGCCTCAGGTCGAGACGCTGTCCCCCACTCGGACGACCGCTCCGGACGGGAGGCGCGGGTCGTGACGCCGGCCGCGCCGGGCGCGGGAGGCGGGCCGCTCGACGACCGCCTGGATCTCGCGCTCCGGCTGTCCGAGCGCTTCGGCGGCGCCGTGCGCGGCGCCGAGGAGTTCCGCGGCGACCTCGCCGTGACGGTGGCGCGCGACCGGCTCCACGACGTGCTCGCCATGCTGCGGTGCGAGCCCGACCTCGACTTCGCCTTTCTCATGGACGTGACCGCCGTGGACCACCTGGCGTGGGGCCGCATCCCGCGCTTCGACGTGGTCTACCACCTCTACTCGCTGACGCACCACCGCCGCCTGCGCGTGAAATGCCCGCTCGAGGAGGGCGACGCGTG
Source organism: Gemmatimonadota bacterium (assembly GCA_036556205.1). GTDB lineage: Bacteria > Gemmatimonadota > Gemmatimonadetes > JACCXV01 > JACCXV01 > DATBJW01. The sequence continues at coordinate 45,133 of DATBJW010000039.1, forward strand.
GGTGCCCACCGCGACCGACGTCTGGCAGGGCGCGGACTGGTTCGAGCGCGAGGCGTGGGACATGTACGGCATCGTCTTCGAGGGGCACCCCAACCTGCGGCGCATCCTGTGCCACGAGGATTTCGAGGGGCACCCCCTGCGCAAGGACTTCCCGGCCGACAAGCGCTTCTTCCTGCCACGGCCTGCCAACCTGCGCGAGCAGGCGCCGGCCTGGGTCCGCGAACGTGCCGGCGGCCCTGCGGCCGGCCTCATCTCCGATTGATCCCGCGGCCTCTCCCGACGCCTCGAGGCCCTTCGTGAGCGCATCCGACACGCGCGTGACCGACGGCCTGCGGCCGCCGGGTCTCGACGAGTCCGCCGCGCTGGCCCCCCGCGAGGCTCCGCTGGATCCCCTCAAGGAGGAGCTGCTCGAGGTCAACATCGGTCCCTCGCACCCGGCCATGCACGGCACGTTCCGCCTCAAGTGCTGGCTGGACGGCGAGACGATCGTCTGGGCGGTTCCCGAGATCGGCTACCTGCACCGCTGCTTCGAGAAGATGGCCGAGACGCACCCCTACGTGCAGGTCATCCCCTACACGGACCGGTTGAACTACCTCTCGCCCTTCATGAACAACGTCGGCTACTGCATGGCCGTCGAGAAGCTGCTCGGGATCGAGATCCCGCGCCGCGCGGCGCTGATCCGGGTGATCCTCTCGGAGCTCTCGCGGATCATGGATCACATGGTCTGCATCGGCACGAACCTGGTGGACCTGGGCGCGCTCACGAACTTCTGGTACCTGTTCCGGGGGCGGGAGGAGATCTACACGATCACCGAGCGCATCTCCGGCGCGCGCATGATGGTGAGCTACGCCCGCCCGGGCGGGCTCATGCGGGACTCCTATCCCGAGTTTGAGGACGACGTGCGGCGCGCGCTGACCTCGCTGCCGCGCTACGTGGACGACGTGAACGCGCTCATCACCCGGAACCGCATCTTCATCGACCGCACGCGCGGCGTGACCCCGATCACGGCCGAGGAGGCCATCGACTGGGGCTGGACGGGCCCCTGCTTGCGCGCGGCCGGGGTCCCCTACGACATCCGCAAGGCCGCGCCCTACCACGGCTACGACGAGCTCGACTTCCAGATCCCGGTGGGCCGCACGGGCGACGTCTACGATCGCTACCTGGTGCGCATGGAGGAGATGCGGCAGAGCCTCTCGATCGTCGCCCAGGCGCTGGAGCGGCTGGAGCCGGGCCCGGTGCTGGTGGACGACCCGCGCGTGGCGCTGCCCCCCAAGAACGAGGTCTACAACTCGATCGAGGGGATGGTGAACCACTTCAAGCTGATCTTCGAGGGCCTGAAGCCGCCCGCAGGGGAGGTCTACTCCTACACCGAGGCGGCGAACGGCGAGCTCGGCTTCTACATCGTATCCGACGGTACGGGCCGCCCCTATCGCGTGCACTGCCGCGCCCCGTGCTTCGCGATCTACCAGAACATCGGCAAGCTCCTGCAGGGTCGGATGATCGCCGACATCGTGGCGATCGTCGGGTCGCTGAACGTGGTGGCGGGGGAGCTGGAGCGCTGATGGAGTTCACGCCCGAGAACAAGCGGACCTTCGACGAGCTTGCCGCCCGCTATCCCGACCGCCGCGCCGCGATGCTGCCCGCCCTGTGGCTCGTGCAGCGCCAGGAGGGCTACGTCTCGGCCGAGGCGATGGAGTACGTGGCGGGGCTGCTCGGCGTCGCACCCGGCGAGGTGCAGGCGGTGGTCTCGTTCTACACGATGTTCGACCGCCGGCCGCCGGGGCGCTACAAGCTCCAGGTCTGCCGCACCCTCTCCTGCGCGCTGATGGGTGCCTACGACATGATCGCCCACCTCGAGCGGCGGCTGGGCATCCACGCCGGCCAGACGACCGCCGACGGGATGTTCACGCTCCAGGAGGTCGAGTGCCTCGGCTCCTGTGGCACGGCGCCGATGATGCAGGTCAACGAGAAGTTCGTCGAGAACCTGACTCCCCGGCGACTCGACGCGCTGCTGGATCGCCTCGCGGGCGAAAGGCCTGAGCTGGACCGCCTGCCCGAGATCCACCCGCTGGCCGGAGCGCAGGCGGCGATCCCGCGCGAGGTGCGCTCCGCGCGCGTGGGCGAGCTCGCGCCGCCGGGCTCTCCGACGGTGGACGGCGACGGCAAGGCACGAGGAGCCTGATACGACATGTCGGTCCACCAGCGCATCCTGCTCGCCAACATCGGAACGCCCGGCTCGCACACGCTCGCGGCGTACGAGAAGGCCGGCGGCTACCGCGCGGCCCGGAAGGCGCTGGAGATGGACCCCGGCGCGGTCGTGGACGAGGTCAAGCGCTCGGGCCTGCGGGGCCGCGGCGGCGCGGGGTTCCCGACCGGCACCAAGTGGGGCTTCATCCCCAAGGACAACCCGCGCCCGAAGTACCTGGTTCAGAACGCCGACGAGTCCGAGCCCGGGACCTTCAAGGACCGGCTGCTGCTCGAGCAGGACCCGCATCTCGTGATCGACGGGATGATCTGCGCGGCAGTGGCGATCGGCTGCCACACCATGTTCACCTACATCCGCGGCGAGTACGCCTACGCGACCGAGCGCTACCTCGCGGCCGACGCGGAGGCGTACGCGGCGGGCTACCTGGGGAAGGGGATCTTCGGCTCAGGCTACGACCTGGAGCACGTGATCCACATCGGGGCCGGCGCCTACATCTGCGGCGAGGAGACCGGGCTCCTCGAGTCGCTGGAGGGCAAGAAGGGGTTCCCGCGCATCAAGCCCCCGTTCCCGGCCGTGGTCGGGCTCTTTGCCTCGCCGACCGTGATCAACAACACCGAGACGCTGGCGGCGGTCCCCTGGGTCCTCCTGAACGGCGGCGACGCCTACAAGGCGATCGGCACCGAGCGCAGCCCCGGCACGAAGCTCTTCAGCGTGAGCGGGCCGGTGCGGAAGCCCGGCGTCTACGAGGTGAACCTGGGCTATCCGATGCGCCAGTTCCTCGTCGAAGAGTGCGGTGGGATGCTGGACGGATTCGAGCTCAAGGGCGTGATCCCGGGCGGCTCGTCCGTCCCGATCATGACGCCCGCCGAGGTGGACCGCGCGAATTTGGACTACGAGTCCATCCGCGATAACGGATCCCTGCTCGGCTCGGGCGGCTTCATCGTCTGCGCCGACAACATGTCCGCGCCCGAGATGTTGCTGAACCTGATGCGCTTCTACGCGCACGAGTCGTGCGGCCAGTGCACGCCCTGCCGCGAGGGATGCGGCTGGCTCGAGGACGTCGCGGGCCGGGTCCTGGCCGGGACCGGGGACCCCGACGACCTGGACCTCGTGCGCCGCCTCTCCGACAACATGATGGCCAAGACGATCTGCGCCCTCGCGGACGGGGCCGCCATGCCGGCGCTGGCGCTGATCACGAAGTACCGCGCCGAGTTCGAGGCGCTGCTCCCGCGCGAGCGGCACGTGCCGCGGGTGGAGCGCGGGCGCGGGCTGCACGGGCTGCTGCGCGTCGAGCCGCGGCCCGCCGCGGCGTCCGCGGGAGGTGCCGCGTGAGCCAGGCGCCGGGTCAGGGAGGCGTGGCGAGCGTCACGCTCAAGGTCGACGGCCAGCCGGTCACGGTCGAGCGCGGCCGCACGATCTTCCAGGCGGCGGAGAAGCTGGGGAAGACGCCGCCTCACTTCTGCTACCACCGCGACCTCTCGATCCCGGCCAACTGCCGGATGTGCCTGTGCGAGATCAAGGACAACCCCAAGCTCCAGACGTCCTGCTCGACCGTCGCCGCCGAGGGCATGGAGGTGGCCTTCGAGAGCCCGCGCGTGCGCGAGGCGGTGGCCGGCGTGCTCGAGTTCGAGTTCAAGAACCATCCCCTGGACTGTCCGGTCTGCGACCAGGTGGGGGAGTGCAAGCTGCAGCAGTACTACATGGAGGTCGGCCTCTACGAGTCCGAGCTCGAGACGCCCAAGATCCTCAAGGACAAGGTCAAGAGCCTGGGCAAGATCACGCTCGACGCCGAGCGCTGCGTCCTCTGCTCGCGCTGCGTGCGGTTCGGCAACGAGGTCACCGGAACCGATGACTTCGTGATCGTGAACCGCGGCGACCACGCCGAGATCGCGACCTTCGACGATCGGCCGATCACGAACCCCTATTCCCTGAACTACGCCGACATCTGCCCGGTGGGGGCCCTGACCTCGACGGACTTCCGGTTCCAGCGCCGGGTCTATTATCTGGAGCCGGTGGCCACGGTTTGCCCGGAATGTTCGAACGGCTGCAGCATCTTCGCGGACCGGAGCCTGAACCAGGTCTACCGCTATCGCCCGCGGGTGAACCCCGAGGTCAACCGGTCCTGGATGTGCGACGAGGGGCGGCTCTCCTACCGGGGCTTGAACACCTCGGCCGGCCGCATCGAGCGCCCGCTGGTGCGCAAAGACGGCCAGCTGCGGCCTGCCACCTGGGAGTCGTCGCTGGCGCTCGTGGCGGACTGGCTGGGGGGCGGGAACGGTGGAGGCGGGGGCCGCATCGCAGCGCTGGCCCATCCGCGCTTGACGAACGAGGACCTCTTCGTCCTGCGCGAGCTCGTCGCGGGAGCGGGCGGCGGCGCGATCGAGTTCCGCCTGCGAGGCTGTCACCTGACCTTCGACGCCCGCGAGGACCAGCTGCTGAGGAAGCTGGACAAGAACTCCAACACCCGGGGCGCCATCGAGATCCTCCTGGAGGGGGAGCGCGGCGCCGCACTCGGCTCCGTCGAGAAGCGTGAGAAGGACCCGGCCGCGGCCTTCCTGGAACGGCTCGCCGCCCAGGGCGCACGGGTTCTCTTCGTGTTCCGCTGGGACGCCGGCGAGCTTGGCCCGGCCGGCCTGCGCGCGGTGGAGAAGGCGGACTTCGTGGTCTTCGTGGGCCCCTGGGAGCCGGAGTACAGCGACCGCTGCGACGTGCTGCTCCCCGCCACCCGCAGCGCCGAGCGCGAGGGCACCGTCACGAATTTCGCCGGCCGCGTGCAGGTGATACGCGAGGTGCTGCCGCGCTACGGCATCGCCCTCGACCCGTGGGTGATCCTGGATCGCATCGGCCGCGCGCGCGGGCTCGAGATCGGCGGCGATTCGCCGGCCGAGACGTTCGACCGCCTGGCCGGCCGCGTGACCGCCTTCCGCGGCCTGTGCTGGGACGAGCTGGGCTCGACGGGCGCCTGGCTGGGAGGGGTCGGCGGCAACGGGAAGGGCGCGGCACCCGGGCCCGGCGGCGGGGGTCCGGCCGACTCCGGGCCGGGCGGCGGGAAGGGAGCGGCCTGATGGATCTCACCGCCCTCGGCATCTCGCTGGCCAAGGCGGCCTTCGTGGCGTTCCTGCTCGTCAACATCGTGCCGATCATGGTCTGGGTCGAGCGGCGCGGAGCGGCCTTCATGCAGGACCGGATCGGGCCCAACCGGGTGGGGATCGCGGGCTTCGCGGTCTTCGGGCTGATCCAGCCGCTGGCCGACGTCGTCAAGTTCATGTTCAAGGAAGACTTCATCCCGCCGGCGGCGAACCGGATCTTCTACCTGATGGCGCCGGTGCTGACGTTGATCCCCGCGCTCATGACCTTCGCGGTCGTGCCCTTCGCCGACGCCCTGCGGCTGGGCGAGCGCGTGATTCCCATGCAGGTCGCGGACCTGAACGTGGGCATCCTCTACGTCTTCGCGATCGCGTCGCTGGGCGTCTACGGCATCGTGCTGGCGGGCTGGGCCTCGAACAACAAGTACTCGTTCCTGGGCAGCGTGCGCTCGAGCGCCCAGATGATCTCCTACGAGCTCTCGATGGGGCTCTCGGTGCTGGGCATCGTGATGTGGTTCGGGTCGCTCCAGCTGGACGACATCGTGCGCGGCCAGGGTGCAACCCTCTTAGGCGTGCTCCCGGCCTGGGGAGTGTTCCTCCAGCCCCTGGCCTTCCTGATCTTCACGGTGGCCGTCTTCGCCGAGACGAACCGCTTGCCCTTCGACCTGGCCGAGGCCGAGGCCGAGCTCGTGGTGGGCTACCACACCGAGTACAGCTCGATGAAATTCGCGACCTTCTTCATGGCCGAGTACATGGCCATGACGACCGGGGCGGCGGTCATCGTGGCGCTCTTCTTCGGCGGCTGGCAGATCCCGTTCGTATCCAGCGACGCGCTGAACGCCTGGACGGCGTCCCTGGCGGGGTCCACGTTCGGGGCCTGGCTGGCCGTGCTGATCCAGTTCGCCTCGTTCTCGCTGAAGCTGGCCTTCTTCCTGTGGCTCTTCGTCTGGGTGCGCTGGACCGTGCCGCGCTTCCGCTACGACCAGCTCATGCGGCTCGGCTGGAAGGTGATGCTCCCGCTGGCACTGGCGAACGTGCTGGTCACGGGGCTCGTGCTGCTGCTCCTGGATCGCAAGGGCTAGAACCGACTCGTGGCGGTCGAGTGCAAGAGGGAAGGGAGTTCCGGATCGCCTTTCGACCTTAGACAAGGAGGGTTCAAATGAATCCGCAGAAACAGACGACGGGGTGGACGGTGGCGCGCTGCTGGCTGGTCTTCGCGGGCGTCGCGGTCGGCCTCCTCGGAGCTCGGGCCGCCGCCGCCCAAGACGCTCCAGCGCAGCCGCAACCGATCGCGGTCGAGCCCCATCAAGTGGACGGCGTGGAGGTGGCTCTCATGGAGGTGAAGCGCACGAGCGGCGAGACCGTGACCGTCAAGTGGCGGTACAGGAATCTCACGGACGAGGCGAAGGAGGATCTCGGCCACGGTGGGTCGGGCATGTATGCGTGGCGCCTCGCGGTGGGCGCGTACCTGCTGGATACCAAGAACAAGACGAAGCTCGAAGTCGTGAAGGACGCGGACGGACAACCGATCGCGGCCAGGAACGAAACGATGGCGTTCTCGGCCAAGATCGGGCCGAAGGAGACCGTGAACACGTGGGCGAAGTTCGCGGCCCCTCCCGCCGACGTGAAGACGGTCACGGTCAACCTCCCCGGGGCAGCGCCGTTCGAGGACGTCACGATCAGCGAGTGAAGCAAGCTGGCCGGGCACGGAAGAAAGGACGGACGAAAGGATGAGCGTGGCAGCTGATCGAGCCTCCGGCGGCCGGAGCGACGGGGACGAAGCCTCCTACGGGCGCGTCAAGGCCGTAGACCCGCGCGACGTGAAGGACGTGAGCCTGCCCGATGTGTCGGGGCGGAGCTCCTTCTGGGTGCGCACCTACATCCCCGCGATCCTGGGCGGCATGGGGGTCACGATCCGGCACCTCGTCCGGAACCTGCGGAACCGGCGCAACACGGCCACGATCGAGTACCCCGAGGTCAAGCGCGCGTACGGTCCGCGCCACCGCGGCCGGCACTACCTGAAGCGGCGGCCGGATGGCGACCCGCGCTGCGTGGCCTGCTACATGTGCGCCACCGCCTGCCCGGCAGACTGCATCTTCATCGTGGCCGGCGAGCACCCCGACCCCGCCATCGAGAAGTACCCGGTGGAGTTCGTCATCGACGGCCTGCGTTGCATCTACTGCGGCTATTGCGTCGACGCCTGCCCGGAGGACGCGATCGCGATGACCCGCGACTACGAGCTCGCGAGCTACCACCGCGAGGACTTCATCTGGGACAAGGAGTACCTGCTGAACTGGCGCGATCGGGTCCCGCGCGAGGACGGCTACCAGCCCTACGAGGGGGAGATCGACAAGGAGCAGATGTCGCGGGGACGCCTGTGAGCGTGGCCGAAGCGATCTTCTACCTGCTGGGCGGGCTCGCCATCGGAAGCGCGGTCCTCGCGATCAGCGCCCCGAACCCGGTGGCGAGCCTGCTCTTCGTGGTGCTCGCCTTCTTCGCCCTGGCGGGGCTCTTCGTGACGCTCGACGCGCACTTTCTGGCGGCGATCCAGATCCTGGTCTACGCCGGCGCGATCCTGGTTCTGTTCCTGTTCGTGATCATGCTCTTGAACCTGGGCTCGGCGCTGCCGCGCGAATGGCTGGCTCCGCCGCCGGTCCTGATCCTCGCCACCGCCGCCGGCGCGGCCTTCCTGCTGGTCCTCTTCTTCGTGGGTTACCGGGGGCTGTCCGTCGCCGCTCCACTGCCCGGCGCCCTGCCGGCCGCGGCGCCCGCCGTGTCGGGCACGACCGAGGCCGTGGGGCTCGCCCTCTTCCGGGACTTCCTGCTGCCGTTCGAGGTGACCTCGCTGCTCCTGCTGGTGGCGATGGTGGGCGCGGTCGTGCTCGCCAAGCGGGAGCGCTGATGGTCCCGGTCTCCCACTACCTCACGCTCAGCGCGATCCTCTTCGCCGTGGGCGTCCTGGGCGTCCTCACGCGCCGGAACGCGATCATCGTCTTCCTGGCCGTCGAGATCATGCTGAGCGCCGTGAACCTGGCCTTCGTGGCCCTGTCGCGCGCGAGCGGCAACCTGGACGGTCAGGTGATGGTGTTCTTCACGATCACCGTGGCGGCCGCCGAGGCCGCGGTGGGCCTCGCGATCATCGTGGCCATGTTCCGCCGCCGCGAGACCGTGGACATCGCGAGCTTCAACGTGCTGAAGGGCTGATGCGCACCCGCGCCGGCAGCCAGCGGCAGGCTCCTCCCGCTCGCCGAGAGGGCACCCATCGGCTCGCGGAGAGGACCTGCCGCCGGCTGTCAGCGGCGCTTCGCCAACTCCTCAAAAGCTGATGCTGCCGTACGTGTGGCTCGTGCCCGCCCTCCCGCTCGCGGGCTTCCTGGTGAACGGGCTGCTCGGCCGCCGCCTGGGCAAGGGAGTGGTGGCGCTCGTGGGCCCGGGGGTCGTGGGTGCGGCGTTCGCGCTCGCGGTGGCGATCTTCCTGGCGCTGCTGCGGCTCCCCGCGCACGAGCGGCTCTACGAGCTGGACCTCTTCCGCTGGATCCCCTCCGGCGACCTGCAGATCACGGCCGGGCTGCAAGTGGATCCGCTCTCGACGGTCATGATGCTGGTCGTGACCGGGGTCGGGTTCCTCATTCACGTGTACTCGGTCGGCTACATGCGCGAGGACCCCGCCTTCTGGCGCTTCTTCGCGTACCTGAACCTCTTCACGTTCGCGATGCTGGTGCTGGTCCTGGCCAACGGCTTCGCGCTGATGTTCGTGGGCTGGGAGGGCGTGGGCCTCTGCTCGTACCTGCTGATCGGGTTCTGGTACGAGGAGAAGATCAACTGCGACGCGGGCAAGAAGGCCTTCGTGGTGAACCGGGTGGGCGACTTCGCCTTCCTGGTGGGCATGTTCCTGATCTTCGAGCGCCTGGGCACGCTCGACTTCACGGACGCCTTCGCCGCGGCCCCCGAGCGGCTCGCCATGGGAGGCGCGGCCGCGTTCTGGATCGCGCTGCTCCTCTTCATCGGCGCTACGGGCAAGTCGGCCCAGCTCCCGCTCCACGTCTGGCTTCCCGACGCCATGCAGGGCCCGACCCCGGTCTCGGCCCTGATCCACGCCGCCACGATGGTCACCGCCGGCGTGTACATGATCGCCCGCGCGCACGTGCTCTACCTGCTGGCGCCCGCCGCGCTCGGGATCGTGGCCGTGGTGGGAGCGCTCACGGCTCTGTTCGCGGCGACGATCGGGCTCGTGCAGACCGACATCAAGCGCGTGCTGGCCTACTCCACGATCAGCCAGCTCGGGTACATGTTCCTGGGCGTGGGCGTGGCTGCGTTCGACACGGGCATCTTCCACCTGGTCACCCATGCCTTCTTCAAGGCCCTGCTCTTCCTCGGAGCCGGCCGCGTGATCCACGCGCTCCCCCACGAGCAGGACATGCGGAAGATGGGCGGGCTCAAGGCGAAGCTACCGGTCACCTTCGCCACGATGTTCGTCGCCACCCTCACGATCTCGGGCATCCCGCCGCTCGCCGGCTTCTTCAGCAAGGACGAGATCTTGTGGGCGGCCTGGGCGGCCGGAAGGAACGCGCTCTGGGTGATCGGGTTCGTGGCGGCTGGCCTCACGGCGCTCTACATGTTCCGCCTGCTCTACCTGACCTTCTACGGCGAGCCGCGCGCGCGGCGCCTGTACGACCACGCGCACGAGCCCCCGGCCAGCATGCGGATTCCGTTGATCATCCTGGCCGTGCTGTCTGCGGTCGCAGGCTGGATCGGGATCACGCATGCGATCGGGAACCCTCTGGGCCACGTTCCCAATCTGCTCCACGAATGGCTCGAGCCGGTCTTCGCCGGCGCCGAGCCCTTGCGCGCGCCGGCCACGGCCGAGACCGCGAGTCTCGCGGCGGAGTACGGGCTCATGGCCGCCTCGGTCGCCGTCGCGCTGCTGGGCATCGGCCTGGCCACGTACTTCTATCGAAGGCGACCCGAGCTTCCGGCCCGCATCGCGGCGACGTTCCCCGCCGCGCACCGGCTGCTCGAGCGCAAGTACTACGTGGACGAGATCTACGGCGCGCTCGTCGTGCGACCGTACCTGGCGCTCTGCGCCTTCTGCTGGCGGATCGTGGATGAGATCCTGATCGACGGCTTCGTGGTGAAGGCCGTGGGCGGGGCGGTGGGGTTCTACAGCCGGGTGGTCGCGCGCCTGCAGACGGGGCTCGTCCAGAACTACGCGGCCGCCTTCTTCGTGGGCGTCGTGCTGCTCCTGGGCTGGTACCTGCTCCGCTGATGGCCGCACCCTTCCCCTGGCTCTCGCTGGTCCTGTGGCTCCCGGCCGTGGGGGCCGCGCTCGTGCTGGCGCTCCCGGCCCAGGCGCACCTGGCGATCCGGCGAGTGACGCTGGCCGTCACGCTGCTCGGCTTCGCCTTCTCGATCCCGCTCTTCACCCTGTTTCGGAACGGCGTTGCGGGCATGCAGTTCGAGGAGCGCGGCGACTGGATCCCCGCCTTCGGGATCAGCTACCACGTCGGGATCGACGGGATCAGCCTGCTGCTCGTGCTCCTCACCACACTCCTGCTGCCCATGTGCGTGCTCGCTTCCTGGACCTACATCACGAAGCGCGTGAAGGAATTCCACATCCTGCTGCTGGTGCTGGCCACGGGCATGATCGGCGTCTTCGCCGCCCTCGACATGTTCGTCTTCTACGTGTTCTGGGAGCTGATGCTGATCCCGATGTACTTCCTGATCGGGATCTGGGGCGGCAGGGAGCGGATCTACGCCTCGGTCAAGTTCTTCCTGTACACGTTCGTGGGCAGCCTGCTGATGCTGGTCGCGATCCTGGTCTTCTTCTTCCAGTACCGCGCGCTGACCGGGAACGTGAGCTACGACCTGCTGGACTGGTACGGCGTCAGCTTGCCCGCCGCGACGCAGGCGCTCCTGTTCCTGGCCTTCTTTCTGGCGTTCGCGATCAAGGTGCCGATGTTCCCCTTCCACACCTGGCTCCCCGACGCGCACGTGCAGGCCCCGACGGCGGGCAGCGTGATCCTGGCGGCCGTGCTGCTCAAGATGGGCACCTACGGCTTCGTGCGCTTCGCGATGCCGCTCTTTCCCGACGCCACGCTGCGCTTCCTGCCGTGGCTGCTGGCGCTCTCGGTGATCGCGATCGTATACGGCGCGATGGTGGCCACCGTGCAGCCCAACGTGAAGAAGCTCGTGGCCTACTCGAGCGTCTCGCACCTCGGCTTCGTGACCCTGGGGCTCTTCGTGCTGAACGCGCAGGGCATCCAGGGCGGCGTGCTCCAGATGGTGAACCACGGCCTCTCGACGGGAGCGCTGTTCCTGCTCGTCGGCATGCTCTACGAGCGGCGCCACACCTACGAGATCGCGGACTTCGGGGGGCTCGCCCGACCGATGCCGGTCTTCGCCACGTTGTTCATGATCGTGACCCTCTCGTCGATCGGGCTCCCCGGTCTGAACGGGTTCGTCGGCGAGTTCCTGGTGCTGATCGGCGCCTTCCGGGCGCACCCGGGCTACGCCGTGCCCGCGACCGCTGGCGTGATCCTGGCCGCGGTCTACATGCTCTGGATGTACCAGCGCGTCATGTTCAACGGTGTCACGCGCGAAGAGAACCGCGACGTCCCGGACCTCGATCGGCGGGAGCTCGCGATCCTGGTCCCGATCGCGGTCCTGATCGTCTGGCTGGGCGTCTACCCCAAGCCCTTCCTCGACAAGATCGAGCCCGCGGTGCAGACGCTCGTGGAGCGCATGGAATCGGCGCCCGGCTTCGCCGAAGCGCCGTCCGCGAGGCCCGCGGCACTCGCCTCTCCGGGACGCCGCTGATGCAGGACGCCGCCGCGCCTCTCGCGCTGCCGGTGCCCGACCTGGCCGCCATCCTGCCGCTGCTGGCGCTCTCGGCGGCGGGACTCCTGGCCCTCGTGGCCGACCTCTTCGCGCGCGGCACGACGCACGAGGATGAGCTGCGCGGCCGCCCGTTGCTCGCGTTCTGGATCGCCGTGGCCGGGATCGTCGGGACCTTGCTCCTGATCGGCCGCCAGGCGACGGACCTCGGTCGCTTCGGCGGAAGGAGCTTCAACGGCATGTTCGTGGTGGACGGCTTCGGCCTGTTCTTCGACGCGATCTTCCTGGTGGGCACCCTGCTCGTCGTGCTGATGACCGTCGAGTACGCGCGGCGCGAGCGCTTTCACATGGGGGAGTACTACTTCCTGCTGCTCATGGCCACGGCGGGCATGATGCTCATGGCGCAGTCCACGAACCTGGTCATGATCTTCCTCGGGCTGGAGCTGCTCTCGATCGCGGTCTACGTGCTGGCGGGCTTCGAGCGCGGAAGGCAGCGCTCCGTCGAGGCGGCCCTCAAGTACTTCCTGCTCGGGGCGTTCTCGACCGGCTTCTTCCTCTACGGCATCGCGCTCTTGTACGGCGCCACGGGCAGCATGGACCTGGCGGTCATCGCCGAGCGCGGTGGGGCCTTGCGTCCCGGGAGCCCGGGCGGCGGGCTGCTGCTCGCGGGCCTGGTCCTGCTGCTCGTGGGCTTCGCCTTCAAGGTGGCCGTGGTCCCCTTCCACATGTGGTCGCCCGACGTCTACGAGGGGGCGCCGACGGTCGTGACGGCCTTCATGGCGGCCGGCGTGAAGGCGGGCGGCTTCGCCGCCTTCGTGCGCGTGTTCCTGGGCACCTTCGAGACGCACGCGGACCTCTGGGGTCCGCTCGTGGCGCTCCTGGCGGTGGCCACCATGCTGGTGGGGAACCTGGCCGCGATCGCCCAGTCCAACCTGAAGCGGCTCCTGGCCTACTCGTCGATCGCGCACGCGGGCTATCTGCTCGTCGCGCTGATCGCCCACAACGCGCTGGGGGCCTCGAGCTTCCTCTTCTACCTGCTCGCCTACACGTTCATGACGCTGGGCGCCTTCGGCGTCGTGATCGCGCTCGGCCGCCGCGGCGAGCCCAGCGACCGGATCGAGGACCTGGCCGGGCTCGGCTCCCGCCACCCGCTGCTGGCCGCGGCCATGGCCGTGTTCATGTTCTCGCTGGCCGGGATCCCACCCACGGCGGGATTCGTGGGCAAGTTCTACATCTTCAGCGCGGCGGTGGACGCCGGCTACGCCTGGCTGGCGGTCGTGATGGCGCTCGCCAGCGTGATCTCGGTCTACTACTATCTCAAGGTCACGGTCGCGATGTACATGTGGGACGCGCCCGCCACGGCGGGGCGCCCGGCGCCGCACGGGCTGCTGCTGGCCGCGGTGGCGCTGGCGGTGCTCGGCGTCTTCCAGATGGGCGTCTATCCCGGCCCGCTCATCGACCTGGCCAGCCGGTCGGTGGGAGGCATCGTGGGGGCGGGCGTAACGGCCCTCCCCTGAGGTAGCGGAAAAGGAGGAGGTGGACGATGCGCTGGACTCCGGGCAGGCGGAGCGAGAACCTCGAGGACCGCCGCGGCGCGCGCGTGGCCGGGATCGGCGGGATCGGGATCGGGGGACTGCTGATCCTCATCGTCTTGAGCCTGGTCTTCAAGCAGGACTTCTTCAGCCTGCTGGGCGCGGGCGGAGGCGGCGTGCCGGGCACGAGCGCGCCGGCGCCGGTCTCGGACCCTTCCGAGGAGCAGCTCGTGCAGTTCGTGTCCTTCGTGCTCGACGACGCCCAGGACACCTGGGCGCGCACGCTGCCGGCGCTGGGCGCCTCCTACCGCGACGCGAAGCTCGTGCTGTTCCGCGACGCCGTTCAGTCGGCCTGCGGATTCGCGCAGGCCGCCACGGGACCTTTCTACTGCCCCGGCGACGAGAAGGTCTACATCGACCTGGGCTTCTACCAGGAGCTGCGCGACCGCTTCGGTGCGCCGGGCGACTTCGCCCAGGCCTACGTGCTGGCGCACGAGATCGGCCACCACGTGCAGAAGGTCCTGGGCACCGAGGCGCAGGTGCGGAGGGGCCAGCAGGCGCGGCCCGATCTCCAGAACGAGTTCTCGGTGCGTCTCGAGCTGCAGGCCGATTGCTACGCGGGCGTTTGGGGGCACACGGCGGCCCAGCGCGGCACGCTCGAGCCCGGCGACATCGAGGAGGGGATCGCCGCGGCCGCCGCCGTCGGTGACGACCGGCTGCAGCGCGCGGCGACGGGGACCATCAATCCGGACGCGTTCACCCACGGCTCGTCCGAGCAGCGGGTGGCGTGGTTCAAGCGCGGCTTCGACTCCGGGGATCCGCGCGACTGCGATACCTTCTCGGCGGGGGACTGACCGCGTCAGGACCCGCGCCGCTACCGTCGCCTTTTCCCGCATGGCCACCAACCCCGACCCGCCGCCCGCTCCCGAGGCCCTTCACGCCGATGCGCTCGAGGCGGGCCGCGACGCCTGCCGGCGCAACGCCTGGCGCGAGGCCCTCCAGCTCCTGGGCGCGGCCGACGCTGCTCAGCGCCTCGAGCCCGGGGACCTCGAGCGCCTGGGCGAGGCCGCCTTCTGGTCGAGCCGCCCGTCGGTGAGCGTCGACGCCTGGGAGCGCGCGCACGCGGGCTACGTGGCAGCCGGGAACTACCGCCGGGCGGGCTTCATTTCACTGCGCCTCTCGCAGGAGTACTCGAACAGGCTCGCGCCCGCGGTCGCGGCCGGATGGCTCAAGCGAGCGGAGCGGCTGCTCGAAGAGCAGCCCGATTCGGCCGAATACGGTTACCTGCTGTTGCTCCAGGCGCGTGGTGCGGTGGGCTGCGGCGACCTGGACGGCGCGCTCGGGCGGACCCGCACGGCGCTGGGGATCGGAATGTGCACGGGCGACCGGGACCTTCAGGTGCTGAGCCTTCACGCGCAGGGCCAAGCGCTCGTCACGAAGGGCGAGGTGGCCGACGGCATGGCTCTGATCGACGAGGCCACGGTGGCCGCGGTTTGCGGCGAGCTCGGCCCGCTGGCCACCGCCCTCGTGTATTGCCGCACGATCAGCACCTGCCGCGACCTGGCGGACTTCCGGCGGGCAGGGGAGTGGACGGACGCGGCACAGCGTTGGTGTGAGCGCCAGGCCATCACGGGCTTCCCCGGCGTCTGCCGCGTTCACCGCGCCGAGGTGATGCGCTTCCGGGGCGCATGGGCGGACGCCGAGCAAGAGGTCCGGCGCGCGTGTCGGGAACTGGTGGAGTTCGTGCCTGCGGACGCGGGCGAGGCCTTCTACGAGCTCGGCGAGATTCGGCTCAAGGTCGGCGACCTCCCGGCGGCCGAGGGAGCGTTCCGCCAGGCCCACGAGCTGGGGCGCGAGCCCGAGCCCGGCCTCTCGTTGCTGCGGCTCGCCGAAGGGAAGACCGAGGCGGCCGCGGCGTCGATCCGCCGCGTGCTCGTGCTCGAGAGCGTGGACCGGCTGCTCCGCGCCCGGCTCCTGCCGGCGCAGGTCGAGATCGCGCTGGCTGCCGGAGACCACGAGTCCGCGGCCCGCGCTGCTCTCGAACTCGAGACGATCGCCGACACCTACGGCACCGCCGCGCTGGAGGCGCTCGCGAGGCACGCCCGCGGCGCCGTGGCGCTCGCGCAGGGAGACCCGCAAACCGCCCTCCAGGCCCTCCGGCGGGCCCAGCAGATCTGGCGTGAGCTGGATGCACCCTACGACGGCGCGCGCACGCGCGTGCTGTTGGCCGAGGCGTACCGCACGCTCGGCGATGAAGCGGCGGGAACGCTCGAGCTGCAAGCGGCGCACGCGGCCTTCGAACGATTGGGGGCTGCTCTCGATCAGCGGCGCGCGGTCGAGCGGCTGGCCGACGTCGGCGCGGCTGCCGCCCCGGGGTCGGGGGTCGGCCAGCGTCAGACGCGCACCTTCATGTTCACGGATATCGAGGGCTCGACCAGCCTCGTGGCGGCGATGGGGGACGAGGCCTGGTCGAACCTGCTGCGCTGGCACGACCAGATGCTGCGCTCACTCTTCACGGCGCACGGCGGGGAGGAGATCAAGCAGGCCGGGGACGGGTTCTTCGTGGGCTTCGGCGACGCGGCCTCCGCCATCGATTGCGCGGTCGCGATCCAGCGTGCGCTCGACGAGCACCGTCGCGCGCACGGCTTCGCCCCTCAGGTGCGGATCGGGATCCACGCCGCCGAAGCGGACCGGCGCGGGATGGACTACGGGGGAAAAGGCGTCCACGAGGCGGCCCGGATCGCGGGGCTGGCTCGCGGCGGCGAGATCGTGAGCAGCGAGGCGACGCTGGCGGGGCGCTCCTGTCGCTATCCCGTCTCGGCGCCCCGCGCGGCGATCTTGAAAGGGCTGGTCGAGCCAATCCCGGTCGTGAGCATCGAGTGGCGGGGATAATCGAGACAGCTCACGCGCAGGCGGCGCCCGCCGAGCATCTTGCCCAGATCGAGGTTCTTCGGCTCCTCCTGGCCCACGCTGTCTCCCTTTCAGCGGCGCGGCGCCGCATCGCTCTCGCGCACCGGTTTCCAAATCCCGACGCTGCCCCTATCTTAGCCGTCCGCCGCAGCCCGCCTTCGGGCGAAGCGCCGCAGGGTCCCATCGTCTAGTGGCCTAGGACGCTGGCCTCTCACGCCGGAAACGAGGGTTCGAGTCCCTCTGGGACCACCATTCACGCTCGCCCTCCCACGCCCGCGCCCCGCACCTGCTCCAGGACGCGGCCGGCCGCCTCGATCGCGGCCGACACGTCGGCGCGCGATACGTCCAGGTGCGTCACCCCGCGCACGCTGAAGGGGCCCAGCACGCTGAAGCGCACGCCGTAGCCCTCGAGCGCCCGGTCCGCGAACGCCTGCGCCGTGAGCCCGGTCTCCGAGACGTCGAAGAGCACGATGTTCGTCTCCACCGCTTCCGGCTCGAGACGCAGGCCCGGAAGCCCGGCCAGCCCCTCCGCGAGCAGGCGCGCGTGCGCGTGATCCTCGGCGAGACGCGCCACGTGGTGCTCGAGCGCGTAGAGGCCCGCCGCGGCGACGATGCCCGCCTGCCGCATGGCACCTCCCATCCGCTGCTTCCAGCGCCAGGCCTCCTCCAGGAAGGCGGTCGAGCCGGCGAGCACCGCGCCGACCGGCGCGCCCAGGCCCTTGCTGAGGTCGATCCAGACCGAGTCGAACGGCGCGGCGTAGCGCGCCGCGGGGACGCCGGTCGCGACGACGGCGTTCAGGAGCCGCGCGCCGTCCATGTGGGCGGCGAGGCCGTGACGGCGCGCCGCCGCACAGACCTCCTGCACGGCCGCCAGCGGCCAGCACGCACCGCCGCCCAGGTTGCTCGTCTGCTCGATCGACACCAGGCGGCTGCGCGGCGCGTAGCGCGAGGGCGGCCGGATCGCCTCCTCGAGCTGGGCCGCCGTGAAGATCCCGCGCGTGCCCGCGACCGGCCGCAGCAGCGCCCCCGCGATCGCCGCCGGGCCCCCGCCCTCGTAGTTCAGGGGATGCGCGGTGCGGTCGAGCACCACCTCGTCGCCGGCGCGGCAGTGCACCGCGAAGGCGATCTCGTTGCACATCGTGCCCGACGGCAGGTACAGGGCCGCTTCCTTCCCGAGGAGGGTAGCGACCGCCTCCTGCAACCGGTTCACGGACGGGTCTTCGCCGAGCTGCTCGTCGCCGACCTCGGCCGCGGCGATGACGCGGCGCATCTCCGGCGTGGGCCGGGTCACGGTGTCGCTGAACAGATCGACGCGAAGGCGGGGCGGCATGGCTACAAAGAGGCGTCCGATCGGCGCGCCGTCAACGGTCGGCGCGTTTCGCCGTACGGGTCGACATCGGCGCCGGCGCGAGCTCCGGCAATACCGTCCTGCGGCCTTGACTCGCCTCTGAAGCCCGGTTAGACTGGCCGCGCTTTCGCGAGCCGACCTCCGGCGTCACCAACGGACACCTCCAAGCCCGCGTGAACGTACCGTCCAGCGAAGGAAGGTCGGGGCGCGTGTTGCCTGCTCGCCTCCGCGCGGCGGTTCTGCGCACGGCGCCGCTGGTCCTCGGCGCCACGATCGCCGGTTGCGGCGCCGCCAAGGCGCCTCCCGAGCAGCCCATCAAGTTTCCCCACACCGTACACGCCGACACCTACAAGATTCCGTGCCAGTACTGCCATAGCGGGGTGGCGACGGCGCCCTTCGCCGGCATCCCGGCGGTGGCGACCTGCATGGGCTGCCACCGCATCGCCGGGCGGGATCTGCCCGAGGTCAAGAAGCTCACCGAGTTCTCCCGGAAAGGGCAGAGCATCGCCTGGGTCCGCGTGCACGACCTGCCCGATTTCGTGCACTTCGCGCACTATCCGCACATCCAGAAGGGCCTGCAGTGCGCCGAATGCCACGGCGACGTCCCGAAGATGCAGGTCGTGCAGCGCGTGGCGCCGCTCACGATGGGCTGGTGCATCACGTGCCACCAGCAGCGCAAGGCTCCCACGGACTGCCTGACGTGCCATTTCTAGCACGGCCGGCCGCCGGCGCCGCACGCGGCGCCGGGCGCGCTCCGGCCTGAAGGAGACGATGGAGCGCAGAGACTTCCTGAAGATCGCGGGCGCGGCGAGCGCGACCACGGCGGCCTTCGGCTGCTCGCCGAAGGCCACCGAGAAGCTCGTGCCGTACCTGGTTCCGGCCGAGGAGATCGTCCCCGGGATCGCGACCTGGTACGCGACCGTGAGCGGCGACAGCCCCGAGGGTCTCGGCATCCAGGTCAAGACGCGCGAGGGGCGGCCGATCCTGATCCAGGGGAACCCGGAGCATCCGCTGTCGGGCGGCTCGGTCTCGGCGCTGGCCCAGTCCGAGCTGCAGGGCCTCTACGATCCCGACCGCGTCAGGGGACCGGCGCTGCGCGCGCCAGGGGGCCGCTTCAACGCCCTGGACTGGAAGCACGCGCTCGAGCTCCTGGTCGAGCAGCTCGCCAAGGCGCGGGGCGGCGGGATCTACTTCCTCTCGGGCCACATGACGGGAACGCTCGACGCGCTCGTGGACGGCTGGCTGGCGAGCTTCGACTCGCCCAATCGCGCGGTCTACGAGACCTTCGCCTACGAGCCCGTGCTGACCGCGAACCGCATCGTCTTCGGGCAGACGGCGATCCCGCTCTACGATCTGGCCAGCGCGCGCTACCTGATCTCCTTCGGCGCCGACTTCCTGGAGACGTGGCTGGCGCCCACGTTCCTCACCCGGGGCTTCACCGCCATGCACGCCTTCCGCGACGGCGGGATGGGGAAGTTCGTGGCCGTCGAGCCGCGGG
>DATBJW010000040.1:0-4272 GCA_036556205.1 Gemmatimonadota bacterium
CCCTAAGCGTTCAGGACCGCTGCCGCCCGGATGGTCACGCCCGCCCGGCCTCCTTCCACTGCCCGATGCGTCGATACTTGAGCCGCCGCTGCTTCAGCAGCTCGTCCGTCGGCAGCCGCAGCAGCTCGCCCAGGTGCCGGCGGATCCCGTCGCGCACCGCCTCGGCCGTCGTGGGCCAGTCGGTGTGGGCGCCCCCGACCGGCTCGGGGAGGATCTCGTCCACGACGCCGAGCTCGAGCAGGTCCTTGGCCGTGAGCTTCATGGCCGCCGCCGCCTGGGCCCGCATCTCGCCGTCGTTCCAGAGGATCGCCGCACACCCCTCGGGCGAGATCACCGAATAGAAGGCGTTCTCGAGCATCAGGATGCGGTCCGTGAGGCCGATGCCCAGCGCCCCGCCGCTGGCTCCCTCGCCGGTCACGATGGACAGAAGGGGGGTCCGCAGAGCCGCCATCTCGCGCAGGTTGCGCGCGATCGCCTCGGCCTGGCCACGCTCTTCCGCGCCCACGCCCGGGTAGGCGCCCGGCGTGTCGATCAAGCTCACGACCGGCAGATGGAACTTCTCGGCCATCTTCATCAGGCGCAGCGCCTTGCGGTATCCCTCCGGATGCGGCATCCCGAAGTTCCGGCGCAGGTTCTCCTTGGTGTCTCGTCCCTTCTGCTGGCCGATCACGAGGAGCGGGAGCCCGTCCAGGCGGGCCAGTCCGCCGACCATGGCCTGGTCGTCGGCGAACGCGCGGTCGCCGTGGAGCTCGAGCCAGTCCTCGAACATGAGCGCCACGTAGTCCAGCAGGTAGGGACGGCGGGGATGGCGAGCGAGCTGGACGCGCTGGATGGGGGTCAGATCGCTGAAGATCGTGCGCCGCAGGCGGTCGCGATCGGCCTCGAGCTGCGCCAGGCGTCGGGCGCGCTCCTCCTCCGGTAGGCCGGGGGCGGTGCGCAGGGCCTCGATCTCGCGCTCCTTCTCGACGATCGGGCGCTCGAAATCCAGGTGCACCGCGGTCATGAGACGCCCGCTCCGCTGCGGGCCGGCGCGCGTTCGTCGCGGAAGCCGCGGGGCTCGGGCCGGCGGCCCGCCGGGGAGGGCGAGACCAGGCGCAGGGCGTCGTCCCCCAGCCGGGCCGCGAGCGTCTCCAGGAGACGCGACGTCACCGCCACCTGGAGGGAGCGCGAGAGCACGCACGACTCGCTCTCGCCCTCGGTGATGCAGACCTTGACCGGGGTCGTGCCTGTGTTCGCGACCAGCAGCGCGCGCACTTCGGAAAGGAGGTCGGGCTCGGCCTCGACCCGCGCGCGGGGCACACGGATCTCGAGCATGCGCGCGGCCTGCTCGAGCGGCGTCACCTGGGCGACGATCACCTTCAGGTCGTCCTCGCCCTTCGACGAGAGCGTGCCGCGCAGGAGCACCGGCTTCTCGGCGATCAGCAGCTCGCGGGAGGCCTCGTACGTCTCGCTGAAGAGGATGCACTCCGCCGTGCCGACGAAATCCTCGAGCGTAACGAAAGCCATCAAGTTGCCCTTGCGGTCGCGCATCTGCCGCGCGCCGCTGAGCATGCCGGCCAGGACGACCTCGACGGCACCGTAGCCGTTGGCCTTCTGGGCCAGCTCGGGGAGGCTCGTCGTCGGGCGGGTCTCGAAGTAGCGCATGAGTGTCCGGTGCCGGTCGAGGGGGTGCGCCGACACGTAGAAGCCGAGCAGCTCCTTCTCCTTCTGCAAGGCCTCGGCCGCCGACCACTCCGCCACCACGGGCAGCGGCGGCAGGGGTCCCATGCCGGGCACCGCCGCGGGGGCCGAGCCGTTCCCCGCCACCGGGCCCGCCGCAGGAGCGGAGCCCATGTCGAGTCCGCCGAAAAGGCCGAACTGACCCACCCTCCGCTCCTCCTGCTGGCGGGCGCCGTGCGCGATGGCGCTCTCCAGCACGGCCACGAGCTGCGCGCGGTGGCCGCCGAGAGAGTCCATGGCGCCGGCCATGATCAGGCACTCGAGCATGCGCTTGTTCACGAGCCGCAGGTCCACGCGCTCGCAGAGGTCGAAGAGGCTCTTGAAGGGGCCGCCTTGCGCGCGGGCCTCGAGGATGGCCTCCACGGCGCCGAAGCCCACGTTCTTGACCGCCCCCAGACCGAAGCGGATGCCGCCCGGCACGGAGGTGAAGCGCAGCCGCGACTCGTTGACATCCGGCGGCAGGACGGCGATCCCCATCGCCCGGCAGGTGCCGATGTAGCGCACGATCTTGTCCGTGTTTCCCATCTCGGACGAGAGCAGGGCCGCCATGTACTGCCGCGGGTAGTGACGCTTGAGGAAGGCGGTCTGATAGGAGAGGATCGTGTAGCCCACGGCGTGCGCGCGGTTGAACCCGTAGCGCCCGAAGGTCACGATCTGGTCAGCCACCTCCCGCGCCACGCGCCGCTCGTAGCCGCGCGCGAGGGCGCGCTCGACGAAGCGCTCGACCTGCTCGTCGATGAGCGACTGGATCTTCTTCCCCATCGCCTTCCGCATTACGTCGGCCTGCGCGAGGGTGAACCCGGCCATCACCTGGGCGATCTTGAGGACGTCCTCCTGGTAGGTGATCACCCCGTACGTGTTCTTGAGGATCGGCTCCAGGTCGGGGTGCGGATAGCGGATCGCCTCGAGACCGCGCTTCCGGCGGATGAAGGCGTCGGTCATCCCCGAGTCGAGCGGCCCCGGCCGGATCAGGGCGTTCACGGCCACCAGGTCCTCGAACGTGTCGGGTCGCATGCGCCGCAGCACGTCGGTGGGGACGTTGCCCTCGAACTGGAACACGCCCTCGGTCTTCCCCTCGGCCAGCATGCGCATCGTTTCGGGATCGTCCTCGGGGAGACGCGAGACGTCCAGCCGGATGCCCTCCGACGCCTGCAGGTCCTCGACCGCGTAATGGAGCACGGTGAGCGTCTTGAGACCCAGGAAGTCCATCTTGAGGAGCCCCGCGCGCTCGACCGCGTGCATGTCCCACTGCGTCGTCAGCTCGGATTTCTCCGAGCGATAGAGCGGGACGTAGTTCCAGAGCTCGGTGGGCGTGATGACGACCCCCGCCGCGTGGACCGAAGCGTGGCGCGCGAGCCCCTCGAGGGCCCGCGAGCTCTCGATCAGCCGGCGGTGGATGCCGCCGCCGTCGTAGAGGCCGCGGATCTCGGCCACCTTCTCCAGGCACTCGGCGATCTCCATCGAGAAGCCGGGCGCGTTGGGGATGAGCTTGGCGATGTGATCGGCCTCGGCCAGCGGGATCTGGAGCACGCGCGCCACGTCGCGCACCGCGGCGCGGGCCTTCATCGTCCCGAAGGTGATGATCTGGGCGACGTTGTTCTCCCCGTACTTCTCCTTGACGTACTGCAGGATCTCGCCCCGGCGCTCGTAGCAGAAGTCGATGTCGATGTCCGGCATCGAGATGCGCTCGGGATTCAGGAACCGCTCGAAGATCAGGCCGTAGCGGAGGGGATCGAGCTCGGTGATGCGCAGGCAATAGGCGACGAGGCTGCCGCCGACCGAGCCGCGGCCGGGTCCCACCGGGATGCCGCGCTCGCGCGCAGCCCGGATGAAGTCCGCCACGATCAGGAAGTACCCGCTGTAGCCGGTCTTGCGGATGACCGAGATCTCGTAGTCCAGCCGCTCCTCGAGCTCGGGTGTGACCGCCGAGTAGCGCTGGGCGAGTCCTTCACGGGCCAGCTGCTCGAGGTGATCGTCGGTCGACGTCACGCCCGCCGGCAGGGGGAAGGCGGGCAGCTGGGTCTTGAACTCGAGCTCGACGTTGCAGCGCTCGGCGATCTCGCCCGTGTTCGCGACCGCCTCGGGGACCTCCCGGAAGAGGGCTTCCATCTCCTGCGGGCTCTTCAGGTAGAAGTCGTCGGAGTGGAACCGCATCCGCGACTCCTCGTCCAGGGTCTTGCCGGTCTGGATGCAGAGCAGGACGTCGTGCGCGGCGGCGTCCTCGCGGCGGTGGTAGTGGACGTCGTTCGTGCAGACGAGCCCCAGGCCGATCTCGCGCGCGATGTCGCGGATGCCCGCGTTCACCTTCCGCTGTTCGGGGATCCCGTGGTCCTGGATCTCGAGGAAGAAGTTCCGCTCGCCGAAGATGGAGGCCATCTCGCGCGCCGCCTGGCGGGCGCGGGCGTCGTTGTCCTGCGCGAGCCAGGTCGCGACCTCACCCTTGAGGCAGGCCGAGGTGGCGATGACGCCCCGGGCGTGCTCGCGCAGCGCTTCCTTGTCGATCCGCGGCCGGTAGTAGAAGCCTTCCAGGTAGCCGATCGAGGAGAGACGCAG
>DATBJW010000041.1:0-16702 GCA_036556205.1 Gemmatimonadota bacterium
CGGGCTTGCGCAGGGGCACGAGCCCCGCGCCCAGACGTTCCGCCACGGCACCTCCCAGCAGGAACCCCCGGGCCTCGATCGCGGCCACGTGGGTGACCTCGCGCGCAGCGAACGGCCGCGCCAGGGCGTCCACCAGCTCGCGCAGCAGGGGTCCATCGCGCAGGGCCGGAGTCAGATCCTTGAAAACGATCCCCGGTCGTGGAAAGTCCGGCACGTCCCGGATGGCGCGGCGCAGCCGCTCCGCCGGATCGTTCGCGGCTGCGGGTCTCACTTCAGCTCGGGAAGCACGGCCAGGGGATCGATCCAACGGTTCCTCCAGCGCAGCTCGAAGTGAAGGTGCGGGCCGGTGGCGTTCCCGGTCGAGCCCACGAGCCCGATCACCTGCCCGCGCCGCACGCGGCGGCCCGGTGCCGTCAGCACGCGGTCCAGGTGGGCGTAGAAGCTCGAGAGATCCTGGCCGTGGTCCACCCCCACCGAGTTGCCGTAGGCGCCGCGACGACCCACCGCGGCGACCACCCCGTCCCCCACGCTGTAGACGGGATCGCCGCGCCGCGCGGCCCGGTCCAGACCGTAAGGGTAGCGCCCGTATCCCCCGCCCCACGCCCGATACCCATACGGGGAGCGCACGTTTCCGCGTCCGTCGAAGCGCAGCGGCCACACGAGCCGCGCCAGCGTCTCCGAGAGCGAGCCCGCCGGAGCCGGGGCCGCGGCCGGAGGTCGCCCCCGGGCTGCCCGTCCGGCGCAGTTCGCACTGACCAGGAACGCGACGAGGAGAACTGCTGCGACCGCCGCGAGACGCGCGGCCCGCCTGGCCGGCTGGACCCTATGCGCGGCCGCCACGTCAGGCCCGGATCTCGAACCCCTCCCCCTCCCACCCCTCCGGCTCCAGCATCCGCACGCGGTCCACCCGCCCGCCAGGCGGGCCCTCGCGCAGCCGCGCGAGGAAGGTCTCCATCGCCCCCGCCGCTCCCGCCGCCTCCGCCTCGACATCGCCGTCGGCCATGTTCCGCACCCAGCCGCGGATCCCCAGCTCGCGCGCGACGCGGGCCGCGAACCACCGGTAGCCCACCCCCTGCACGCGGCCCTCGATGCGGACCCTGACCCGCGTCGTCACGCTGTCCTCGTCCGCGAGCCCACCCTCGACCGGATCGTTCGGTCGTCTTCCCCACGGAAACCCTTGTTCCGGCGCCCCGCGGGCCGACGGATTTCCGGCAACCGGCCACAGGATCGCCGGCGGTCTGTACGTGATCCGTACAGGGTGACCCCGGATTCCGGACGCCTCTCCCGCCGAAACACCGTCGGCCCAAGGGCTACCGAGAGCGAGGCGCCCGGGCGCCAAGGGTGAGAGCGGTCGTGGCACGGAAGCTGCTCTCTCCACTGCGACTGCTCGTGAGGCGCGGGTGCCGTTAAGCCGAACGGATGGAGGCGCATGATCTCGACAGCCACGGACTTCAAGCAAACCGATCGCACCGCCAGCTGGCGCGAGGCGCAGAAGAACGTCCTCGCGTTCATGCAGAAGCACCCCCGGCAGTGGTGGGCGATCGACCGGCTCTCCAAGTCGGTCAGTCTGCCCCAGGGATACGTGACGATGCTGCTCGTCGAGCTCTGGGTCGACGGGCGCGTGAGCCGGGAGTGGGCGGGCGACCAACCCATCTTCCAGCTCCACAAGGAGCTCTAGATCCCTCTGGGCCGTACTACGAGGAGTTGACTCCGCGGAAAGCGCGCCGCCCCCAGCGACGCGTGTGCGGCCCCCCCCATCGAACCTCCCCTCCCTTCCGGCCCGCCGCAAGCGGGCCGGCGTTCGTTTCGGATCCCCAACCCGGAACCCCTCGGAAGCTGACTCGAAGGCGTCGAGCCGCGAGACGCGGGTTGAGCCGCCGGTGGGTCCCGCAGCGAGCCAATGGGTTTCCTTGGCGAGCGAAGGGACCCACCGGCGGCCAGCAGATCAGCCGCGCTACGCGACCTCCGTGGCCACGGTGACCCGATCGCGTCCTTCCGCCTTGGCCGCGTAGAGCGCCGCGTCGGCGGCGCTCAGGATCTCGTCGCTCGACGTCCCGTGCTCCGGATAGGCCGCGACACCCAGCGACAAGGTGATCGCAGCCAGGGTCTGCCCGTGGTGCTGGATCGCCAGGTGCCGGACGCCGTGCCGCAGCTGCTCGGCTCGCATGCGGGTCTGCTCGAGGTCCGCGTCCGGCAGGATGAGCGTGAACTCCTCCCCACCGTAGCGGCAGGCGATGTCCTCGCCCCGCAGGTGCCCGCGCATGAAGGCCCCCAGCTCGCGCAGCAGCGTGTCGCCCGCCGCATGCCCGAACGCGTCGTTGAAGCCTTTGAAGCGGTCCAGGTCGAGCATCACGACACCCAGCGAGCTCTGCCGCCGAGCCGCGCGGTGGATCTCGCGCTCCAGCGACTCCTCCATGTAGCGCCGATTGAACAGGCCTGTCAGAGGATCCCGGATGGCCTGGTTTCGGAGTGTCTCGCGCAGACGCATGTTCGCGACCGCGAGTGCGACTTGCTCGGCGACCGCCGTGGCCAGCTTGCGGGTCGTCTCGCTCTTTCCCTCGCCGCGGTCCCCGAGGCCTCCCGGCTGCGGGCCGGCCGCCAGGTGCAGCATCCCGAGCGCCTGGCCCTGGGCCATCATCGGCACGCACAGGTATCCGCCCGTGACGGGCCGGCTCACATGCTCGCAGATCAGGTCCGCGCGAGGGTCGTCCACCGCGTGCACCGTCCCGCGCCGGAGCGCCCAGCAATCGTCGGGATGGAACACCCGCTCGCCGGTCGTTCCGGGACCCCAGCAGGAGACGGACTCGACCACGTTGCGCGAGTGCGTGAACATGCAGATCGCCCCCGAGAACGAGGGGAAGAGCTGCTGGGCCGAGAGCGTGATCACCGAGTACGCCTCCTCGGGCCGCTGGCAGGACTGGAGCAGGTCCGCCATCTCGGAGAGCAGCGTGATCTGACGGGTCCGGCGCTCGAGCTGGGAGACCCAGCCCTTGAGCTCCTCGTTCGCCTGGCGCAGCGCCTCCTCGGCCTGCCGGCGCGCGGTGACGTCGATGGCCACGCCGCCCAGGATCTTCCGGCCGGACTCGGCCCGAACCGGGAACTTGAACACCATCCAGTGTCGCTCGACGCCGTCCGGCGTGGGGACCGTCTCCAGGACCTCGACGCCCTGTCCGGTCGTGAACACGTGGCGGTCGTTCTCGCGCAGCCGGCGCGCGACCTCTTCGGGCCAGAGCTCGAAGTCCGTCTTCCCGAGCACCTCGTCGAGCCGCCGCTGGAAGAGGCCCTCGAAACGCTGGTTCGCGTAGACGAAGCGCCCCTCCTCGTCCTTCATGAACCCCACCGCGGGGCTGTTGTCCATGAAGGCCTTGAAGCGCTCCTCGCTGGCGCGCAGCGCCTCGGCGATCCGCTGCCGCTCCTCGAGCTCGAGCCGCAGCCGCTCGTTGGCCTCGGAGAGCTCGTGCGTGCGCTCGGCCACGCGCTCCTCGAGCTGGTCGTTGCTCCGCCGCAGCTCCTCCTCGGCCCGCGCCGCGTCGAGCTGCCGGGCCTGAAGGGTCCCGGCCATGCCGTCGAAGGCGCGCGCGAGCTGGCCCAGCTCACCCCCCCGGTAGGGCGGGCCCGTGCGTCCTTCCAGGTCTCCCTGCGAGAGCCTGCGGGTCGCGCGCAGGAGAGCGTCCACGGGGCGCAGCACGAAGGCCTCCCCGATCAGCGCCGTGCCGGCCAGCGCCAGGAGCGCGATCAGGCTCAGCACCGCGAGGTTCCTGGCCAGCTCGCGATCGGCTTCCGCGAAGGCCACGGACAGCGGCACGCCCACGCTCACGTGCAGGTCCTCGCTGCCGACGGCCCCCCTCAGCGGACGAAAGGCGTAGAGTCTCGGCACGCCGTCGAGGCCGGCCACCTCGACCGTGCCCTCCGAAGCCGCCAGGGCGGCGCGCACGCTGGGGGCGCTCGCCAGGCGGCGACCGACCCAGCGCTCGGGCTCCGGATAGTGGGCGAGCACCGTGCCGTCATCGTGCAGCACGGTGAGTGTCGAGCCCTCCGGCAGGCGGGCCTCGGCCGCGAGCAGGTTCAGCCAGGCCAGGTCCATGGCGGCGAACGCGACTCCGCGCATGACGCCGTCGTCGTCCATGACCGGGTAGCCGAAGTCGAGCGTGGCCTTCCCGGGGATGCTGCCCGGCGCGTGACCGCCGACCGCGAAGTCGTGCCCATCGCGCGCCCTGACGAAGAACGTGCGATCGGACAGACCCGCAGCGCTGCCGGGCTGGAAGGCGCTGCAGGCGACGGACCCGTCGGCGTTCACGAGGCCGAAGCCCGCGTACAGCGAAAAGCGCATGAGCAGATCGCGCAAGAGCGCGTCGCAGGCCGCGGGGTCGCCGCCCCGGACCTGGGAGAGCTGGGAGAGCGAGATGAGCAACTGACGGCTGCCCTCCACCAGGCCCTCGAGGTTGGCGGAGGCGAGCCGCGCCAGCTCGAGGGAGTGGGAGCGGGCGTCGGCGCGCGCGTCGCGGCGGGTCTCCCACGACGTGTACACCGTCTGGCCGATCGCGGCGAGCATGGCCAGCAGCACGAGCAGGCCGAGCTGAAAGCGCAGACCCGCGACCCATCCGCGCAGGCGACCCACGCCGCCGCTCATGCCGGGCAGCAGATGCACGTCAGTCTCCGCGCTCCATCTCGCGGGCCAGCCTTGCCCACTCCCCGCGTGGCTCGAGCATGCGGTAGGCGCGCCAGTGGGGACGCGCCTCCGAAGACAGGCCGAGCTTCTCGAGCGTCAGCGCGAGGTAGAGGTGCGCGTCCGCGTAGTCGGGCGCCTGGCGGACGGCCCGCTCGTAGAGCCGGCGGGCTCCGGTGAAGTCTTCGAGGTCGTGCGCGATGTTGCCCAGGTTGAAGGGGATCTGAAAAAAGGTCGCGCCTCCGATCGCCTCGGCCCGCTGGTAGAGGGCGCGGGCCTCGTCCAGCTCGTTCCGCGAGTAGTGCAGGTTCGCGAGGTTGATGAGCGCCGGCACGAGCTCGGGGTCGAGCTCGAGGGCCCGCGCGTACGCCGCGGCCGCGGCCTCCTCACCACCCGGCTGACCCTCTTGCTCGTAGCCGCGCAGGAACCACTCCTCGGCCTCTCCCGATCTCGATGGATGGCGGAAGGGCAGCACCGTGGCCCCGCGCGCGCGAGGCCCGAGGTCCAGGGAGAGCTGCCCCTGCCGCTCGGCGGTCAGGGCGGTCACGATCGCCCGCAGCGGCGTGCCGGCCTCCAGGCGCTCGTGAACGGTGGCCAGGATGGAAAGGCTGTCGAAGGCGTACCAGCGCTCGGTTCGCGTCACCGCGGCCGCGCGCACCAGTCCCCAGTTCTCCAGGTAGCGGATGCGGTCCCTGCGCAGCGTGGGATAGCGTGACCGGAGCCGTGAGAGGGGATGATAGCGGGCGCGCAGCTCCTCGCCGGAGGGAAGGCCGGCGAGGCCGCAGAGCTCGCTCTCGGAGAGAACCCGGCAGCGGTGGCGCCCGGAGCCACCCGCGGCAAGCGCGCGGCCGGCCAGGTCACGTGCCCGCGGGTCGCGCTCCCCCACCACGAGGAGCGTCGTCTCGCGGCTCACGCGCCGACTGACCTCGCCACCCAGCTTCCGGGCGAGGGCCTCCGCCTGGGCGCGGCCCAACGTCTCGAGCCGGCCCACGAACGCGACCCGCTCGCCCGCCAGAGGCCCGGCTTTGCGGCCCGTGCCGGGTCGCTTCGCCGGGGCCGGCGCCACGGTGGCCTGGGCGCTCAACGGCCGCGCGCCCGCTTGCGGGCCGGCGCCTCGCGAGCCGCCGGGGCTTCCTTGGCCGCGCGCTTGGACGGCTTGAGCTCGGCGCGGGCAGGCTTCTTCTTGGCCTGCGTCGCTTTGTTGAGGCTCGCCTTCAGCGCCGACATCAGGTCGATGACCTGCGGCGCCTCGGCCGTGTAGGTGGGCGTCACCTCCTCGCCCGCCACCTTCTGCTCGATCACCTTCATGAGCGCCGTGCGGTACTCGTCCCGGTACTGCGAGAGGTCGAACTCGCCCGAGACGCTGTCGATGAGCTGGTGGGCGAGCTTCAGCTCGCTCTCGTCCACCTTCGCCGGAGCGTGCTCGACCTCGGAGAGCTCGGAGAGGCCGCGAACCTCGTCGGCGAAGTAGAGCGAATAGAGCACCAGCGCGCGCTCCCAGGGCTGAACGGCGACGATCCGCTCGCGTCCGTTCATCACGAGCTTGCCCAGGCCCACCTTGCCCTTCATGGCCTCGCGCATGACGGCGTAGGCTTCGCCCGCGACCTTGCCGTCGGGCACGACGTAGTGCGCGCGCTCGACGTAGAGCGCGGGCAGGGCGGCGGCGTCGACGAACTCCATCAGGCGGATCGCGTCGCTCGTCTCCAGCTTGACGTTGTCGAAGTCGCCGTCCTCCATCGTCACGTAGCGGTTCTTGGCGAACTCGTACCCTTTTACCACGTGCTCCCACTCGACCTCGCGTTCGCACGTGGGGCACCAGCGCTTCATATTGATCCGGGTGCCGCAGGCGTCGTGCAGCTGGTTGAAGCTGACCGTCGCGGAAGGCGAGGTGGCCGAGTAGAGGCGAACGGGGATGTTGACGAGACTCAGGCGGAGAAAGCCTTTCCAGGACGGGCGGGGCGCCACGAGATCCTCCTTGAGTGGTTGCCAGCCCTCCAAGGCTAAGAGGCAAATGGCGTTGTAGCAAGGACTTGATGCAACACGGGAAGGTCGGCGCGCGATGCGGAAGCGTCCCAGCAGCCCCCGGAAAGACAAGAAAGGCCGCAAAACGCGTGGCGCCGCGCGGTCAGCCGCCTCCCGCGCGGACGGTGGTCGCCGGGCCACCCCCGCGCGCCCTCGCAGACTAAGCAAGTCTCAGGCCGCAAGCGGGATAGGCCGTCCGAGCGCCGAGAGCAAACTCCTCGCATACCGCCGCAAGCGCGATCCCTCGAAAACCTCCGAACCCTTCGAGGCCGGCGCGGGAGACGGCTTCTTCGTCGTGCAGAAGCACGACGCGACGCGCCTTCACTACGACTTCCGCCTGGCCATGGACGGGGTGCTGGTCTCGTGGGCGGTGCCCAAGGGTCCCTCCTACGACACGCGGCAGAAGCGGCTCGCCGTGCACGTCGAGGATCATCCGCTCTCCTATCGTGACTTCGAGGGCGTCATCCCCGAGGGCGAGTACGGCGCGGGCTCGGTCATCGTCTGGGACGCCGGCCCCTACCGCTTGCGCGAGGGCAGCGTGGCCTCGGGGAGCCTCAAGCTCGACCTCTCGGGCAAGAAGCTGCGTGGCGGCTGGGCGCTCGTCCGCATGAAGCCCCGGGGCGACAAGGACGAGTGGCTGCTCATCAAGGAGCGCGACGAGCACGCCGACGCCGAGCGCGACGTGACGGCCGAGGAGCCCGGTTCGATCCTCTCGGGGCTCACCATCGAGGAGATCGCCGCCAGGCGCGGCGTGCGGCAGTGGAACAGCGGATTGCGGAAAAAGGTCGAAGAGCTCCCGTCGGGTGCGGCGCGCGAGGGGCGCCTGCCGCGGAACCCGGAGTTCATGAAAGCGAAGCTCGTGGCCAAGCCGCCCGTCGGCGGGGACTGGCTGTTCGAGATCAAGCTGGACGGCGTCCGGGCCTTCGCGATCCGCGAGTCGGGGAAGGTCCGACTCGTCACGCGCAACCGCAAAGAGGTCGCCTTCCGCTATCCCGAGGTCGTGGCCGGCCTGGAGCGCATCCCGGGCGACGACTTCGTGCTCGACGGAGAGATCGTGGCCTTCGACGAGGAGGGGCGCACGCGCTTCGAGCTGCTCCAGGGCCGCATTCACCTGACCGGCCAGGACAGGATCGCGGAGGCCGCCCGCGCTACGCCCGCCTTCTACTACGCCTTCGACGTCCTCTACGCCGAGGGCCACCGGCTGGAGGAGGTTCCGCTCGAAGAGCGGAAGCAGGTCCTCGCCCGGCTCCTGCGGAACGTGCCGGATCCGATTCGCTACAGCGACCACGTGCGGGGCAAGGGCTCGGAGTTCTTCGACCTGGCCTGCGGGCGCGGGCTCGAGGGCGTCATCGGCAAGCGAGCCGACGCGCCCTACCGCGGCACGCGCTCCGGCGACTGGGTGAAGGTGAAGTGCCTGGGCCGGCAGGAGTTCGTGATCGGAGGCTACACCCCCCCGCAGGGCGGGCGCGCGCACTTCGGCGCGCTCCTTCTCGGAGTCTACGACGACGGCCGCTTGAGCTATGTGGGAAAGGTCGGCACAGGCTTCAGCGAGGAGACGCTGGCCGACATCCACCGCCGGCTGAAGAAGCTCGAGCGCGCGACCTCTCCCTTTGCCGAGCCTCCCCGCGAGAAGGGCGTCCGCTGGGTCTCGCCCGAGCTCGTGGCGGAGGTGCGCTTCACCGAGTGGACCTCGGACGGCCGGCTGCGTCACCCCGCGTTCGTGGGCCTGCGCGAGGACAAGGATCCTCGCGAGGTCGTGCGCGAGCTGCCGACCCGAAGCGTCCCCGATCCGTCGCGCGACGGCGCGAGGGGCGGCTCGGCGCGCTCGCGCGGGAACGGCGGGTCCGCCGCGAAGGAGTCTCGTGCACAGTCGGGCGCGGACGAGCGGCGGCCGTCGAGATCCCGCGCGAAACCGATCTCGAAGCCGAGCTCCACCCGCGGGCGGGGCAAGGCCAACCGTGCCGCTCCACCTGCCCGGGTCGAGATCACAAACCCCGACAAGGTCTTCTATCCCAAGTCCGGCATCACGAAAGGCGAGGTCGCGGACTACTACGCGAAGGTCTCCGGCGTCCTCCTTCCCTACCTCGAGGAACGTCCGCTCACGCTCGTCCGCTTCCCCAACGGGATCATGGCTCCGTCCTTCTTCCAGAAGGACCAGCCCGACTGGCTGCCGGCGTGGATCCCGACGGTCCGCATCCGGTCCCAGGAGGCGAAGCGTGACGTGAACTACCTGCTCTGCAACGACGCGGCCACCCTGGCCTACGTGGCGAATCTGGGCGCCATCGACCTGCACCCCTGGGCGTCACGGGTCGCGGCTCTCGAGCAGCCCGACTACGTGGTCTGGGATCTGGACCCTCCCGAGGCGGGCTTCCGAAAGGCGGCCGACGTGGCTCCACGAGTGCGCGAAGTGCTGGAGAGGGCCGGGCTCTCTCCGTTCCTCAAGACGTCCGGCGGAAAGGGGCTTCACCTCTACGTGCCGCTCGTCCCCGAGAACGGCCACGACCAGGTGCGCGACTTCGCCGAGGTCGTGGCGCGCATGGTCGTCGAGGCCAACCCTCGGACCACGACCCTCGAGCGCTCCAAGAAGGGCCGCGGCGGCAAGGTCTACGTGGACTACCTGCAGAACGGGCGGGGGAAAACGGTCGTCGCTCCCTACTCCCTGCGCGCCAAGGAGCCCGCGACGGTCTCGATGCCGATCACCTGGCGGGAGTTCGAGAAGGGCGCCGAGCCACGGGACTTCACGCTGCGCACCGTGCCGGGCCTGGTTTCCCGGCGCGGCGAGGCCTGGCGCGGCTTCCGGGACGACCCGGCGCGACTGGCCGACGCCGTGGAGCGGCTCGCCGGGCGCGGGCCCGCGCGGCCGCGAGCCGCGACAGGCGCCCGCGAGACGGCCGCCCGGAAGAGGACCAGGCCTCGAGCCCGCTGACGCTCGTCGCCGGCTCCACCTAGCCGCCCGCCAGCCGCCCGTGGGCTCCCCCCCCCGGCCCCGACTCGTCCCGATCCGTAGAGCCGATCAGTAGAGCCGCACGCTCACGTGATCGGTGCCGTCCAGCACCTCGACGAGCTGACCCCGTGGCAGGCGGCCCAGGGAGATCGCAAGCTCACGCCCCGTGAGGTTGCCGTCCCCCACGCGCCGCAGGACGTCCTCCACGAAGGCGATCGGCACCCGCACGCGCACCCGCTCCGACTCGCCGGTCACGTCGATCCGGATCGTCCCGCCCTGCTTGCGGATCGTGACCGATTCGTCGGGCTCCGAAACGCGGACGAGAACGGCGTCGGGGGCTTTCCAGAGCTCCTCCAGCAGCCGGCCCGCGGCGGGCGCCACGCGCTTCCAGTCGGGGTTCTCGGCCAGCAGATCCTTCGCGGGCGAGACCAGCAGGGTGCCGCGGACCACCGGAAGCGGCAACGGGACAACGAAGCGGTGACCGTCCTCCCCACCCTCGTTCACCTCGATCACCGCGACCGTGGGCCCGAACACGGCGGCGGCCGCTGTCAGAAGCCCCACCGGGAGCGTCCCCAGCGCGAGGAGCTTGAGGATCACGTTCCCGACGAAGGCTGCTCGTCGATCCAGATCCGGACGTGACTGTCCGGGCCCTCGACGGTCAGCACCTCGCCTCGCGTTGTCTGGAGCTGCTTCACCGCGGCCACCAGATCCAGGTGGTCCTCCTGACCGGCGAAGAGCGCGTCCACGAGCGCCACCGGCACGCGTAGACGCACGGTCTCTCCGTCGCCGCCCATCTCCGTCACGCGCACGTCGAGCAGGTTCCCCGCGCGCGCGACCGTCACGTCCGAGACACTGTCGCGCGCGGTCACGAAGGGGGCGTCACCCGTCTCCCGAAGCTCCATCCAGAGCCGGCGGATCTTCGCCAGCGAGACGTCCCCGGCATCGAGCCGCACGCGCCCCCTCGCCAGAGCGGAGTCGGGTGCCAGCGCCAGGGCCGGCTCGGCCACAGACAGCGGCACGTTGATCTCGACGCTCGAGCCGCCCGCCTGCCGCTCGTGGACGCTGATGTGGATCCAGGGATCGTCGCGCCCGGCCTGGGCGACCGCCGGCCCGGCGAGGCAACTCGCCAGCGCCAGGACCACGGGAAAGCGGGTTCTCGCGATCATCGTTCCTCCTTGCGCTCTCGTCTCGGGTGAGGGGGCGGGGCCTGCCCCGCCGCCGAGCCATCTACGGCCAGGGAGCGCGCGGGGTTTCGGGGCCATCGCCCCGCTGTCCATTCGGCCTACGACCTTGGCCTCGGACGCGATGCAGGGTGCCGTCCACCGGGCTGAGATCCGCTCCGCCCGCCAGCGCATGTGGCCCGCACGCCCGGGGGCATAACCTTATCGCGCGGAAGGACCTTCGGGTCGTCGGGGATGTGGACTCACTCATGAGGAACCTCACGATGTCACTCGGTCGCTCCAGCTTCGTCGCTGTGCTCCTGCTCGGCGCCGCCCTCGGGTGTGGCGATTCCGGTTCCGATCCCGTCGCCCCCGATCCCGATCCCGTTCCGGGCCCCGGTGCCAGCCTGCCCCCGCTCGCAGCCGGCGATTACGTCCTGGTGCTGAACCGCGAGAGCCGTGACGTCTCGG
This sequence comes from Gemmatimonadota bacterium, assembly GCA_036556205.1. Taxonomy (GTDB): domain Bacteria; phylum Gemmatimonadota; class Gemmatimonadetes; order JACCXV01; family JACCXV01; genus DATBJW01. The sequence continues at coordinate 11,264 of DATBJW010000041.1, forward strand.
TCCTGAGCGCCGCCCAGAGCTACGCGGAGGTCCGGCGCCTCGCCCTCCCGGACGTGGGCGCGGCCCCCGCCGGCTTCGACGTGGATCCCGGCACCGGCACCCTCTACGTGAGCTTCCCCAACTCGCAGACCACGATCGTGGCGATCGGGCTCGACGGCGTCGAGCGGGCTCGGGCGCAGGTCTCCGGGTGGGGACCGGACCTGGCCGTCGACGCAGGACGCGGACTGGTCGTTGTCGCGACCGGCACGGGTGTGGAGTTCCTGGCCTCCTCCTCGCTGGCGAGCCGGGCCCGGGTCCAGACCGGCACGGGCCGGACCGGAGCCTGGGACGTGACGGTGGATCCGACCTGGGGCCTCACGCTGGTGTCGAACTCCTTCGACGACCAGGTGGTGGGGATCTCCACCAGCGACTTCCGCATTCAGACCCGCAGCGCGGTGGATGCCTACCCGCGCGGGTCGGCGGTCGTCGAGGGGGTCGCCTTCGTGGCCGCCAACGACGCCGATCGCCTGGACGCGGTGAGCCTGGCCGACGGGAGCCTGCTGGCGTCCATCCCGACCGGCAACGGCCCGACCTCGGTCGTGGCCGACCCCTCGCGAGGCCGCGTCTACGTCGCCAACGACCTTTCGGGGGAGATCAGCGTGGTGGACGCGGCTACCCGGTCCGAGCTCGGACGCTGGGCTTTGCACCACGGCCTGCCGGACATCGCCCTGAGCGCGGACGGCTCGCGCCTCTTCACCTGTCAGCCCTCGGGCGCGCTGGTCGAGATCCGGGACGCCGCCACCGGAGCGGAGCTCGCGGAGGTGGCTGTGGGCCGGTCGCCGGACGTGTTGCGCGCGGTCACGCTGCCCTAGAACTTCCGGAACGCCGGCGTTGGCATGAGAACGGGCGGCCCCGCGGCCGCCCGTTCCTGTTCGCACCGGGCAAGGGAGGCTGGAGATGCCGAGGAGACACGTTCCCACCCTGCTCGGGGCGCTCACCCTGCTGCTCCTTCCCACCGCCTCCGGCGCGCAACAGCAGCCCGACATCGTACTGATCATGACCGACGATCAGCCGTGGCACACGCTGCCGTACATGCCCAACGTACAGCGGCTGATCGGGGACCAGGGCGCGCGCTTCGAGGCCTACTACGTCAGCACGTCGCTCTGCGGCCCCAGCCGGGCCACGACCCTCCTCGGACAGCACTCCCACCAAACGGGCATCAAGGGCAACAGCTCGGGCGCCAAGAAGATGTTCGCCAAGAAGAGCTCGCTCTCGACCTGGCTCCGGGCCGCGGGCTACCACACGGGCATCGTCGGCAAGTGGGTGAACAACTACGAGGAGCCGGGCGGCGGCTGGCCCACCCCGGCCGGCGGTTGGGACGTGTGGCGGGTGATGCGGGTCGCGGGCTACTACAACTACCAGATCTCGGTGAACGGCGCGGTCGAGGCGCACGGCTCATCGCCGGCGGACTACTCGACCCGCGTCCTGCGCGACCACGCGGTGGCGTTCCTGAGCTCCGCTCCGGCCGACGCGCCGCTGTTCCTTTACTTCGCGCCCTTCGCGCCGCACGCGCCGTTCACGGCCGACCCGGTCGACACCCACACCTTCGACAACCTGTCCTGGGGAATCTCTTTCCTGCCCAACTTCAACGAGGCCGACGTGAGCGACAAGCCGGCCTGGGTCCGCGCCCTGGCGCCGGCGAAGGATCAGAAGATGCGCCTGCAGCACGAGCAGCAGATCGAGGCGTTGCAGGCTGTGGACCGGGCCGTCGTGGACGTGCTGGCGGCGGCCGAAGGCCGCGGCCGCCCGCTCTACGTGATCTACACCTCGGACAACGGCTGGGCGCTCGGCGCGCACCGCTGGACCCAGAAGTGGTGCGGCTACGACGAGTGCTCGCGGGAGCCGCTGCTCGTCCGCGGGCCCGGCATCGAGGCCGGCACGGTCGTCCCGGCCACCCAGCTGGCCTCGAACGTGGACCTGGCGGTCACGATCTCGGACTGGGCCGGCGCCACCCCGGACATCCCCGTGGACGGCGTCAGCCTGCGTCCCCTGCTCGACGACCCGGACATCTCCTGGAATCGCGACGTGCTGCTGGAGCTGCGCGGCGGCCCCCATGTGAACCGGAAGCACTGGGCCATCCGCACCCACGACGGCTGGGTCTGGACCGAATACGACAACGGCGACCGCGAGCTCTACGACATGAACGCCGATCCGTGGCAGCTCCAGAGCCTCCACGCAAACCCAGCCTTCGCGGCCAAGCGCGCCGAGCTGGCGGCCCGGCTGGCGCCGATGAAGAACTGAACGTTTTTCGTTGACAGTCCAGCCCGATCGGACCCCATTTGAGCGCCGCGCCAACAGGCACGGCGCATCCTTTTCATACCGTCCCGAGCCAGGCCGGCGCGTCGTACTCTTCAGCTCCAGTGGGAGGACTTGAATGGCTTCTTCACGTAGTCGGCTGACGAACGTGGCGCTGTCGGTCGCGATGGCGGTCGCCTTGCTGGGCGGCTGGTTCGCATGCACGCAACAGGAGAGCGAGATCACCGGGCCGCAGAGCGACGTGCCGGCGGCGTTGCTCGGCGTCCGGCCGGCCGCGCTGGCTTCGCTCATACAGGTCCAGGAGCGGCAGACCGACAACCTGCTGGCGCTTCCCGGCGTGGTCGGCACGGCCGTCGGGCTCACCGCCGACGGACGGCCGGCGATCAAGATCTACACGCGCTCCGCCCGCGTGGCCGGAATCCCGCTGAGCCTCGAGGGCGCGCCCGTCGTGGTCGAGCAGACCGGCGACTTTCATACGATGGAGCTGCGAGCGGGCCGCTCGACAGCAGGTGTGGCCCCCCTGAGCAATCCCACGCGGCGGTTCGGCCGGCCGGTGCCGACCGGCGTCTCGACGGGAAACGCCGGTGAGTGTTCCGCTGGCACGATCGCGGCCCGCGTCAAGAAACCGAACGGGGATGTCTTCGCCCTCAGCAACAACCACGTCTACGGTCTGGAAAACTCGGCGAACATCGGAAGCAACGTCCTGCAGCCCGGTCGGTTCGACACGAACTGCGCAACGCACGCCGGGGACGTCATCGGCACGCTGGCCGACTTCCAGCCGATCAACTTCTCGCCGACTGCCAACAACAAGATCGATGCCGCGATCGCGGCGACCTCGACCGCGAACCTGCGCAACTCGACGCCCGCCGACGGCTATGGCCGGCCCTTCTCGAGCACGATGGCGGCGTCGGTGGGTCAGGACGTGCAGAAGTTCGGCCGCACGACGAAGCTGACGCACGGCGAGATCTCGGGCGTCAACGCGACGGTCCTCATCGGCTACAGCTCGGGGCCCGCGCGGTTCGTCAAGCAGATCATCGTGAGCACTTCGGGCCCGTTCATCCAGCCCGGAGACTCGGGCTCCCTGCTCGTGACGGACCCCGGCCGCCGTCCGGTCGGGCTGCTCTTCGCCGCGAACGGTCCCGGGACGTTTTCGATCGCGAACCGGATCGACCTGGTCCTCAAGAACTTCGGGGTGACGATCGACGGCCAGTAGCCGCCAGATCTCCTCGCTCGCGGTCGCGCTTCTCGTCCTGCACCTGCCGGGGACGGCGGCGTGCGCGAAGCGCGCCGAGAACACCCGGCAGCCCACAGGCGGTGAGGTGGCGAGCAGGACGATCGAAGAAGTGCTGGAGGCCCACACCGACGAGCTGATGGCGGTTCCCGGCGTGGTGGGGACGGCCATCGGCGATTGCGCCGGCCAGGCCTGCATCAAGGTCTTCGTGACCGAGAGGAACGCCGCCCTCGAGAAGCGGATCCCCTCCGCGCTCGAGGGCTACAAGGTGGAGCTCGAGACGACGGGCGAGCTCCGCGCTATCGACTCCACCGTCATGCCCGAGTAGACCCCGCCTACGGCAAGGCCCGGCCCTGTGAAAGCATCGGTCTTTGTCGGCACCAGCCTCGATGGCTTCATCGCTCGAGCCAACGGTGACCTCGATTTCCTACCGCCGGGCGGCGGCGAGCCCCACGGCTACGAGGAGTTTCTGGCCACCGTGGACGCGCTCGTCATCGGTCGCAAGACGTTCGAGACGGTGCTTGCGTTCGACACGTGGCCCTACGGTGAGAAGCCTGTTTTCGTGCTCAGCACGCGGCCGCTCGCTCCGGCCCCGCTCGAGGCGATGGTGGAGCGCATGTCGGGGAATCCAGCCGAGATCGTGTCGCAGCTCGGCGCTCGCGGAATCCGGCATCTCTACGTGGACGGCGGGATCACCATTCAGCGGTTTCTCCAGGCCGGCCTCATTCAACGGCTCATCATCACACGCGTTCCGGTGCTCATCGGTGCCGGGATCCCGCTCTTCGGCGCCCTGCAGCGCGACATCGTCCTCAGCCACGTCGCTACGCGGCAGTACCCCAGCGGCCTGGTCCAGAGTGAGTATGTGATTGCCGCCTGACAAGCGGTGGAAGCTGGCGGCCCAGTGGCTATTTACGACCTCTCGAAGCACGCCAGTAGCTACTTCGTCTGCCCCTCGGCAATCAGCGTGCGGGTCAAGAGGCGCACCATGGTGCCGGCCTGGGCAGCACTGAAGCACGCTTGGATCGTGTGCGCACCACTCCCGAGCCGTATCACGTGGATGGCCGTGGACACCGCCACCGGACTGCTGGACGAGAAGAAAGTGGGACCCGCTTGCGGGAAGCACCCTGCCCCGTCCAGGCTGTATCCGAGTCGCATGGTGGCACCGGCACCTACGAGCGCTTCCGCGCTGAACGTGATAACCACCTAGCGCGCGCTCGCGCCGTTGTTGATGGTGACGGACGAGTTCGGCACGAGCACGAAGGTCCCTGAAGTCGTGCTTACGACGTCGGTTTCCACATCCCGCACCACATCGCGCAACTTTCGCATCCCAGTCCTCCCTTTTCCGTTCGCGTTGCGTGGGTGACCTCGGGCCACGCGAGGCCGGCTGCTATCGCCAAGCTAATGTGTTCTGACTGTCCAGCGTCCAGAAGGTGGCACGGTTGGCGACGCATGCCAGGAAGGGGGGCCTTGAAGCAATCACGGAGCTCTGGAAGCAGCAAGCCCCTACCGCCACATCGCGCAGCGGTAAGGGCTTACAGTGGTCGGGGCGGCCGGATTTGAACCGGCGACCCCCTGGTCCCGAACCAACGGGGTCAGATCCCGCAAGTAATACTCCTTCAACACCACAAGGACTTAGCGAGTCGGCTCCTCCCGCCAAGAAGCGGCAACATGGTGCATAAGCGGCAACACAACGGACGTGACCTCTGCTACTTCGTCCGCCCCTCGGCGATCAGCATGCGGTCCTTCAGCTCCACCGTCTGGGAACTGGAACCACTCCTGAAGCATGCTTGGATCCTGTGCACACCACTCCCGAGCGGTATCACGTGAACGGCCGTGGACACCGCGAATTGACCGACGTTGTTGGCGGAGAACTCCGTGGGGCCAGCTTGGATGAAGCATCCTGCCCCGTCTAG
>DATBJW010000042.1:0-63186 GCA_036556205.1 Gemmatimonadota bacterium
CGCACCGGCTGCACGGAGTTGTAGACCAGCGGGAGGACCTTGGCGAAGAGGCGCGACCGGAGCGGGGTGCCCGCGCTGCGGCTCCCGCGGGCCAGGCTCGAGCCGATCACGATGTCGGCGCCGGCCTCGATCTCGCGGACCATGTCGGGGACCGGGTCGGGATTGATCGTGAAGTCGGCCTCGAGCGTGACCGCCACGTCCCGCTCGGGCACGCGCGACATGCGGCAGGCCTCGCGCACGAGCCGGTCGAGCGAGGCGCCGAAGCCTTTGTTCGCGGCATGGCGGAAGACGATGAGCGGCACGACGCGCTTGTACGCCTCGGCCCGCGCCGCGGTCTCGTCGGTGCTGCCGTCGTCGAGCACCAGGATCTGGTAGCGACGGCGCACGTCCTCCATGACCTTGCGGATCTTGTAGAGCAGGAGCCCGATCGTGCGCTCCTCGTTGTAGGCGGGGATCAGGAAGAAGACCATGGCCTTTCGGGGCCCGGGGAGGCAGGGACGGCTTCCGGGCTTATACGCCCGGGTCCGCGACGGTGTTCCGCTTCGGCGGCGACCGAAGCCGCGCGCCGCTCACGCATCCGGCCGCGCGGGAGGAGCCGGAGCGTTCAGGGCCGCCCGATAGGAGGCCAGCGTGCGCTCGACCGTCGCGCCGAGCGAGAAGGCGAGCGCTCGCAGGCGCGCCTGCGAGCCCATCTCCTTGCGGCGTGAAGGGTCAAGATACAGGACCCGCACGGCCTCGGCCACCGAGCGCGCGTCTCCGACCGGCGTGAGGAACCCCTCGACCCCGTCCGTGACCACCTCCGCCGCGCCGCTCCCCTCCGCGACGATGGCCGGGACGCCGGCCGCCAGTGAGTCGAGCAGGGCGCTGCCGAGCCCCTCCTGGAACGAGGCCAGGACGAAGACCTGGCTGTCCGGCATGCGCCCGGGAAGGTCCGGGAGCGGACCGGCGAAGATCACGCGCTCGGCCACGCCGAGGCTGCGCGCGAGCCGTTCCAGGAAGGCCTGGTCCGGCCCCTCGCCGGCCACGACCCAGCGCGTGTTACCCAGATCGCCGCCGAGGGCGCAGGCCTCGACGACCGTGCGCTGGCCCTTGAGCGCCTCGAGCCGGCCGGCGGTTAGGATCACGAAGCTGTCGGCGGGCAGACCCAGCGCCGCGCGCAGTCCGGGCGCCGGCGCGCGCGCCGTCGAGCGCGCCGGGATCTCGAGCGGGACGCCCGAGGGAACGATGTCCACGCGCGCCGGATCCACGCCCGCGCGCAGGAGCCCGCGACGCGCGGCCCGCGAGATCGCGATCCAGCGCCTGACCGAGCGGAGCTTCAGCCGGTTCACGGGGTGGCGACGTGTGCGAAAGGCGGTCCGGCGGCTGGCCACGACCGGCGCGCGACCGGCCGCCGCCACGAGCGCCATCGTCACGGCGTGGCCGTCGTGCGCGTGGAGCAGATGCGGTCGCCGCTGCCGCACGATGCCCCTCAAGTGCAGCGCGGCCCGCAGGTCCCACTCGCCCCGGCAGGCGAAGGGCACGAGCTCGAGCCCCGCCGCGCCGGCCTCGCGCGCGAGGGGGGTGCGGGCCTGGAAGGCGCAAAGGCTCGCGTGGCCCCGCTCGGCGAGTGCCGTGGCCAGGAGCAGCGCCTGACGCTGGCCGCCCCGCCAGGTACGGCCCGTGTCCACGTGCAGGACGCGCAGGGGGCCGCCCGGATCGGGCGTCACGCGAGGCTCGACCGAAGCCGTGCGCGAGCGCGTGGCCGGAAGGCCGCGACTTGATCGGCCCTTCCCGGGTCCGCATCATCTCGCATGGGAACCATCCTCCTCCTCTCGCGAACCTTCCCGCCCCCCGACGGCGGGGCGCAGCGGCGGTATGCCAATCTTTGCCGCTTCTTTCCCCCGGGCTCGATCGAGGTCTGCACGTCGCGGCGCGAGGGTGCGGCGGCCTTCGATCGCGGCCAGGCCTACCCCATCCACCGCATGCCCGTGGACCCCAACGCCGAGCGCAAGCCGATGGGGTTCCTGCGCTGGACGGCATGGGCGCTGGGCCGGCTCCGGCGCGGCGACGTCGGCGTGGTCTGGGTGGGCGATCTGCACTCCACCGGCCGCATGGCGTGGCTCCTCGAGCGCCTCACCGGCGTGCCGTACGGCCCCTCCTTCTACGGCGAGCTGATCCGGCCCGAGAAGCGTCTCTGGATGCGCCGCCTCGCACCCCGGGTCTTCGACCGGGCGTCGTTCTTCCTGGCGAACAGCGCCCACATCGGCGAGCGCGCAAGGGACTACGCCGCGCGGATCGGAGCCCGTCCGCCGGGCCCGCGCCTGCGGGTCATCCGCAGCGGAGCCGACGTCGAGCGCTTCAACCCGCGCCGCGGGCGCGCCGCGGCCCGGGCGGCGTTCGGTCTCGACGACGGCCCCCTGATTCTCACCGTGGCGCGGCTCATCCCCCAGAAGGGCGTGGACGACGCTCTGCGGGCCTTCGCCCTGCTGTCCGGTGAGCACCCCGACGCGCGCTACGCGATCGCGGGCTCCGGGCCCCTCGAGGCCGAGCTGCGCGAGCTCGCCGAGCGGCTCGGGATCGGCGCCCGGGTGCTCTTCCTGGGCCAGGTGCCCTACGAGAGGATGCCCGAGCTGTACGCCGCGGCCGACATCCATCTGCTGGCCTCGCGTCCCATCCCGCTCTGGAACGAGAACTTCCCGAACGCCTGCCTCGAGGCGATGGCCAGCGGCATTCCCGTGGTGGCCGGCGCGGTCGGCGGCGTGCCCGAGATGGTGGCTGACGGCGTGAGCGGGCTGCTCGTGAATCCGCGCGATCCGATCGCCATCGCGGCGGCGCTGCGCGGGCTCCTCGACGACCCCCAGCTGCGCGCCGCGATGGGGGCCGCGGGGCGGGCCCGCGTGGAGCGCGAGCTGAACCACGAACGCGCGGCGCGCGAGATCTACGCCGTCTTCGCCGCGTGCTCGCGGGTGCCCCTGCCCGCCTGGGGGCCGCGATGAAGACCCTCTTCGTGAGCCCCGACTTCAAGCCCGATCCCGGGGGCATCGCCGAGCTCTACCTGAACCTGCTCGCGCGCTTCCCGCGGGGCTCCGTCGAGGTCTCCACGGTCCGGGCGCCCGACGGCTGGCGCGACGAGCTGCCTTTCCCGGTGCGACGCATGCCGTTCGGCTTCCGGGAGTCCTCGCGCATCCAGAACGTCGCGCGCTGGACGCTCCGGGCGCGACGGCACGCGCGCGAGTGCGGCGCGGAGGTGGTCCAGGTCGGAACGCTGCGACCCGCCGGGGCGGTCGGCGCCTGGCTGCGGCGCACCGCCGGGCTTCCCTACATCGTCTACGTGCACGGCAAGGACGTGCTCAAGGAGCGAAGGAAAGTAGGACGTTCGACGCTCTACCGCACGACCGCGCGCGACGTGCTCGCCGGGGCCGCCGCCGTCATCGCCAACAGCCGCTACACGGCGGACCTGGTGCGCGAGCTGGCTCGCGCGGCCGGCGCTCCCGGGGCGGCCGCCCGCGTTCACGTCGTCCACCCCGGCGCCGATCCCGTCCGCTTCCAGCCCGGCGACCAGGGCGTGGCGGAAATGCGGGCCCGCCTCGGTCTGGGCGACGCGCGGGTGGCGCTCACCGTGGGGCGCCTCGAGGCGCGCAAGGGGGCGGACCGGATGCTCGAGGCCGTGGCGATCCTCGCCCCCGAGCTCCCCCACCTGGTCTGCGTGGTGGCGGGGGAGGGGCCGCACCGCGCGGTGCTCGAGACGCGCGCGGCGGCCTACGACCTGCGGGGCCGCGTGCGCTTCGCGGGGCCGGTCGCCGACGGTGATCTGCCGGCTCTCTACCGGGCCGCGGACGTGTTCCTGCTGCCGAGCCGGCGCGTCGGCGCGGATGAGGTCGAGGGCTTCGGGATCGTCCTCTGCGAGGCCTCGGCGAGCGGGAAGCCCGTGATCGGCGGGCGCGCGGGCGGGGTTCCCGAGGCGGTGATCGAGGACGAGACCGGGCTGCTCGTGGATCCCGACGACCCGCGCGCCATCGCGGAGGCCCTGCGCGCGGTCCTGACCGACGGCACCCTCGCCACGCGCCTGGGCGAGGGCGGGCGCCGGGCCGTCCTCTCCTACTTCAACTGGGACCGCGCGGCCGGCGAGGCCTGGGCGATCGCGTGCGAGGCGAGCCGCGAGCGGCCGTGGCCCGCCGCCAGCCGGAAGGCCGCCTCGTAGGCGTCCAGCATCCGCTCCTCGCCGAACTCGCGCCGCACGCGCAAACGGCCGGCCTCGCCCAGCCGGCGCCGCAGGGCCGGGTCGGCCGCGAGCTCGATCAGGGCCAGCGCCATCGCGCGCGGCCCCTCGAGCGGGACCAGCCGGCCGGTCTGGCCGTCCACCACGAGCTCGGCGAGGCCGCCGGCCGCCGCCGCCACGACGGGTTTGCCCAGGGCCATCGCGTCCAGCACGGCGAAGGCGGTGCCGTCCGTGACCGAGGGGCGCGCCAGCAGATCGCAGGCGGCGAGCGCTCGCTGCGCGTCCTCGGGCGAGCGCCGGCCCAGCAAGCTCGCGCGAACGGGGCCCTCGCCGGGAAGGACGGCGCGTATCCCGGCCTCGGCGGCGGGCCCCGGGTCGCCCACGAACACGAGGCGGATGAGCGGGGGGCCGGGCTGGTCCGCGGCGAGCGTACGCTCCTCGACCGTGGCGCGCAGGCTCGCCGCGAGTGCCGTCCCGTACGCCGCCGAGCCGCGTCCCATCACCGCGACCAGCACCTCGGCCTCGTCCGCGCCCAGACTCTCCCGGTCCAGCGGCGCCACGCCGGCGACACGCTCGGCGTCGATCCCGTTTCGGGCGAGGAGCACGGGGCTCGCCAGCCACGGATTGTCCCGCCGCACCCGGCGGCAGCCCCATTCGCTGTCGCGCACGAGCACGTCGAGCAGAGCGCCGTAGATGGCGCGCTCGCGTGCGCCGCCGTAGAGGGCGTCGGTCGTCCCCATGCGGTTCACGACGCCGGCGCAGCCGCCCAGGCGCGCGGCGAGGCCGCCCAGCTTGAGCTCGCGAAAGGTGTTCACGCAGACGCCGTCGGCGGCATGGCGGTGCGCGAGCCCGCGGAGGCGCCAGAGAGCCGCGAGATCGACGTCGTTGCGAATGCGGACCGCGTGCCGGCGCACGCCGGGCCCGAGCCGCTCGAGAAGAGGCCCGCGCGGATCGCCCGCGAAGAGGACGGCGTGACCGCGGCGGGCGAGGCCCGAGGCGACCGCGACCATGCAGCGCTCGCCTCCCGTCCAGCGCCGGGCGGCGGAGACGAAGAGCAGCCGGAGCGGCTGCTCCCTGCCGGTCACGGCGGTGCGCCGGAGGTCGCGCCCGCGGAGCCGAACGGCGCGCCGGTGAGCGGGTTCACGAAGGGAGCGCCGGCGAGCAGGTTCCGGATCCGCTGATCGAACGTGTGGTGGGCGGCGACGAAGGCCCGCCCCTCGGCCCGGATGCGCCGGCGGGCCGCGTCGTCGGCGAGGTAGCGGTCGAGCTGCGCGAAGGCGTGATCCTCGCCGTCGTACCAGGCGCAGTGCTCGCCGTCGGCCAGCAGCTCGCGCATGCCGGGCGAGGCGTGCCCCAGGAAGAACCCCCCGCAGCCGACGACGCGCCACATGCGGTTCGAGGCGTAGCCGCGGACCGCGGCCTCCACCTGGAACGAAGGGTCCACGCCCAGGACGACCCGGGCGCTGGCGCAGATGCGGGCCAGGTCTTCTCCGCGGGCCGGGCCGCCGGCCCAGTCGAGCTCGCGCGCCCAGGGCTTCCAGCCGGGACCCCACACGCGCAGCCGGAAGCGCCGTGCCACCCGCGCGAGGAACTCGGCGCGGTAGGCGTCGTAGCCGGCCCCGATGAAGGCGACGTCGGCGGCCAGCTCGGGGGCGGGCTCGACCGGGCCTTCCCTCCAGGCGTCGAGCGCGCCAGGCAGGAAGTGGGCCCGGCGCACCCCGCGCGCTTCGTAGTCGGGGATCTGGCCGGCCGCGGTCACGAACAGGACGTCCACCACGCGCGCCCGCGCAACGATGTCCTCGAGCGGCGGGATCCGCAGGTCGTGGTACCACATGACCGACCCGCGGCCCGCGCAGAGCTCGGCCAGGACCTCGGGATCGACATAGCGCGCCTTTCCGACGACGATCCGGTCGGGCCGAAAGGCGCGCGCGCGCCCGCGCAGCCAGCTAGTGGCGAAAGGCCGACCCGCCCGCTGCGCGACCCGGCGGTCGTCCACCAGGGCGACCTGGTGCCCGGCCCGCGAAAGCGCCTTGCGGACGGACATCTCGGCGGAGCTCGGCCGGGAACGGCCCACGATCAGGACTCGCATGTGCGGCAAGATGCGGGGGCGCTTGCCCGAGCGGGAGTCGGCGACTAGGCTCGCCGAGCGGCGGGCGATTTGGCTCGCCGGAGCGGCGAGTGTGGAAGGGCTGCGACTCGAGGAGGCCCATGACGGTTCGGCGGATCGAAGGTCCGGCAGGCGTCCTCTCGCTCCACGAGGTAGGGGTGGGCGGGCTGCCGGTGATCTTCCTCCATTCCCTCGCGGGCAACGCGGGCCAGTGGGCCCGTCAGCGCGCTCTCATGGGCCGTGACCGGCGGGCCGTGGCGCTCGACTTGCGGGGCCACGGCGGGTCCTCGCCGCCCCGCGATGGCGACTACTCGATCCCGGCGATGGCCCGGGACGTCGCAGCCGTCACGGAGGCGCTCGGCCTGGAGCGGGCCGTGCTGGTCGGGCACAGCTTCGGCGGGTTGGTGGCCCTGGAGTTCGCCGGTCTGCGGCCCGAACGCGTGGCGGGGCTCCTGCTGGCGGATCCCTCGGGAGACGCGCGCCAGGTTCCCCGCGAGCAGGTCGAGCCCTTCTTCGCGGCCCTGCGCGGAGACGCCTACGAGGCCACCATCACGGACTACTGGAGGAGCATCCTGAAGGATGCGGCCCCCGGCGTGGCCGAGCGCGTGCTGGAGGATCTCGCCGCGACCCCGAAGGCGACGGTCCTCGGGTGCTGGGAGGCGCTCATGCCGCACGATCCCGTGCCCGCTCTGCGCCGCTACGCGGGGCCGGCGCTCTCCGTGATCACGCCCATCAACGACGCCGCGTGGAGCCTGCACAAGCTGGTGGAGGGACTGCCGACGCGGCGGATCGAGGGCACCAGCCACTGGCTGCAGCTGGACGCGCCCGAGACGTTCGACGAGATCCTGCAGGAGTTTCTTGCCGACCTGGATTGACTCGCGGGCTGCTCTCAGGGTCCCTGTCGCAGCGTCTGGAAGGCCGTCAGCGCGTACCAGACCCCGAAGACAAGGCTGAGCGCGCCCAGCGCGGGGACGAGGCCCGCGAGCGGCCGCGCGAGCGGCCCCCGCGTGAGGGCCTGCCCGAAGACCGCGGAGACGACGCTCATCGAGAGCGCGGTGCCGGCTGCGAACAGGCCCAGGGCGAGGGCGGCCGTGGCGCGGCCGGGGATGGCCGCGACCAGGAGGATGCCCACGGCCGCCGAGCCGCCGATCCCGTGGACGAGCCCGATGCCGAAGGCCGCCAGCGGTGTGCGTCCCAGAGCGTCGGCATGCGCGTGCTCGTGGGCTGCGGGATGTTCGTGCTCGATCGCGCCCCCGTGCACGGCGCGGTTCTCGTGAACGTGCGGATGGGCATGGCGGATCGCGCCATGCGTGTGCGGGTGCAGGTGGAGCCGCCCGCGCTTCCAGCGCACGAGGAGCCGCAGGGCCAGCCCCGCGATCACCGCCCCGATGACGATCTCCGCCGCCTGCTGAACGACCGGCGGCAGGTGGTTGCCGAAGAGAACGACGGGCAGGCCGAAGACCGCCAGCGTCGTCGCGTGGCCAAGCCCCCACGCGAGACCCAGCGCGGCGGAGCGGCGCGCCCCCTGACGCTCGTCGGAGAGGACCAGCGTCGAGACCGCGGTCAGGTGGTCGGGGTCGGTGGCGTGCCGCAGGCCGAGCAGGAGCGAAACCCCGAGGGCCAGGAGCGCGCTGCCGGAGCCGAGGCCCAGCCGCGCGATCACTTCGTCGAGGCCGAACACGGGATCGTCTCCGTCTCAATCAGGTAGGAGCAGGAGCTTCCCGACGGTGGCCCGGCCCTCGAGGTCACGGTGGGCGCGGGCGGCGTCGGCGAGCGGGTAGGTGCCGCCGATCGTGAGCCGGAGCGTGCCGTCGGCGACCCAGCGCAGCACGTCGCCCGCCCGCCACAACAGCTCGGCGCGATCGGCCGTATAGTGTCCGAGCGTAGGGCGCGTTACGTAGAGCGAGCCCCTGGCGTTCAGGATCTGCAGGTCCACGGGCGGCACCGGGCCGCTGGCCGCCCCGAAGAGGACCATCATCCCCCGGAGCCGCAGCGCGCCCAGGCTCTTCTCGAACGTCGTCTTGCCCACACTGTCGTAGACCACGTCCACGCCCCGCCCGTTCGTCAGGCGCCGCGTCTCGGCCTCGAAGTCGGCCTTCGAATAGAGGATCGTCTCGTCGGCGCCCGCCTGGCGCGCGACGGCCGCCTTCTCCTCGGTCGAGACCGTGCCGATCACGCGCGCACCCGCGCGCTTGGCGAGCTGGCAGAGAAGGAGCCCCATGCCGCCCGCCGCCGCGTGCACGAGAACGGTATCGCCCGGGCGGATCGGGTAGGTGCTGTGCGTCAGGTAGTGGGCCGTCATCCCCTGCAGGATGGCGCCCGCGGCCGTCCGGTCGTCGATGCCGTGCGGCACGGAGACCAGCAACCGCTCGGGGACGACCGCGTACTGGGCGTAGCTCCCGAGATGCATCGCGTAGGCGACCCGCGCGCCGGGCGCCACTTCTCGAACGTCGGGTCCGACCTTCTCGATCACCCCGGCGGCCTCGGAGCCGGGCGTGAACGGCAGCCGTGTGGGGTAGCGGCCCTCGCGGTGATAGACGTCGATGAAGTTGACCCCGCTGGCCGCGATGCGCACGAGCGCCTCGCCCGCGCCGGGCTCGGGGACCGGCACCTCCTCGTACTCCAGGACCTCGGGACCGCCGTGACGATGGACGCGGATCGCGCGCACGGTCAGGAGCGCGCCTCCGCGGCCGGCCGGAAGAGGATGTCCTCGAACTGCGCGTCGTGGAGCTGGCGGTAGAGGCCGCTCCGGGCCAGGAGCTCGGCGTGCGTGCCCTCTTCCGCGATCTGGCCGTCGGCGACGACCACGATGCGGTCGGCGTGGCGCACGGTCGAGAGGCGGTGGGCGATGACGATCGTCGTGCGGTCGTGCATCAGCCGGTGGAGCGCCTCCTGCACCAGCCGCTCCGAGGTGTTGTCGAGGGCGGAGGTCGCCTCGTCCAGGATCAGGATCGGCGGGTTCCGGAGCAGCGCCCGGGCGATGGCGATGCGCTGCCGCTCGCCCCCCGAGAGGCGCTGGCCGCGCTCCCCGAGCACGGTGTCGAACCCGTGCGGGAGCGCGCGGATGAAGTCGTACGCGTTGGCGGCGCGCGCGGCGGCCTCGATCTCGGCGTCGGTCGCCTCCGGCCGGGCGTAGGCGATGTTGCTGCGCACCGTGTCGTGGAAGAGCAGGGTCTCCTGGGTCACGATCCCCAGCAGGCCCCGCAGGTCCCGCAGGGCCAGCAGCCGCAGGTCCACGCCGTCCAGCAGAACGCGCCCCAGCGTGGGATCGTAGAAGCGCGGCAGCAGGTCCACGAGCGTGCTCTTTCCGGCCCCGCTGGGGCCTACCAGGGCCACGA
Source organism: Gemmatimonadota bacterium (assembly GCA_036556205.1). Lineage (GTDB taxonomy): Bacteria > Gemmatimonadota > Gemmatimonadetes > JACCXV01 > JACCXV01 > DATBJW01. The sequence continues at coordinate 9,644 of DATBJW010000042.1, forward strand.
TCTCGCCGCGGCGGATCTCCAGGTTCACACCCCGCAGCGCCGGCGGAGCCGGGGAGGGGGGCGGGCCGTGCGCGCCCAGCCGCGCGTCGGGCTCGTAGCTGAAGGAGACGTCGTCGTAGACGATGCGCTCCCGGAAGCCGTCCACGGCCAGCGGGTCCTTGGCCTCGACGATCTCGGGTGCGGTGTCGAGCATCGCGAAGAGTCGCTCGGCGGAAGCCAGGGCGGGCTGCATCGCCTCGTTGAACTGGCTCAGGAACTTCATCGGCGCGTTGAGCTTGATCGTGAAGGCCAGGAACAGGAAGAACATCTCCGGCCGCAGGCTGCGCTCGACCAGCACCTGATAGCCGCCGTACCACAGGATCACGACCACGCCCGCGGTGACGACGAACTCCGAGAGCGGCGTGCCGAGCACGCCGTACTTGCTGGCCAGCAGAGCCGTCCGGTAGTAGGCCCGGTTCTCGGCCCGGAAGCGCCGCACCTCGCGGTGCTCGGCCGTGAAGGCCTTGATGACGCGCATCGCGAAGATGTTCTCCTGGACCTTGCTCGTGAGCTCGGCCAGCTGGGCCATGGCGCGGCGGTTGTAGGCGCGCATGCGCCGCGCGACCTGCACGACGATGTAGATCAGGGGCGGGACGACGAGCAGCGTCACGAGCGTCAGGCGCCAGCTCGTGTAGATGAGCACCGTCATGGCCACGGCGGCCTCGAGCGCGTTCTGCGCGAGCCGGTGGACGCCCAGCGAGAACGTCGGTTTGATGCGCGTGATGTCGGTCACGACGACGTTCACGATTTTGCCGCTGCGCGTGCTCTGGAAGAACGGGAACGAGAGCCGGTGCAGGTGCTCGAACACTTCGTTTCGGAGATCGCGCGCGGCGCGTTCCTCGACCACGCGCGGCAGCACGAGCTGGGCGTAGTTCACGAGCGCTTTGACGAAGAAGACGGCCAGGATCGCCACGCACACCACGGAGAGCGTCTCCATCCGGCTCTCCCGCGTGAGGAACTGGAGCGCCTCGTGTTTCAGGTTCTCCAGCACCGGCGGCAGCGTCAGGCCCTTGAAGCCCGTCCCGGGCGCCGGCGCGACGCCCGCGGCCGCCCCGCCCGAGGTCCCGGGCGCGGCGTCCAGGGCGTGCGTGCCGGTGGGCGTCTGTCCGAAGAGGATCCGCAGGAAGGGGATGCACATGACCCAGCTCACGCCGTCCAGCAGGGCGTAGAGGATCATGATCACGAAGGCGATGACGGAGAGGGACCGGTGCGGCCAGAGGTAGCGCACCAGGCGCAGGTAGAGCTTCATGGCTCAGCCGCCGCCCAGCGGGAGACCGGGCGCGCCCTCTCCGGCCACGCCCGGCCGGAGCTCTCTGCGGGCCTCTCCCGCGACCGGAGCCCGGCCGCCCGCCCGTCGCGTCTCGACGGGCTGGAGGCGGGCCGCCGGCAGCTGACCGGCAATCGTGCTCGAGGGCGTCCTGCGGGCCGCGCGCAGGCGGGGCAGATAGGCCTCGAGCGCCAACAGCGCGGCGTTGGCCGCTTCCGGCGTGATGCGCGCGATCGGCAAGTCGCCCTCACGCGCGCTGGATCCCGATCCCGTCCCCGGCGACGTGGCCGGCTCGAGCCCCACCTGAAGGGGATCGCCCGTCAGGCTCCACCGTCTCCGGAGCCCTGGCGCATAGAGAGTGAGGGTCGCGGTCCCGAGCGCCGAAGCCATGTGCGTGGCCGCGCTCTCGTTGCCGAGGTGCAGGTCGGCACGGTCCAGCAGGGCCGCCATCTGCCGCAGGGAAGGCGTCGTGTCGAGCTGGAAGAGGGGGACGGACGTGAGCCGGGCGATCTCCGCGCCCAGCGACTTGTCGCCCGACCAGGGGAAGAGCACGACCGCGACGTCGTGGCTCGCGGCGAGCAGGTCGAGAAGTCGCGCGAAGCTCGCGAGCGGCCACGACAGGTGGGGGGCGCGCGACCCCGGCGCGAGCGTCAGCAAGAGCTCTCCGCTCCCGATCCCGCCCGTCTCGAGGGTGCGCCGGGCCCAATCGCGCGCCCGCTCGGTCGTGGAGAGCACCGGACGCGGGTTCACGGCCCTCACGTCGATCCCCAGCGGCTCGAGCAGGAGCAGCTTCTCGACCGCCGCGTAGCCGGAGCTCGCCTCGCGGCTCGCCACCCGGTCGGTGTAGGCCGGCGGCAGGGCCGAGGAGCGGAGCCCGATCCGGCGCGTGGCGCCGGAGGCCGCGGCCAGAGCGCCGCTCCAGGCCGAGCCCTCGAAGTCGAGCGCCAGATCGAACCGTCGCGCGCGCAAGGCGGCGCCGAGTCGCACGTGGCGTCGCAGCGTGGACCCGGGGTCGAACGCCATCAGCGTCTCGACGTCGCCGTTCCCGCGCAGGATGGGGCTGAAGAGCGGCTCGCAGACGTAGGTGACCCGCGCCTGCGGGAAGCGCGCCCGCAGCGCGCGCAGCGCGGGGGTGGTCATCAGGATGTCGCCCACGCGGCGACGTTGCAGCGCCAGAACCTTCAGGTGACGCTCCTTTCGCGCATTCGCCGTCGCGAATCCGACGGCCGCGCCGGTCACGAAGGCGGCGCGCGGTCCTCGGGGCGAGCCGATGGGTGCAGTCTCGGCGAGCCCGAGGAGCCGCGCCGGGCACGAGGGCCGGTGCGTGGTCCTCCTTGCGAGCCGATGGGTGCATTCTCGGCGAGCAGGAGGACCACCACCGGACCCGAGGACTAGCGCGGCGTCAGGGTCGCGATCGGCATCACGATCTCCTCGAGCGAAATCCCTCCGTGCAGGAAGCTCCCGTAGTAGCGGCTCTGGTACTCCCGCAGCTTCGTCGGGTAGACGAAGTAGAAGTCCTCGGTGGCGAACAGGTAGTGCGTGGTGGGCCCCATGTCGGGGAGCCCCACGTCGGCCCCGCTCTTCACGAGCAGCGCCGACGGCTCGTCCGAACGCACGTTGTCTCCGAACTTGAAGCGCAGGTTCTCGGTCGCGTCGCGCTTGGCGTAGACGGTGGCCGGCCGCCGGCAGTGCACCGAGCCGTGGTCCGAGGTCAGCACGACGGTGACGCCCAGGCGGGCCGCCCCCTCCAGCACGGAGCGCAGCGACGAGTGCAGGAACCAGGAGCGCGTGAGCGAGCGGAACGCCTCCTGGTCGGGGGCGATCTCCTTCAGGATCTCGGATTCCGAGCGCCCGTGCGTGAGGATGTCGATGAAGTTGAAAACCAGCACCGAGAGCGGCGACTGCAGCAGGTTCGCAAGCCGGCGCTCGACCTGCGCGCCCTCGTCCGCCGTGAACACCTTCTGGTAGGCGGCCTGCCCGGGATCCATCCCGTGGCGCTGGAGCAGGCTGGCCAGGAGCTCCCGCTCGTGCAGGTTCAGGCTTCCCTCGTCGCGCACGTCGCGCCAGTACTGGGGGTAGCGCTCGGCGATCTGCCGCGGGCTGAGCCCGCTGAAGATCGCGTTGCGCGAGTAGGGAGTCGCCGACGGCACGATCGACAGGTAGAAGTCCTCGTTGATCTCGTAGAACCCGCGCAGGCTCTCCTGGATCGTCATCCACTGGTCGAGCCGCAGGCAGTCCACGATCACGAACAGCACGCGCCGGCCGTCCCGCACGTGCGGCAGCACCCAGTCGGCGAGCACGTCCATCGAGAGCGGCGGATTCGTGGACGAGATGGGCGGCCGCTCGTCGTCGCGGGCGCGGATCCAGGCCCGGTAGTTCCGCGAGTACCACCCGGCGAAGTCCTTCGAGTAACCGCGCTGGAGGTCCTCCAACGAAGCCAGCAGGCCTCGCTCGCCGGCTTCGATGAGGGACAGCTCCCAACCCAGGAGCTCGCGATAGGCGTCCACCCAGCCGCGCCAGTCGTTCACCTCCTTGCGCCGGTTCTCGAGTCCCAGGTAGCGCTGCGAGAAGTCCTGCGCGATGCGCTGGTGGCGGATGTGCTCGCCCTCCAGCAGACGCTTCACGACCGAGAGCACCTGGTTCGGGTTGACGGGCTTGACGATGTAGTCGTCCACCCGCTGGCCGATGGCCCGGTCCATGAGCGATTCCTCCTCGCTCTTGGTGACCATCACGACCGGCAGGGCGGGAGCGCGCTCGCGGATGTCCTTGAACACGGCCAGGCCGGTCTTGCCCGGCATCTGCTCGTCGAGGAGCACCACGTCGAACGTGCCGGAATCGACCAGCTCGAGCGCGTCCTCGCCGTTGGGGGCGACGGCCACGTCGTACCCGCGCTGCTCCAGGAACAGGATGTGCGAGCGCAGGCCGTCGATCTCGTCGTCGACCCAGAGGATGCGCTTCTTGTCGCTCGAGGTGGGCACGGCTAACAGGGTTCCGGAGAGGCCGAGGGAAGAGTCATCTTTGGCAGGGCATCCCTCGAACGTGACCGAAGTATAGGACCGTGGACGAGCCCTCACAAATCCTGATGATGCGCCTGAGCTCGGTCGGAGACGTGCTGCTCGCGACCCCGCTCGTGCGCGTGGTGCGCCGGACGTACCCCGGGGCGCTGCTCAGGTTTCTGGCCAAGGCCCCCTTTGCAGAGCTGCTGGCGGGAAACCCCCACGTGGACGAGGTCCTGACCTGGCCCAGGGCCTCGGCCCGACGCCGGCGTGGTGAGCGGGCGCGCGAGCGGCCCGGGTCCCAGGATGCGTACGCGGCCCCGTGGAGCTCCGATGCCCGGCGGTTGGCGGCCGGGCTTCGCGCGCGAAGACCCTTCTGGCTGGTGGACATCCAGTCGACTCCCCGGAGTGCGGCGTTCGGCTCCCTGCTGCGGCCCGACCGCACCTTTCGCTGGCGCAAGGACTACCTGCGCCGCTTTCTGCTCGTCCACGCGAAGGTGGACCGCTACTCCAGGCCCATCAGCTCGGTCGCGGAGCGCTATTTCGCAGCGGTCGCTCCGCTGGAGCTGCGGCCGGACGGGGGCGGACTGGACCTGATCCTGACGGAAGCGGAGCGGGCGCAGGCCGATCGCCTGCTGGCGGCGGTCGCGGAGGGAAGACAAGAAGCAGCGGATGCGGGGATCGGCGACGAGTCCGGCGGCTGGCTGGCGGTGGCACCGGGAGCGCGCTGGGCCACGAAACGCTGGCCCCCCGAGTCGTTCGCCGCGGCCGCCCGCGCGATCGCTGCGGAGCGGAGCTGGAAGGTGGTCCTGTTGGGGAGCGCGGAGGATGCGACGGCCGCCGGAGCCCTGGGCGCCCTGCTTCGGGCCGCCGGGATCCACGCGCTCGATCTCTCCGGCCGGCTCGAGTTGCGCGAGAGCGCGGCCGTGCTCGCGCGCTCGGCGCTCCTTCTCACGAACGACTCCGGCCTCATGCACGCGGCCGCCGCGCTCGGCGTCCCGTCGGTCGCGGTCTTCGGATCGACCGTCTCCCAGCTCGGCTTCGTTCCCTATCGCGCCCGCGCGCGCGTGGTGGAGGTGGACGGCCTGCCCTGCCGACCCTGCACGTCCTTCGGCCGGCCGGCGTGCCCGCTCGGCCATTTCAAGTGCATGCGCGAGCTCGAGCCCGAGAGCGTGGTGCGGGCGGCGCGCGAGCTTCTCTCCGCAAACGCGGTCGGCGCGCCAGCGGTGGAGGCGGAAGGGGATGCGTAGGAGGCCCGTTCTTCCTCCCATCTACTTCCTGCTCGCGATGGTCCTGATGCTGTCGCTGCACGTCCTCGTCCCGGTGCACCAGATCCTTCCGAGCCGGCTGCGCTACGCAGGGGTCGCCCCGCTGGTTGCGGGGCTATTCTTGAACGTGTGGTCGGCCACACTCTTCGGCCGGGCGAGGACCACGCCCGAGCCACGGTGAGACGCTGGCTTTGAAGGATTCGGACGGGGGCAGCACATAGGCAACCTCCAGGCCGGGGGGTCTTTGGGAGATGGGCACGCGGATCCGGTTGGCGATCCCCGAGGACGGAGCCGCTCTGTCGGCGATCTACGCGCCCGCGGTGTCCGACCGGGCCACGTCGTTCGAGCTCGATGTGCCGAGCGCCGCCGAGATGGCGCGTCGCGTGGCGTCGCTCACCCTGCGCATGCCCTGGCTGGTCTGCGAGCACGGGGCAGAGGTGGCGGGATACGCCTACGCCAGTCCTCATCGGGACCGCGCCGCCTATCAGTGGTCGGTCGAGGTCTCGGCCTACGTCGCCTCTCGCATGCAGCGCCGCGGGGTGGGAGACGCGCTCTACACGTCGCTCTTCGCCGTGCTCGAGCTGCAGGGCTTCCGCACGGCCTACGCGGGCATCACGCTTCCGAACGACGCCAGCGTCGCCTTCCACACGACGCTGGGTTTCAAGCCGGTCGGCGTCTACCGGGGGGTCGGGTACAAGCTCGGGCGCTGGCACGACGTCGCGTGGTTCGAGCGGCCGCTCGCCGCGCGCACGGCCGACCCCCTGCCGCCGCGCCCGCTTCCGGACATCGTGAGCGACGCACGCTTCGCCGCCGCTTTGCTGGCCGGGGTGGCGCGTCTGAGCTCGAGCCCCGAAACGACCCCTCGCGGGTGACTCCGTCACCACTTGTGAACTCTGGCCTACCGTGCTGCGAAGACTTTGGGCCAAAACGCTCTCCCTCGTCGACCGCATCGGCATCGATCCCGACGACGGCGACGAGCTGCGCCGCCGGAAGCGGCTTGCCGTCCGGGCGTCGATCGGGGGCATCATCTTTCAGCTGTTCCTCGGCGCGGTTTTCCTGGCGTTCGACGAGCCGCTCCCGGCATTGCCGGTCTTCGGGGGCGCGGCTTTCCTGCTTGCGAACCTGCTGGTCTTCGGCCTGACCCATCGCCACTTTCACGGGTTCGTCTTCGGGGGAACGCTCGTCCCGCTCCTCTCCGGTCCTCTCAGCGCCGCGCTCCTCGGCCAGAACATCCTGGACAACTCGTCCATCATCTGGACGTTTCTGGCCCCCATGCTGATCATGGTCATCTACACCCCGCGCCATGCGCTGCCCTGGCTCGTGGCTTCCTTCGTCGTCGCCATCGGCACCCTGTTCGTCCAACCTCACATTCGGACGGCCAACACGCTCCCGCCCAGCGCCCAGGTCGCGGTCGCCGCCTTCAACATGGTCGGCTTCGCTCTCTTCGTATTCTTCAGCCTGTCGTACTTCATCAGTCAGCGCGCGATCGCCTTCCGCCTCCTGCGCGCCGAGCAGCAGAAAGCCCAGGCGCTGCTCCTGAACATCCTCCCCGAGGAGATCGCCGCAACCTTGAAGGACGACAACCAGGCGATCGCAAACCAGTTCGACGGAGTGAGCATCCTGTTTGCCGACGTGGTGAATTTCACGGCCCTGTCGGCCACGATGTCGGCGACCGAGCTGGTGGACCTGCTCAACGAGGTCTTCTCCCACCTCGACACCCTGGTCGAGAAGTTCGACCTGGAGAAGATCAAGACGATCGGGGATTGCTACATGGTGGCTTCCGGCGTGCCGCGCCCGCGTCAGGACCATGCTCAGGTCCTCGCCAGCCTGGCGCTCGAGTTCCGCGACTCCGTGGCCCGGCGCGAGTTCCGGGGGAAGCGGCTGGCGTTTCGGATCGGTCTCAATTCCGGGCCGGTGGTCGCGGGTGTGATCGGACGCAAGAAGTTCATCTACGATCTGTGGGGCGACGCGGTCACGACCGCGAGTCGAATGGAGTCGCACGGCGCCGAGGGAGCCATCCAGATCACGCAAGCGACCTACGACCTCATCAAGGACGACTTCGTCTGCGAGCCGCGGGGCAGGATCGACGTGAAGGGCAAAGGCGAGATGAGCGTCTGGCACGTGCTGGGGAAGGCCGACGCGGCCTGACGTCATGCCTCGAAGGGCGGTGGCAATTCTGTGGTGGAAGACGAGGATCCGCGCCCCAGCCGGCGCTCCGTGAAGGTCTCGCGCCGGGGGTCGAAGTGGCGGCGGGCCGCCGCCAGGTACGGCCGAACCACGCGCGCGGCGTAGCGGTCGAAGCCGCGGGCGCGCATCTCGGCGAGCGAGCGCCGATAGTCCTCGATCACGGCCTGGTCGAAGAGCCGCACGGCCGCGCGGCCGGCGCTGCGCCCGGCGCGCGTGGCGCCTCCCGCGGTGCGCTGCGCCAGGGCGCCCAGACCGCTCACCGACGAGACCGAGAGCAGCGAGCGGCCGGTCGCCGCCGCCGTCGCCTGCAGGTCGCGGAAGAGCGCCGCCAGCTCGCCGCTCTCCGGCAGGGGCTCGCGCGAGCCCTTGAAGGCCTCCCATGTCGCGCGCAGGCCGGCCGGATCGAGCGGCGGGAGGTCGGCCGCTCCCGCCCCCGTGCCGAGCGCCCGCTCGAGGGCGTCCAGCAGGCCGTCGAGCGTGCGGACGCTGCGCTCTTCCACGGGAAAGCCTTCCCGCCGGAGCTCCGCCGTGAGGGCTTCCAGGAACGTGCGCGTCCCGCGGCTCGCGTCGGCGGCCATGGCCAGGAACCAGACCGGCGAGACGCGCAGCGCGGCGAAGGTGGCCAGCTCGATGGCGTTGCCGACGGTCTTGCGGGCGAGGACGCGCCTCGCATCCGACGAGCCGTCGTCGTAGACGCCCCGCACGTCGCCCACCGTCTCCACCAGGAAGCGCTCGAAGCGGCCCACGATCGCGGCGTAGGAATGGGTCGAGCGGAGCGCGCGAGGCAGCACGTGATCGGCGAGCGACTTCACGGCGCCGGCGGCGAGCGCCACCCCGGCACGCGCGGAGCGCTCAGGCAGGCTCAGCGCGTAGAGCAGACGGCGATTCGAGAGGCGACGCATGGATCGAGTGAAGCTGGACCTCCAGTCACCGAAAGCTACCGGCGGAGAGACGCTCGCGACCAGCCCTCCTGGCGCCGGGCATGCTTCGGTGGCGGAGTCCCAGACCCCGATGCCTGCCGGCGCGCGCCCGCCATCCGGCGGCCGGCGCGCGCGGCTGGCCGAGCTGGCCCTGATCGCGGTGGCGGCGCTCTGGGGAGCGACCTTCGTGCTCGTCCAGGACGCCGTGCGCGAGATGCCCGTCACGACGTTCCTCGCCTATCGATTCACGGCGGCCGGCCTGCTCCTGGGCGCGCTCTTCCAGCGGCCGCTCAGCCGCCTGGGCGCCGCCGGCTGGCGGGCGGGCCTCGGCATGGGGATCTGGCTCACGACCGGCTACCTGCTCCAGACCTACGGCCTCCAGAGGACGACCGCCTCCAACGCGGGCTTCATCACGGGGCTCTTCGTGGTGCTGACGCCGCTCCTGGGAGCCGCGCTCTACGGCCAGCGCGCGGGCGGCGTGGCCTGGGCCGCGGCGAGCGTGTCGGCGCTGGGGCTCTTCCTGCTCTCGGGGATGGGTGGGAGGCTGCATCTGGCCGGGGATGGCCTGGTCCTGCTCTGTGCCTGCGCGTTCGCGCTCCACATCCTGGCCACGAGCCGCGCCGTCAGCCGTCATCACGCGGGCGCTCTCGCGGCGATCCAGCTCGGGCTCTGCGGGATCGTCACGCTCGCCGCCGCGATCGCGCTGGGAGACCTCGAGCCGCCGCGCTCCTCGTTCGTCTGGATGGCCCTCGGCGTGACCTCGGTGCTCGGGAGCGCCGTCGGCTTTCTGGTCCAGACCTACGCTCAGCAGTGGACGACGCCGGCTCGCACCGCGCTCTTGATCGCGACCGAGCCCGCGTTCGCGGGACTCTTCGCCTATCTGCTGCAGGGGGAGAGGCTCTCGGCGCTCGGCTGGCTTGGCGCGGGGCTCATCATGGCCGCGATCGTGGCGGTCGAGGCGCGCGCGGGGTGGGCCGCGGGCAAGACCACCGGTTCCTGACCGCGACGGCTAGGCCGGATCCCCCAGCTCCCGCAGGACGCCAGCCGCCCGCGCGCGCAGCCGCGCGTCCTCCTCCTCGAAGTCCTCACGCGAAAGCTTCCCGGCCTCGTAGTCGAAGCGGAGGTCGGCGAGCGCCTGGAAGATGCGGTCCTTCTCGTCGAGCAAAGGTGACGGCGCGACGGGGATCCCGTCGGGGGAGGGTGTCGACGCGGGGAGCGCCCGAGGTGAGTCGTCGGTCGGAGTGGAAACGGTCGCGCCGCCGTCGGGCCGCGCGCCTGACGAAGTCCCCGGCGACCCGTGCCGGAAGGGTCTGGCGAGGACCAGGAAGACCACGGCGCAGATCGCGAGCACGACGAAGACCGTCACGGCTGCCCCGCACCGCCTGGGGACGAAGGGTCCGTCACGCGGCGGTCACGACCTCCCGTTCGGCGGGGCGCGGCGGGCGCCGCGCCGGCCGGCGATCGGCCGCGCGGGGCCTCGGCGTCGTGAGCGTCACGATCCCGCCGAGCGCCATGATCAGGCCGCCCACCCAGATCAGCCCGACCAGTGGGTTGATCACGAGCTTCATGCGGGCGCTCGTGCCGTCCGGCAGCGGCTCGAGCAGGATCGCGTAGAAGTCCTCGAGCAGCCGCCCGTCGATGGCGACCTCCGTCGAGACCTGCTCCTGGCCCGCCGTGTAGATGCGCTTCTCGGGATGCGCGTAGCGGGTCTTCCCGCCCTCGCGAGTCACGGCCAGCTCCGCCACCGCGGCCGTGTAGTTCGGGGCCTGGCGCACCTTCAAGTTGCGGAAGGCCACGGTATAAGGCCCCACCCGCTCGACGTCCCCCGGCCGCAGCGTCGCCTCGCGCGAGGTCACGTACACGTTGCCCGCGATCGCCAGGAACACGCAGGCCACGCCCACGTGCACGATGTAGCCGCCGTAGCGCCGCCGGTTGCGGGAGATCAGGCGCACGAACGCGACACCCTTGCTCTCCCCGTGGATCCGCCCGCGCGCGCGCACGCCGCGGACGAACTCCTGCACGATCGTGGCCAGAGTGAAGGCCAGGAAGGTGACCGTGACGACCGCGTAGGGCTCGCGGACGTGGAGGGCCCAGCCGACCAGGCTGGCCGCGACCGCGGTCGCGACCGGCACGGCGAACTGGCGCCGGAGCTGGCGCTGCGAGGTGCGCCGCCAGGCCAGCAGCGGGCCGATCCCCATCAGGAAGAGCAGGGCGAGGCCCAGCGGCGCCAGCACCTGATTGAAGAAGGGCGGCCCGACCGAGATGCGCCGGCCCACCGCGGCTTCGGAGATCACGGGGAAGTAGGTCCCCCACCAGATCGCGAAGAAGATCCCGATCAAGAGCAGGTTGTTGAACAGGAAGGCGTTCTCCCGCGAGAGCACGGACTCCATGCGATTGGGGCTGCGCAGCAGATCCGAGCGGCTCGTGATCAGCGCCGCGGACCCGACGGCCAGGAACGCCAGGAAGCCCAGGAACACCGGCCCCACCGGGGACTCCGAGAACGTGTGCACGGACTCGATGATGCCGCTTCGCGTCAGGAAGGTGCCCATGATCGTGGCGCAGAACGTGATCACGATGAGGCTCACGTTCCAGGTGCGCAGGACGTCGCGCTTCTCCTGGATCATGATCGAGTGCAGGAAGGCGGTGCCCAGGAACCAGGGCATGATCGCCGAGTTCTCGACCGGGTCCCATCCCCAGTAGCCGCCCCAGCCGAGCTCGACGTAGGCCCAGTGCGCCCCGAGCAGGTTCCCCAGGGTCAGGAAGATCCACGGGACGAGCGCCCATTTGCGGGCCGCCACCACCCACTCGGCGTCGAGCTTGCGCGAGACGAGTGCGGCGACCGCGAACGCGAAGGGGATCGTCCAGCCCACGTAGCCGAGATAGAGCGCCGGGGGATGGACCATCATGCCCGGATCCTGCAGGAGCGGGTTCAACCCCTGCCCTTCGGCGGGCACGAAGTCCAGCGTGCGGAATGGATTCGAGGCGAAGACCAGCACCGCGGCGAAGAAGGCCATGACCGCGCACAGAGTCGCCGTGACGTAGGGCATGAGCGCCCCTCGCCTGCCGCGACCGAGCCATACGCAGGCGGCGCTGTAGACGCCGAGGACGGCCGCCCAGAGCAACACCGAGCCGTCCATGCCGCCCCAGACGGAGAGCTTGTAGAGCGGCGGCTGGGCCGTGCTCGAGTGCGTCGCCACATAGGCGACCTGGAAGGCGTCGGTCAGGAAGTAGTACGTGAGGAACGCGTAGGCGCCGAGCGCGAGCACGAGGTTCAGGTAGATCGCACTCTCGCCCGAGCGCACGTAGCGCTCGTCGCCCCGGCGGGCGCCGACCCACGACGCCCAGGCGCCGTAGAGGCTCACGACCAGGAGCAGCGCCAGGAGCAGGCGCGGGATCAGGATCGAGGCGATCATCGCTCGCGGGCCAGCGCCCGCAGCTCGTCGCGCAGCCGCCGGAGGCGCGCGCCCAGATGCGTGAGGTAGGCGAAGAGCCCGATCCAGAGGAGCAGATAGGCGGCGACGAGGTAGCTCATTCCAACGTTTCCCTAGAGGACCGGCGCCGTCCGCGCGCCTGCGGGCGCGCGGCGGAGAGCGGGACGGAGCCACAGCGCCTCGACCTCGTCCTCAAGCTCCGCCAGCCGGTAGCGGGCGAGCACCAGGACGGCGAGGAGCAGCGTGAAGGCGGCCAGCGAGACCAGCAGGGTGGCGAACATCGAGCCCGGCAGGCCCCCGCCCACGTCTCCCGCGCGCAGCACGACGGGCTGCGGGTGGAGCGTGCGCCACCACTGGACGGAGAGGTGGATGACCGGCACGTCGAGTGCGGCGACCACGCCGATCACCGCGGCGACCCGGGCGGTCTGCTCCCGCGGGCCCTCGGCGAGGGCTCGGTAGAGCACGTAGCCCACCAGCAGGAACCACAAGACGAGCGTGCTCGTGAGGCGGCCGTCCCACGTCCACCAGGTGCCCCAAACCGCCTTGCCCCAGAGCGACCCCGTGATCAGGACCAGCGTCGCGAGAAGGGCCCCGACCTCGGCGGCGGAGCGGGCGAGCCGGTCGTTGGCCGGCTGGCGCTTCCACAGGAACGCCAGCGACGCCGCGAGCAGGAGAATCACGGCGACCAGGGTGGACCAGGCCAGCGGGACGTGGACGTAGAAGATCTTCTGCGGGATTCCCTGCACGGCCTCGAGCGGCGCGTACAGGAAGATCATCCCCAGCGCGGCCAGGAAGGCGACGGCCGTGGCGACGGCGAGTGGGATCATGTGGAAAGGGTCCGGGCTCGTGGCTGAGGCGCCGCCGCCGGCTCTCGCCGCTCGCGGGACTCCGGCACCGTCCAACCGCATCAAACTAAGCCGCAGGGCGAGATCGGCAATCGCCGCCGGACGTCGGTAGGGTCAAGGACGCCGACCTACTCCTCGACGGCTCGCTCGAACCCCCAACAGCAGAGCACGCCGAAGATCACGTCGAAGGCCGCCATCAGAGCCAGCCAGAGGGGGAGCGATTCCGCCGCAGGCCCCTCCGGGCCCTCGAGCAGGATGCGCGTGGTCCGGGCCGCGGCGATCAGCAGCGGAAGGACGAGCGGCAAGAGGAGAAGCGGCAGCAGGAGCTCGCGGGCGGCGGCGCGCGCCGCGGCGAAGGCGACCAGCGTTCCGATCAGGCAGAAGCCCGCCGTTGCCAGTCCCGCGACCAGCGCGAAGCGGGGCAGGATGGGGAGGAGCGGCAGATCGAAGAGCGCGAAGAAGACGGGCGCCATCAACGCCTCCATGATCCCCATGAAGATCGCGGCCGAGGCCGCCTTGGCGAGGAAGAGTCCCGTGCGATCCACGGGTGCCAGCAGCAGGGCCGTGAGCGCGCCGCTTCGTTCCTCGGGCCCGAAGGTCTTGGCCAGGCCCAGCGTGCCGGCGAACAGGAACGAGATCCAGAGCGCCCCGGGGGCCAGCCGCGAGAGCTCGGTCGGGCTCGGGTCCACGGCGAAGACGAAGAGCGTGGCCGCGAGAAGCGTGAAGGCGCCCATGGCTGCGAGCTGCTCCTTGCGGCGCCATTCCAGCAAGAGGTCCTTGCGGAGGAGCGCGCCGAGCCGCAGCGCCGGACGCGTTGCCGGCGTCGCGGTCGGGTCAGCCGTCGAGCTCCCGTCGGGCGCCACCGTCAGGCCGCTCCCGCGGCGCGATCGTAGAGCCCGGCCAGATCCGAGGCCGCGAGACCGGCGGCGGGTCCGACATGGCGCAGCTCGCCCTCGACGAGCACCGCCACGCGGTCGGCGAGCCCCGGCTCGGCGTCCGTCAGATGGGCGGCGAGCAGGATCGTGGCACCCGCCGCCTTGAGCCCGACCAGCGTCTCGCGCAAGAGGCGGCGCCCGTCGGCGTCCAGCCCCGTGGCGGGCTCGTCCAGGATCAGGAAGGCGGGGCCGTGGACCAGCGCGCGGGCGAGTGCGAGCCGCTGCTGCATGCCGCGCGAGAGCGAGCCGACTCCGCGGTCGGCGTGGCGCTCGAGCCCCACGCGCGCGAGCAGCTGGGCCGCGCGCGCCTCGGCGGCGGGGATGCCGTAGAGGCGCGCGAAGAAGGCCAGGTTCTGACGAGCCGTGAGCCCCTCGTAGAGGAGCGTCTGGTGCGCGAGATAGCCCACTTGTGGACGCAGCCGGGCCGCGGCTTCGCGCGGGGATCCCTCGACCAGGAGGCTCCCCGTGGTCGGGCGCGCGAGACCCGCCGCGACGCGGAGCAAGGTGGTCTTGCCCGCGCCGTTGGGTCCGAGCACGAGCAGGCACGTGCGGCGGGGCAGTGTCAGCGACACCTCCCGCAGCGCGACCCGGCGGCCGAACGCCTTGGTCACGCCGTCCAGCGCGAGGAGAGGGGCGTCCGGCGGTCCGGGAGGGGAGGTCGGCCTGGTGAGTGAGGAGGCGGGCGGAGGCGCCACCGCCGTCCGCTCAGGAGGCGGCGGAAGGTTCGGGCGCGGGCCGCGAGGTCTTCTTCAGGTCGCCCGCCGCCGCCTGATACTTCGAGGGGCACTTGGCCGTGAGCCGATCGGCCTGGAAGGTCCCGGCCTCGTCGAAACGGCCTTCGACCACGACCTGGATGCCGGGCTTGAAGATGTCGGGCACGACACCCGAATAGACGACCGGCAGGCGGTTGCGCCGTGTGGCGTCCTCGATCTCGAAGCGGACGGCGGGGTCGGCCCCGGAGCGGTGAATGGTCCCTTCCACGACGTCGCCTGAGAGGCGCACCTGCTGGTGCGGCTGGACGGACGCCCGAGCCTCGGCGATCTCGTAGTAGTAGACCAGGTTCGACCGCGAGGCGGTGTAGATGAGGTAGCCCAACGCCACGGCGACCAGGCTGACCGCGATCAGGATCTTGGGGACTCGCGAGGGGCTCATGGTCCGTCCAATCTAAGACGGGTCACCGGTGGCAGGCCAACGCTCAGACCGTGTAGCGCTCGAGCTCGCGCTCGACGCGCGCCCGGTCCGCCGCGGAGAGCCGGTCCGGTCCGGGTCCCGGTCCCTTCGCGTCGGCTGCCGGTCCGCCGGCTCCCGCGGCGCCGCTCCGGCCCGAAAGGGTGCGCCGGCGCAGGAGCGCCGCCAGGATTGCCGCCGCTCCCACGAGCACCGCGGCGGCGGGTAGCGCGTAGGCCGAGAGCGCGAAGCCCCGCTTCCGCGGCTCGAGCAGGATGTAGTCGCCGTAGCGGTCGGCGAAGTAGTCCAGGATCTCGCCGTCGCTGCGGCCGGCGGCGATCAGCTCGCGGATCTTGGCGCGCATCTCCAGGGCCATGAAGGAAGTCGACTCGAGCACCGACTGCGTGCGACAGACCGGACACTTGAGCCGCCCCTCGAGTGCTCGTGCGCGCGCCTCCCCGGCGTCGGAGAGCCGCTGAGCGGGAGCGGCGCCATCGTCGGTCGGCGACTGGCCGGAGGCCACGGGCGCCGTCCACGCCAGCGCCATCACCAAGGGAAGTGCGAGCCGCGCTGCCGAACCTGCCCGCGCCGCTGCTGCCGGCCGCCGGATCCCGCGCATCGTGTCCGCGCCGTCCATCTAGAGGTACGGGGCGAGCCGGGCGGCCAGGATCTCCGGCGTCACCGGTCCCACCGTCTTGTCGACGATCGTTCCGTCCGGGGAGATGAAGACCGTCTCGGGCACACCGTAGAGACCGTAATCGAGGCTGATCGAGCCCTTGGCATCGGGGCCCAGCAGATAGGTCTTGCCGTAGCGGCGGATGAAGTCCAGCGAGGCGTCGCGCTCGTCGCTCACGGCCACGCCGATGAAGACGGCACCCCGCGCCCCGTAGGTTTGCCACCCCTGCTCGAGGACGCGCGCCTCGTCGCGGCAGCTCAGGCACCACGAGGCCCAGAAGTTCAAGACGACGGGGTGGCCACGGAACTCCGCCAGCGACAGGCGGCGGCCCTCGAAGGTCTCGAGCGTGAAGTCACTGGCCGCCCGGCCGGTGAGCGGCGACGCCAGGTCGGCAGGCGGCTTGAACGTCCCCCACGCGAGGAGCCCCAGGAGCGCCGCCAGCGCCGTGAAAACCGTGATGCGCGTCAAGCTGGACAAGCCACGCCTCGCTCGTGTCCCCGTTGGATCCGGATCCGGCCGCCCTGTGGCCTCGAGTGGGCAATATTAGTCACATTCCCGACTGATGCGAACCGGTCCGGGCGCGACCGGCGCTGGTCGGCCGGCTCATGGACGGGGGAGGGTTGGACGCCTGTCGGCGGGCCCGCCGTACGGGTATATTGGATGGTCCGTTCCACGTCGAATTCGGAGGTTCCATGACCGATACCCAGGCAACCACGGCAACGCCCGTCGCCGCTGATCCGGAGCTGAAAGACCGCGTCGAGGCCGTGCTGGACTCGCTGCGGCCGGCCATCGCCATGGACGGCGGCGCGGTCGAGCTCCTGGACATCAAGGACAAGGTCGCCACCGTGCGCCTGGTCGGCTCGTGCGCCGGCTGCCCGATGTCCATGATGACGCTCAAGCGTGGGATCGAGCAGCGCATCAAGGCTGCGGTCCCGGAGATCGTGCGGGTCGACGCGATCTAGCTCACCGCTCCGGATGCCGAAAGCCGGTTCCGCCTCGAGAGCCGGGAAGCCCAGCCTTCCCGGCTCTTTTCGTTTGCAGGCCCCCACCGCCTGGCGCCTCGCCTACAACGGGCTGCTCCTGCCGGGCGCGGCGGCGTTCCTTGCCGCGGCTGCTCCCTTCCACGCCAAGATCGCGGGCTACCGCAAGCTGCGCCGCGGGTGGCCGGCGGCGCTCGAAGCCGCCCTCCGGCGGCGTCCCGACCTGGCCGCGGGGGACGCGCTCTGGGTCCATGCCGCCTCGGCCGGCGAGATCCTCCAGGCGCAGGCTCTCCTGCGCGCTCTGCGAGCCGCCCGCCCCGCGGCACCGCTGCTTCTCACCTACACCTCGCCGTCGGCGGCGTTCGCGCTCGAACGCTTCCAGGGCGCCGACCTGGTCTTTCCGCTTCCCCTCGACACGCCCGGCAACGTGCGGCGCTGGCTCGACGCGCTCAAGCCCGGCGCCCTGGCGCTGGTGGACGCGGAGGTCTGGCCCAACCTGCTGGTCGAGTGCGCCCGCCGGGGAATTCCCCGGGCGCTCGTCAGCGCGCGTCTCGCGGCGGGCGCAGGGCGGCTGCGCCGGCTCGCCCGGGGCTTCTACCGCGAGCTCTACGACCTGCTGGATCTGGTGGGCTGCGTGGACTGGTCGTCGGCGATCCGCTTCGAGGGAGAGGGCGCGCGGCCCGCGGCGCTGCGCGTGACGGGCGATCTGCGCGTGGACGAGACGCTGCGCCGCTCCGAGGGCGTGCCGCGCGCGAGCGAGCTTCCCCTGCCGGGGATCCTCCCCTTCGTGGCGGCGGGATCGACCTGGCCCGACGACGAGGCGGTGCTGCTGCCCGCACTCGAGCGTCTGCGCGACCACGGTGTCTTCCTCTCGCTCGTGATCGCGCCGCACGAGACGAGCGAGTCGCGCCTGGCCGAGCTCGAGCGCGCGCTCTACGCCGCGGGGTTTACCGCCGGCCGGCTCTCCGCCGTGCGGGCTCCAGCAGACCTTCTCCCGGGGCGGTCGGGTCCCGCCGAGCGCCCGGCGGGCGAGGTCGAACCCGTCGCCGGTCGGCCCTCCGCGCCTCGGAGACGCGCCGGCCGGGGGCAGATCGCCAGGCTGGGGCGGCTCCAGCTCGAGCTGCTCGAGCCCGCCGAGGAGGCGCAGGCCGAGCTCCTGGACGCGGTGATCGTGGACCGCCTGGGACTCCTCTACCGTCTCTACGCCGGGGCCGCCGCCGCGTATGTCGGAGGGGCCTTCCGGGGCGCTCTCCACAACGTCATGGAGCCCGCCGCTTTCGGCGTGCCGGTCGTGACCGGGCCGCGGATCCGGAAGTCGTGGGTGGCGGGCGAGATGCTGCGAGCGGGGGGACTCTTCCCGATCGCCGACGTGCCCGCGGCGGTCGCCGTGCTGGAGCACCTGCTCGCGGGCGAGCCCGGCGCCCGGGCGGGGGAGCGTGCGCGCAGCCTGCTGCTGACGCATTCGGGCGCGGCCGAGCGCACGCTGCGCGCGCTGGAGGAAGTGGGCTGGCTGCCTCAGAGCGGGACCGAGGCCGCGATCCCGCCCGAGAGCTGAAGCGGGGGGACGCGCTCGAGCCGCCCGATCTCGACGGCCAGCGCGTAGAAGGCCCGGAGACCCTCCCGGACCTCGGCGCCCAGCCCGTAGTCGAGCGCGCGCCAGTACGCCGCGAGCTCGCTCGTGGAAAGCGGGAAGGGATCCGGGTAGCGCCGCGCCAGGCCGTCCAGGTCGTCCAGGCCCGCCGCTTTGGACTCCGCCACCGCGCGCGCGCACGCGGCCACGTCCTCGGCGAGAGCGGGTGGGGCGTGCACCTGCCAGAGGGCATAGACGAAGGGCAGTCCCGTCCACTCCGTCCAGACGCTCCCCAGGTCGGTCCACACCAGGTCGGGACGCTCGCGCCGGAGGCGGAGCGCGGCATCGCCGATGTAGAGTGCCGCGTCGCAGCGCTCGAGGGGCTCTTCCTGCAGCTGCTCGAACCAGACCAGCTCGGGCTCCGCACCCCAGCGCCGGCGGAGCAGGATCTCGGCGAGACAGGCGGAGGAGGCCGAGGCCGTGGGGAGCCCCACGCGGCATCTCCCCAGATCCTCGGGGGCGCGCGTCGCGGTCAGCAGGATCGAGCGCACCTCGCCGCGGGACGAGATCGAGAGGTCGGGCAGGAGGCGGTAGCGGGGGTAGTGACGCGCGTACTCGATGGACGAGCACGGGGCGACCTGTACGCGCCCGGTGGCCAGGAGGCGGTTCAGAAGGCCGGGATCGCCGGTCACGACCTCGCCCCCGAACGGCACGTCGCCGAGCAGCAGCGGGCCGTGGACGGGGAAGCAGTTGGCGTAGGCGATGTGTCCGAGCGCGAGCATCGGCCGGCTCCTCCCTGGTCCGGACACGCGGCCCGCGAATATAGCCGGCGCCGGCCCCCGGCGCGCGAGCCGTCGTGCCCTCCTGAAACGCACCCCTGAAACCCACGCCGCAGGGACCGCGTAGAGTCGGGCATCAAGCCGTCGCACCCGTGCGTCCATCGTTCCGGATCGCCGAGAGGCAGGTTTCCATGTCACGATCGAGAGCGTCCCACCGGCGGGCGGCACTCCCGCTCATGTCCACTCTCGCGGTCCTCCTCTCGGGCTGCGGCGTCGGCTCGTCGAAGCCGGCGCCGACGCTCGACGGCTCGGGGGTCGTGGCGACCGAGCGCAGGCAGGTCGCACCCTTCGAGGCGATCAGCGTGGAGGGCGACTTCGAGGTCCTGGTCCGGGTGGCGCCGGAGACCTCCCTGACGCTGACGGGCGACGACAACCTGCTGCCCCTCGTGCGGACCGAGGTGCGGGAGGGAACCCTTCACATCGGAGCCGCGCGCGGCGTCTCGTCGCGGCGCGGCATCCGCGTCTCGCTCACCACACCGTCGCTGCAGGCCGTCGCCGTCTCCGGAAGCTCGAGAGTGGACGCCCGTCGCTTCCGCGCAGAGGCCTTCCGCGCGTCGGTCTCGGGATCGGGGAACCTGAGCGCGGAGGGGGAGACGCGCACGCTCGAGATCGCGCTCTCGGGATCCGGGAACGCGCGGGTGACGGGGAGCGCCGAGCGCGTCGCGGCCGCGCTCTCGGGATCGGGCGACCTGGACCTGCTGCGCCTGAGCGCCAGGACGGCGGACGTGCAGGTGAGCGGGAGCGGCACGGCGGCGCTCCTCGCGAGCGACGAGCTGAACGCCTCCGTGAGCGGCAGCGGCGACGTGTTTTACGGGGGAGCTCCGCGCGTAACGAGCCACATCACGGGGTCCGGCACCGTCGAGCCGGTCGGTTCGGCGACCCCGCCGACGAACGGGGTCTGAGGACCAAGCTCCGCGGCCTCGATCCAGCCGGGATGGGGGGCCGGACGGCGACGAGCCGCAGATCGACCTGACCGGGAAATGCCGCTCCGAACACACTTCCGCCGCTCGCAGCGTCCGGGTCGCCGCTCGTCACCGCGCGGTTGCGGGACGCCTTCGGCGACCTACCTTGCGCGGCCGGGTCGGGCGGGACGCGCACGCGCTCGAATCGCTCCTCGGTGAATCAGAGCCGGGATTGACAACCTGGATTATCCCGCTATGTTCGCCGCCCCGCTGAGTAAACGCTCACTAACAGAATTGTGGCCTCCCGTTGTAGGGAATCAAGGACAGGCCAGGCAAGGGGATCCACGTGACCAAGACCGCACGCATCAGCGGCGAGCAGCGCCGCGAGCGGATCATCGACGCGGCGATCGAGCTCTTCTCGGAGGCCGGGTTCGCGGGCACGACCACGCGCAGGCTGGCCGAGGCGGCGGGGGTCAGCGAAGCCGCCCTCTACCTGCACTTCGAGACCAAGGAGGCGCTCTACGAGGCCATCATCCGCCGCAAGGCCCACGAGCACGGACAGATCGTCGAGCGGCTGCGCGAGGCGATGGCGGAGGGTCCCGAGCGGGTGTTCCGCGAGGTGGCGGGGAGCATGATCGAGATCCACACGCGCGACAAGGCGTTCCTGCGGCTCCTTCTGTTCAGCGGGCTCGAGCAGCACGCGCTCTTCCGGATGTTCTTCGAAGCCCAGACGCAGGAATGCGGAGATCCGCTGCGGTCCTACGTCGAGACGCTGCAGCGCGAGGGCGTCTTCCGGCCCTGCGACCCGCGGCTCGCGGTGCGCGCCTTCACGGGCATGATCGTCCAGCACCTGCTGACGCAGGAGGTCTTCGGGTTGCGCGAGCTCGGGGTCTTCAGCCGCGACGAGGCGGTGGACACGTTCGTGACCCTCTTCCTCCGCGGGCTGCAGCCTCCCGCCGGGAATCCGAGGGCCAAGACGGAGGCCGCATGCGCCTGATCCTCGTGGGCGCCGCGCTCGTGGCCGCCGGCCTCCTGCCGGCGACCGCGCATGCCCAGAACGCCGACTCCCTGGCGGACGGCGACGCCGGCGCGCTCGCCGTCGACAGCCTGTCGGCCAGCCGGGCGGCTGACAGCCTCGCCTCCGCGCCCCCTGCCTCGGGACTCCCGCTCTCGCTCGGAGAAGCCGAGGCGCTGGCACTGTCGCGCAACGAGCGCGTCCTCATCGCCCGCGAGGAGATCGAGCGCACGCGCGGCCTGGTGCGCGAGGTCCGGGCCCGCGCGCTCCCGACCCTGGATGTGAACTACACGTACACGCGGAACATCCAGCAGCCGGTGATCTTCTTCAACCAGAACGGCGAGGTCCAGCAGATCCGGATCGGCTCGGACAACGACAACATCCTGAGCTTCCAGCTCGAGCAGACGCTCTTCAGCCCGGCGATCAACGCGGCCTCACGCGCGGCGCGCATCTCGGAGCAGGTGAGCCGGCTGGCGCTCGAGGACACGGGGGAGCAGCTGGTCCGCGACGTGCGCGTGGCCTACTACACGGCCCTCCTCGGCGACGCGCTGGTGCGCGTGCAGGAGGCGGCGCTCGCGCAGGCCGGACGCCGGCTCGAGCAGGTGCGGCGCTTCCTGGAGGTCGGCACGGCCGCCGAGTTCGACGTGCTGACGGCCGAGGTCGAGGCGGAGAACATCCGCCCGCAGCTGATCGTGGCGCGCAACGACCAGGCGCTCGCGCTGAACAACCTGAAGCGCCTGGTGGGGATCCCCCTCGAGGAAGAGGTGCAGCTCACCGACAGCCTGACGTTCGAGCCGGTGGAGGCGACCCTCGAGCAGGCCAGGGAGCACGCGCTGCTCCAGCGCGACGACCTGCGCCGCCAGGAAGCGACCGTCCAGTTCCAGCAGCAGGTGCTCGCCGCGGAGCGCGCCGCCTCCTTCCCCGAGCTCAGCTTCAATCTCAACCTGTCGCGGCGGGCGTCCTCGGACGAGTTCGTCCCCTCGACGCTCGAGTTCAGCCAGGCCACGAGCGCGGCGGTCGAGCTCGACATCCCCGTCTTCGACGGCCGGGCCACCGAAGGCCGGGTCCGACAGGCCCGCGCGCAGCTCAACGAGGACGAGTTCGCCCACTCGGCCCTGCGCCAGGACATCGAGCTGCAGGTCCAGCAATCCTATCAGAGCGTGCTCTCGGCCAAGGAGGCCACCGAGGCCGCCCGCTCGACGCTCGGGCGCGCGGAGCGGGCGCTCCAGATCGCCGAGACGCGCTTCAAGAACGGCCTCTCGACCCAGCTCGAGCTGAACGACGCCGAGCTGGCCGTCACGCAGTCCCGGAGCACGCTTGCCCGGGCGCTCTACGCCTACAACGTGGCGCGGGCCGACCTGCAGCGTGCGATGGGGGAGAGGTGAGGCGGGGGCGCGCGACGCTGCGGTCGCTCGCCGCGGTGGCCGGGCTGGCGCTGGCCTGCCTGAGCGGCGCCGCGGCGTGGGTCGGGGCCCAGGCGCCGGCCGACACGCTGCCCCCGGCGGGGCCCGACGCGACCGTGCCGCGCGCCGAGCCTCTGCCCGTGCCGCCCAAGCCCTCGGTGCACGAATACCGGCTGGCGTTGGAAGTCTCCTCGTTCAACTGGGACGAGGAGGCGCAGGTGGACGACGGGCTGCTGTTCGACTTCGACGTCGAGCGCAACCTGGCCTCGTTCCTGGCGGCCCGCGGAGGTCTGGCCTACGGCACGAGCGAGGCGCGGCCGCGCTCCGGCGAGGGTCCGGCGACCGACGTGCGGCTCTACCTCCCGGAGCTGAACCTGATGCTGCAGCACGAGCTGCGCGTCGCGACGAACGGCTGGCTCACGCCCTACGCGATCGCGGGGTTCGGCTCGCTGGTCGCCGATCCCGAGGGAGAGGGCTCCACCCGCTCCCAGAACGCGTTCTCGTACGGAGCAGGCGCCCGCATGCGCTTCGGAGACCGGCTCGGCGCGCGCGCGGAGATCAAGCGCTACGAGATCAAAGCCGAGGACCCGCTGGATCCGCTCTCGCGGTCCTCGGAGACGGTTCACAGCTGGCGCTTCGGCGGCGCCGTGACGTACGCCCTGTGACGCGCCGCTCGCGCCCCGGGACCGACGCCGCCGCCCCGAGCCGTTCGGGGCGGCCGGCCGCGGCTTCCAGGCTTCACCCCCGCTCGGGCGAAGGAGAGGGTTTCATGCGCTCGACCAGCGGTCACCCGTCCGGCCTCGCGCGGGCCGGGCTCGGTACGGCCTCCGCGCGGCTGGCCGCGTTCCTCCTCGTGGCCGCCGGCTGGGGCGCTCTCGCCGCCACGCTCGCGGCTTGCGGGGAGCAGGAGGCGGCCGAGCGCCCCGCGGGCGTCCTCGTGGACACGACGACCGTCGTCACCCAGGACGTGCCGCGCATCGTGCGCGCGGTCGGCACGGTGGAGGCCGAGAGCCAGACGGTCGTCAAGGCCGAGGTGGACGGGCAGATCGCGCGCATCGTGGCCAACGAGGGGGACCGCGTCGGCGAAGGCGACGTCGTGCTGCAGATCGACCCCACGCCGTTCCGCCTCTCGCACGACCAGAGCATGGCCGCGACGGAGCAGGCGCGGGCGGCCCTGGCCAACGACGAGCAGCTGCTCGAGCGCTACGACAAGCTCCTGGCCGCGGGCGCCCTGGACCAGCAGTCCTACGACGACGTGGCGGCGCGCGTGAAGAGCGAGCGCGCGGCCCTGGCCGCGGCGCAGTCGCGGGCGGAGTCGTCGCAGTGGAGTCTCGGCAAGACCAGCATCCGCGCGCCCTTCGCCGGCACGGTCGCCGCCCGCAAGGTCGAGCTCGGCGGGTACGTCGCCAGCGGGGACGACCTGTTCGAGCTGGTGGACGCCAAGCCGGTGCGGGTGGCCTTCGACATCGCCGAGGAGAACGTGGGCGTGCTCGAGGCGGGAGACTCGGTCTCCTTCGCGGTGCGCACGGATCCCGGCAAGGTCTACGAGGGGGTCGTCATCTACGTGAGCCCGAGCCTCGACCCGCAGAACCGCACCCAGCGCATCAAGGCCGAATACCCGAACGCGCAGGAGGAGATCAAGCCGGGGTCGTTCGCCGACCTGCAGGTGACGGCCTCGGTGCGGAAGAACGCGCCCGTCATCCCCGAGGAAGCGCTCGTCTCCGAGGGTGAGCAGAACTTCGTCTACGTGATCGAGGAGGGGAAAGCCCGCAAGCGCGAGGTCGCCGTCGGCGAACGGCTCGACGGCCGGCTGGAGGTGGCCACGGGCCTCGAGGGCGGCGAGGTCGTCGTCGTGGCGGGCCAGCGGGAGCTGCGCGACGACGTGCCCGTTCGCTACGCCGAGGCCCCCGCCAAGGCGCCGGGCGAGGTCGGACCCGGAAAGGAGCGCTCCGAATGAAGCTCGCCGATACGGCAATCGACCGGCCGGTCTTCACGACCATGGCCATGTCCGCGCTCGTCCTGTTCGGCTTCCTGGGCTACCGCGCGATGGGGATCAACCGCTATCCGAACGTGGACTTTCCCACGGTCTCCGTCTCGACGGTGCTCTTCGGCGCGAGCCCCGAGGTGGTCGAGAGCGACGTGACGGACGTGCTCGAGACCCAGCTCAACTCGATCGAGGGGATCCGCCACATCTATTCGACGTCGTCGCTCGGCGCCTCCGACATCAGCGTGGAGTTCGAGCTGGACCGCGACATCGACATCGCCGCCCAGGACGTGCGCGAGAAGGTCTCGAGCGTTCAGGACCAGCTGCCCGAGGACGCCGAGCCGCCGATCATCTCCAAGCTCGACATCTCGGCTCAGCCCTTCATGTGGATCGCGCTCTCGGGTCTGCCGAACCAGCAGCTGGGGGAGTTCGCGCGCTGGACCCTGCGACCGCGGCTCCAGACGCTGGAGGGGGTCGGCAACGTGCGCCTCGGCGGTTTCCAGGCCCGCGAGGTGCGCCTGTGGTTGGATCGCCAGCGGCTCGAGGCGCACGACCTGACGGTCGCGGAGGTGATCCGCGCGCTGCAGGCCGGCAACCTCGAGACCCCGGGCGGCATCCTCGAATCGCGCGCCCGCGAGACGCTGGTCAAGGTGCAGGGCGAGGTTCCGGACGTCGAGGAGTTCTCGAACCTGGTCCTGCGCTACGAGGGCGGCGCCGCGGTTCGTCTGCGCGACGTGGGGCGCGTCGAGGACGGGGTCGAGCCGCAGCGCGGCGTCGTGCGCTATAACAAGCTGCCGGCCCTGGGCATCGGCGTGGCGGCCCGCTCGGGCGCGGACACGCCGGCCGTCTCCGAGCGCGTGCTCGAGCGCATGCAGCAGCTGGAGCCTCTCTTCCCGCCGGGCGTGCAATGGCGGGTGGCCTTCAACGCGGCCGAGTTCATCAAACGCTCGATCCACGACGTGCAGATGGAGCTCCTCTACGGGGCGTTCTTCGCCACGCTGGTGGTCTTCCTGTTCCTGCGCTCGTTGCGCTCGACTCTGATCATCGCGCTGGCGCTGCCCACCTCGCTCATCGGGACCTTCGCGTTCATCCACGCGCTCGGGTTCACGCTCAACGACATGACGACCCTGGCGCTGGCGCTGGCGGTGGGTGTCGTGATCGACGACGCGATCGTCGTGCTGGAGAACATCTACCGCCACATGGAGGAGGGGAAGGAGCCGCGGGAGGCGGCACGCTTCGGCACCGACGAGATCGCGCTGGCGGTGGTGGCCACCACGTTCAGCCTGGCCGCCGTGTTCGTGCCGGTGGCCTTCATGGAAGGGATCGTCGGCCGCTTCCTGTTCCAGTTCGGCATGACCGTGGCCATCGCGATCACGCTGTCGCTGATCGTCTCGCTCACGCTCACGCCCATGCTCTGCTCGCGCTTCCTCAAGCCCTCCGAGAAACACGGCCGCGTGCTGACCGCCATCGGTAAGGCGATCGACTGGGTCGAGCAGCGCTACCGGAACGGCCTGGACCGGGCGCTCAAGCACCGCTGGCTGACTCTGGGCGCCGCCGCCGTGGTCACCGCGGTGGGCCTCACGATCGGCTACTTCATCCCCAAGGAGCTGACCCCCACGACCGACGAGTCGGGCTTCATCGTCTTCATGGAGACGCCGGTCTCGTCCTCGCTCCAGACCACCGACAAGTACCTGCGCCAGATCGAGGAGATCGTGACCGGCCTGCCCGAGATCAAGGGCACGTTCGCGGCGGCCGGGCTCTTCGGCGGTGTGAACCAGGGCATCTTCTTCGTGCGCATGCCGCCGCCCAAGGAGCGCGCGCGCAGCCAGGACGAGGTCATGAACCTCCTGCGCCAGCGTCTGAACCAGATCCCCGGCGTGCGCGCCTACGTGAACTACTTCGGGAACGCCTTCTCGGGCGGCCGCAGCTCCTCGCCTTTTCAGTTCGTGGTCCTGGGGCCGGACCTGGGCGAGCTGAAGCGCCTCTCGGAGCGGTTGATCACGCGCCTGCGCGAGCGCGTGCCGTCGCTGGTGGACCTGCGCAGCGACCTGGAGCTGCAGAAACCCGAGGTGCGCGTCGCCGTGGACCGCGACAAGGCGGCGGCGCTGGGCCTCACGGTCGCCGACGTCTCGCAGACCGTGAACGCCATGATCGGGAGCCAGAAGATCACGACCTACAAGGAAGGCGGCCGGCGCTACGACGTGCGCGTGCGCGTCGAGGACGACCAGCGGCAGGGACCCCAGGACATCGCCAGCCTCTCGGTGCGGGCCGGCAACGGGGGGCTCGTGCGGCTCGACAACCTGGTCTCGCTCAGCCAGGGCACGGGCGTGGACATGATCAACCGGCAGGACCGGCAGCGGGCGGTGACGATCGAGGGCAACTTCACCCAGGGCGGCGCGCAGGGGTCGGCGCTGCAGGAGGCGCAGCAGGTCGCGAAGGAAGTCCTGCCGCAGGAGTACTCGACCGCCCTCACGGGAGCGTCCGAGACGTTCCAGGACACCTTCAACTCGCTGATCTTCGCCGTCTTCCTGGCCTTCATCATCACCTACATGCTGCTGGCCAGCCAGTTCGAGTCCTTCGTGCACCCCTTCACGATCATGTTCGCGGTGCCGCTGGCGGCCATCGGCGCGCTGGGGCTGCTCTGGATCACCGGCAAGTCTTTGAATCTCTTCAGCGCGATCGGCATGCTGCTCCTGATCGGGCTGGCGGTGAAGAACTCGATCCTGCTGGTGGACTACACCTTGACGCTGCGCCGCCGGGGTATGCCGCGCGACCAGGCCATTCGCGAGGCCGGACCCGTGCGCCTGCGGCCGATCCTGATGACGTCCTTCTCGATCGTGATGGGGCTCTTCCCGATCGCGCTGGCGCTCTCCGAAGGCTCCGAGACGCGCCAGCCGCTCGCGATCGCCGTGATCGGCGGGATGTTCACCTCCACGCTGCTGACGCTGTTCGTGATCCCGGTCGTCTACACGCTCGTGGACGACGGCATCGCGTGGCTCGGCGCGCGGGCACGCTCGGGGCTGCGCGCGGCGCACATCGGCGGGCGGCGCCTGGAGGAGCAGCCCGGGGACTGAGCGCTCCGCGCCTTCAAACGTAGCTACCAAAAGAGGCCGGCGGTGGGACCGCACGCTCGCCATGAAACCCAAGGGCTCGCCGTGCGGACCCACCGCCGGTCTCAATGGTGCTGACCTACCTTCCGACCGGGCGGAGGGACGCGCAGCGGATCACCCGGCTGCCCCCGGCTCCCGCCGCGTGAGGCGCGCGAGGTAGCTCCCGCCCGCCCCGCGCTTCACCACCTCGCACGTCCACCCGCCGGCCGCGGCGACCTCGGCCATGGCGTCCGGGTCCACATAGAGCTGTGGGAAAGGCGGCGCCTTCGCGCCGCGGTACTCGATCTGGAACTGGATGTCGCCGAGGTAGCGGCCGTCCTGCCGCCGCCAGAGGCCGGCTGCGTCCCGGACGAGGCCCGCCGCTTCTGGATCTTCGGGCCGCAAGTCCGTCGAGTCGAGCAGGATCTGTCCCCCCCGTCCGACGAGTCGATCCAACGCGGCGATCAGCGCGGGCAGCCCGGCCAGCGTTTCGGCGAGGCCCGCGCCGTTCGCGTAGACGAGCACCGTGTCGAAGAGGCCCCCCGCGAAGCCGAACACGTCGGCCTGACGGGCGTCTTTGACGCCCCGGCGGCGCATGATCTCGACGGCCTCCGGCACGACATCGATCGCGCAAACCTCGAGCCCGCGGGCCTGGAGCTCCAGGGCGTGCAGGCCGGTCCCCGCGCCCACGTCGAGGACCCGGCCGCGGCAGAGGTCCAGCGCCGCCCGCTCGGGACCCGCATCGGCGGGCTCGCGAAACCAGGCGGCCACCGGCAGCTCCTCCCGCTCGCCGAGATCGCTGTGGAGCACGATGGTCGCCGAACGGTCGCCGTTGAAGTAGTCCATCAGCGAGCGCCCGTGCGGGACCCAGGGCTCGAGGTTCATGTCCGATCGCTCCCTGGTCTCAACCGGCTGCCAGCAGCCGCCACGCCAGCCCCGCCAGCCCGCTGCCGATCACGACGTGCACGATGTCCCAGCGCCAGCGCACGAGGCCTACGAAGGTGACCAGCGCCACGACGGCGGCGAAGGGATCGACCGCCCCGCCGGCCGGACGCAGCACGTGGAGGCCGAACCAGACCGCCAGGTTGAGCACCACACCCACGACCGCGGCGGTGATCGCCGAGAGGGCGCTCGAGACCCGTTCGTTCCCGCGCAGGCGCTCGATATGAGGAGCGCCGAGCATGATGAAGAGGAACGAGGGCACGAACGTGACCCAGGTCGTGATCAGCGCCCCCAGCGTGGCGGCCGCGAGAGGATGCAAGGATCCCGGGTGGTTCCACCCGCCCATGAAGCCCACGAACTGGAGGACCATGATCAGGGGGCCGGGCGTGGTCTCGGCCAGCCCCAGCCCGTCCACCATCTGGGGCGTCGAGAGCCAGCCGTAGTGCTCGACCGCCTGCTGGGCGACGTAGGGCAGGACCGCGTAGGCACCCCCGAAGGTGACCAGCGCCGCCTTGCTGAAGAAGATCGCCTCGCGGACCGGCGTGCTGTCGCGCCCGAGCCAGGCCGCCAGCGCCAGAACAGGCGTCCACCAGAGGAGCAGGCCGACCGTCCCCACCCGCAGGGTCCGAAGCCGCGACGGCCGGGTGTGGGCCGGTGACTCGTCGGCGTCGGCGAGCACGGCCGCGCGCGTCCCGGCCTCCCCGCCGTGTGGCCGGATGACCAGGAACTGGTCGCGGCGCACCAGGCCGCCCAGGAGACCCACGGCACCCGCGCCCAGGATGATGAGCGGAAAGGGAATCTTCAGGAAGAAGATCCCCACGAATGCGGCGGCCGCGATCAGCCACATGGCGGGGGTCTTGAGCGCCCGGCTCCCGATGCGGATCACCGCGGCCGCGACGATCGCCGTCACGGCGGGCTTCAGTCCGTAGAAGAGGGCCGCCACCCACGGCACGGAACCGTACGTGACGTAGGCATAGCTCAGGAGCCAGAGGATCGAGATCGAAGGCAGGACGAAGAGCGCGCCGGCCGCGATCCCGCCCGCGACGCGATGCAGCAGCCAGCCCACGTAGATCGCGAGCTGCGTCGCCTCGGGGCCGGGCAGCAGCATGCAGTAGTTGAGCGCGTGCAGGAAGCGCGACTCGCTGATCCAGCGCTTTCGCTCGACCAGCTCCTCGTGCATGATCGCGATCTGCCCGGTGGGCCCGCCGAAGCTGATGAAGCCCAGCTTCAGCCAGAAGCGGAAGGCCTCCCAGAAGGATGGGTGCGCGGCCTCGCGGTGCGCACCCGACCCCGGCTGCCGGTCGGCGACGAGCATCGGATCCCCAGCGCTCACGCGCCGGCCCTCCTTGGGCCCGAGTGAGTTTCCTCGTAACCTCGCCCCGGGCACGGCCCGATTCGTGAAGGATTGAAACCTGGGGGCCGGACGCCCCGTCGGCGGCCCTCCGGCAGGCCCCAACGCGAAGCGGGCGCCGCGTTGTCACGGCGCCCGCCCGAAGATCGCCCGCTCTCGGCGAGAGCGGCCGGCGCTACGCGGACCCGGCCTGGGCCGCGCTGCACTGCGCGCACAGCCCCGTCCACTGGATGATCCACTCGTCGATGTGGTAGTCGCTCTCGCCCACGGCCGGTTTGCGCAGCTCGCGGAACGAGGGGTCGAAGATGTCGATGATCTTCTCGCACCCGCGGCAGATGAAATGATGGTGAGGCTGCTCCGGCATGTCGTAGCGGGCGCCCTGATGCAGGATGTTCACCTTCTGGACGACGCCCATGGCCTCGAGCATCTCGAGGTTCTTGTAGATCGTGTTGAAGGAGACGGTGGGATAGCGCCGGCGCACGCGCTTGTAGATCGTCTCGGCGCTGGGATGGGTCGTGCGCGTCTCCAGCAGCGCCTCGTAGATGGCCAGCCGCTGGTGCGTGACGGACAGGCCGTGCTCGCGGCACTTCTCGACGAACGCGGTGATCTTCGTTTCGGCGTCTCGCATGGGGCCTAGTAATATAACCCCTTGTGGGCGTGAACGGTAGCCGAATCGGACCTCAGAACCGGTAGCCGAAGTCCAGGCCGAAGAGCAGGGCCCTGGTGTCGTAGGTCCCGTCCGGGATGTCATCGTCGGCCCCGACCGGCCCGTCGCGGTCCACGAAGAACTCCGCGAGGGCGTAGGCGTCGAACTGCCAGGGCCCGGTCGTGTATCCGAACCCCAACGAGAACTCGTTCCGGTCCGAGTCCGGCAGCAGCGGGGTGACCGCGCTCTCGGGCGAGGGGGTCTCGTCCCGGATGTACCCCGCGCGCAGCGCGACGGCGGGGCTCACGAGGTATTCGGTCCCCACGCGGAAGCTGGTCCCGTTCTCGTAGCGGGGCTCGATCACGCTCGTGCCGGGGTTCGCGTTCTCGAACTCGATGACGACGTCGTCGAAGTCCTTCCAGTTGGTCCACTTCACGTCGGCGTTCACCATCCAGCCCTCGGTCGGCATCACGGAGATGCCGCCCACGACCTGGTCAGGGAGGGTGATCTCGGTGTGAGCCTGCTGGTCCGCCGGTATCCCGGCGGCGAGCAGCACGTCGAGCGGCGTGCCGGCGGGCGCCCCGAGCGGGTTCCCCGGTCCGAGCACGATCCCGGTGGGCACCTGCTCGAAGGTGGTATCGCCGTCGAAATCCACCGTCACCTGGCTGCGGTAGGTCAGGCCGAGCTGGACGGCGGGGTGCGGCTTGACGAGCACGCCGGCCGAGAACCCCCACGCCGTGCCGTCCGCCTTGAGCTCCGAATCGATGAAGGCGACCTGGTTGGGGGGAAGCCCCGTTGCCTGTCCGAAGGTCGTGCCCGGCGTTCCGGGCAGAACCAGGCGCGAGAGGTCGACCTGGCGCTTGAGCTCCACGTCGGCGAGCACGAAGTCCACCCCCGCGCCGATGGAGAAGGCCGGGACGGGCGCGAACGCGACCGAGGGCTGGATGTAGATCGTGCGGATGTCCGCGTCGTAGGAGCGGAAGCGGCCTGGGAACTCCGTGTGGTCCCAGCCCGTCCCCAGGCCGTAGGGCGTGAACGCCCCCACCCCGACCGCGAACTGGTCGCTGATCGCGTGCGTGACGTAGCCGTGGGGAAGGAAGAAGGTCTCGTCGGTGGCGTCGAACTCGCTTCCGTCGAAGAGCCGCACATCGTTTCCCGAGACGGTGAGCGAGCTCAGGCCGCCGTAGAGCTGCGTGCCGTCGAGCTGCGTCATCCCCGCCACGTTGTAGAAGATCGCCGAGGGATCCATCACCCTCGCCACCCATGCGCCGCCCATGCCCGCGGCGCGCGCGCCGTTCGTGTAGACGCCGAAGCCGTCCGCGGCGAGCTCGGCGTCGGAGAGGACGACCAGCAGGCCGGAGAGCGCGCACGTGCGAACCAGCCGTCTCATCACGGGCACCTCGCGGAAGAGGGAGAGCGAGCTCTGCAGCGTCGTGAGGCGGAGGAGGATCGCTGGTCGGGACGAGGTCCATTCTAGACCCGGACCTCACCCTGTCAAGGACGCCCGCCGCTCGCGGAACGCGTCCGGCGGCGGGCGCGGTCCGGTCGCTTGTTGAGGGGCTCGCGGGCGCCTATCCTTGCGCCATGACGCTCGACTCCGGCACGCTGCCGATCGTGATCGCGTTGCTGCTCCTCGCGGCGGGGGCGCTTGCCCTGGCCGTGGCGCTGGCCCGGGCGCGCCGCGGGCTCGCGGAAACCACGCGCGAGCTCTCCAGCCGGCTCGAGGCCGGCGGGGGACAGGTCCAGTCGCGTCTCGACGCCGTCACGACGCTCGTCAACCAGCGCCTGGACTCCGTCACGGCGCAGGTGAACGAGCGGCTGCGCGAGACGGGTGAGAGCCTCGAGCGGCGCATGTTCGAGACCACGGGCAGCCTCGACCGGCGCCTGGCCGAGAACACGAGCAGCCTGAACGAGCGTCTCAGCCAGGCCGTGCACGTCGCCCAGCAGTCGAGCCGCGCCGTGGGCGAACGGCTCGACAGCGTGGGACAGGTGGTGGGCAACGTGCAGGCGAGCCTGGGGCAACTGGGCGAGGCGAACCGCCGCATCCTCGAGGTCGGACAGAACATCGCCTCGCTGCAGGAGATCCTGCAGGCGCCGAAGCTGCGGGGCGGTCTCGGCGAGCTCTTCCTCTCCGAGGTCCTGGCCCAGATCCTCACGCCCGAGCACTTCTCGCTGCAGCACCGCTTCCGGAGCGGCGAGACGGTGGACGCGGTCGTGCGGCTGGGCAGCGGGTTGGTTCCCATCGATTCCAAGTTTCCGCTCGAGGCCTTCCGGCGCCTCCTGCGCATCCCCGACGAGGAGGATCGCCGGCGCGAGCGGCGGCAGTTCGTGCGCGACGTGAAGCGCCACGTGGACTCGATCGCCAAGAAGTACATCCAGCCCGACGAGGGGACGTTCGACTTCGCGTTCATGTACATCCCGGCCGAGAACGTCTACTACGAGGTGATCCTGCGCGACGACGACCTGGGGGAGAGTTCGAGCCTGCTCGAGCACGCGCTGGGACGGCACGTGATCCCGGTCTCGCCGACCAGCTTCTACGCCTACCTGCAGTCGATCCTGCTCGGCTTGCGCGGCTTGCGCATCGAGCAGCGCGCGCGCGAGATCACGGCCCAGCTCGCCCGCCTGCAGGGCGACTTCGGCAAGTTCGAGGAGTGCTTCGACCTGCTCGGCAAGCACCTCAAGAACGCGCAGAACGTGTTCGAGCGCACGGACGGCCTGCGCAAGAAGTTCGAGGTGAGGCTCGAGGCCAGCGCCGAGCTGGGAGGCGCGGAGCGCGTGGACGAGCTGGGGCCCGGCGCGATTCCCGCGCCCGAGCCCCGCGGCGAGGCCGCGGCCGAGGAGATCCCTCTCTTCCCCGAGCCGGAGGAGCAGGCCGGCGTGCCGGAGGGTGCCGAGGACTGATGCGCGAGGACTCGGTGCGCGCGGCGTTCGAGCGGCTGTCGGCGGACTACGACGCGCGCTTCCCGCGCATCATCCCGCGCTACGCCGAGTTCCACGGGGTCATCGTCCAGCGCGTGGCCGAGCACGTCCATGGCCGCGACGGGCGCGCCGCCGCGGGTCGCACGTGGCTGGACCTGGGCTGCGGGACGGGCGAGCTCTCGCGCCGGTTGCTCGAGGCCGTGCCCGGGCTGCGGCTCCACTGCCTGGACCTGGCCCCCGCCATGATCGAGCGGGCGCGCGAGAAGCTGGCCGCCTGGGAGGGGCAGGTCACCTTCGCCGTCGGCCACTTCCTCACCGCGGCTCTGCCCGAAGACGCCGCCGGCGTCGTCTCGGCGCTGGCCGTGCACCACCTCGAGGGCGCCGAGAAGCGCGCGCTCTTCGAGCGCCTGCATCGCGGGCTCGCTCCAGGGGCGTTGCTCGTGCTGGGCGACGCGGTGAACGGCGGCTCGGAAGCCTACACGGACTACTACCTCCGCCGCTGGGTGGAGCACATGCGCGCCTCGGGCATGACCGAGGACGAGATCGCGGGCGTGCTTCGCGATCACGACCAGAACGATCGCTTCTCGACCCTCGACGAGCAGATGGCCTGGCTGCTGGAGGCGGGCTTCCGCGACTTGGAGTGCCCCTGGAAGTACTTCCTGCTGGTGGTCGTGGCGGGGCAGAAGCGATGACGACGACTCGCCGCGACTGAAAGAACTACCCGCCCGGCGCGAGCTCGCGCGCGTTCCAGTTCAGGGTCGGAAGCCCACCCGTTCTCTTCAAGGGCGGAAGTCCACCTGCGTGACCTTCCCGGGAGCCACCCGCACGCGGCGGAAGACGCGCCGCCCTTCGATCTCGACACCGAGCACGTAGTCGCCCGACGGCACATCTCCGATCGCGAAGTGCTCGCCGAAGGCGGGGTCGGCGTGAGCCCTGTTCTCGTAGGTCTCGCCGAACGAGAACGGCGTCTCCGCGGGGAGCGGCTTCGTCACCCCGTAGACGCGAGCGCCGGGCAGGGGCCGTCCGCGGGCGTCGAACACGCGTCCGGCGACGGCGCCGGTCCCCTCCAGCGGCTGGATCCAGAGCTGCGGATTGCGCGTGTACGGCGGAAACCGCACGCCGGGGTCCACGACCTGGGTCGAGTCGCGCGCCGGCGTCACGTGGATCTCCAGGTGCAGATGGTCGTTCGTCGCGCGGCCCGTGTTCCCCACGTGCGCGATCACGTCCCCCGCCCGCACGCGCTGCCCCGCGCTCACGGTCAGGTCCACGTTGTGGTAGTACGTTGAATAGACGTAGCCCCGGCCGAAGCGGCGGTCGTGCAGGATCGCCACCGTGTTGGCGCCGGCTTCTCCCTTGCCCGCGTAGGCGACGACCCCGTCGCCGATCGCGTGGACCGGAGTGCCTTCCGGGTTGTTGAACTCGACACCTTGATGCTGCTGGAAGTTGCCGCCCATCGTCGACCCGTACGTGTAGGTCTGGTCGAGGTGCGGATTGTCGTCGGCCGCGATCGGGCGGCGGAACCAGAAGTGCGCGAGATCCCCGGGCAAGGCCAGGGGGCCGCCAGGATCTTCGTAGGCGCGGAAGACGCGCCGCCACGCGCGGATGCGGCCCGGGAGATCCGAGCCCGGCGAGCCGGAAGCGGTGGGCGCCGCGGGCGAAGGCAGGGAGGGACCACCCGCCTCGTCGAAGGTCTCGAGCAGCGTGCGGTCGCGCTCCGCCGGGCTCAGGGCGCGCGTGCTCCAGGTCCGGCCGCCGTCCTCGCTGGTCGAGACCCCCCGCAGGTGGATCACCCGGATGCGCGGCGCGGCCGGCGGCCGCTGCTCCACACTCAGCGAGAGCAGGTACTTGCTGGGCAGGCCGGAGGCGTCCGTGACGTCGCGGTAGGTCTCGCCGTCGTCGGCGGTGATGCGCAGGCCGTCGGCGGTGGCGATGTAGACCGTGTCGCCCGCGGCGGCGATCCCGTCGGGTGCGACGTACTGCCAGCGCGGCCCCAGCTGGTCGTAGGTCCAGTTCCGCCACGTCCGCCCGCCGTCCTTCGAGACCCCCCAGCCGTTCCCGACCGTGCCGTACCAGACCTCGCCGGGGGCGAAGGCCACCGCGTTCACGAAGTCCCACGAGATCGAGGTCGAGTCGCCGCTCCGGATCTGCTCCCAGGCCTGTCCGCGGCCGTCGCGGCTCAGGTAGATCCCCTGCCCGTAGGTGCCGACCCACACGGCTCCGTCGGGCGCCTCCGCCACGGCCAGCACGTGCGTCCCCCAGCCCGTGCTGTCCGGAACGGGCTCATCTCGCGCCGCGGCGCTCCCCGGAAACGTGGGTGCCGTGCGCGCGGCGCCCGGCGGCGCGCCCACCTGGAGCGCCGTGCCGCCGCAGGCGAGCGCGCCGGACGCGAGCGGCGCGAGGGCGAGCGCGGCCAGCAGGACGTGGCGCATGGGGGTCTCTCGATGGCCGGAGCGGATGAAGAAGCGTGGGCGACGGGCCCCGAGTGTCGCACCGTCGCGGGCCGAGTGCAAGCGGCCGCAGAGTCGGATCAGGGGGGTGCCGGCGTGGCGGCCGAGGGGAGAGGCATGCCGATCGCGTGAAAGAGCGCCGTCGCGGCTCCGATCTCGGCCAGCGCCGCGTCCTTCTCGCTCCCGCGCGCATGGAGGTCGGCCAGCCGGAATCGGCAGGGCGCGGCCAGCGGCCGCATGCCGAGCTCGTCGGCCAGGGCGGCGGCCTCGGCGAACGAAGCCTCGGCCACTTGGAGATCGGGCGCCGGCCCGGCGGCCGCGACCTCACCCCTGACGAAAAGGGCGTGGGCTTCGTTCCCACGCTCCCCCTTCTCGCGCGCCAGGCGCAGGGCCTCCTCCGCGGCGCGCTCGGCATCGTCCCGCCGGCCGGCAGCCAGGTAGGCCTGGGCGAGCCATCCGAGCCGCAGCGGATGGCAGAAGAAGATGCCCATCGCCTCGGCTCGTGCGACCGCTCCTTCGAGCAGCCGCACCGCGTCGGCTCCACCTGCCGTGAGCGTGCGCGCGCGGCCCAGCGCGGAGGCGATCGCGAACTCGAGCACCGGGAACTCGCCGGTGCCGCAGAGCGCCAGACCCCGCTGCAGAGGCATCTCCGCGCTCTCCGGCTCGCCCTTGAGGACGTGCACGACGCCGAGGCCGAAGCAGGCGGCGACCATGTCCAGCGGATAGCGCGTTCGCTCGGCGATCTGCAGGCATTCCCGGGCGTCCACCAAGGCCTCGTGGAACTGGCCCAGCTCGGCGCGACTCCAGGCCAGCCAGGTGCGGGCGAACATCGCGTAGGACGCGGCCAGCCGCTCCGGCACCGCCGCCAGCGCCAGCATCTCGAGCGCGGCGGCGAGTCGCTCCACCGCCCGCGGGTAATCGCCCAGCCCGTGGTAGGCGTGCCCGAGCTGGAGAAGCGTGTCGACCTGCAGCACCCGGTTTCCGATGTCCCTGCCCACCGCCAGCGCCCGCTCTCCGGCCACGAGCGCGCTGGAGTATTCGGCACCCTGCCAGAAGCAGTTCGCCAGGTAGCAGCTGGCCCTTCCCAGGCGACGCCGGTCCCCCAGCTCCTCGGCCAGAAGCTCGGCTTGACGGAGCTGGTCCAGGTTCCGCTCGCGCTCGCCCAGGTGGACCAGGGAGTTTCGCAGGTCGAAGCGGATGTCGATGGCCTGCTCGATCGCCTCGCGCGTGCGCGGCATGTGGCCCAGGGCTCCGAGCGCTCGCTCGAAGCTGGTCGCGGACTCGCGCAGCGCCGCCTTCCCCAGGGCTCTCGCGCCCGTCTGGCGCAGGTAGGCCAGCGCCTTGGGCCAGAGCTCCGCGCGCTCGGCGTGGTGGGCGAGCTTCTCGACCTGCTCGCCGGTCGCTCCGGGCCCCAGCGTCTCGAGCGCTTCCACGATCAAGGCGTGGAGCGCGCGCCGGCGGTCGCCGAGCACGCTCGCGTAGGCGATCTCGTGCGTGAGCGCGTGCTTGAAGGTGCACTCGATCTGCGGGAACAGGTGCGTCTCGTAGAGGAACTCGGCCGACTGCAGACGGGAGAGCCCGCGCTGAACCTCCTCCGGGCCGACGTCCGAGATGGCCTCCAGCAGGTCGAGCGTGAAGTCCTTCCCGATCACGGATGCCGATTGCAGGAGCCGCTTCTCGTCGGACGGGAGCCGGTCGATGCGGGCGGCCAGCACGGCCTGGACGGTCGTCGGAACCTGGATCGCCGACGGAGCGCGGGCCAGTCGGTAGGCGCCGCGCTCGCCCTCCAGCACGCCGGCCTCGGCCAGCGAGCGCACGCTCTCCTCGAGGAAGAAGGGGTTGCCTTCCGTCTGGACGACCACCAGGCGTTTGACCGGCTCGAGCGCGGGATCGCTTCCCAGCAGGGAATCGAGGAGTCGCTCCGCGCTCTCGGCAGGCAGCGGGTCGATGCGCAGCTGGGTGTAGTAGGTCTTCCCACCCCACCCATGCTTGTACTCAGGCCGATACGTCACGAGCAGGAAGACGCGCGCGGTGGGCAGGCCTTCGACCAGGCCCTCCAGGACGGCCTGCGTCTCCGAGTCGATCCAGTGCAGGTCCTCCAGCAGAACGCAAAGCGGTTGCTCCTTGCTCTCTCGCAGGATCAGACGCTTGACCGCCTCGAGCGTCCGCTGGCGCCGGCGCGGCGGGTCGAGCGCGAGCCAGCCCTCGTCCTGGACCGCGACCTCGAGCAGCGAGAGTAGAGCCGGAAGCGCGGTCCGCAGCGCCTCGTCCAGGGTCAGGAGCTTCCCGACCACCTTGGCCCGCACCTTCCGGTCGTCGTCGCTGGCCTCGATCTGGAAGTAGATCCGGAGCAGTTCGCGGATCGGCAGGTAGGGAGTCGCTCGTCCGTAGGGAAGCGAACTGGTCTCAACGACCAGCCAGCCCTTCGTGCGCTCGGAATGTGTGAGCTCCCATGCGAGGCGGGATTTGCCCACGCCGGGATCGCCCACCAGGGCCGCGAGCTGGCCGTGTCCCTTTCCCGCCGCCTCCAGCGCCTGGCCCAGCGCCTGGAGCTCCGTGCCGCGGCCGACGAAAGGCGTGAACCCGCGCGCCGCCGAGACCTGCAGCCGCCGCCGCACGGGAGTGGCGCCCAGCAGCTCGTAGACGTCGACCGGCTCCTGGAGGCCCTTGACGGGGACGGGGCCCAGCGCGTTCACATGCACGTAGCCCTCGGCGAGGTGCACCGTGTCGCCGGTCAGCCGCACGGTGCCGGGTAGCGCCAGCCCCTCCATGCGCGAGGCGAGGTGGGTCGTCTGGCCGATCGCGGAGTAATCCATGTGCAGGTCGCTGTCGATGCTCCGCACCACGACCTCGCCCGAGTTGAGGCCCACCCGGATCGCGATCTCGACCCCGTGCGAGCGCCGCGCCTCTTCGGTGAACGCGCGCATCCGGGCCTGCATGTCCAGCGCCGCGTAGCAGGCGCGCACGGCGTGGTCCTCGTGCGCGAGGGGGGCGCCGAAGATCGCCATCAGCCCGTCGCCGAGCAGGTTGTTCACCGTGCCCTCGTAGCGGTGGACGGCCTCCATCATGACCTGGAGCGCGGGATCCAGGATGGCCCGCGCGTCCTCGGGATCGCGTCCCTCCACGAGCTCGAGCGAGCCACGGATGTCGGCGAAGAGGACCGTCACCTGCTTGCGCTCGCCCTCCAGCGTCTGGCGCGCTGAGCGGATCTTCTCGGCGAGGTGGGCGGGAGTGCGGGGTTGGGCGCGCGGGGGTGGAGCGGCGCCCGGGGCGGCCGCGGTCAGCGGTTGGCCGCAGCCGCCGCAGAACCGCTCGCCGGGCTCATTGGGAAACGCGCAGGACGGGCAGGGGGAGGCGAGGGACGACCCGCACGCGGCGCAGTAGCGCCGGGTGGCTCGATTCTCGGCTTGGCAACGCGGGCAGAGCATGTCGCCCCGCCAGCCCGGGTCACGGGATTCAACGTGTTGAAGCGGTGGACGTTACGCCGACGTCTCTACGGGGGTCAAGGAACACGGGGGGCACGCCGCTGTGGCGGCCAAACGAGGCGCTTGCGCCACCGCCAGCCGAGGGGCGCGCCCTGCGGCCGGCGCGTGGTAGATTCAGGGCGTTCCAGGTGGTGGTGGGAGGCTGTCCCCGGGGTCGGCGGGCTCGACGGTCGCGGCGCCGCCGTTCCCGTCGGTGTCGCGGTAGTCCTCGACGTCGTAGTCGCCCTCGGCGCCGCAGACGGGACAGACCTCGAGTGCCCGCAGCTTCACGCCGCGAACGTGCTCGGGGGCGAGCGGCACGCCGCTCTCGAACGGGGCGCCGCAGGACTTGCACGTCAGTCTCAAGATGCGCACGGCTCACAACCCTTTCTCGGCCATGGGCCAGGTTCCCGCATGCCCGACGCGACCCGCTCGTTCAGGCTCGGCGCCGCCCAGCGGCGGCTTCGGAGCGCCCTCGTTGCGCCGCTCTTCATCGTCCCGCTCCTGACGCCGATCGCGGCCCCGCATCTGGCGGCGCAGGAGCCCGCCACGCGCCTGCGCACGCTCACGGTGAGCGGAGAGGGCAAGGTCTCCGCCGCGCCGGAGGTCGCGCGGTTGCGCCTGGGCGTCATGACCGAGGCCAAGACCGCCCGCGAGGCCTCCGAGCAGAACGCGCAGAAGATGGCCCGCGTCGTGGAGGCGCTCGGCAAGGCGGGGATCCCCGCGGACAAGATCCAGACCGTCCAGCTCACGATCGAGCCCGCCTACGACTACAGCCAGCCGGAGGGCCGCTCCACGCTCCGCGGGTTCCAGGCGCGCAACGTCGTCGAGGCCACCACGCGCGACCTGGATCGGCTGGGGGCGACCCTCGACGCCGCGATCCAGGTGGGCGGCAACACCGTGGAGGGGATCCAGTTCGAGCTGGCGGACCCGGGCGCCGCCCAGACGCGGGCTCTGGCGGCGGCGGTGGCCGACGCGCGCCGCAAGGCGGAGGCGCTGGCCGATGCGGCGGACCTCGAGCTGGGCGAGGTGCAGGAGCTCTCCGCCGGCTACGGCGGCGGCCCGATCCCCATGCCGATGCCGCGCATGGCGGTAATGGAAGCCACCGCCGCTGCCCCGCCGCCGCCCGTCAGCCCGGGCGAGCTCTCGATCACCTCGAGCGTGCAGGTCGTCTACCGGCTGCGCTGACGGGCTAGAGCTTCTCGACGCCCCCGGTCACGTCCTCGATGGTGACCTTGCCGGCGCCCGCCTTGCGGTAGGACAGCTTCCCCGTCACCCCGTGCACGGTGAGGTTCCCGGCTCCCATGGAAAGCCGCACGTCCCCGCGCACGCTCTCGAGCGTGATGTCCCCGACCTTCGAATCGATGCTCACGCCGTTCGCGACCTCGTGGATCGTGATCGGCCCGCCCTCGTCGCGAATGTCGATCGGTCCGCGCACGTCGTGAACACGGATCGGCCCGCCGCCGTCCAGGATCGTGAGCGGCCCCTCGATGTCGTCGAACTCGAGCGATCCTCCCGAATGCAGCGCCACCTCCACGCGGCTGTCGATGCCACGCACGGTGACGTCGCGCGCCTGGTCGCGCAGGGCCAGGGTCACATGCTCCGGCATCTCGACCTGCAGGTCGAGGCTGGCGTTCGGCAAGGGCTCGATCGTGACGAGCAGCGTGTCCCCCTTCTCGATGATCTGGACCGGGCTCGCGAAGAGGTCGTTGCGGCTGCGTGCGTTCACCGCGTAGTGCACGAGCACGCTGTCGGTGTCGCTGCCCGTGAGCTGCAGCCGTCCCTCGCCGACCGTGAGCACGCCCACGTACCGCGCGCTCGCGGCGGGAGCGGCCGTGCTCTGGATCGCGGCGAAGCTCTCCCCCGTGCCGCTCGCGGCCGAGGCGCACCCCGCGCCCAGGAGTGCGGCGAGGGCCGACAGCGCCAGGGTGGGGAAGCCGGCAGGGAAGGCGCGCCGGGGTCGATCGGCGGGGGGGCGCATGCCGCGAAGATAGCCCGCGCCGTCGCGGCTTGTCACCTGCGGCTGCGGTCCGCGGCGGCCGCGCGCGAGCGCCTCTCGCGCCGCGTCCGCTTGCGGCGCCCGCGCACCACGGCGTAGATCGCGAGGGCGGCGACGCCGCAGAGGAAGCCGATCAGGCCCGCGCGGCCCAGGTACCTCTCGATCAGGTCCCAGCTCTCGCCGAAGTAGTAGCCGATCAGCGAGTAGAGCGTGCCCCAGGCCGCGCATCCGACCGCGCTCCAGAGCGCGAAGGCGCCGTAGCGCATGCGGCTGCTCCCCGCCACGAAAGGCCCGAACGAACGGATGATCGACGTGAAGCGCCCGAGCAGCACCGTCTTGCCGCCGTGGGACGCGTAGTACCGGCGGACGTGGGCCAGCATCTCTTTGTCGAAGAAGGCGTACTTGCCGTAGCGCTCCAGCACGCGCGAGCCGAAGCGGCGTCCCAGCCAGTACCCGGCGTTGTCGCCCAGGAAGGCGCCCAGCACCGACAGGACGATCACGAACGGGAGCTCCAGCGGTCCCCGCGAAGCGAACAGGCCGCCGATCACCACGGCGGCTTCGCCCGGAGCGAGGAGGCCCAGGAAGGCGCTGGTCTCGAGAAACGTCAGCAGGAACAGCAGCAGGTAGCCGTACTGCTGCACGTGGGAGCGCATGAACTCGAGGACGTGCCCGGTCAGCGATTCCACGGATCCCGGGAAGAAGAAGGAGTTGGGAACGGCGGCCGCGGCGGGCGGGAATCTAGCGCAGCGGATCCTCGTACCGCGCGAAGATCTCCTCGTGCTTCTGCGCCCAGAGCGTCTGAACGTGCTTGTTGATCTGCTCCTTGAGCAGGGCCGCGCGTCGGGCCGGCACGATGTTCTGCGCGACCGCCTCGTCGAGGTAGTACATGACGCGGCGGTGATGGGGCTCCACCGCCAGCAGATCGCCCGTCTCGAAGACGCGCTGCAGGGCGTCGAGCAGTTGTTTTTCGGTGATCACGGTGAGAGAGTATAATCGAAATGCACCGCGTTTTCCCATCCCATCCGGCGCCCTGGCTCCTGCTCGCGGCTCTCTGCGGCT
Organism: Gemmatimonadota bacterium; assembly: GCA_036556205.1. GTDB lineage: Bacteria > Gemmatimonadota > Gemmatimonadetes > JACCXV01 > JACCXV01 > DATBJW01. The sequence goes on from DATBJW010000042.1 coordinate 51,984, forward strand.
GCGACCGGAACATGAGCGACATGCCCCTTCCGGGGGCCTCGGCCGAGGAGGTGTCGCGGGTCGCCGCGCGCGTCGCGAAGGCTCCCAGCCTCTCGGTGCCGGCGGGGCAGACGATCTCGGGCGTGATCGAGCTCGCGCCACGGGTCGCGAGCCTGACCGCTCCCTCCGACGTCGTGTTCGTGATGGCGCGCGACCCCGCGAGCAAGGGTCCCCCGCTCGCCGTCGAGCGTCTCACCGGCAACGTCTACCCCATGCGCTTCGTCCTGGACTCCGGCACGGTGATGATGCCCGGCGCGGCCCTGACCTCTCCGGTGCAGCTCGTCGTGAAGGTGGACAAGGACGGCGACGCCAACACCTCGGCGGCGGACGACCTGATCGGGTTCACGCCCGATCCCGTCCGGCCCGGAGAGGCCGGCGTGCGGGTCGCGATCGAGGGGACGCTGGGGGAGCTGGCGCGGGCGGCGGAGCAGGATGAGGGGACCGGAGAAGCCGGCGAGCGTGCCGGCGCGGCGGCGCCCATGACGCCGGGTCCGGCCGGCGGGGAAGCGGCCCGGCCGGCGGGTGGGCCGGCGCGCGTCGTGGGCACGATCGTGCTCGCACCCGAGCTCGCAGGCCGCACCTCGTCGGGGGCCGTGCTGTTCGTGATCGCGCGCGAGCCCGGGAAGGCTGGACCGCCGGTGGCCGTGGCGCGGCTCGTCGGCAATCGCTTCCCCATGGCGTTCAGGCTCGACGACTCCAACCTGATGCTGCGCGAGAGCTGGCCCGCGGCGCTGGAGCTCGAGGCGCGCCTCGATGCGGATGGGGACCCCCTCACGCGCGATGCGGGAGACCTGACGGGCCGGCTCGCGGCGCCGATACCACCCGGACAGACGGATGTCCGGATCCAGCTGGAGGGTTCGGAGTGAAGACGCCCGGGGGCGTGCTCGAAGCGCGGCCGGCGGAGCACGCGCGCATCCGCCGCTCGGTGGCCTTGATCGACTTCGACGGCCGCGGCGCGGTTCACCTGGCGGGACCCGATGGCCGCGAGTTCCTGCAGGGGCTCGTCACGAGCGACGTCTCGCGCCTCGAGGACGGCCAGGGCCGCTCCGCGGCGGTGCTCACCGCCACGGGCAAGGTCTTCGCCATGCTCGAGGTGTTCCGGGCGTCGTCGGACGCTCTCTACGCTCTCCTGCAGGACGACGGCGGGCCGCGCGTCGTCGAGTTCCTCGAGCGCTACCGCTTCAGCGAGATGGTGGAGATCGCCGACCTCTCGGCGGAGCTGGCCTGGCTCTCCCTCCAGGGTCCGGCGGCGCCGGCGGCCGCCGAGGCGGTGTGCGGTGCGGGCGGGCTCGAGCCGCGGCATTTCCGTGCGCTTCCGTACGGCGACCTCACGCTGCGGGTCGCGCGCCTCGACGAGGTGGGCGTGCCCGGCGTCCACTTCCTGATCCGGCGCGATGGAGGGGAGGCCCTGCGAGCCGCGCTCGCGCGCTCGGCGGCAGCGCTCGGCGGCGGACCGGCTTCCGTCGAGGCCTGGCACGTGTGCCGCGTCGAGGCCGGGATCCCGTGGATGGGCGCCGAGCTGGACGAGAGCGTGCTCCCCATGGACGCGGGACTCCTCGGGATCCTGGACCTCGCCAAGGGCTGCTACATCGGGCAGGAAGTGGTCTCGCGCGGCATCGTCCAGGGGCGGCCGAACTGGGGACTGTGGGGGCTGCGCGGCTCAGCCGGGTCCGGGCTCCTTCCCGGTCAGGAGCTGCGCGGCGTGGAGCGGAACCGCCCCCTCGCCCGCGTGCGCTCGGTGGCCCGCTCGCCGGTCACGGGCGAGCTGCTGGCGCTGGCCTTCGTGCACCGCGAGGCCGCGCGTCCGGGTCCTCTGCCGCTGCGCCGCGACGACGAGCAGATCGAGGTCGTGGTCGAGCAGCTTCCGTTCCTGCCCGAGGCGGCTTCCGACCCCGACGGCGCGGTTCCCTCCGAAGCATCCGAGCCGCTGGCGACCCGGGAGACCGCATGACCCGGGCCGGTGAGGCCGCCCTCACGAACCGGCTGGCGGAATCGGGCAGCGCCTACCTGAAGAGCGCCGCGCACCAGCCCGTGGACTGGCGCCCGTGGGGTGCCGAGGCCTTCGACCGGGCGCGCGAGCGCGACCTTCCGGTGCTCCTCGACATCGGCGCGGTCTGGTGCCACTGGTGCCACGTGATGGACCGCGAGAGCTACGAGGACCCGGAGCTCGCGCGGCTCATCAACGAGTCGTTCGTCCCCGTGAAGGTGGACCGCGACGAGCGGCCGGACGTGGACCGGCGCTACCAGCGCGCCGTGGGCGCAATCACCGGCCAGGGCGGCTGGCCGCTGACCGCCTTCCTGACGCCCGAAGGGAAGGTCTTCTTCGGCGGGACCTACTTCCCACCGGCCGCCGCGCACGGCCGTCCGTCCTTCCGCGACGTGCTGTCACGCGTCGCCGAGGTCTATCGCTCGCAGAAAGAGCAGGTGCTCCAGCAGGCGGATCAGATCCAGGCCGCGATCCGCCGCGTCCCCCCGCACGCCGCGCCGGAGCCGCCCGCGGGAGAGCCCGACGGGCTCCTGCTCGAGCTGGCCGAGCGGGCGATGGAGCGCGCCTTCGACCTGGACAACGGCGGCTTCGGCGCGGCGCCCAAGTTTCCCAATCCCGGGGCCTCGATCCTCCTCCTCACTCGTCACGCCCGCACCGGCCGCGCTCACCTGATCGAGATGGCGACCAGGACCCTCACGGCCATGGCGCGGGGGGGCATCCGGGATCACGTGGGCGGAGGCTTCCACCGCTACGCCGTGGACGAGCGCTGGCGCGTGCCGCACTTCGAGAAGATGGCGTACGACAACGCGGAGCTGCTCGCGGCCTACGCGGCGGGCTGGCTCGCGACGGGCGAGCCGCTCGATCGCGAGGTCCTGCTCGAGACGGCGCGCTTCTTCCGCGAGGTGCTGACCGATCCCGCGGGCGGCTTCTACGGCAGCCAGGACGCCGACGTGGGCCTGGAGGACGACGGCGACTTCTTCACCTGGACGCCGGAGGAGGTGGAGGCTGCGCTGCCGCCCGACGAGGCCGAGGCCGTGAAGCTCCGCTACGATGTGAACGCACAGGGCGAGATGCATCACAATCCGGCCAAGAACGTGCTGTTCGCGGCACTCTCGCCGCAGGAAGTCGCGCGGCGCACGGGTCGGGAGCCGGCCGAGGTCGAGCGGCTGCTCGCGCACGGGCTGCGCGGCCTCGCGCGAGCCCGGGCGGCGCGTCCCGCCCCTCACGTGGACTCGACCCTCTATGTCAACTGGAACGGGCTCTGCATCTCCGCCTTCTGCCGGGCGTATCGAGCGCTCGCGCGGGAGTGGGAGGCGGAGACGGGCGCCGGCGGCCCCTCGGCTGCCCCACGCCCGCAGGAGGCCGCCGGGTCGGCGGCGCCCGCGGGGATCGTCGCCGAGACGCGCGCCTGGCTCCTGGAGTTCGCACGCCGCACGTTCGAGCGGCTCTGGGCCGAGGCGCACCGCCCGGGAGTCGGGTTCGCGCACGCGCTGCGGGGGGCGCGGCCGGAGGTGTGGGGGCTGCTGGACGATCAGGCGAAGATGGGTGTGGCGGCACTGGATCTCTTCGAGGTCACGGGCGAGAGATCATTCCTCGAGCGGGCTCTCGAGATCGCCGGACGCCTGCGGAGCGACTACGAGGATCCCGAAGCGGGGGGCTTCCACGATCTGATGAAGCTGGACGGCCTGCCCGCGGAGGCCGCCCCCCTGGCCGAGCGCCACAAGCCGATCGAGGACGACCCCGTACCGAGCGCCAACGGCACGGCGGCCCAGCTCTTCGTCCGTCTCGCGGCCCTGACCGGATCCCGGGAGCACGCCGGGACGGCGCGGCGGACGCTGCTTGCCTTCCAGCGGGAAGCGCGGGTCCTGGCGCATCACGCGGCGGCCCACCTGCTGGCGCTGGATGCCTACCTTACGCCCGAGGTGCGGGCCGTCGTGGTGGGGGATCCTGCGGAGGCGGCGACGCGCACGCTGCTGGACGCCGCGTGGGGTGCGTGGCGGCCGCACGCGATCGTGCATCCGCTCGATCCCGCCGCCGTGCCGGGCGCCACGCTCCCCGCCGAGATGGCGGCCATGCTGGCGAGCGCCGGGGAGGAAAGACGAGCGGGTGGTGCCGTCGCGTACGTCTGCGCGGCGGGCGTCTGCGCGGCCCCCACCTCGGATCCCGCCGAGACGGCGCGGCTCGTGCGAGAGCTGGGCAGGTGAAGATCTACACCCGCACGGGCGACAGCGGAGAGACGTCCCTCTTCGATGGGACGCGCGTCTCTAAAGACGACCCGCGCGTGGCGGCCTATGGGGAGGTGGACGAGCTGAACGCGGCACTCGGTATGGCCCGGGCGCAGGTCTCCCATCCCGCCGTCTCGGCGCTCCTGCTGGAGGTGGCTCGGGATCTCTTTGCGGTGGGGGGTCAGCTCGCGAACCCGGCGGGAGCGAGCCCCAGGAAGGTCGCCAAGAGCGCCTTGCCCGCCGAGCGGGTGCGCCGGCTCGAGGAGGCCATCGACGCCCTCGAGGAGACGTTGCCGCCCCTCAAGCGCTTCATCCTGCCGGGTGGCTCGGCCGGCGGGGCCGCGCTGCACTTCGCCCGGGCGGTCTGCCGCCGCGCCGAGCGGGCCGTCGTGAGCCTGGCGCGCCTGGAGCCCCTCGACGGCATCCTGCTCGAGTACCTGAATCGGCTCTCGGACTACCTCTTCGTGGCCGCGCGCGCCGAGAACCAGAGGGCGGGGGCGCCCGAGACCGAGTGGTAGCCGGTCAGTCCTCTCCCACGTAGATGTAGGAGGCGATCCAGGGGACGAGCGAGATCTCCTGATCGTCCAGGCCGACCCGGCAGACCGTGTCGTCGGCCTCCAGCATCCGCACCGCCACTCCCTTCCTGAACCCCATCTCGACGAGGCGGTCGCGCGCGGGCGCGTCGCAGCGCACGCCCACGACCTGCTTGGTCTCGCCGCTCTGCATGAAGGTGAGGGGAAACTCGGTGCTCATAGCCGTCCGGGACGAATAAGGAATAGTTACTAGTTGATAATATTCTAACGTCCCCGGGTCAAGGCAATTCCCCTCGTAGGGGTAAGGTCTCCGTTTTCTGTCGGCGAGTCCTGCGGTTGGGAGCTTCACGTCGGCCCGGCTAGCCGCTCGGCGGTCGAATGGGCGATGGCGTGGGTGCGGCGCCGGGCGTCGTGTCGGGCGACTCCCCGGCGGGCGCCTTCGGGCTCTCGGCGCTCCAGGAGTTGTTGTCGGCCACCAGGTCCGGGAGCGCGCCGTCGGGGTCGATCCGGACGCCCACCACCGCCTTCGGGTCCACCACTGGAAAGTCAAAGCGCGGCCCGCGCAGCCAGGCCTCGACGGGGAGCGTGACCCGCCGCTTCTCCCCGCCATCGAAGGTGAGCTCGAGCGGCACGGGGAACACCATGTCGCCGTTGCTCCGCAGCCGGACCACCGAGAGCTTGCCGCCGCCGGCCGCGTCCGACACGTCCACGTCCGTCACCTGCAGGTCGAGCTTGTCGTTCGTCAGGAACCACCCGCGCCAGAACCAGTCCAGGTTCTCCCCCAGCGCGCTCGACATGTAGCGGAAGAAGTCCTCCGGCGTGGGGTGCTTGTAGGCCCAGGTCTGGATGTAGCCCTTGAAGGCCGCGTCGAAGAGCAGCGTGTCGCCGATCACCTGCTCGCGCAGCAGGTGCAGCCCCACGGAAGGCTTGTCGTAGGCCACGGGACCGATGCCGGTCGCCTCGATGGCGTCGGAGCGCATCATCGGCGGCTGGTCGTTCCCGGCCACGTAGGGCAGGATCTTCTGCACCGTCACCCGGGGCGTGAGCGGCTCGTCGTACCGCGAAGCCGTGGCGAAGCCGTTGATGAAGGTGTTGAAGCCCTCGTCCTGCCACATGTTCAGGCGCTCGTTCGAGCCCACGATCATGGGGAACCAGGTGTGCCCGATCTCGTGGTTCGTGACCTCCCAGAGGGCCCTCTCGTCGCGGCGCTCTCCGCAGAACACCATCATCGGGTACTCCATGCCGCCCGCGACGCCGTTCACGTTCGTCATGGAAGGATAGGGATACCGGTACCAGCGCGACTGCAGTCGCAGCGACTCGCGCACCATCTGGGTGGATCCGCTCCAGAGCGGGAGGGCCTCCCTGGGGTAGACCGACTGGGCCAGCACCCCGTCCCAGGAGGCGGCGTCCCAGATGAAGGTGCGTGAGGCGGCCCAGGCGAAGTCGCGCACGTTGCGGGCCTCGAAGTGCCAGGTCAGGGGCCCGTCGCCGGCCGGCCGCGCGGAGCGCTTGCCCACGTCGTCGGGGCCCACGATCGCGATCGTCTGCTCCGACGTCCTCGCGCGATCGAGCCGCTGGAGCTGCTCGGGCGTGAGCACCTGCTCCGGGTTCAGGAGCGTGCCCGTGGCGGCCACGATGTACTCGCGCGGGGCGGTGAGCTTCACGTCGAAGTCGCCGTACTCGAGGTAGAACTCGCCCACGCCCAGGTAGGGCTCGTTGTTCCAGCCCTTCACGTCGTCGTAGACGGCCATGCGCGGGTACCACTGGGCGATCTCGTAGATCTCGCCCCCCGAGACGTCCTGGATCCCCATGCGGTCCGCTCCGTAGCGCGGCACGGGGAACGACCAGGCGAGCTCCCACACGGCCTCGCCGCCGGGCGGGAGCGACTGGTCGAGCTCGACCCGCATGCGCGTGTCGCGCACGTCGCGGGCCAGTTCCTGCGTCGTGCCCGCGGCGCGGAAGCTCGTGACCTCGATCCCGCCGGCCTGGCCGCGGCCTTCGAAGCGGCCGCCGATCGGCGTGATCAGGTCGCCGCGGCTCCCCGGGCGGAAGCGGTTCTGGTCGAGCTGCAGCCACACGTACGCCAGGCTGTCCGGCGAGTTGTTGCGATAGCGGATGATCTGCTTCCCGGAAATGCGATCGGCCGCGGGGTCGAACGTGGCCTCGATCGCGTAGTCGGCGTGCTGCTGCCAGTAGGCCTGGCCCGGCCGGCCGTCCCCCTGCCGGTAGGCGTTGGGCGACGAGAGACGAAGCGGCGCGAAGGGCGAGCTCCAGGGACGCCCGGAATGCAGGAACTGGTCGCCAGCGGGAGCCTGCTCGGAGGGCTCCGATCCCAGGTCCGGCACGGACTGCGGCTGCTGCGCCGCCGCCGGCGCGGCGAGCATCGCCGCGAGCGCCACGTGCGCGAGGCCCGCGAGAAAACGCGTGTTCAAGAACGATGGCATGACGACGGTCTCCAGGAGCTGAATGAGCCTTCGAGCGGAGACGGAAATCTAGAGGGTTTGCTACCCCGACGGAAACGGACCGGGTCCAGCGGCCGGCCGGCGGGGACGAAGTGGGTGGCGTGCAGGTTCGACGCGGTCTGAAGGTCGCGGGCGGCGCGCGTTCGAGGCGTTCTAGAGGTCGAAGCGCACGCTGACACCCGCGCCGATGAACCAATCGGGCGCCCCCGAGTCGAGCCCCACGCCGCCGCTCGCGTCGAGCTGCGCGTCCGGCGAGAGTCCCCACGTGAGGCCGGCGTCCAGCACGTGCGCGGCCGGCTCGCCGTTCGGATCTTCGCCGAAGTACTCGAAAAACGCCCCGGCGGGCCCGCCGAGATCCATTCCGAACGAGAGCGACCAGGACAGGAACCGCCGGCGCCCATCCTCTTCCTCGCCCTCCTCCCCTTCCTCGCCGCTGAGCCAGGCCGCGCCCAGGTTGGCGCCCCACCCGAGCCCGTCCGTGACGTCGCCCGCGAGCGCGAGCTTCAGCGCCGGATCCACCCGGCCGGTGCTGAAGGGCTCCTCTCCGACGGGCAGCGTGAGCGCGGGCAGCAGTGCGACGTCCGGGATCGCACCCGCGCGCTCGGCGAGGAGCAGCTTGATCCCGACCGCGCCGTCCCCGGCGGCCGTGACGTCGCATTCGGCGCACGGATCTTCGGCATCGCCCTCGGCGTCCTGGTGCAGGATGCCGAGCCAGGCCAGGCGCAGCTCGAGGCGCGAGGCGACTCCGATCCGGGCCAGCGTCGAGGGTCCCGCCAGCAGCGTGGATGCGTCGCTCTCGCGCGCGAGGACCTCGCCCGTCTCGAGCTGGACCCAGCCGCGGGGCACGATGGACGTGCTCTCGGTGATGTCAGGACGATCCGTGACCATCCCGGGCGGCTCCGCGGCCGGCGAATCGCCCGGCGCCGGCGTGGAGCCCGTTTCCGGCGCCCGCGCCGGGGTCGAGCCCGCTTCCTGCGCCCCCGCCTGCGCGGTCGAGGCAGCCAGGACGAGGAGCATGGCCGCGAGTGTTAGATTCAGCGTGACCTCTCCTGCTCCCGGATCCGCTCCGCGTGTTCTTCGCCGACCCCCAGTTCCTGCTCCTCCTCCCCGTGGCCGCCGCCTACGCCTGGCGCTACTGGCCCCGCCGCACCCGTCCGCCGCAGGCCCACCTGGCCTTTCCGGGCATGACCCTCGTGGCGGAAGTGACCCCCACCGCGCGCGAGCGTGCGGCGGTGCTGCCTGTCGTCCTGCGGACAGGTTGCCTGTGCCTCCTGGTTCTGGCCCTCGCGCGGCCGCAGACGGGCGACGCCCGGGACACGACGGTGCGCGGCCGCAACGTCGTGATCGCGCTCGACATCTCGAGCAGCATGAAGGCCCAGGACTTCGGGCCGGGCGACCGCCTGGACGTGGCGAAGCGGGTCGTCGGCGACTTCATCGACCGCCGCCGCGGAGATCTGATCGGGCTCGTGGTGTTCGCCGGCACCGCCTTCACGCAGGTGCCCCTCACGGTCGACACGGGCATCGTGCGCGAGATGCTCCGGCGCGTGAACCTGGGCATGCTGCCGGACGGGACCGCGATCGGGACCGCGCTGGTCACGAGCCTGACCCACGTCGAGAGCCTGCCCCGGAGCAGCGTCGTGGTCCTCATCACCGACGGCGTGAACAACCGGGGGGTCGATCCCATGCAGGCGGCCGAGGCCGCGCGGGCGCTGGGCATCCGCGTCTACACGATCGGCGTCAGCACCCAGGGCCAGGCCGCGTACACCGGCGAGACGGTCAAGCCGGAGCCCGCCCCCTGGCGCCAGGAGGACGTCTTGCAGGGCCGGCGCTTCGGGGCGGTCCCCACCACGGTGGACGAGGACGTGCTGAAGCGGATGGCGTCGCGGACGGGCGGCCGCTACTACCGGGCGGCGGACGCCGGCGCGCTGTCAGGCGTGCTGAGTCAGATCGACCGGCTCGAGCGGGCGCGCATCCGGATCCGCGAGGTGGCCAACGCGGACGAAGCCTTCGCGCTGGCTCTGATTCCGGCGCTGGCGCTCCTGGCGCTCGAGATCGCGCTGCGGGCGACCTGGCTGCGCAAGCTTCCCTGAGAGACGCATGGACTTCGCGGACCCCCGATTCCTGGTCGTCTTCGCCCTGGCCGTCCCGCTGGCCGCCTGGCTGCTCCAGCGCGGAGAGCGGCGCAGCCGGGCGGAGCTCGCCGCCTTCGGCGAGCGCGCGCTCCTGGCGCGGGTCTCGCGCCTGCCCGCCGTGCGGCGCGGGGCGCTCTCCACGGGGCTCGTCGTGCTGGCCCTCGGACTGGGTCTCCTGGCTCTCGCCCGCCCGCAGTTCGGCGAGCGGGCGACGCCGATCACGCGGACCGCGCGAGACGTGCTGGTCGTCCTGGACCTGTCGCGCTCCATGAACGTGCGCGATGTCGCTCCTTCGCGTCTCGAAGCGGCCAAGGCCGCGATCCGCACGATCCTGGCGGCCACGCCGGACGACCGGGTGGGCCTGGTGGTCTTCGCCGGCAGCGCCTTCCTCGAGCTTCCCTTCACCCTGGACCGCTCGGCCTTCGACTTCTTCCTGCGCTCGGCGACCACCGAGGACCTGGCCGACACGGGCAGCGACCTGGCCGCCGCGATGACGACCGCGGCCAGCGCTTTCGGACGCGCCACCGATCCCGCCTACCGGGTCGCGGTCCTGGTCTCGGACGGCGAGAACCTCGAAGGCTCCCTGGGCGAGTCCGTGGCCCAGCTCCGGTACGCCGGCGTCCCGGTCTTCGCGATCGGCGTGGGTACCCCCGAGGGCGGGCCCGTGCCGGCACCCGGCGGAGCGGCCGGCTCGACGGCGGCGGCGGCGGGCGCCCCCGAATACCGGCGCGACGAGAACGGCGCGGTCGTCATCTCGCGGCTCCGCGAGGCGACCCTCGCGCGCATCGCGGCGGAGACGGGCGGCGGCTACGTCCGCTACGCGGGCGGGCCCGAGCTCGGCGCAACCGTGGACGCCATCTCGCGCCTGGGGAGGCGCAAGGTCTCGGGGAAGTCGCTCACCCGCCTGGCCGACCGCTTCCAGTGGCCGTTGACCCTGGCGCTGGCGGCGCTCGTGGGCGATGGGCTCCTCGCCGCAGGGCGCCGGAGGCGAAGCGCTTCGGACGCCGGCGATACGGAGGCCCGCCCGTGAGAGCGCCGCTCGTTGCGCGAGCCATCTGCCTGCTTGCCTTCGCCGCGCTCCCGGGGTGCGTCAGGGCGCGGCCCGCGTCGCCGCCCGCGGGCGAGGACGACCGGGCCGAACGGCTCTACCGCGAGAGCCGCTTCGGGGAAGCGTACGAGGCCTACCGCCGGCACATCGAGAGGGAGGGCCCGAGCCCCGAGCTCGAGTACAACGCCGGCAACTCGCTCTACCGGATGGGGCGCACCGCCGAGGCCATCGGCAGCTTCCGGCAGGCGCTCGAACCGTCGGCGGAACCCGTCGCGGCCGCGAAGCCGAAAGGCGACGTCCGATTGCGCAGCCTCTACAACATGGGAAACGCGTACGCCAAACGAGCCGAGGCCGAGGAGTACAAATACGAGAGCCTCAAGAGCGCCGTGCGGGCGTACGAGGACGCGCTGGTGCTCGACCCGGCCGACTCCGACGCCAAGTGGAACCTGGAGCTGCTCCTGCGAAAGCTCTCGCTGCCGGGCTACGGACCGCGCACGATGGCCACGCGCGGCGGCGCTCAGTGGCGCGGCGGCAACCTCACCAAGGCAGGCTACCCCGGAAGCGAGACGGGCTACGGGGCCGCGACCGGCGGCGGCTACGGTGCATCGCGGGGAGAGTCGGTCAGGCAGATGACCGAGAGCGAGGCCCGACAGATGCTCCAGACGGCGCGGCGCGAGCAGAGCCAGAGCGGGGTCAGCCGGAACGAGGACAGCGCACCGCAGACGAGCCGCGGCAAGCCCGACTGGTAGCCGGCAGGCAAGGCGGGCGGTGGTCGTG
>DATBJW010000043.1:0-18985 GCA_036556205.1 Gemmatimonadota bacterium
GAGTGTGGTCGCGTTGGGACGAGCGTCGGGCCGGCTAGGAGCTCGGGGCGGCTACCGGTCGGTCGGGGAGGCGGCGTCCGCCTTGCCGCGCAGGGGCAGGCTTTCCAGATCGGCGCCCGGACCATCGAGGTCGTGATCCGGCTCGCCCAGACGGTCCTCCGCCGGAGCGGTGGGCGCTTCGGCGGGTTGGGTCCCATCCGCGGGCTCGTCGCTCTGCCCCGAAAGAGCCTCAAGCCCGTGGTCCCCCGCCGCGTCGGCGGCCGCATCCTCGGGAGTGGCGGCAGGATCGTCGCTCGCGCTCCCGGGGACGTCGTCGACTCCGGCGGCCGCGGCATCGCCGATCGCGTCGTCGGCCGGGTCGTCGGCCGGGCTCCCCGGATCGCCAAGCATGCCGGCGCTCGTGATGGTCGGTCCATCCTGAGGCGGCGGCGCCTGGGCCGAGATCGAGGCCTGCTCGTTCGCGGCCGGGTCGTCCTCCGCCGCGTCGAGCGCGTGGTCGTCGGGCACGCTCTCGCTCGTGACCGTCGGATCGCCGGCGTCCGGCGAGCGCGACGGGTCGGCCGTGCCGTCCTCGGTCGTCACACCTTCGTCGGTGGCGTGGTCGGCCGCGGCGTCGGCCGCCGGGTCGTCCGTCGTCGTGGCGTCGGCGGCATCGGCCGCGGCGTCGTCGGCCGCGTGATCGGTCGCGGCGTCGCTGGCCGCCTGGTCCACGGCTGCATCGGCGCCCGCATCGTCCCCGAGCTGATCTCCCGCAAGGTCACCGGCCGCGTCGGGCAGCGCGGCCTCATCCACGTCTCCGGCGGCGCCTCCGGCGTCATCGGCTCCCGCCTCCGCGGGCGGCTCGGAGGCGCTTTCCGACGCGGCCACGTCTCCGCCCGAATCCGCCGCGTGGTCATCGGCCGGGTCGTCTGTCGCCGCGTCGTCGGCTGCCGAGGCGGCGTCGTCGGCGTCCGGGGTCGCCGCCGTCGGGTCCTCCGAGGACGCCGAAGCGTCGTCGCTCACGGTTTCCTCGGTGGGCCCGGCCTCGTCGGATGCCGATTCCTCGGGCGGGTTCGTGCTCGGGTCGGCGTCGGCCGTCTCCCCTTCGGAGGGAGGCGCCGCCTCGGCCGCGGTCTCGTCGCCCGAGCCCTCGCCGAGCGCGTCGGCGGGAGCGGCGGGCGGCTCCGATCCCTGGGCCTGCTCGGTCTCCTCGGTCGGCGTGGGTGCGACCTCTGAGGCGGGCTCCGGCGACGTCGGAGCGGGCGCCTCCGCGGCTTCGCCACCTGTCTCCGTCGAGGCTGGAGCCCCGGTCTGCAGCGCCGTCTCCGTGCCACCCGCAGGCTCGGCTGGAGCCCCGGCGAGTGGAGCATCGCCCGGAGAGGTCTGAGCGACGGGTCCGCCGGGAGGCAGGCCGGGGCTCGGTGTAGGGAGCGTGACGGCCGGCGGAGCGGCGCCGTTCTGGCCGCCCGCGGCCGGTGTGGAGCCCGAGACGCTCGAGTTTCCTGAGGACGCGGGCTGGGTCGTGGGCTTGGCGGGCGCCGCCGCGGGCGGCGTCGGCTCGGATCCCGCGACCTGGGTCGGGGCTTCCGGGGTCGTGGGCGCGGCCCGCAGGCGGGTCAGGTCAAGGGCGTCGAAGTGACGCAGCGCATTCCGGCCCGAGGCGTCGCCCGGGAGGTCACGCTCGAGAGCGTTCTTCGCGGCTTTCTCGAACGTGGCCAGGAGCCTGGACCGCCGCTCCTCGAGGCCTGCGCGCTCCGGGTCGCCGGGTGTCATCTCGGCGAGTCGCGTCTCGACGTCCAGGGTGGCCCGGGCGAGGGCGGTCACGTCCTCGTCCTGCCTCTCTGCCGCCTCCTGGGGCCCCGGCTGGGACAGCAGATAGCGGAAGTGGCCGGGGATCCCGAGGATCAGGACCAGGACGGTCAGCAGGATCGTGTGAGGTTTGCGCAGGTCTCTCATCGGCATCTCAGCTCGGACCCCCGACCTCCGCCAGAACTTCGGCAGCTTTACGGCTCGCCGGGTCGCCTTCCGGGGCCAGCCGCAAGTATTCCGTCAGATATCGACGTGCTTCAGCAGGTTTGTTCAAGTCAGCAAAGACTATACCGAGATTGTAGAGCACGGGCAGGTTGCCGGGCTGGCGGGCCTCCACCCAGCGGTACTGCTCGATCGCTTCGGGAACCTTGCCCACCGACAGGTAGGCGTGGGCCAGGTTCAGATGGGCCGGGACGAAGTTGGGCAGCAGCAGGATGGCTTTCTGGTAGGCTTCGATCTCCTTGAAGTACAGACCCTTCTCGAAGTAGACGAGGCCCAGGTAGTAGAACGGTGTGCCCCGTTGAGCATCGACCGCGATGGCCTTCTGCAGCTGGATGAAAGCCTGGGTGTAGTCGCCGCGGCGCAGGTACTCGACGCCGAGATCCTCGAGTGCGGCGGGATCGCGCGGGTTCGTCGCCAGACGGGCCTCGAGCACCGCCATGAGGCGCTCCTGCCCGACGACGCCGCCCGCCACGAGCAGGCAGCCCAGGATGCAGGCGAAAACGATGCGAACGGGATGACGGCGCAAATCGACGACCCGGCGTTCAGGAGTGCTGGCGGACGCGGAGGGTGATCTCCGTGGCGGTAGCAACGATCTCATCGGCGAGCGTCGCACGCAAGCGTCTCCATGTCTCGCGCGCCGCCTCGTCGTCCCGGCGGTCGAGCGGCAGTCCCCGCTGAGCCACACCCAGGAACCCCGATGCTTCGGCGCCCGGGACGGCGCCGCCCGGCGGCCAGGCCGCGGCCGGCTCCGGCGGCGTCGCGTTCTCGGCCAGCAGCATGTTCACGCGCGCGAGCCGGTCCACCAGCGTCCGATATCGCTCCATGGTGCGCACGGGGCTCTCGCCCCCCGCCCGCTCGAGCGCTTCGGCGATGGCGGGGCCGAGCATGGGCTGCTCCGCGCGTCCGTCGCGCCAGGCGTCCGCCGCTTCGTCCACGAGGCCCTGCAGACGGCGCCAGTCGCGCTCGGCGTCGGCGTCCGCGAGCGCCCTGCCGCGCGCGCGCAGCTGGAGGAGCCGCGCCTGATCCCGCTGGAGGACCGCGACGACCTCCAGGAGCTCGGCGCGCGCGCGCCTGCGCTCCCACGCGCGCACCAGCGCCGCGAAGGGCCCCCCCGATCGCGGCCGGCGAATCTCCTCGAGGAGCGCGTCGCGCCGGGCGGCACCGCTCGCGAGGCGCCGCTCGAGCGCGCGCGTCTCCGCTGCGACCCGGTTGGACTCGGCCTCGGGCTGCTCGGCGAGCTCTGCGGGTCGCGGGCCGCCCCTGACCGAGTCGCCGGTTTCGGAAGCCGCGCCCGCCGGAGCGGGCTCCTGCTCCGCAGCGCGCGCAAGGCACGGCGGTGCTGCGGCCACGGCGAACGCGAAGATCGCCAGCGCGCGGGTCGGGCCGTGTCGCGTGACGGCGGTCGCCACGTCAGGTCTCGCTCTGAACCGTTGCCGAATCGAGCCCGTACTTCTTGAGCTTGTACTGGAGCGAGGTGCGGCGGATCCGGAGCGCTTCGGCGGCGCGGGTCTGGTTCCCCGCGCTCGCGCGCAAGGCTTCGGCGATCTGGGCGCGCTCGAAGAGCTCGACGCGCTCGGTGAGGCCGATCTCGGTGCGGGTGCCCGGCAGCGCCGAGACCATCGCGGGCCGCATCCTCTCCGGCAGCTCGTCGAGGCGGATCTCGGACCCGTCGGCCAGGACCACCAGGCGCTCGATCATGTTCTCCAGCTCGCGCACGTTGCCGGGCCAGTCGTACTCGATCAAGGCGGCCAGGACGTCGCGCCCCATTCCGACCTTGCGGTGCGTCTCCCGGCAGTAGCGGTCGAGGAAGAACTCGACCAGCGCGGGGATGTCCTCGCGCCGCTCCCGCAGGGGCGGCAGGCCGATGCTCACCACGTTCAGCCGGTAGTAGAAGTCCTCCCGCAGACTGCCGTCTTCCAGGCTCTTTGCGGGGTCCCGATTCGTGGCCGCGACCAGCCGCACGTCGAGCTCGATCGGGCGGTTCGAGCCGACGCGCTCGAAGACCTGGTCCTGGAGAAACCTCAAGAGCTTGACTTGCAAGGCCGGGACCAGCTCTCCGACCTCGTCCAGGAAGACCGTCCCGCCGTGCGCGGCCTCGAGCTTTCCCTTGCGCAGGCCCACGGCCCCCGTGAAGGCCCCCTTCTCGTGGCCGAAGAGCTCCGACTCGAGCAACGACTCGGGAAGGGCGGCGCAGTTGAGAGGTACGAAGGGCTCGCCGGCGCGATCGCTCCGGCGGTGGATCTCACGCGCCACGAGCTCCTTCCCGGTGCCGCTCTCGCCCAGCAGCAGGACGGGTGTGCGGGTGCGGGCCACCTTGTCGACCACGCGGTAGATCTGGCGCATGGGCGGGCTGCCGCCGATCAGCTCGCCGTAGCGCTGTCGCAGTTCCTCGCGCAGCCGCTCGTTCTCGATTCGCAGGCGGCCGCCTTCGAGGGCGTGCTCGATGCGCGCCTCGATGGCCTCGACCGAGAAGGGCTTCTCCACGAAGTCGAAGGCGCCCAGGCGCATGGCCTCGACGGCCTGGGTCACCGAGCCGAAGGCCGTCATCACGATCACGGGCGTCTCCGGCGAGCGGCGCCGCACGGCCTCGAGGATCTCCAGGCCGCCGATGTCGCCCATGCGCAGGTCGGTGATGACCAGGTCGAAGGGCCGCCCCTCGAGCAGGACCAGCGCTTCCTCGCCGTTCGCGCACCCGGTCGGCATGTGCCCACGGTCGCGCAGCACCGCGGCGAGCATGTCGCGCATGCCCTCCTTGTCGTCGACGACGAGGACGTCGGCCACGTCAGGTCTCCTCGGCGGGCAGCTCGATCTCGAAGGTCGTACCCGGCCCTTCCTGCGCGACCAGCCGGACGCTGCCCCCGTGAGCGGTCATGATCCGGTGCACCAGCGCCAGTCCCATTCCGGTTCCCTCGGCCTTGGTCGTGAAGAAGGGATTGAAGATGCGGCTCGCCGTCTCGGGCGGGATTCCCGGACCCCGGTCGCGGACGCGCACCAGGTCGACGCCGCGCTCGGGATCGTGGCTCGCCTCGACCGTCACCACGCCACCGCCGGGCTGGGCCTCGACCGCGTTGCGCAGCAGGTTCGCGAAGACGGTTCGGATCTCGTCGGGATCCGCGCTCAGCGTGCGGACGCCGTTCAAGTCGAGCGTGATCTCGACTCCGCGGTTCGCGTAGTAGGGCAGAAGCTCGCCCAGCAGCGCGCGCAAGTCCACCCGGCGTCGATGGAGCATGGGCGAGCGCGCGAAGCGCGAGAAGGTGGTCACGATGGCGTTCAGGGCCTCGATCTCGCGGCGGATGCCGCCCAGGAGCTCGGACTCCGCCGGCTCGGTCAGCTTGCGGGCCAGGAGGCCCGCGAATCCGTCCATGACGCCCAGCGGGTTGCGCACCTCGTGGGCGATGCCCGCCGACATCTCGCCGAGCGCGGCCAGACGCTCGCGCGTGCGCAGCTCCTCTTCGAGTCGCGCGCGCTCGGTGACGTCGCCCACCAGCGCCACGGCGCCGAGCAGGAGCCCCGTCTCGTCGCGATAGGGAACGGCGGCGGTCTCCAGCCGGCGGGAGGCCGCACCCTCGCCCAACGTCACGTCCGCGGCCGAGGCCTGCACGCCTTCCAGCGCCTGGCCGAGCGCCTCCTGCACGGCCCGCGGGAGCCCCAGCCCGCGTACGTCGTGGTTCAGCGCCCGGCGCTCCTCGAGGCCCAGGATCGAGGCGGCGGCCGGATTCCAAAGCCGGACCGTGCCCTGCGCGTCCACGCCGATGACGCCGGTCGGCACGCTCGCCAGCACCAGGTCGGCGCGCGCCTTCTCGCGACCGTAGAGCGCGCGCAGCGCCTCGTCCTTCTGCTTGAGGTCGGCGATCAGGCGGTTGAACTCCCGCGTCAGGAACCCGATCTCGTCCTGACCCGCCCCGGAGATCGGCGCCGGGTAGCCATCGGGAGCCGAGGAGCGGATCCCGCGCACCAGGCGCGCCACGGGCTCCAGGATGGATGAGGAGACCGCGGCCGCGGCCAGCAGCGAGAGCAGCACGCCGCCCGCGAAGATCCACAGGAACCGGTCGCGCAGCGCGTCGGCGACGGCCAGCGAGGGAAGCGCGCGCTCGGCTCCCACGATGGCCGGCATGCGTCCGTCCGGCGTGAGCACGGGCGCGAAGGCCGCCAGCCGGTAGCCTGCGCCGGGCCGGCTGAAGAGAGGTGCCGCGACGGCCCGACGCTCGGTCCAGGCCCGGTCCACGGCCGGGTCGGCGAGCGAGAGGCCGTAGTCCTCCTCGCCGAAGGGCAGTCGGCGGCGCGCGTCGAGCAGGACCCGGTTGTTGCGGTCCACGAGGTAGAGGTCCTCGACCGGCGCGCGGTCGGCCACGTCCTGAAGCTGCGCCAGCAGGATGCCCTGCGAGGTCAGGTCCGGGTTGCCCGCGCGTTCGGTGGCGATGTAGGACTCGAGGCGCTCGACGGGGACCCCGCGGGCCACGATCGCGGCCACGCCGACCAGCGACTGCGAAGTGCGATCGACCAGCAGGCTCCTCGCGTAGAAGAAGAAGAACCAGGCGCAGAGCAGGACGATCGTGATCGTCGTGAGCGAGATCGCGAAGGCGATACGGGCCCGCAACGAGCGCCCGACCAGGCCGCGCAACGGACCTCCCCCTCGCGGCCCTGCCGGGGGGATCACGCTCATGGCGGCGCCACCGCCGGATTCGTCAGAAGGCATGCGCGAGGCCCAGTTGCCAGGTGCCCACCGTGTAGTCTCCGTCGGGATCGTTCGTGGAGCGCCGGAAGAGGTCGTAACCGCCCGAGAGGCGCGCGCCCGCCCAGAGGGTGCGCTCGAGGTGCGCGTCGAACGCCAGATACTCCTCTTCGAGCGGCTCGCCGGCGCCGGAGTCGCGCAGATCGAAGGCGCGGCTCACGAACGCGCCGCCGACCTCGAACAGCCAGGCGCCCATGGGATGACGCAGGCGCAACGTCCCGGTGCTCTGGTCGGAGGACATCTCGTCCTGGTAGAGGTCCTCGTACCGGCGCAGCGAGAAGGTCGCTTGCAGCATGCCGTTGGCGCCCCAGCGCTTGCGCAGGCGCGCCTCGCCCTGGAAGCGTCGCAGCTGCAGCAGCGGGTTGGCGGGCAGGATCTCCCCCGTGGCCTGGGCGGCTTGCAGGTCGCTGTAGTCGCGCTGCCCCAGGAGACCCTCCACCCGGATCGAGATCCGCTTGGGAAAGTACTGCGACAGGGCCAGCTCGCCCGACCACTCCCCGTAGTCCAGACTGGTCAGGTCGGGCGTCTCCTCGTAGTTCTTGTAGCGGTACAGGGCCTGGCCGTTCAGATACAGGGTGCGCGTGACCTGCAGATCCCCGAAGGCCATCGCGCGCGAGGCGAGCGACGTCAGGTTCGAGCGGGGAAGCAGGTTTCCCTCCCGATCGAGCGCGCGGATGTCGAGGTAGGTGCCGCCGAGGATGGCACCCGCCCGCAGCGGCCCGAACTGGCGGGCGCCGGTCAGATCGAGCAGACCCTCGTACTCGTCGGCCCGGGAGAAGCGGCCGTAGAGCTTCCCCGAGACGTCGACCCGGCCGCGCAGCAACGTCCGGCCGTCGTTGCGCGAGACCGCGGCCCAGCCCCCCAGCTGCGTGAAGGCGTCACCGGTGGCGGACTCGGTCTGGAAAACGTTCGTGTCGTATCCTACGTCCGCGCGGCCCGTGGCCAGGAAGCGCCAGCCCTCCGGCTGGGGGGTGGCCGGGGGAGCCGCGCGCGTGGGCGCGGCCTTTCCGGCGCCGGGGGCGCCGGGTTGGGCCGGCGCGCCCGCCGCCGGAGGCGGCTGCCCGGATGGATCGCCGGGCTTCCCGGCCGGCTGCTCCTGGCCGGCGGCGACCAGGGGCAGGAGCTGCGCGAGCGCCAGCAGGCCGGCCGCGCGGGCGGCCAGGAGCGCCCCGGCACGGGGGCGGATCCGCGAGCCCGCGTTCCTGAACATGGCCTTGAAGATCGATCCTCCGACGAGGGCGAACAAGATCCCGTGACCCCGTTCTCCCCACTCGTCCACGGCCTCCCGGAGGAGGCTTCCGTGCTGGGACTGATCTCGGGGACGTCGGCCGACGGCGTGGACGCGGCCCTCTGCCGCTTCGCGTGGCGGGCGGGATCGGGCGCGTCGGCCGGCGATCCGCCCGGTGCACCCGGCCGGCTGCGGGCGGGGGCGCTGGCCTTCGAGCTCCTGGCGGCCCGCACCTGGCCCTATCCTCCCGCTCTGCGCGAGCGCATTCTCGCCGCCGCCGGGCTCGAGACTCCCGCGCTGGCGGCTCTCGACGTCGAGCTGGGCGAGCGCTTCGCGGACGCGGCACTGGCGCTCTGTCACGAGGCGAACCTGCCGCCCGATCGGCTGGACCTGATCGGCTCGCACGGGCAGACCGTCTGGCACGATCCCCGCGGCCGGCGCGCCGGGGTGCCCGCCACGCTGCAGCTCGGAGAGCCGGCTGTGATCGCCGCCCGCACGCGCTGCGACGTGGTGGCCGACTTCCGCGTGGCCGACGTGGCCCTGGGCGGCGAAGGCGCGCCGCTCGTTCCGGTCGTCGATTTCCTGCTGCTCTCGCGTGCCGGGACCCCGCGCGCGGTCTTGAATCTGGGGGGGATCGCCAACGTGACCTGGCTGCCCGGCTCGGGGGGACCGGAGGACGTGCGGGCCTTCGACACGGGGCCGGCCAACGCGCTCTCCGACGGCCTCGTGCGCCGCCTCGGGCTGGCCCCCGAGGGGTACGACCCGGGCGGGCGCCTGGCCCTGGCCGGGCGATCCCATCCCGCGCTCCTCGAGGAGCTCCTCGCGGAGCCTTTCTTCGCGCTCCCCCCTCCGCGCTCGACCGGTCGCGAGCTCTTCGGCGAGGCCTTCGTCGAGCGTATGGTCCGGCGCGGCGCCGAGCTGGATCTCGCCCCTTGCGACCTGCTGGCCACCGCCGCGGAGCTCTGCGCGCGGAGCGCGGCCGATGCGGTCCGGTCGCACTGCGGCGCCCCGGCCGAGGTGCTCCTCTGCGGCGGCGGGCGCCGGAACGCCGCCCTGCGGGCCGCGCTCGCGCGCCTCTTCCCCGGCGCGGCCGTGCGCGACACCGACGAGGCCGGCCTCGACGGCGACGCGAAGGAGGCGGTCGCCTTCGCGGCCCTGGCCTACCTCGCTGCGCGCGGCTTGCCGAATCACCTGCCGCACACGACGGGCGCCTCGCGCGCCGCCATGCTCGGCAAGCTGGCGCCGGGACGCATCGCGTGAAGCGGCTCTGCGAGCTGGTCTGCGTCCACGTGCGCGACCACCGGGGGAAGGACGCCGACGCCATCCTCGAGGAGCGGGAGCGCTACCCGTGGGGCGGCTACGCCTTCTTCGGCGGCGACCCGGGTGCCGTGCGCGCGCTCATCGCGCGGCTGCGCGCCGAGGCGGACGCGCCGCTCCTGTTCGCCGCGGACCTGGAACGCGGGCTGGGCCAGCAGCTGGCCGGCGCGACCTCCTTCCCTCCGCCCATGGCGCTCGGCGCGGCCGGCGATCCCGGCCTCGCACGCGACGTCGGACGCATGACCGCCCGCGAAGCCAGGACGGCCGGGCTGAACTGCGTCTTCGCGCCGGTGCTCGACCTGGTCAACGAGCCCGAGAATCCCATCGTCTGCACGCGCGCCTTCGGGGAGAGCCCGGAAACGGTCGCGGAGCTCGGAACCGCCCTGCTCTCGGGTTTGCAGCAGGGTGGAGTCCTGGCCACCGCCAAGCACTTTCCGGGTCACGGCCGCACGCGGGCCGACTCGCACGCGGAGCTGCCCGTGGTGCGGGCCGCGGCCGGCGAGCTTCTCGCGAGCGACGTGGTCCCGTTCCGCCGCGCCGTCGAGGCCGGAGTCGACCTCGTCATGTCGGCGCACGTCGCCTACCCGGGCCTCGAGCCCGACGGAAGTGAGGCAATTCCGGCCACCTTCTCGCACGCCGTGCTGACCGACCTTCTGCGAGGAGAGCTTGGATTTCGCGGCGTGGTGGTGAGTGACGCGCTCATGATGGGAGCGCTGGCCGGGGTGGACGCGGGCGAGCGCGCGGCGCGCGCGCTGCAGGCGGGGGTGGATTGTCTGCTCTACCCGCCGGACCCGTGCGCGGCCGTTCAGGGCCTCGCTCGCCGTCTCGAAGACGAGAGCCTCGCGCCGGCCGTGGTCGAGCGCGCGCTGGCCAACCTGCGCGCGGCCCTCGCGCGCGTGGAGGCGCCCCCCGGTCGGCCGGAGCGTCGGGGCCCGGCTCGTCCCGCGCCCGGGGAGGGGGCCCTGCCCGCCGATGGAGCGACGGACCTCGCCCTGCGCGCGGCCCGTGCCGGCCTCGTGCGGGTCGGAGCGCCCACGCCGGCGCTCGAGGAGCCCGCGCTCGTCGTGGTCCTGCTGGACGGCGGGATCGACCGCGGCGGCGTGATCCTGCCGTCGGTCGCGGCTGGTCCGGGTCGCGATTTCGCGTGGCTCGTGCCGGGGGAAGGGTCGGCCGATCTGCCGCCGGGGCTCGACGCCTACCGCAGCCTGGCTTTGGCATACTTCTCGCCGATCCGCGCCTGGAAGGGCCGCGCGGGATTCTCGCCCGAGGCGGCCCGGATCGCCGCGGCCCTGTTCGCGCGCCGCCCGGACGCTACGTTGATTTCGTTCGGGAGCCCGTTTATCGTCCGCGACGTCCCCGCGCTGCGAAGCGCGCTGCTCGCCTTCGGGGACGTTCCGGCGTGCCAGATCGCCGTGGGGGAGGTGCTGACCGGCGGAACGAAGCCGGGCGGGCGCCTCCCCGTTCGATTGTAGCCGGCGGCTCACGCCGGTCCCGCGGACCGGCCGCCGGGCGCGGCAGCGCGCCGATTGGAGTGCGCATGAGATCGTCCTTTCCACCCGTTCCCTTCCACCGCTCGGCCATCCGGCTCGTCCTCGCGCTTGCGCTCCTGATCGCGTCCTCCGCGGAGGCCCGCCCGCAGGAGGCGCAGATGGCGCCCATGTCCAGCGTGCCCATGGCGGCGAATCCCGACTTTCCGCTGTCGCCGGGCCTGGTGCCGATGGTGGAGTTCTGGGAGGCGATCTACTCGCGGGTCTCCAAGGACCAGGTGCTGTTCCACGATCGCGAGCGGATGGACGTGGTCTACGAGCTCGTGCAGGCGCCCGAGGCGGAGACCGGGCCGGAGGAGATCGCCAACGCGAACCTGCTCGCGGGGATCCGCGAGCACTATCGCGCGATCCTGCTGGCGCTCGGAGAGGGCTTCGATCCCGACACGCTCTCCGGTGAGACGCGGCGCGTCTACGAGCTCTGGGGCGAGGGGACGTCGCCCGGGACCTTCGGCTGGGCGGCGGACAACGTCCGCTGGCAGCGCGGGCTGCGCGAGCGCTTCATCGAGGGCCTCGCCTACTCGGGGCGCTACCAGCCCTACGTCGAGGAGGTTTTCCGCGAGGAGGGCGTGCCGCTCGAGCTCACCTTCCTGCCCTTCGTGGAGTCCATGTACAACGCGCGGGCCTTCTCGAGCGCGGGCGCGGCCGGGGTCTGGCAGTTCATGCCCAGCACTGCCCGGCTGTTCATGCGCGTGGACGGGACCCTGGACGAGCGCATGGACCCGATCCAGGCCGCCCGCGCGGCGGCCAGGCTCCTGCGCCGGAACTACGAGACCCTCGGGACCTGGCCGCTGGCCATCACGGCCTACAACCACGGGCCCTACGGCATGCTGAACGCGGTGCGGGTGATGGGCACGCGGGACATCGAGAAGATCGTGAAGGGATACGACAGCCGCGGCTTCGGCTTCGCGTCGCGGAACTTCTACGCCGAGTTCCTGGCCGCGCTCGAAGTCCGGCGCAACTACACGCAGCACCTGGGAGACGTCCGGCTCGATCCGGCCCTGGAGTTCGACGAAGTGCAGATGCCCACCAGCGGGCGGCTCTCGACGGTCGCGCAGGCCCTCGAGATCCCGGTTCAGGCGCTGTGGGACATGAACCCGGCGTTCACGCCCCGGGCCCGAAGCGAGGACCGGGCGGTCCCCGCCGGCCACCAGCTGCGCCTGCCCCCGGGATCGGCCGAGAAGTGGAGCGCGGTGCTGGCGGCCCTGCGCGGGACGTCCACCGTCGTGGCCGACCCGCCCGTGGCCTCCGGCGGCGACGCCTGGTACGTCGTTCGGCGCGGCGACACGCTGGGAGAGATCGCCGAGCGGCACGGCGTCGCGCTGACGGCGCTGCGCGGCGCCAACGGCCTCACTTCGGGGCAGCACATCCGGCCCGGCCAGCGCTTGCGCATCCCGCGCTGACGCGGCTTCGACCTGAAGCCGCCCTCCTCGCAGCTCGCCCTGCGACTCAAATCCCTAGGCCGTTTCTTTCCCCAGCAGGGCGTCGAGCTGGCTGCGCGGGACGGCGCCGGTCTCGCGGCCGACCTCGCGGCCGCCGCGAAAGAGGATGAAGGTGGGGATGCCGCGCACGCTGAAGCGGGCGGAGGTGGCGGGGTTTCGATCGCTGTCGAGCCTGGCTACGAGCAAGTCGCCCTGACGGTCGTGGGCCAGCGAATCCAGCACCGGCGCCATCATCTTGCAGGGCCCGCACCAATCCGCGTGGAAGTCCACCAGCACCGGCACCTCGGCGTCCCTCACGTAGCGCTCGAAGTCCTGATCGGTCACGTCCACGGGACGGTCGAGCAGGAGCGGGCGCGCGCAGTTGCCGCAGCGCGGACGATCCGTCGTGCGCGCCAGGTCCACCCGGTTCAAGCGCGAGCAGAACGGGCAGCGCACGGTCACCCGGCGGCCGGACGCTTTTCTCGTGGCCTCGCTCATGGCGGTCCAGTCCAGTCAGTCGGTGGCCGCCGGGGCCAGACCCGGCTCGGCCTCGAGTCCGGAGAGGTGGCTGGCGGTCCAGGTCGTGATCTCGCCCAGCACCGAAGGCGACAGGGCCTTGGAGGTCAGGCTCGAATACTTCTCGGGGTCGCCGTCCTCGTCCTCCAGGAAGAGATGGTTCAGGTGCGGGAAGACGCGGATCGCCACGTCGCGATTCCCCCCGGCGCGGAAGGCGACGGCCAGCTCGGCGGCCTGGTTGGCCGTCACCTGCCGGTCGTTTTCTCCTTGCAGGATCAGGACGGGTGTGGGGACCCTGGTGGCGGTCGGGATCGGGTCGTAATCCAGGATGAAGCGCAGCCAGGGGAGCACCTTGGCCAGCCGCTCGTTCCGGGCCTCGATCTCGGCCACCACCGAGTCACGCTTGGCCTCGGGCACCGAGCCGTCGTGCTCCAGGCGGTAGCGCACCTGGGAGTCGATCAGGTTGCGCCCCGTGCGCGAGGGAGTGCCCAGCAGGACCAGCGCGCGCAGCGCGGGATCGGTTGCGGCCACCATCGAGGCCACGAGCCCGCCCTCGCTCTCGCCCAGCAGGCCCACCCGGTCGCCGTCGATGTCCGGACGCTGGCGCAGGTAGACCAGAGCCGCCCGGGCGTCGTCGGCGAAGTCCGCCGAGTTGGCGAGCGTGAAGCGCCCGGTGGATTGGCCCACCCCACGGTCGTCCAGCCGGAGCACGGCGATCCCGTGCCGCGAGAGCGCGTCCGCGATCTGGCGGAACGGGCGATAGTTGCCGAGGTAGGTTCCGTCTCTCTCCTGAGGTCCCGAGCCCGTCACGACGACCATGGCGGGATAGGGAGCCGGGCGGTCGCTGGGCAGCGTGAGCGTGCCGGCCAGCGAGTGGGTGGCGCTGGCCCGCACGCTCACGTCCTCGGCGGTGTAGGGCGCGCCCGGGGGCGCGGAGTAGTCGGCCGCGTCGAGCGCCTGGCCGTCCGTCGCCGAGCGCTGGATGACCAGCCCCCGCGCCGGGATGCTGCCTCCCAGGATGCGGCCTTCGTCGTCCACCCGCAGGCGCAGCTCGTCCTTGCGGACGCGGACCGTCAGCGAGTCGTCACCCGCGCGCGTCAGCGTGGCCGTCACCGTGCGGCCGTCGTTGGCGTCGATGAGGGGCAGCTCGAGGCGGTCGCGGCCGAGCGCCCGGGCGCGCCGGGTGGCGAGCTCGAGGAGCGCGGTGGAGAGGTCCAGGTAGGGTAGCGAGCCGGGACTGGCGACGAGACGCTTCGTCGGCTCGCTGCGGCTCGCGGGGGGATCCGCCCGCGCGCCCTGCGGCCGGAACACGACCGCCGCGCGGCGGACGGGGGGTGTGTCGAGCGCGCTGTTCGCCGGGCGCACGGCGAGCTCGAAACGAGCGACCAGCGAATCGGTGGACAGGATCGCGACGTAGGTCTCGCGCCGGCTGCTGGACCCGAGGTCGAGCAGCTCGCCCTCCAGCCTGTCCCCGGTGCGGGCGAAGCTCTCGATCGCCACCGTGTCGGCGCCCGCGGTCAAGACGAACGCCTCGGTGGTGGGCGTCTGGCCGCCCTCGTGGAGCCCGGCGACCCCCGAGCGCACGGCGGCTCCGCCCAGGGCGAGGACCGCCACCAGCAGGGTCACGGAGCCGGCGGACCGCAGCTGCATGCTTCTCCTTCCGCGTGATTCAGGCGGGACGAAACTACCCCGCCGAATGAGAACATTCTACATCGACGAGCCGGCCGGGTTCCCGAACCACTCGTCCGGGATTCTCTGAGGTACATACGAGGAGCCCGGCGGAACGGTTCCCCGGGGGCTGTCGCAAGTCCGCGGCGCCGGTGTAACTTCGCGCCGCCCACCTCCTCCGTCCGGAGCGGAGCGGATGACTCTCGCGCCTCTCGACTGGGCCGTCCTCGCCCTCTACTTCGCGCTCTCGCTCGCGATCGGCCTCTACTACACGCGCCGGGCGTCCAGCTCCACGGCGGAGTTCTTCGTCTCCGGACGCAACCTCCCCTGGTGGCTGGCCGGCACCTCGATGGTCGCCACCTCCTTCTCCGTGGACACGCCGCTCGTGGTCACCGGCTGGGTGCGGACCGGCGGGATCCAGCAGAACTGGATCTGGTGGTGCTTCGCGATCGGCGGCATGCTCGCGGTCTTCTTCTTCGCCAAGCTGTGGCGGCGCTCCGAAGTGATGACGATCGTCGAGCTCACCGAGCTGCGCTACGCCGGACGCTCGGCTTCCTTCCTGCGCGGATTCCGGGCCGTCTATCTGACGCTCTACGCGAACGGCCTCGCGATGGGCTGGATCTCGCTGGCCATGCTGAAGGTCTTCGGGGAGGTGTTCTCGGTGGGGAAGGAGTGGGCGCTCGTCTTGAGCGTGGCCGTGACGCTGCTCTATGCCGCGCTGGCCGGGCTCTGGGGGGTGGTCGTGACGGACCTCTTCCAGTTCACGTGGGCGATGGCGGGAGCGATCCTCCTCGCGTTCTTCGCCGTCGCGGAGGTGGGGGGCATCGAGCGCCTCGTGGCGACGCTGGGAGGCGCGGGTGCGGGAGCCTCCGGGGTCGCGGCGCACGCCGCCGACCTGCCGCCCAACGTCCTCTCCTTCCTTCCCGACTTCACGCCCACGACCGACTTCTGGTCCAGCCCGGCGGCCGCCTTCCTGGTGCTCGTCAGCGTGCAGTGGTGGGCCAACAAGAATGCCGACGGAGGAGCGGTGGTCGTGCAGCGCATGGCCGCCTCGCGCGACGAGCGCGAGGCGCTCCTGGCCACGCTCTGGTTCCAGGTCGCCAACTACGCCCTGCGTCCCTGGCCCTGGATCCTGACGGCGCTGGCCTCGCTGATCCTCCATCCGCACCTGGAGGATCCCGAGCTCGCCTACCCGCGCCTGATGGTCGAGCTGCTGCCGGCGGGGCTGCTGGGCATGATGCTGGCTTCGCTCGTCGCGGCCTTCATGTCCAGCATCGTCACGCACATCAACCTGAGCGCCGCCTTTCTGGTCAACGATCTGTACCGGCGCTTCCTCGTGCGCGATCGCTCGGAGCGTCACTACGTCCAGGCCGGGCGCGTGGCCTCGGTCCTGGCGGTGCTGCTGGGCGGCGCCATCGCGTACTTCGCGAACTCGATCTCCGACCTCTTCAAGCTGCTGCTCGAGCTGGGCGCGGGGATCGGGCTCGTCTACATCGTGCGCTGGTTCTGGTGGCGCGTGAACGCCTGGAGCGAGATCGCCGCCATGGCCTCATCGTCGGCGTTGACCTTCCTCTTGAGGGGCTCGCCGCTCTGGGGCGGACCCAGCTTCACCTTCCCCCAGGTCGTGCTGCTGAACGTCCTGGGCTCGCTCGTGGTGTGGCTGACCGTCACCTTCCTGACTCCTCCCACGCCGCTGCCGCACCTGGCCAAGTTCTACCGCAAGGTCAGACCTCCGGGCTGGTGGGGGCCCGTACGCGCCGAGCTGGGGGAGGCGGCCGGGCCGGCAAGCGGGTTCGGCCGCGGCCTTCTGCTCTGGATGGTGTCCACGGCGTTCGTCTATTCGGCCGTGTTCGGGGTCGGGAAGCTGCTCCTGCGGTCGTTCGTTCCGGGCCTCTTGCTGCTGGCAGTGGCCGTGGTGACCGGAGCCTTCCTCTGGCGCAACCTGAGTCGCGAGCGCGTGGCGAAGCTGCTCGCCTGAGGCCGGCGAGCCGGCGTTCCGCTCCGCTGGAGGTCTGAGCCGTGCTGAACCTGATCGCGCTCCTGATCGGCGCCCTGGCCGGCTGGCTCCCGCACCTGCTCTTCGGAGACCGCCTCTCCGTCTTCGCCGACTTCATGCTCGGCTCGATCGTGGGCGGGATCGCCTACATCGTCGCCATCTACCGGCTGAAGAAGATGCGGGGGGACTTCTAGCCCCGGTCCCGCGCCGGCGCGACGTCGCGGCACTCGGCCCCGTGCGCTCCTCCGCCCCCTCGCCGACGTCGCTCGGAACCCGGCTTCGTTGCGGCCCCTCACGGTTTCCCAAATCTTAGCTCGTGCGCTGCGCAGCCTGCGGATTCGAAAACCCGCCCGGCCTCCGGTTCTGCGGGGGCTGCGGCGTCCCCTTTCAGGCCGCCGCCGCCCCGACGGAGGAGCGGCGGCTGGTCACGATCCTCTTCGCCGACGTGACGGGCTCGACGGCCCTGGGTGAGGCCCTCGATCCCGAGGACGTGCGCGCCCTCTTCGCCCGCTACTACACGATCGCCAAGGACGTCGTCGCCGCCCACGGCGGCACCGTGGCCAAGTTCATCGGCGACGCGGCCATGGCGGTGTTCGGGCTGCCGCGCGCGCACGGCGACGACGCCGCCCGCGCCCTCTCGGCGGCCCTCGAGCTGCGCGACCGCGTGCGCGCCGACCCGCGATTGGGGGAACGGCTCCCGATCCGCCTGGGCGTCAACACTGGCGAGATCGTGGCCACGACCGAGCCCACGCCCGGCGACTTCATCATCACGGGCGACGCGGTCAACGTGGCCGCCCGGCTCGAGCAGGCCGCCGAGCCGTGGGCGGTCCTGTGCGGCGAGCGCACCGCGCGCGCGGCGGCGGGCGGCTTCGAGTTCGGGCCCCTGGTCGAGATCGAGGCGAAGGGCAAATCCCTGCCCGTGCGCGCACTCCCGCTCCTGCGACGCGTGCGCTCGTCCCCGACGGGGCGCGTTCCCCTCTTCGGGCGTGATCAGGATCTCGCCCAGCTCGAGCTCGTCGCGCGCCGCGTGATGTCGGAACGGCGACCGTTCCTGATCAGCCTCATCGCGCCCGCCGGCACGGGGAAGACGCGCCTGGTCGAGGAGTTTCTCGACCGGCTCCCGTCGCTCGCGACGGCGCCCAGCGTGGCGATCGCGCAGTGCCTGCCTTACGGACAGCGCCTCACGTACGAGCCACTGCGCTCGGTGCTGCACCGACTTACCGGGATCGACGAGGAGTCGGCCCCCGAGCTGGCACGCGACCGGCTGCTGGCCTGGGTGCGGGACCTCGAGATCGACTCGCCCGACCGCACCGCCGGCCTGCTGGCCGCGACCGTGGGGCTCGGCGAAGTCGACGTACCCGACCGAACCGCGCTCTTCGCGGCCTGGCGCACGGTGATCGAGGCCGCGTCGCGCCGCTCGCCGGTCGTGCTGGTCTTCGAGGACCTGCACTGGTCCAGCGAGAGCCTCCTCGACCTGGTCGAGTTCGTGATGCAGCCGCGCGGCGACGCGCCCGTGCTCATGCTGGCGCTGGCCCGCCCCGAGCTGCTCGACCGGCGGCCGGCCTGGGGCGGCGGCCGCCGCAACTACGTGTCGCTGGCCCTGGAGCCGCTCGAGCAGGAAGCCGTAGCCGGATTGATCGAGCACCTCCTGGGCCGACCCGCCCCCGAGCTCGTGTCCCGCGTCGTGGCGCGTTCGGAAGGCAACCCGTTCTATGCGGGCGAGATCGTGCGCTCGATGCTGGACCGCCTGCCCTCGCTCGACGACGAAGGCGGGGTCGAGGAGGCGCTGGCCACGCTTCCGGACACCGTGCAGGCGACCGTGCTGGCCCGTCTCGATCTGCTGGAGCCGGCGGAGCGCCGTCTCGTGCAGGTCGGAGCCGTCTTCGGCCGCGAGTTCCGCGCCTCGGGTCTGGCGGCACTCGAGCCCACGCTCGCGGGCGGCGCGGACGACCTGGCCGAGCGTCTCGTCGAGAAGGATCTCGTGCGGCGCTCGAATGGAGGGTTCGCCTTCCGTCACATCCTGATCCGGGAGGTGAGCTACCAGACGCTGCCCCGCGCCGAGCGCTGGCGGCTGCACGCCGCGGCCGCGCGCTGGCTCGAGCACGGATCCCGCGGCAGGGAGGAGGAGCTCGCGGAGCTCATCGCCTATCACTACCAGGAAGCCGCGAGCCTGTCGGCGGCGGTGGACCTGAGCCAGGCGGACGTCGACGAGATCCGTGCCGCTGCCGTGCTGTGGCTCACCCGAGCCGGCGACGTCGCCGCGGCGGCCGCCGCGCAGGGCGAGGCGGCCCGCCATTTCCGCGCCGCGATCGAGCTCGGCCGGCCGAACGATCTGCCCGAGCTCCACGAGAAGCTGGCCCGTGTCTCGGGCGGTGACACGAGCGTCGAGGCTTACACGAACGCGCTTCGGCTCAGCCGTGAGGCGGGCCGTCCGCTGGACCAGCAGCTGCGAGTGCTCTCGGGCATGCTCATGATGTACACGCGCTTCCAGGGCGCGGTGACGCGACGGCCCTCCGAGCAGGAATTGAACCAGATGCGCGCCGAGGGGCGCCG
>DATBJW010000044.1:0-89215 GCA_036556205.1 Gemmatimonadota bacterium
GCTCGCACAGCGAGCCAATGGGTTTCCTTGGCGAGCGGGCGAGACCGCCGCCGGCTGCGACCCCGGCCGGGAGCTCACTGGTACGCCGCGATGCCCGTCACGTCCTGGCCCAGGACCAGGGTGTGGATCTCGTGCGTGCCCTCGTACGTGTAGACCGACTCCAGGTTGTTGGCGTGGCGCATGACCTGGTACTCGCTGGTGACCCCGTTGGCGCCCAGGATCGTGCGGGCGGTGCGGGCCACCTCGAGGGCCATGGCCACGTTGTTGCGCTTGGCGAGCGAGACCTGAGCGGGACGCATGCTGCCGCGCTCCTTGAGCCGCCCCAGCTGATAGGCCAGGAGCTGTCCCTTGGTGATCTCGGTCAGCATGTCGGCGAGCTTGGCTTGCGTCAGCTGGAAGCCCCCGATCGGACGGTCGAACTGCACGCGCTCCAGGCTGTAGCGAAGCGCCTCGTCGTAGCACGCCATGGCCGCGCCGCAGGCGCCCCACGCGATCCCGTAGCGGGCCTGCGTGAGGCACATGAGCGGGCTCTTGAGGCCGCCCGAGCCCGGAAGGAGGCTGTCGGCCGGGATCTCGCAGTCGTCGAACAGGAGCTCCGAGGTCACCGAGGCCCGCAGGGAGTGCTTGCGGTGCATCTCGGGCGCGCTGAAGCCCGGCGTCCCCTTCTCCACGAGGAAGCCGCGGATCGTCCCCTCGCCCGCGCCTTTCTTCGGCGTGCCGGCCTCGTCGTCGGCGGCCCCGCGGGTCTTGGCCCACACGACCGCCACGTCGGACAGCGTGCCGTTCGTGATCCACATCTTCGAGCCGTTCAGCACCCAGCCCGCCCCCGTGCGCTCGGCGACCGTGCGCATCCCGGCGGGGTTCGAGCCGAAGTCCGGCTCGGTCAGGCCGAAGCAGCCGATGGCCTCGCCCGCCGCCATCCGCGGAAGCCAGCGGCGCCTCTGCTCCTCGGACCCGAACGCGTAGATCGGATACATGACCAGCGCGCCCTGCACGGAGGCGAAGGACCGGATGCCGGAGTCGCCGCGCTCCAGCTCCTGCATGATGAGCCCGTAGGCCACGTTGCCGAGGCCCGCGCAGCCGTACTCCTCGGGGAGACTGGCGCCCAGCATACCGAGCTCGGCCATCGGCCGCACCAGGTCGAGCGGGAAGGTCGCCGCCTGGTAGTGGTCCTCGATGATCGGCATCACGCGCTCGTCCACGAAGCGTCGAACCGTGTCGCGCGCGAGGCGCTCCTCGTCCGAGAGCAGGCTCGAGATGTCGTAGTAATCCACACCCTTGAAAGGCGCGCGGATCCCTCGCCCTGTCGAAGCCGCCGGGCGTCCGGCCGCAGCCTCGGGGCTCTCCGCCCTGCCCTTTCCGCCCGCCGGCGCCCTTCCCGCCTCGGCCGCGGAGGGTCCGGCGGCGGTTGTCCTCTGCCGCGCGGCGGCGCCCGCGGCCTTTCCAGTGCTCGTCATCTCCCGCTCCCGTGGATGATCAGTCGAGGCGCCGGCGCTGGGCGCAAAGGCGCAAATAGGACCAGATGGCGACCAGCGGCAGCGCGGTCAGGGCGCCGAGCCGGATCCAGACGTCCATTCCCGAACCCAATCCGCGCGCGAGGACCGTGAGCAGGACGGCGATCCAGATCGCAGCCACGACGACGATGGCGATCACCGGCACGATCTGCATCCCGCCCTCCGGCGCACGCCGCGCCCGCTCCGCCGCGTCCGGAGGCCGCGGGCCTCTCTCACCCGGGTCGCGCCCCGGCGGTCTCGGAGCGCCGCGCGACCCGCTCGGCGATCACCTCCGTGAACGCCTTGGTGCCCAGCGCGCCTCCCAGGTCCCGCGTGAGCTGGCGGCCTTCGCGCAGCGTCGAGACCAGCGCGCTCCGCACGCGCGTGGCCAGCTCCTGCTCACCCAGGTGATCCAGCATCATGCAGGCCGAAAGGATCAGCGCGGAGGGGTTCGCGAGGTCCTTGCCCACGATGTCCGGCGCGCTCCCGTGAACCGCCTCGAAGACCGCCGCCTCCTCGCCGACGTTGGCGCTGGGCGCCAGTCCCAGCCCGCCCACGAGGCCCGAGCACAGATCCGAGAGGATGTCGCCGAACATGTTCGTCGTGACGACCACGTCGAACTGGGACGGGTCCAGCACGAGCTGCATCGCCATGTTGTCGATGAGCTTCTCGTCGAAGGCGATGTCCGGATACTGCGCCGCCACGGCCCGCCCGGTGTCGAGGAACAGGCCCTGGCTGTACTTCAGGATGTTGGCCTTGTGCACGATCGTGACCTTGCGGCGGGAGCTCTTGCGCGCGTACTCGAACGTGTAGCGCATGACGCGGTCGATGGCTTCGCGCGTGATGATCACGATCGATTCGGCCGCCGACTTCTTGGCGTCGATGTAGTGCTCGATCCCGCTGTAGAGGCCCTGGGTGTTCTCGCGGATCAGGACGATGTCCACGTTCTCGTAGCGCTGGGGCGGGGGGAGCAGGGTCTTGGCGGGGCGTACGTTCGCGAAGAGCACGAGCTCTTGCCGCAGGGCTACGTTGATCGAGCGGAAGCCCGTACCCATCGCCGTCGTGAGCGGTCCCTTGAGCGCCGCCCGGTTGGCGCGGATGGACTCCAGCGTCTCCTCGGGCAGGACGGGAAGCCCCGCCTGCTCGGCCGGCAGGCCCGCCAGCCGGCGGTCCCACTCGATGTCGGCCCCGGCCGCGTCCAGGATCTCGAGCGTGGCGGCCACGACCTCGGGACCGATGCCGTCACCTTCGATGAGCGTCACCTTGTGGTGCACGTCGCGTCCTTTCCGTTCAGGGGATGTTCCCGCGAAAGTCGCCCCTTGGAAGCGCTCGCTCCGAGCCCGGCAACCGTGCCGCCAGGTCGGCCACCGCGGCCACCGCCGCGTCCCTCACCACACCGCGCAGGAATTGACCCGGCTCGTCCTCGGGCAGGGTGCCCTCGGCCCACCCGCTTCCGCTCCAGACCGCCCGCTCGCCTCGCGCGTCCAGCAGATACGCCTGGAGAACCGCCGCATAGCGGAGGCGACCGCTGTGGAAGATCTCCAGAGAGCGGG
This sequence comes from Gemmatimonadota bacterium, assembly GCA_036556205.1. Taxonomy (GTDB): domain Bacteria; phylum Gemmatimonadota; class Gemmatimonadetes; order JACCXV01; family JACCXV01; genus DATBJW01. Next base: position 3,047 of record DATBJW010000044.1, read on the forward strand.
GAAACAGGAAGTAGCGGATCCCGCGATTGTCGCCCAGCGCCTCCACGCTGTTGCCGACGACCTCGGGAATCGCTCCGTCCTCACCCGGCGTCCCGCTCCACCCCAGGATGGAGGACAGGTAGCCGCTCTGCGGCCCCACGTCCCGGCCCTGCGCCCAACTCCGGAACGGGTACACAGGCGCCCTCGGGCGCACGATGCGGATCTCCGCCGGCAGCCGGTCCAGGACGAGGCGCTTGAGATCCTCGACCAGTGCCTGACCTTCCTGTCCGCTCGAGATCTCGGCCGGGATGATCACGCGCACGACCGGCAGCAGAGCCAGCGGCTCGGTGGCGAAGTTCGCCGTGAGGAAGCCGGGGTACGTGCGCGACCGGGGCACGGCCCCGCCTGCGGCCGGGCTCGACGGCTGCGTTCCCGCAGCCTCGTCGCTGGCCAGCGTTCCCGCGGGCTCGCGCAGACCGATCCCGGGAGCCTGGTCCGGAGCCGGCGCTGCGGCGGACTCGGCCGCCACCGATTCGGCCGCGGCCGCCACCTCCTGCGTGGCGGGATTCGCCTCTCCCGCCGTCTCCCCACCTTCGCCGGCGGGTGCCGAGGCGCAGGCCTCCAGAGAGAGCGCCGCCAGCCCGCACACGACCCACCGGAGTCGCCGCAAGCAATTGCTCCTCAAGAGGTTGCTCGACCGGCACGGCGGATCGAACCCGACCCGTCTGAGCGAATCCTCAAGTTACCCCGCGGCGGATGCCAAAGTCAAAAAGCGAGGGCCTGGTGCACCTCCGGAAAAAGCAATCAGGAGCGCCTCAGAGGAGCGCCTCGATCTCCTCACGCGTCAACGTGTGATCCGTGCGCTTCGCGTAATCGAAGATCCGCTGCACGCGCTCCTCGGTCGCCTCGTGGCCGTGCGCCTTGAGCCAGAAGGTGACGTTCGAGGCGCCGCTCATGTGGCTGATCTCGATCTCCTGCTCGCGTCCGACCAGCGAGGCCGGCACCCCGCAGTACACCCGGTCGGCCAGCCAGGCGTCGCCCTTCGAGATCGCCTTCATCACCGCCGCCGCGTGGACGCCCGTTCCGGTGCGGAAGGCATCGCGTCCGACCACCGGATAGTTGACGGGGAGCGGCACCTGCGTGGCCTCGGCTACCACACGACAGTACTCGGGGAGCCGCGAGAGATCGTTCTCGATCCATCCCAGGAGCTTCAGGTTCACGAGCAGCAAATCCATCTCGGTGTTCCCCACCCGCTCGCCGACTCCGAGTGCGGTGCCGTGGACGCGATCGGAGCCGTTCACGATCGCGGTGAGCGCGTTGGAGAGACCGAAGCCCCGGTCCCGGTGTCCGTGCCAGTCCACCTTCACGTCCTCGCCGCTCCGTGCGACGAGCCCCTTCGCGAAGCGCACCAGGTTGCGCACCCCGTCGGGTGTCGCGTGACCCACCGTGTCGGCCAGGCAGATGCGCCGCGCGCCGGCCTCGATGGCCGCCGTGTAGATCCGCTCCAGCACCTCGGGGTGCGCGCGCGTCGTGTCCTCGGTCACCATCATGACCGGCAGGCCACGGGCGACGGCGTAGCTCACGGACTCCTCGGCCAGCCGGCAGATCCGGTCCACGTCCCAGCCCTCGACGTACTGACGGATCGGGGAGGAGCCGATGAAGGTGCAGGCCTCGATCGGGATCCCGACCGCGTCCGATATGTCGGCGATCGGGTCCACATCCTGCTTGAGGGTGCGAGCCGCGCAGTTGGGCCGGATGGCCAGCCCGGCCGAGACGATCTCCTGCGCCAGGCGCTTCACGTCGGCCACGGCGCGCGGGCCCGCCCCCGGCAGCCCGATGTCGGCGCTCTGGATCCCGAGCGTGTCCATCAGGTGCAGGATCTCGATCTTCCTGTCGATCGAAGGGTCCTTGACCGACGGGGATTGGAGGCCGTCGCGCAGCGTCTCGTCGTCGAACTCGATCCGCTGCGGCGGGCGGACGAAGTCCTCGGCCAGGAGGTTCCAATCGTGGATCAGGTCCTGCTCGGTGAGCACCGGGACGGGATCAGGCACGGTGGGATCGGACATGCTGGAATCTTAAATTCCCGCCCCATCGAGCCGCCATAGGCCGGGGTTTGCGATTCGGCGGAGCGCTCCCTATACGTAGGACTTCCTACGTTTGCTCGGATTCCCCCCATTCCATCGGCATACATCCGGAGGTCGCGATGTCCACCATCAGCCTCATCACGCTGAACGGGAACCGAACGCAACTCCCCGAGACGTCCCTGGCTCGGCTCACCGGGTCCCTGCACGGCCAGCTCCTGACCGCGGACTCGCCGGACTTCGATCAGGCGCGCAGCGTGTGGAACGCGATGATCGACCGGAAGCCCGCCCTGATCGCGCGCTGCGCGGATTCCGACGACGTGATCCGGGCGGTGCAGTTCGCGGGCGAGCACCGGGCCCTCGTGGCGGTCCGCGGCGGCGGGCACAACATCGCGGGAAGCGCCGCCTGCGACGGCGGGCTGGTCATCGACCTGTCGCAGATGCGGGGCGTGCGGATCGATCCACGCGCCCGGACGGCGGCGGTCGAGGCGGGCGCGACGCTTGCCGACTTCGATCGCGAGGCGCAGGCCTTTGGCCTGGCTACGCCGCTGGGCATCAACTCGACCACCGGCGTGGCGGGATTGACCCTGGGCGGGGGCTTCGGCTGGATCAGCCGGAAGCACGGCCTGACCATCGACAACCTGCGCGGCGCCGACGTCGTGACGGCCGACGGCCGGCTCCGCAGAGCCAGCGCCGACGAGAACCAGGACCTCTTCTGGGGACTGCGCGGCGGGGGCGGCAACCTCGGCGTGGTCACCTCGTTCGCCTTCGACCTCCACGAGGTCGGCCCGCAGGTGCTGTCGGGGCTGATCGTCCATCCGTTCGAGGCGGCCGCGTCCGTGCTGCGCCGGTATCGAGACTTCGCGACCGGAATGCCGGAGGAGCTGAACGTGTGGTTCGTGATGCGCCATGCGCCGCCGCTGCCGTTCCTGCCGCCGGAGGTCCACGGGAAATTGATCGTCCTGCTGGCGGCCTGCCACGTGGGCGACGTGGCCAGCGGCGAGAAGCTGCTCGCGCCGCTGCGCTCGTTCGGCAAGCCGATCGCAGACGTGATCCAGCCGCACCCCTACGCGGGCTGGCAGCAGGCCTTCGACCCGCTGCTCACGCCCGGCGCCCGCAACTACTGGAAGTCGCACAACTTCAAGAGCCTGTCGGACGAGGCGCTCGACGCGCTGATCCGCTGCACAGGCAAGCTGCCGACTCCGCAGTCGGAGATCTTCGTGGCGCGGGTGGGAGGCGCCATCAACCGGGTGCCCGCCGACGCCACAGCCTATCCGCACCGCGACACCGAGTTCATCATGAACGTCCACACGCGCTGGGAGCGCGCGGTCGACGACGAGCGGTGCACGGCGTGGGCGCGGGCGTGCTTCGGGGAGATGGCGCCGTACGCGACGGGGGGCGTCTACGTGAACTTCATTCCCGAAGACGAAGATCGCGTGCGGGCGGCGTACGGAGGGAACTTCGAGCGGCTCACGCGGTTGAAGGCCGAGCTCGACCCCGGCAACCTGTTCCGGCAGAACCAGAACGTCCGTCCCCGGCCGGGCGGGCGGGGCTGAGCGGGCGCGGGCAGCGGACCGGGACTCCGGCGCCCGGCGCGGGCGCCAGCCAACCGCCGGTGGCCCGGAGCCGGCTAGCGTCCCCGGAACTCCGGCTTCCGCTTCTCCAGGAAGGCCCGCGTCCCTTCCTTCATGTCCTCGCTGCCGCAGGCCATGCCGAAGAGCGCGGCCTCGAGGTAGAGCGCGTCTTCCATGCCCAGCGTCTCGGCGCGGATCGCCGACTCGATCGCATAGCGCACGGCCAGCGGTCCCTTGTCCAGGATCGAGGCCAGGAGCTGGCGGCTGGCGGCCATGAGCTCCGCCGCGGGCACGACGCGGTTCACGAGCCCGATCTCGTAGGCGCGCTTGGCGTCCACGCGCGCGCCGGTCAGGATCATCTCGAGCGCGATCCCACGGCCCACGATGCGCGGCAGCCGGACGGTCCCGCCGTGGCCGGGAATCACCCCCAGCGTCACCTCGGGCAACCCGAACTGCGCCCGCTCCTCGGCCGCCACGCGCAGGTGGCAGGCGATCGCCAGCTCGCAGCCGCCTCCCAGCGCCAGGCCGTTCACCGCGGCGAGGGTGGGCTTGGGGGACATCTCGATCCGGTGGAACACGAACTGGCCCTTGTAGGCGAACTCCTTGGCCTCCGCACCGCTGAACCCCGAGATCATCTCGATGTCCGCCCCGGCGCAGAACGCGCGCTCGCCGGCGCCGGTCAGGATGATCGCCCCCACCTCCGGGGAGTCGATCGCGGCCCGGACCGCGGCGTCGATCTCGGTCTCGGTCTCCGCATCCAGCGCGTTGAACTTGCGGATCCGGTTGATCGTGATCGTCGCGATCCGGTCGGAGACGTCGTAGAGCAGGTTCTTGTAGGTGGCCCCGTCCTCCATGGTCAGATCCCCAGATCGCTCGGAACCGGCTTGTCGCCGGAGTAGTCGTAGAAGCCGCGCCCGCTCTTCTTCCCCAGGAACCCCGCCAGCACCATGCGCTTCAGGAGCGGGGGTGCCGCGTACAACGGATCTTTGTATTCCTCGAACATGATCTCGGCGATGCGGTAGGTCGTGTCGAGCCCCACGAAGTCGAGCAGGGTGAGGGGTCCCATCGGGTGGCCGCAGCCGAGCTGCATCCCCTTGTCGATGTCCTCGATCGAGGCCACGCCGCGCTCGACGGCGCGGATGGCCCCCAGGATGTAGGGGACCAGCAGCAGGTTCACGACGAAGCCCGAGGAGTCCTTGCAGGCGATCGGCTCCTTGCCGAGGCTCTTCGCGAAGGCGAAGGCGCGCTCGAAGCTCTCCCGCGAGGTCTGCACGCTGCGCACGACCTCGACCAGCTTCATGATCGGCACGGGATTGAAGAAATGAAGTCCCACGAAGCGGTCCGGCCGCTGGGTGGCGGCGGCCATCGCCGAGATCGTGAGCGAGGACGTGTTGGAGGCGAAGAGCGTGCGCTCGGAGCAGAGCGGATCCAGGGCGGCGAAAAGCTGGTTCTTGACCGCGAGATCCTCCACGACCGCCTCGACCACGATGTCGGCCGGGGCCACCTCCTCGACGCGCGTCGTTCCCGAGAGGCGGCTCGTGATCTGCTGGGCTTCTTCGGCGGCGAGGCGCTTGCGCTCGACCGCCCGGCCGAGCGAGCTCTGGACCTTCTTCAAGCCCGCCGCCAGGATCGCCTCGTCGGCCTCGAGCACGATCGTCCTGTACCCTGCCCGGGCGCTCACCTCGGCGATGCCCGAGCCCATCAGCCCGCAACCCAGCACGCCGACCGTCCGGATCTCGTCAGCCATGCGCTCTCCCCGCGCTACGGATTGAATGTCTCCCGCCGCCGACTTTCGCGCACTCGCGTGTCACTTCCGAGGGCCGCGCTCTCCATTCGCCTCGGCCTTGACGACCACCGCCGCGCCCTGTCCGCCGCCGATGCACGCCGTGGCCAGGCCGGTGCCGCCGCCCCGGCGGTTGAGCTCGTTCAGGAGCGTCACGGTGAGGCGCGTGCCGGTCGCGGCCAGCGGATGCCCGATCGCGATCGCCCCCCCGTTCACGTTCAAGCGTGCCGGGTCGATCTCGAGCTCCTTCATGACCGCCACGGCCTGCGGCGCGAAGGCCTCGTTGACCTCGATCAGGCTCAGGTCTTGAAGCCCGGTCCCGACGGCCTCCAGCGCGTTGCGCGCGGCCGGGGCCGGGCCGATGCCCATGATCCGCGGCTGCACCCCGGCCAGACCCCAGCCGACCAGCGTCCCCTGGATCTCGGCTCCCGCCCGCTCGGCCCGCTCGCGGGTGGTCACGATCACCGCGGCGGCGCCGTCCACGATGCCCGAGGCGTTCCCCGCCGTGACGAGACCGTCTTTCTTGAAGTACGGCGCGAGCTTGGCCAGCACCTCGGCGGTGGTGCCCGGCCGCGGGTGCTCGTCGGTGTCGAAGACGCGCGTGCCCTTCCTCTCCTTGATCTCGATCGGCACGATCTCGTCCTTGAAGCGGCCGGCGTCCATGGCCTCCTTGGCGCGCCGCTGGCTTTCGGCGGCGAAGCGGTCCACCTCTTCGCGTGTCAGCTCGTACTCCTGGGCCAGGTTCTCCGCGGTCTCGGCCATCGAGAACCCCGCGTAGGGATCGAAGAGCGCCGCCCAGAGCAGATCCGTGAGCTCGCCCTTGCCGAGCGGGATCCCCCAGCGCGCGCCGTGGATCACGTGCGGCGCCATGCTCATGGACTCGGCCCCGCCGGCCAGCACCACCTCGGCCTCACCGGTCAGGAGCAGCCGGCCGGCCTGGATGATGGACTCGAAGCCCGAGCCGCAGAGCCGGTTCACGGTCACCGCGGGGGCCCCTTCGGGGACGCCCGAGCGCAGCCCTACGTGGCGCGCCAGGTAGATGGCGTCGTTCGAGGTCTGGAGCGCGTTGCCGAAGATCACGTGCTCGACCTCCTCGGGTGACACGTGTGAGCGCTCGAGCGCGCCCCTGGCCGCGAACACGCCCAGGTCGGTGGCGGTGAAGTCCTTGAGGCTGCCGCCGAAGGCGCCGAACGCCGTCCGGCAGCCTCCGACCAGCACGATCTCCCTGGCGGCCTTGAGGCCGTGGTTTCCGTTCGTACGGGAGCGCTTCGGATTCTTCATCTGGATTCAGCTCGGAATGGGCAGGTTGGCTACTAATTCAACTCCATGGGCTCGCAAACTCAAGACGTGCCGGCCGGCCTTCTGATTCCCATGCCGAAGCGTTTCTTTCACTTACGGACCGGGCATCAGGCTGCCGGAGATCGGGCCGCGGCCTCCTCCTCGCCGGAGCGGGCGGGCCAGCCGAGCCGCAGGGTCAGCGCATAGAGCGCCACTCCTACCGCGTTCAGGATCTCGTTTCCGGCGCGGACCGGCTGGTAGTCGCTGACCAGGCCCTTGGCCCAGTCGCTGAGACCGGCCAGCTCGAAGGGCCCGACGTCGGGCAGGTTCGCGCGCCGCCAGATGAAGGGAATGACCGCGAAGCGCAGCGTTCCGCAGAGAGCGATCGCGATCGCCAGCGTGACGGGCGTGCGACGCCTGTCGTCGCGCCCCGCGGCTCCCAGGAGGGCGGCCGAGACGATCGTCACGCCGAGCCAGTAGCCCAGCCCCGGAGGCGGAAGTGCCAGGCGCAGCAGGACGGCCGTGGCGGCGAGCCAGTAGGCGAGCGCCAGCCGCTCCATCCAGTGGGTCGGGCGAGCGAGCGCGCCCTGACTCAGGAAGAGGCCCAGAACGACGAGGGCCAGGACACCCTCGACGAAGCCGAAGGCATCGAAGGCGAGCGTGCGGCCCCCTCTCGCCGGCAGCCGCAGGCCGCAGAGCAGCATGGAGGCCAGCAGAAGGAGCGAGGTCGCGGCCGGGCGGACGAGCGGAGATCCCGCCGGCGGGACGGAGCCGCTCACCGCCAGAAGCTGAGCTCGCGCTCGAGCCTCCGCTGGATCTCCTCGAGAGCCGCGCGCGCGGCGGGCTCGAGTCCCTCGAGCGCCAGTCCTTCGCGGGCGTAGGCGAGCCCCCAGCGGAAGAGGTCCTCGTCGTCCCCTTCGAGGAGCCCTCCGCCCTTCCCGCGCGCGAGCGCCCAGCGGGCCAGGCGCAGATCGGCCTCGGCCCATCCCCGGCGGGCGCGCAGGGCTTCGTCGGGCGTCCCCGCCCGCTCGACCGCGCGCGCGAAGCCGCCGCGCGCTTCGAGCAGCTCGCGCTGGGCGGTGACGGCGGCGCGATCGGAAGGCTTCTCCATCTCGAAGAACCGCTCGGCCTGCTCCAGAAGCTCCGAGGCCCGGTAGAACTCTGCCCCGTAGCGGTCGGGCGAGATGCCCAGCGCGAGCCGGCTTCCCAGGTCGGCCGGGCTCCGGGGGTTGGCGGCGAAGACCCAGACCGTGAGTGCCGTGGCGAGCGCCAGCGCGGCGAGCCAGAGCGCCCCACGGACCGACTCGCTCATCCGCGCCGCAGCCGCTCGGCGATCCAGCTTCCCACTTGATCCGTCCCGCGGGTGCCGCCCAGATCGGGAGTGGTCTCGCCCGCCTCGAGCGCCGCCACGACCGCGGACTCGATCCGCCGCGCTCCCGCGGCAAATCCCAGGTGCTCCACCATCATGCCCACGGTGAGGATGGCGCCCATGGGGTTGGCGACGTTCCGGCCCGCGAGCGGAGGGGCGGAGCCGTGCACCGGCTCGAACATGCAGACGCCGCCGGGGTTCAGGTTCGCCGAGGCCGCCATCCCGAGGCCGCCCTGGAGTGCCGCGCCCAGGTCCGTGAGCAGGTCGCCGAAGAGGTTGCTGGTGACGATCACGTCGAACGTCTCCGGCGCGCGCACCATCTGCAGCGCCAGGGCGTCCGCGTAGTAGTGGCGGCGCTCGATCTCGGGGAACTCCTTGCCCACCTCGTCGAACACCCGCAGCCACAGGCCGTGCGCGTGGCGCAGCGCGTTCGACTTGTCGGCCATGGCGACCCCCAGGCCGCCCCGCGCCCGGGCGTGCTCGAACGCGTGGCGCAGGATGCGCTCGACACCCTTGCGGGTGTTCACGTCCTCGTTGATCGCGATCTCGTCGGGCGTTCCCTGCTTGAAGACACCGCCCACGTCCACGTAGGCTCCCTCCGTGTTCTCGCGGAACACGACGAAGTCCACGTCGGCCACGGTCCTGGCCTTGAGCGGGCAGAGGCTCTCGTGCAGCAGCCGCACGGGCCGCTGGTTGACGTAGAGGTCGAGCCCGAAGCGGATGCCGAAGATGATGTCGCGCGCGTGCGCGTTGTCGGGGACGCGAGGGTCGCCCAGCGCTCCCAGCAAGATCGCGTCGTAGCCGCGGAAGGCCTCGATCTGACCCTCGGGCAGCGTCACCCCGGTCGCGAGGTAGCGGTCCGCTCCGAAGTCCAGGATCTCGATCCCGTAGCGCTGGTCCGAGGTCTGCTCCAGCGCCTCCAGGGTGGCGAGCGCCTGGACGACCACTTCCTTGCCGATCCCGTCCCCGGGGATGACGGCGATCTTCCGCATCCGCGGGCCTAGCGCCACACGGCCGGGAACCCGCCCGCCGCGTCGCCTCTCGCCGCCGAATCCGGGTCGTCCGGAGCGGAGAGCTCGGTCGAGGGTTCGCCGACGGGGATCGGGCCGGGCTCCGCCGGCCGCGCGGCCTCGCTGCCGGACTCGCCGTCCGGGCGCGCGCCGTAACGGTAGCCGCGCCCGAGCCGTCCGGCCGGGAGCGAGGACGGTCTGGACGGCCCCTCACCCAGCGTCCAGCTCCAGCCGGCCAGCGTTTCGGCGCCCGGTCTCCAGGCCGCTCCCGCCGGGCCGGCCGGGCCGAACGATCCGCCGTCGGCCTCGTCCGCGTCACCTTCCAGGAGGTACTCCGACACCCAGCCGCGGTAGAGCTTTCGCAGGCGCTCCCCCAATCGCCGATAGCCCCCGATCACGCCGCGGCAGGCCGCCGACCCGCAGATGCAGATCAGGTCCAGCGCGGGCTCCGTCATCGCGTAGTCGTAGGTGATCTCATCCCCCGGCTCGACGACCTCGCGGGCGACGAGCACGCGCGCCCCGCGCACGCCGGTGGCCGGCTCGCAGGAGTGCCGCACGTGAGCCGCCACGGTGCCCGTCGCGTCCAGGAAACGCCGCGGTCCGACCTGGACCCAGCGCCGGCCCGGCGGCCGCGGTCCGGCCGCGGCTGGAGCGCCCTCGAACTCGAGGATCGCCTCTCCGGGAGCGAACCGGCGCGTGGCGACCACGCGCGCTCCCGCCAGCGGCGAACGATGCACGAGGACGCCTTCTCCGACCGTCTGCACCTCGCCCTCCCGCGAGGCGGGAAGCGGAGGCGGCGCGCTCAGCCCGCGGCGCTCGAGGAACCGCTCGTACTTCGTGCGGGTCTGCTCCCGCCAGGGAATCCCCCGGCGCTCGAGAAGCTCCTCGACGAAGGGGCGCACGCCCTCCGGCCGCTCGGTCTCGACCTCGAGCTCCCAGTCCTGGCTGCCGTCCTCGAAGCACGCGAGGTCCAGCTCGAGAGTCGTCGCTGGCGAGAGACGGAAGACCTTCCGCTGCACGCGCAGCGTACCCTGGTAGGGAAGGACGGCCGAACGGGCCAGCTCGAAGCCTTCGCGGATCACGGGGTGCTCGAGGATTCCCGGATCGCCGGCCCGCAGGACTCGGGCCCAATCCCACTCCGTGAGCGGCAGCTCGCGCTCGACGGCCTGGAACGTGCCGCCCTGGACGGACACGGCCTGCTTGAGCCCCACCAGGCAGCCCTCCGCGCTCTCGCGAATGCGCAGCAAGGCGCCTAACCGGCGGAGGGCCCGGTCGGAGGTGTCGAAGTAGTGGTTCGCGAGGCGCCGCTCACCCTCGTAACCGGGCAGCGTCGAAGCCAGGCGCAGGTACCCCGCGGCGTCGAGCACGAGCTTCAGCTCGCGTTCCATGGGGGCTGCTCCCGGGGGAGAGTGGGGATCCGCCGCGCGCCGCGCCGAGGGGACGGGCTCAGGCCTGCAGGCCGGCCCGGATCGCGTCCTCGACGTCGGAGACGATGTCCTCCCAGGGAACGGACGGATCGCGGGTGACGGTGATCGAGTTCGGCAGGAAGAACACGGAGCTCACGCCGGGGACCTTGAAGATCTCGGTGGCCACGACGGACTCCGCGGCTGCCTCGGGCGAGGCGAACGTCTGCCCCGTCTTGCGGTCGGTCAGGTCGCGGTTCACGTGGAAGAGCATGCTGTTCGGATTCGGCGTGCGCTGGACGCGCAACTGGAGAGCGTCGCCCTCGGCCATCCGGCTCCTCCTTGTCAGGTCCGATCCGGGGGCCGCCCACCCCTGCGCGTCGCGGCGCCCGTGGACCGGCTCACCGACTTGGGACTCCCGGCGTGTCCCCCGGCCGTGGCCCGCGTGGCGGTCCCCTTCTTCCCTCCACCCCGCGCCGGCCCGCCGTCCCGCGCCCCGCGCGACGCCTCGAGCACCCGCCGGGCATGGGCCACCACGTTCTCGACGTTGAACCCGAGCTTCTCCAGGACCACGTCGCCGGGCGCCGAGGCGCCGAAGCGATCGAGCCCCACGATGGCACCCTCGTCGCCGACGTAGCGCTCCCACCCGAGGGGGCTTCCGGCCTCGACGGAGACGCGCGCCCGGACGCTCCTGGGCAAGACCTTCTCACGGTAGGCGGCGCTCTGGCTCTCGAAGAGCTCCCAGCTCGGCAGGCTCACGACCCGCGCCCGCGTCCCCTCGTCGGCGAGCCGTCTGGCGGCCTCGAGCGCCAGCTGGACCTCGGAGCCCGTCCCGATCAGGATCAGCTCGGGCACGCCGCCGGCGGGAAGGTCGGCCAGGACGTAGCCGCCCCGCAGGACGCCGGCGGCCGAGCCGAAGTCGTCGGCCGGCCGGGATCCGTCGGAGGACCCGGCGGCGCGCTGGCCATGCTCGAGATTCGGCACCTTCTGCCGCGTGAGGGCGAGGGCCGTCGGCCCGTCCTTCCGCTCGAGCGCCGCCCGCCACGCGACGGCGGTCTCGGCGGAGTCGGCGGGCCGGATCACGACCAGGTTGGGAATCGCGCGCAGCGCGGCCAGGTGCTCGACCGGCTGGTGCGTGGGGCCGTCCTCGCCGAGGCCGACCGAGTCGTGCGTGAAGACGTAGATCACGGGCTGCCGCATGAGCGCCGCCAGCCGGATCGAGGGCCGCATGTAGTCGGAAAAGATCAGGAAGGTGCCGCCGTAGGGGCGCAGCCCGCCGTGGACGCTGATGCCGTTCAGGATCGCACCCATCGCGTGCTCGCGAACCCCGAAGCGCAGGTAGCGGCCCGCGGGGTTGTCGGCCTCGAAATCCGTCGCGCCTTCCATGCGCGTCTTGTTCGAGGGCGTGAGGTCCGCGGATCCGCCGACCAGCTCCGGCAGCTCTCCCCCGAGGGCGCTCAGGACCTTGCCCGAGGCCTCGCGGGTGGCCAGCGGCTTGTCGGCGGGGGTGAAGCGGGGCAGCAGGCGCGTCCAACGATCGGGCAGCTCCCGCGCCAGCGCGCGTTCGAAGGACCCCGCCATGCCGGGCCACTCGGCCTTGAAGGCCTGAAAATCGGCCTTCCAGCGCTCCTGGGCCTCCTCGCCGTGGTCGATCGCCTGCCGCATGTGCGCCACGACGGGCTCGGGGATCAGGAAGGCGGGCTCGAGCGGCCAGCCCAGGTTCTCCTTGGTCAGGCGGACCTCCTCGGGGCCGAAGGGGTCGCTGTGCGCTTTGGCCGTGCCCTCCCGTTTGGGGTTGCCGTAGCCGATGGTCGTGCGCACGGCGATCAGCGAGGGGCGGTTCTCCTCCACGATCGCGTGCTCGATCGCGGTGTCGATCGCGATCAGGTCGGTCCCGTCCTCCACGCGCTGGACGTGCCAGCCGTAGGCCTGGTAGCGCGCGAGGACGTCCTCGCTGAAGGCGAGGGACGTCGGCCCGTCGATCGTCGTGCCGTTGTCGTCATAGAGCACGACGAGCTTCCCGAGGCCCAGATGTCCGGCCAGGGAGGCCGCTTCGGACTGCACACCCTCCATCATGTCGCCGTCGCTCGCGATTACGTACGTGCGGTGGTCCACGACGCGGGGCCCGTTCTTGTTGTAGAGCGCGGCCAGGTGCTTCTCGGCGATCGCCATCCCCACGGCGTTCGAGATCCCCTGTCCCAGCGGTCCCGTAGTGGTCTCGATCCCCTCGGCGAGCTCGGCCTCGGGGTGGCCCGGGGTCCTGGAGCCCCACTGCCGGAAGCGCTTGATCTGCTCGAGCGGCATGTCGTAGCCGGTCAGGTGCAGGAGCCCGTAGAGCAGCATCGAGCCGTGGCCGGCCGAGAGCACGAACCGGTCGCGGTCGGGCCAGTGCGGGTCGCGCGGGTTGTGCTTGAGGAAGTGCGACCAGAGCACGTACGCCATGGGGGCCGCTCCCATGGGCAGGCCGGCGTGGCCCGACTGGGCCTTCTCGACGGCATCCACGGCGAGCATGCGCAGGGTGTTGATGCAGAGCTCGTCCAGCGTCATGCCGAACATCTCGGGGGCCGTGCGCGCCGGCCCGGCCCGCGAGATGCGAGGCCGCTCCGCCAGCGCCGAGACCGGCCCGTTCCGGGACTTCATCGCTCGGACTCCTCATCGAGGCGGGCGGCGTTGGAGCGATCGACAGGCTGGCGGGCCCGGCGGACGTCGTACATCCCCGATCCGGCCAGGGTGGCGAAGAGGCAGAGGACGACGGCGCCTCCGAGCTCGAGCGCCATCATTTCGGGAGCGCGGCCCTTGCCGAGGATCTGAACCCACAAGGCAACCGGCACGGCCAGCGCCCAGGGCCAGCCGCGACGCGGACGCACGTAGCCGAGACAGGTCGTGACCAGCAGCATCGCCGGCACCCCGTCACCCCAGAACGAGGGGCTGCTCAGGCGCACCAGCCCGAACCCGGCGTCCAGGCCGACCAGCGTGGCTCCCGCGAGGAGGATCATGCCCTGCATGGTGCAATCACTCCCTGGATGAACTCCCGAACGACCGGACCCGCGCCGTGCAGGATGGACTGGCCGTCGCCCACGAGCAACGTCCCGAACTCGAGACCCGAGAGGCGGCCCAGGCTGACGAGCAGCGCCGCCTTGTCTTCCAACTTCGCGTCCGGCAGCAGGCGCACGCGGCCCGCCGGCTCCCCGATCAGCGTGTCGCCCACCAGCAGGATCCCGCCCTCCTCATCCGTGTAGAGGGCGACCTCGCCGCGCGTCTTCCCGGGCACGAACAGCACCCGCCAACCCCCCGGCAGCCGCTCCCCGTCCGTCAGGGTGCGGTCCACACGCGGCAGCCGCGGCGCCTCCATCTCATGGGCCGCGACGGGGACGTCCCAGCGCTCGAGCAGAACCGGCGCTTGCCGCCAGTGGGTGTGGTTCGTGATGACGAGGAGCTGCGGTTCCCCGAGGGACTCGATCTCGTCCGCCTCGTCGTCGGTCAGGCCGGGCGGGTCGACGAGCAGATTTCCCTCATCGCTACTCAGGTAGTAGCCGTTGAGATCGTACCCCAGCCCTTCCGAGTAGCGGCACCACGTATAGACCTTTTCCGAGAGTTTTTCCAGGCTCAACGCGGTTTCCTCCACCGGACCCCGGGTCACGACCGCAAGTCACGCTAGACCGTGCGCCTAAGCCGGGTCAAGGTTAGGAAGAACCCCCACGACAGGGATCAGAGTGAGCCTAGCGCGGTGCAATCCGAGGTCGCTGGCCCTGTGCGGCTGCTTCCTGGCGGTCTGCCTGGGATCCGGTTGCGGCCGGCACGGCAAGGGGCGTGACACGGAGCCTGCGGACGGCGCCGGGCCAAGCGCCGCGGTATCGGTCGGAAAGGCAACTCCGGCGGGTAGCGCCGCCGGGGACTCAGGATCGACGCCGACCCTGACCGAGATGCGGAACGTGGACCTGCGCGTGCTGGCGGACGCCAGCCTCCGGATCCTTCGATTGGAAGGCGAAGCGGTCAGCTCTCGCCCGGGCCAGCCGGTCGCTCTCGACGACAAGTCATCGTACGAGATCCACATACGGACGGCCGAGGCCTGGATCGGGTATACCGACCTGTCGCACGTGATGAACGAATACACCTTCGCATTCGACGGCGCGCCCGTGAAGAAGCTGGAGGTGTCTCGTGAGGAAGATCCGGGCGAGGAGGACGAGATCCAGCTCAAGGGTCAACTGAAGAAGGTGCTCGGCGTGCCCTTCGAGATCGAGGGCCGGCCCGAGGTGACGCCAGACGGCAGGATCCGGATCCGGACCACATCGATCCAGGCCCTGGACATCAAGGTCGGGGGCTTGATGCACGCACTGGGACTCGAGCCGAAGGACATGCTCGGAAACCTCGAGAAGCGAGGCCTGAGCGTGGACGGAAACGACCTCATCCTGGACGCGAGCCGCGCCTTTCCGCCCCCTCGCGTGTCGGGCCGCGTGACCCGGGTCCGCGTGGAACCCGGAGGATTGGCACTGTCTTTCGGAGCGCCGACCTCGCCGGCTGCGAAGGCGACCCCGGACAGTTCGAACTATTTGTCGTTCCGGAAGGGGACGATCCGGATCGGCAAGATGACTCAGGTGGACGCCGACCTGCGGATCGTGGACCGGGACCCGCGCGACCCTCTGGATTTCTACGGAGACCGGATGACGCAGCAGCTCGTGGCGGGGTACGCGAGACTAGGGGCTACGGGTGGGCTCACGATCTTCGTGCCCGACTACGGGGACATTCATTGACCCCAGGTGTCACTTCACGAGGAAGCTCAGCGCGAAGGACACGATCGAGACCACGATCGAGCCCAAGAGGGCGGGCAGGAATCCGTCTACGTGGAACCCGGGGACGAGGCCCAGGAGCCAGAACAGGAGAGCGTTCAGCACGAGCAGGAAGAGTCCGAGCGTCAGGACTGTGATCGGGAACGTGAGGATGCGCAGGATCGGACGGATCAAGGCGTTGATGATCCCCAGGACGAGCGCCGCCACGAGGAGCGCGGTGACGGTGTCGTAGGAGATCCCCGCGATGAGCCGGTCGGCCAGCCAGAGCGCGAGCGCGTTCAGGAGCACGCGGAGGATGAGCTTCATGTGCGGCCCCCGTCGTGATGGGTTGAAAGTGGTCGAATCGACCGTCAAGCTACGGTTTGCCGACAAGTGAACGCAACGCACAAGAAAGAAGGCCGGGGCACTTCCTGTGCCCCGGCCCTGTTGCACAATGCGCTCTTTGAGATCGGTCGGGGCTCTGGCACCAAGGAGTCTTCCTCGTGCACAAGTGACAAAGTCTGGGACGGACCAAGTCTGATCAGTAGGATCCTCTCTTCAGCAGATCCCGCGCGATCACCAGCCGCTGGATCTCGTTCGTGCCCTCGAAGATCCGGTTGATGCGGGAATCCCTGTAGAAGCGCTCGGGCCACATCTCCTTGGAGTAGCCCATCCCGCCGTGGATCTGGACGGCCTTGTCTACGATCCGGTCCAGCGCCTCGGAGCAGAACATCTTGCAGATCGCGGCCTCGCGGCTGAAGCGCAGCCCCTGATCGCACATCCACGCGGTGCGGTAGAGCATGTTCTCGATGGCGTACGTGTCGGCGGCCATCTCGGCCAGCATCCACTGCACGGCCTGGAACTCGGCGATCGGCTGGCCGAACGCCTTCCGCTCCCGGGCGTAGCCGATTGAGCGGTCGATCGAGTCCTTGGCGGCTCCCAAGGTGGCCGCCGAGAGTCCCAGGCGCCCCACGTCGAGCACTGCCATGGCGACCTTGAAGCCCTTGCCGACCTCGCCCAGCACGTTCTCCCCGGGCACCTCCATGTCGCGGAAGACGAGCTCGGACGTCTGGCTTCCCGCGATCCCCATCTTCTCCTCGATCTTCCCCACCGAGTAACCCGGGAAGGTCCGCTCCACGATGAAGGCCGTCGTGCCGGCTCCCTCGACGTTCGCGAACATCGAGACCACGTCGGCGAGCGGGCCGTTCGTGATCCACATCTTTGTGCCGTTCACGATCCAGCGGCCGTCCTTCTTGCGAGCCGTGGTCTTCATGTTCTGGGCGTCGGAGCCCGACTCGGGCTCGGTCAACGCGTAGGCGCCGATCTTCTCGCCGCGGGCCAGGGGCTTGAGGTACTTCTCCTTCTGCGCGGGTGTGCCGAAGAGATGGATGGCCATGGCGCCGATGGACTGGTGGGCGCCGATGAACGTGGCCGTCGAGGCGCAGGCCCGGGAGATCTCCTCCTGCAGGATGCAGTAGCCCATCTCCCCCATCCCCGCGCCGTCGTACTCCTCGGGGAAGGCCACACCCAGGAAGCCGAGCTCGGCCATCTTGTCGATCAGCGAGCGCGGGATCTCGTGGTTCTTGTCGATGGCGTCGGCGATCGGGCGCAGCTCGGCGTCCACGAAGCGCCTGGCCGTGTGCCGCAGCTCGTTCTGCTCGTCGGTGAAGGTGAAGCTCATGCCTTCGGCGACCGTCGGCTGAGCTGCTCCGGTCGGTGAGTTCATCCGTCGCTTTCCCTTGAAGACCGTCCCGCGTAACCGCCCCGTTCGACGACCTGCTCCGCCACCTTAAACACGTCCTGGTCGGGGTTCGATTCCACCGTGGCGAGGCTCCGGCGCGCCCGGCGCCAGGCCTCGTTCACGAGGATACGGCAGCGCAGGAGCTCCGGCAACTCGGCCGCCGCCGGCTCCCTCGATCTCCTGCCGCCACTTGTCGAACCCTCCGCCCGCCGCAGCGCCGCGTCGGCTCGAGAGAGGACCGCGGCCATCAAATAGAGGTCCCGGGCCGCGTCGGCGAAGCGCTCGAGCACGATCTGCCGCTCCACGATCTTCTTTCCGTGCCGCCGCAGGGCCGCTTCGGCGCGGCCGGCGAGCTGCGTCACGTACTCCACGAGTCGCCCGCGCTCCTCGGCAAGCCCGGGGTGCACCCCGCGCAGCTCCCGGCGGCTCATCCCGCGTTTCACCCGTCGGGCGGCGTACTCGGTGAGCACCCCCAGCTCGCCGATCGGATGGCCGAGCGCGCGTCCCACCTCGCGCAGGAGCTCGCCCGGATGCTGGAGACCCGTCAGCGCGGTGTGGAGCCGCAGGATCTCGTTCGTGCCCTCGAAGATCAGGTTGATACGCGCGTCACGGAGGAGCCGCTCGTAGGGATACTCCTGCATGTAGCCCATGCCGCCCGCGATCTGGAGCGCCTCGTTCACGATGGCCCAGATCGTCTCCGAGCAGTGCACCTTGCAGATCGCCGACTCGATCGAGCAGTCGCGCACCCCGCGGTCCACGAGGCCGGTCGTCAGGTAGACCATGCTCTCCATGCCGTAGAGGCCCAGGTCCATTCGGGCCAGCTTCTCGCGGATGAGCTCGAACTCGACGAGCGACTTGCCGAACTGCCGCCGCTCGCGCGCGTGGCCGAGCGCCTGGCGCAGGACCGACCGGCCGCCGCCGATGCAGCCCGCCGCCAGCCCCAGCCGGCCCGAGTTCAGCACCTCCATTGCGACTTTGAATCCCTTCCCCTTGGCGCCCAGGAGGTTGGCCGCGGGCACCCGCGCGTTCTCGAAATGGACCTCGGTCGTCGAAGAGCCCTTGATCCCGAGCTTGTGCTCCTCGGCGCCCGACGAAACACCCGGCGTCTCGCGCGGCACGATGAACGCCGAGATCCGGTCGCGCCGGTTTCCCAGCTCCTCGACCTCGGTCTGGGCGAAGACCGTGAACACGCCCGCGATCCCGCCGTTCGTGATCCAGATCTTCGTCCCGTTCAGGACGTACTCGTCCGTGGCCGGGTCGTGGACCGCGCGGGTCTTGATCCCGGCCGCGTCGGAGCCCGCCCCCGGCTCGGTGAGCGCGAAGGCGGCGAGCTGCTCTCCGCGCGCCAGCGCCGGCAGGAAGCGCGCCTGCTGCTCGGGCGTGCCGAAGAGGAGCAGCCCCTTGAGGCCGATCGAGGAGTGCGCCCCGAGCATCGTGACGACCGACATGTCGAACTGGGAGAGCGTCTCGAAGACCTTGCAGTAGAAGGTCATCGAGGCCCCGAAGCCGCCCAGCGCCTCGGGCACCTGGACGCCGAAGACGCCCAGCTCGGCGAGACCGGAGAACACCTCGGGAGGGATGCGACCTTCCCGGTCGATGCGGCGGGCGTCGATGTGGTCGCGCCCGAACTCCTCCAGCGACTCGCGCAGGATGCCGAAGGTCTCGGCCTCGTCGCCGTCAAAGCCTGGATAGGGGAGCAGGAGGGACTCGTCGATCTCGCCCAGGAAGAATCCCCGGACCAGGCCCTCCCGCTCGGAGGCGGGCTCAGGCCCGGGCTTCCTCCGTGTCGTGGATGGCTTATCGGCGGCTCTGGCCATCTCCGTAGAACCCGCCGCGAGCCGCGACCTCGCGGAGCTCGGCCGACGGCGCCAGGCGCGGAGCGCCCGAGACGGCCAGAAGCTGCAGCACGGCGAAGACCGCGCCGACCCCGACGGCGTCCGCGTAGCGCAGGAGTCCCCCTCGAAACGGAGGGAAGCCCGTGCCCGCGATCAGCGCGAGGTCGACCTCGCCGGCCGTCTCGACGACGCCCTCCGCCAGGCAGCGCGCCGCCTCGTCGATCATGGGATAGACCAGGCGATGCTCGATCTCGAGCGCCGAGGGTCCGCTGACAACCGGCGTGCGGCCCGGGTGGGAAGAGCCCGGCTCGTCGGCCCGTCCCCACAGCTCCTGCCGCAGGTAGGGGTCCGGCCCCGCGCGGGTGAAGCCCTCGCTGGAGGAGAACCCGCCCTCAAGGCCGTGGGCGTGCTCGTAGAGATAGAACCCGCGCCCACCCTTGCGTCCCGTGCGCCCCGTCGCGTGCAGCGCCTCGAAGAGCGGGGCGGGCTCCATGCGTCCGGGGAAGGCCTGTGCCAGGATGCGGCCGACCTTGTAGGCCACGTCCAGACCGATGTCGTCCAGCAATGCCAGCGGTCCGACCGGCATGCCGAAGGCGGTCATCGCCCCGTCGATGGCCGTCGCCTCGATGCCCGCGGCGTAGAGCTGCGCGGCCTCGTTGAGATACGGCATCAGGATCCGATTCACGAGGAAGCCCGGCGTGTCCTTCACCACCACGGGCTTCTTGTCGAGCCTGAGAGCGAGCGCGTAGAGCGCCGAGACCGTGGCGGGCGAGGTGTCCCGCGCCCGCACGACCTCCACGAGCGGCATGCGGTCGACCGGATTGAAGAAGTGGAGTCCCGCGACGCGAGCCGCGTCCCGCACGGGCGCGCCGATCTCGCCGACCGGCAGAGACGAGGTGTTCGTGGTCAGGATGGCGTCTGCCGGAGCGAGCGAGTCGAGGCGCGCGAAGACGCGCTTCTTGACCTCGAGGTCCTCGACGATCGCCTCGATCACGAGCTGCGCCCGCCCCAGGCCCGAGTCGTCCGTCGTTCCGGCGATGCGGCTCATGGCGCGCCGCAGGCCCGCTTCGTCGAGCTTGCGCCTGCGAAGCCGCTTCGCCAGCACCTCGCGGGCCGCGCGCAGCCCCTGCGCCACGCGCACGGTCTCGATGTCCTTGAGCCGAACCCAGATCCCGGCCGAGGCCAGGAGGCAGGCGATCTGGCCGCCCATGATGCCCGCCCCCAGCACGGCCGCGCGCTCGACCGGGGGTGCGTCGGCCGCGGCCTGCGCCCAGGGCGACTTCTTGACTCCCTCGAGGAGCCCGAAGACGTGGACCAGGTTCTTGCTGACCGGTGAGACGAGGAGCTCGGAGACGAGCCGGCCTTCCAGGGTGAGCCCGGCTTCGAAAGATCCCTCGAGGCCCTGCTCGATGGCCTGGAGGGCCAGCAGGGGCGCGGGATAGTGCCCGCCCGTCTGCGCCAGGATCCTCTTCCGCGCCTGTCCGAAGACGACGCGACGGCCCGCCGGGTTCGCCTCCATCGCAAACCGCTGGAGCCGAGCCAGCGGTGAGGGGCGTTGGTCGCGAACATCGGATCGATCCGAGCCGCGGCCGGCGAGTGGCGCGCTTAGCGAGCCAACCTCGGTTGCAGCCGCACCACCGCTGCGCCTATCGGATTCTCTGCCACGACGGAATGTCGCTGGCAGACGGGCGCGACCACCGCCGGCCGCTCTCCGCGTAGCAGCGATGTCGCGCGCGAACGCCAGCGCCCGCGCGCGCAGCTCGTGGGCGGGTGCCAGGCGATCCACGAGGCCGATGCGGAGCGCTTCCTTGCCGTCGATGCGCCGCCCCGAGCAGATCAGGTCGATGGCGGCGCGCGGCCCGACCAATCGCGGGAGCCGCTGGGTGCCGCCCCAGCCCGGGATGATTCCCAGCCGGACCTCGGGCAGACCGAGCTCGGCGTCCGGGGCGGCGATCCGGTGCGTGCACGCGAGGGTCATCTCGAGGCCCCCGCCCAGGCAGGCGCCGTGGATCACGGCGAGGGTCGGAAACGGGAGCCGGGCCAGCCGCAGGAAGACCTTCTGCCCCCGCATGACCTTGCGGTGCGCATCGTCGGCATCGACCACGGCCGCGATCTCGGCGACGTCGGCCCCGGCGACGAACCCCTTGGCCTTGGCCGAGGAGAAGACGGCCACCGTGATGCGCTCGTCCGCGGCGAGCTGCCCGAGCAGGGCTTCGAGCTCGGCCATGACGCTCGAGTCGAACGTGTTGACGCTCTTCCCCGGCACGTCGAGCACGATCTCGGCCAGACCCGTGTCGCCCACCGTGAAGCGGAAGGCGCGGCCGTCCGCAGCCGGCTCGCCCGCTTCCCGCGCGCGTCCCTCCGTGTCCTGCGCCACCCCCGTCACCTGGAGTCCCTCCGTCCGACGCCGTCGGGAAACGCCTCGACCACGACAGCCCCGCCCTGTCCGCCGCCCACGCAAAGCGTGGCGAGCCCGTAGCGCCCCCCGCGCCGGCGCAGCTCCTTGAGAAGCGTCAGCACCAGCCGCGTGCCGGTCGAGCCGACGGGATGCCCCAGGGCGATCGCCCCGCCGTTCACGTTCGTGCGCGCCGGATCGAGCTCACCGGGAGGCTCGTCGCGGCCGAGCGCCTCACGCGCGAACTCGGGGGAAGCGAAGGCCTCGCGGTTGGCGAGCACCTGGGCCGCGAAGGCCTCGTTGAACTCGATCAGGTCCATGCGCTCCAGCGTGAGCCCGGCGCGCTCCAGCGCCAGCGGTGTCGCGTGGGCCGGCCCGAGCCCCATGCGGGCGGGGTCGCATCCCGCGTAGGCGAAGGACACGACGCGGCCCAGTGGTCGGTAGCCGAGCCCCCGGGCGCGGTCCCCCTCCATGAGCAGCACGGCGGCGGCTCCATCGGTCACCATGCAGGCGTTGCCGGCGGTCACGGTGCCGAAGCGCCGGTCGAAGACGGGGGGCAGCCTGGCCAGCGCTTCGAGCGACTGGTTCGGGCGCGGGCCCACGTCCTTCTCGACCGGCCGCCCGTAGTCCGGAGCGACGTAGACGGGCACGATCTCTTCGTCCAGCCAGCCGGCCGCCTGGGCCGCCGAGGCCCGCCGGTGCGACTCGAGCGCGAACGCGTCCTGCTCCTCGCGCGAGATCCCGAACTCCTTTGCGAGCAGCTCGGCCGTCTGGCCCATGTTCAGCCCGCACACCGGATCGGTGAGCCCCTCGAGGAGCGCCACGACGGGCTTGAGCTGGCGCGGCCGCAGCCGGGAGGCCGCGCGGGCCTTGGCGGGGACGCCACGCGCGCGGTTCAAGGCCTGCATCACGCCCGAGAACTCGTCGGGAAAGAGGAGCGGCATGTTGCTCATGGACTCGACTCCGCCGGCCAGCACGACCTGCGCTTCGCCGTGCCGGATCCGCAGCGCGCCGCTCGTGATCGCCTCCATGCCCGAGGCGCAGTTGCGCTGCACGGTGAAGGCCGGGACGCGACGGGGAACCCCCGCCTCGAGCGCCACGACGCGGGCCAGGTTGGCCGCGTCGGAGGGCATCCCCGTGTTGCCGATGATGACCTCGTCCACGGCCTCCACATCGAGCTCGGCGCGCTCGATCAGCTCGCGCAGAACGGTCCGGCCGAGATCCACGGCGGGGACGGACGCCAGGGCTTCACCCGCCTTGACGTAGGGCGTGCGAACGCCGTCCACGACGACGACTTCGCGGGCGCTTCCCTGGGGCTGGGTTTCGGGGTCGGAGGCGCTCACGGCGAGGGGTCCCCGGAGGTCGAGGAGAACGGCGGAAGGCGCGCCGGAACGCCGCCGCGGCGGTGATCGAAGGGACTCTCGCGAAGGGAACTGCGCGACGGAGCTCCGGCAGTCGTCCCCGTTCCAGATCGGGAGACCGACGAAGCCTCGCCCGGCCGGCCTAGTAGGTCTGGATGCGCTTGGCCTGGTCCCCGCCGATCTCGAGCGTGACGGGCTCGCCCGCCACGGTCAGGGGCACGTTCCAACGGTACACCTCGTGAACCGATCCCGGAACGCCGACCCGCCCGACGAGCCACCAGCGTCCCTTGGGGACCCAGAACTTGAAGCTCCCATCCTCACCCGTCTTCTGCTTCCACGTGGTCTCTTCGCCCGCCGAGTCGCGCGGCGTCTCGACGGTGCCGTACATCTTCTTCTGGGCGTCCGAGAATCCGTCCCAGGCGGTACCTTCCCAGGTCTCCCGCGCGCGATTGTAGGCCTCACGGGCCGGCGCGTAGCGGGCGTTGAGCGAATCCCGGGCGGCGGCGAGCGCCTCCCGATCCTTTTCCGCGGTCTGGTAGGCCTCGAACGCGGCGCGGTACTCGGGGCTCGTGCGATCCTTGATGCCCTCCAGCGCGCTCTGCCGCTGGATCAGCAGGCTGTCGGCCCTGGGGAGGGACAGATCCGCCTTCGTGAAGGCCTGGAACAGAGCCTCGAGCGAGTCGGGCCGCGGCTGGGGACCGGCCTGATTCTTCGCCTCGAGCGCCGCGTAGAGCGAATCGATGTCGAAGGGCAGGAGCGTGAAATCGGCGCCGGCGATCGGCCCCACCTTGCCATCCACGTTGGGGGCCTGAACTCGAACCGTGACAGGCTGGTAGCCCGGCCCGCCGCAGGCCAGGACGGCCGCGAGCAAGCCCGCGGCGAACGCACCGCGCAGGATCATTCGGGTTCCTCCTCCTCCATTCCGGTTGTCTCGAACAGGTCGTCGGGCTCTCCCGTCTCGGCCAGCCGCGCGAGCGAGGCATCGTCCGGACGGATCGCGGCCAACACGTGGGGCCCGAACCATTTTTCGGCCAGGGCGCGGATCTCGTCGGAGGTCACCGCGGCGACGCGCTCCAGGAGCCGGTCCCCGAAGTCCTGACCCAGCTCGTAGAGCTCGTAGCGTCCCATGCGAGCGGCCTGCGCGGCGTTCGTCTCGGCGCTCACAATATACGCTCCGCGCAGGTAGCGCTTCGCCCGCTCGAGCTCGGCGTCGGGCACCCGCTCCTCGCTGAAGCGCCGGAACTCGTGGAGCATGGCGGCGCGCGCCTCGTCGTACTTCTGCGCCGAGGTGCCGATGTAGCCGGCCAGGAAGCTGTGGCCTCGCTGGTCGTTGTAATAGGACGAGACCTGGTAGGCCAGGCTCCGCTTCTCGCGCAGCTCCGTGAAGAGTCGCGAGTTCATCGTGCCGCCCAGCACGGCGTCCAGCAACCGCGCCGCGGCATGGTCGGGGTCCACGAAGGACGGGGCCGGAAACCCGATCACGATCCAGGCCGCGAGGCTCTCGCGCCGCTTCGTGACCTCGCGCGGCTCGGCGTGGCGCACGATCCCCCCCGGCGGTGAAGGCAGCGCCCCGTTCGAGGTGGGCAGCGCCAGCCGCTCGATCCGCCGCAGCACGAGATCGGGCTCGAGATGCCCCACCGCGCTCACCACCAGGCGGTGCGGCTGAAACCAGCGCTCGCGCGCGTCCTGCAGAGCCCGGCGCTCGATCGGCCGCACCGTGTGCGGGTAGCCAAGAATGGGCTTGTGGTAGGGGTGGCCCTCGTAGAAGGTCTCGCGGAAGAGCTCGAAGGCGGCGGCCAGGAGGCTGTCGTTCTGGACCTTGATGCGGTTCAGGACCCGGACTTTTTCCTTCCTCAGCTCCTCCTCGTCGAGGGCCGGCTGCGTCACGACCTCCTCGAACAGGTCCAGGGCGCGCTCCAGCTCGGGGCGTGCCACACGCAGCGTCAACGACCCGTAGTCGTTGGCCGTTCCGGTATCGAGCTTGACGCCGAGGTCGGCGAGGGCGTCCTGCAGCTCCTCCTCGGAGCGCCGGAGCGTGCCGTGCAGGAGCATCTCCTGCAGGAGGTTCGAGAGCCCCGACTCCTCCTCGGCCTCGTATAGCGGCCCCATGGGCAGGTACATCCTGAGTGCCACGATGTCGTTCGCCCGCGTGGGGCGCAGCACAACGCGCGCGCCGCTGGCGAGTGTCGCGGTCTCGGGTGGAGGGAAGACCTGCGGGACCAGCGAGACGTCCGTCCCGGCCTTCGGCGGGCCCGCCGGGGCCCCCGGCCGATCGTCTTCCCGCGCGGCGGCGTTCACGCCGCTCCATTCCCGTTGGGCCGAATCACGACCGTCAGCCGGCGCGCCGGGGCGAAGTGCTCCGTGAGCACGCGCACGCAGTCCTCGGCGCTTACGCTCCCGACTCCCTGGAGGTAGTCCACGAATCGCTCCGCGCCTCCGAAGAGCAGCTCGAACTCGGCCAGGGTGCTCGTGATCGAGGCACTGGTCTCGTTGTCGAAGGCGAAGTCGGAGTTCAGGATGCGCTTGGCGCGCTCCACGGCCCCGGGTGTCAGGGCGCCGGTCACGGCGCGGTCGAGCACGGCTCCGATCTCCTCGATCACCCGCTCCTCGTGCTCCGGGTCGCAGACGGCGTCGATCCCCAGCAGCCCGGCCCCCGGAAGATCGTACGACCAGGCCGACACCCCCGTCACCAGGTTCAGCTCGCGCTCGAGGCGCCGCGACAGGAGCGACGTCGGCCCCTCTCCGAGCACGAGCGAGGCCAGCTCCAACGCGTAGTAGGAGGCGACGACCTCACGTCCGGGAGTGGGTGCCGCCAGGGCCAGGTAGGTCTGGTTCACGTCCTTGCGCTCGCTCAGCCGCTCGGGCTTCGGCACGGGCGGATCGAATTTCGGGAGCGCGCTCCGCCGCCCCGTCGGATAGTCGGCGAATGCCCGCCCGGCCGCCTGCAGGATGGCCTCGGGCTCCACGTCGCCCGCCACCGCCAGAACGGTGTTGGCGGCGGTGTAGTGCCGGCGCCAGTGCGCCTCCAGCTCCGCGCGCCCGATCCGGTCCAGCGACTCCCGCGTGCCCAGCACCGAGTGCCCGTAGGGCGTGCCGGCGAGGGCCGTCTCGGAGAGCAGCGAGTAGAGCTTCCCGCCCGGCGAGTCCTCCTTGCGGTTGATCTCCTCCTTCACGACCTCCCGCTCGCGGTCCAGCTCGTCCTGAGGCAGGGTCAGTTCCTGCACGTGGTCGGCGAGCAGGGCCAGCGCCAGCTCGAAATGGCGGCTCGGGGCCACGATGAAGTAGTGCGTGTTCTCGAGCGAGGTTGCCGCGTTGTTGTACCCCCCCATCTCCTTGACGAGCCCGTCCATCTCGCCCACCGGATAGCGGGCCGTGCCCTTGAAGAACATGTGCTCGAGGAAGTGCGAGATCCCTTCGAGGCCCTCGGGCTCGTGCGCGGCGCCGACCCCCACCCAGACGTCCACGGCCACGATCGGCAGGGCGGGTGTGGGCTTCACGAGCAAGGTCAGCCCGTTCTCCAGCACGGTGCGCCGGAAGGGAGCCGGATGACGGTCTCCCGGGACGCGGATCTCGGTCAGTCGGCTCATACGGCTCCGAAAAAAAGCGCCAGCAGCCCGACGAGCAGGGCCCTGGCGCCGTGCGCTTGGCTCGAGCGAAGGGTCAGTCGGAAATCGCGTTCGGGAAGATGTACTTGGTGGGGTCCACCGGCTGCCCCTCCTTGTGCACCTCGTAGTGAACGTGGGGGGCCATCGACAGGCCCGTGCTGCCCACCAGGCCCACGGGCGTGCCGCGCCGCACGCGCTCGCCCGTTTTGACCAGCAGCTTCTCGCAGTGGGAGTACGTCGTGATCAGGCCGTAGCCGTGGTCGATCTCGACGTGGAATCCGCTGCCGTTCCGCCAGCCCGCGTAGGTGACCACTCCGTCGGCCGTCGCCACCACGGCGTTCCCGGTTCGCGACGAGATGTCCACGCCGTAATGCGGTCGGATGCTGCCCAGGATCGGGTGCTTGCGCGCGTAGCTGAAAGGGCTCGAGAGGAAGCCGTTCGTCGGCCAGATGCTGGGGGTCGAGCTCCAGCGCTCGGTCTTCCCGCGGATGATGCCCTCGGCATCCTCCATGCTCTTCGAGACGAGCTTCGAGCGCCGCAGCAGGAAGTCCAGATCGTCCTCGGCCGCGGTGAGGCGCCGCGCCACCTCGGCGTCCCCGGCCGCCTCCAGCGCCGGCAGGCCGCCCACCCCCTCGTGCCCCGGGCCACCCACGCCGACGGCCGTGACCTCCACGGGGATCTCCGGCAGATCGGCCAGGATCCTGAGCTCCTCGTTGCGACGCATGAGGACGCTCATCTGGCCGTCGAGCGTGGAGAGCTTGCGCTCCATCTTGGCGAGCTCCGCCAGCAGCTCGCTGTTCTCACGCCTGACGGTCAGCGATCCCTTTTCGGGTTGGTTGGAGAGGAAGTCGTAGGCGACGAGCGAGGCGAACAGGAGGATGAGCGCGACGAGTCCCCCGAAGGCAAGAAGCCCCCGTCGGGTTACGGCGAGGGCACGGATCTCATCAGGCTTCTGCGGCACATACATAAATGTCCCCAGCTGGTCCCCGGTCATTACCCACCCCCCCTGGGTTGACGGACCAAGACGACTTGTTCGCCGCTGGAGCTCCGGCCTGCTTCGCGCCGGGCGGCAAAGACCTGCCGGGAGGGGCGAAGGGGGCTGCCGAAACGGGATCTCGGGAGCGTCGTGCGGCGAGCAGTGAGCGACCCCGGCAGGACGGCACGCGGGCCCTCCAGCAGGGATCTGAAGCGCGAAAGGTATAGGGGCTCCCCGGGGGGGTCAAGCGACCGAAGGTCGTAGAAGCGAAGAGAAGCCGAAGAGATTCGCGGGGCCGATCGTCTCCTGCGCCCGGGTGCGGGCGGCGGGCGACGTCAGGTTCGGAGACGTGCCGTCTCGTCGATGCGCCGGAAAAGAGGCTGATCGAGAGCGGCCGTGCCCAGCCGAACCGCTCCCCAGGCCGCCGGAGCGATCCGCGGGACGCCGGGCCCCGCGCTCGCACCCCGCCTGGCCGGTCGATCGGCGGGTGCCGGAGCTCGGCCGGTCTCGGTGCTCGGAATCCCCTCGGGATCCGACCCCAGCGCCTCCAGCCCACGGCCCGCCAACACGGGGACCACGGGTGCCAGC
The DNA here is from genome assembly GCA_036556205.1 of Gemmatimonadota bacterium. Lineage (GTDB taxonomy): Bacteria > Gemmatimonadota > Gemmatimonadetes > JACCXV01 > JACCXV01 > DATBJW01. The sequence continues at coordinate 30,791 of DATBJW010000044.1, forward strand.
ACGACGAGTGCGATGCGCAACGCTTCGGCGGCATGGGCCAGGCACTCCCGCAGCACGGCCTCGGGCGAACCCGGCGAATCGTGCGCTCCGGCAACGGGAGCGGCCCCGAGCTTCGCCACCTTCCAGGGAGCGATCTGCTCGAGATACCGGTTCGTGGCGCGCACGAGCTCCATGGCCTCCTGGATGGCGCGCGACACCTCGAGTCGCTCCACGGCTTCGACGACCGCGTCGGGGACGCCCTCGGCGAGCGCGCGCAGCTCGCGCGAGGGTTCGAGCGCGGGCTCTCCGAGCTCGGGGACGCGGCCTCCGGCGTAGCGGCCCACCATGTTCACCACGCGGGAGAGCAGGTTGCCCAGGTCGTTTGCGAGGTCCGTGTTGAGGCGCGCGACGAGGCCGTCGGCCGTGAAGTTCGCATCCTGCCCGAAGGGCATCTCACGCATCAGGTAGAAGCGCACCGGGTCCAGACCGACCTCGGCGATCAGTGCCTCGGGAGAGAGGGCATTGCCGAGCGACTTGCTCATCTTCTGGCCCTCCCGCAGCCACCAGCCATGCGCGGCGATTCGCCGCGGGGGCGCCAGGCCGGCCGAGCGCAGCAGCGTGGGCCAGTACACGGCGTGCGTGGTCAGGATGTCCTTCCCGATCAGGTGCAGGTCGGCCGGCCAGCGCCGCTCGAAGGTCGCCGGTCCTTCGAGGAAGCCGGCGCCGGTCACGTAGTTGATGAGCGCGTCCACCCACACGTACGCCACGTAGTCCGCGTCCCACGGCAGCGGGACGCCCCATGCCAGGCGCGCGCGCGGCCGCGAGATGCAGAGGTCGTTCAAGGGCTGGGCCAGGAATCCCAGGATCTCGTTCCTGCGCGTCTCCGGAACGATGAACTCGGGGTTGGCGCGGATGTGCTCGACGAGCCAGTCCTGGTAGCGGCTCATCTTGAAGAAGTAGTTCGTCTCCTCGAGACGCTGGACCTCGCGTCCGCAGGTCGGGCAGCGCCCTCCGACCAGGTCCTTCTCCGTCCAGTAGCGCTCGTCCGGCACGCAGTACCAGCCCACGTAGGGAGCCGTGTAGACGTCGCCGGCGTCCCAGATCCGCTGCAGGAGACGGGTCACGACCTCCAGATGCTGGGGCTCGGTGGTGCGGATGAAGCGGTCGAAGGAGAGGCCCAGCCGGGCGAAGGTCGCGCGCCACGCTTCGGCCATGCGGTCCACGTGCTCCTGCGTCGCGAGCCCCCGCTCGCGCGCCGCCGTCTCGACCTTCTGGCCGTGCTCGTCGGTCCCGGTGAGGAAGAACACCTCCTCGCCGAGGAGCCGGTGGAACCGCGCCAGCACGTCGGCCAGCACGGTCGTGTACGCGTGCCCGATGTGCGGGACGTCGTTGATGTAGTAGATCGGCGTCGTCAGGTAGTAGTTGGCTTTTTGATCTTCCATACCATCACCCATCGACATGCTGCAGGAAGGGAGCGAGCCCGGCGTTGTGGCCGGCAGGCGTGGTCGGCCGTACGGACCGATTGGGCCGGCGGCGGCTGGCTTAGCGAGCCAACGGGTTTCTTGGCGAGCGGGCCAGACCGCCGCCGGCCGACCGGCGCGCGGGCCCAGGCCGGCGGCCCGCTTAGCGAGCCCTTGGGTTACATGGCGAGCGGGCGGGACCGCCGGCCCGGGCCGTCTCGGCTGTGCGGCCCGAAGCCGGCGGCGGCTCCCTTAGCGAGCCAATGGGTTTCTTGGCGAGCGGGGGAGACCGCCGCCGACTCTCGGGCCGGCTACGGCGCTGAGTATGTCGCGGGCGCGCGCGGAGCGCGAGACTCGAAGCTCGACGCCAGCGCGTGAAAGACCCTCCAGAAGACGAGCGGCGCATAGACGTTGGCCTGCACCCGCTCGCGGCCGCGCTCCAGCTCGAGCGCGGCGGCGGCCCCGCGCTGCGGGTCCAGCCGCTCGGCCGCCTCGCGGTAGAAGTCGAGCAGGTCGGGCCGGGCGAGCGATTCCCCCAGCCCCGCGCGGACGCGGAGCAGGTCGCGCCAGAGCGTCGCCAGGCCGTCGAGCCGCCGGTTGTGCTCCTCGCGGGTGCCGCGCGCGGTGTTGGCGAGCGACCAGGCGTAGCTCGCGATCGGCCCGCCTTCGAGGGCGGCCCGGAGCAGCTCCGCCGCTTCGTCCGTGGGAGCTTCCTCGGCGTGCAGGAGCTCGAGGACGCGGCCGGGCCGTCCTTCGGCCCGGGCCGCGAGCTCGCCCACCCGGACCTCGCTCACGCTCGTTCCCAACCCGCTCGCCGCGGCCATCACGAAGCCCCGCATCTCGTCCTCGGGCAACGGCCGCAGGCGCACGGGACGGCAGCGCGAGAGGATCGTCGCCGGCAGTCCCTGCGCGCGCGAGCTCGTCAGCACGAACGTGGTCCGCGGCGGTGGCTCCTCGAAGAGCTTGAGGAGCGCGTTGTGCACCTGGTCGCTCGGGTTCTGCTCGTAGTCGCCCAGCACGAAGACCTGCTCGCCGCCCTGGAACGACTTCGTCGCGGCCAGCTTGCGGATCGTCGCCGCCTGGTGCATGCGGAACGAGGCCGGTTGCGTGAAGCGCGTGTGCGAGGGGTCGAGCGGAGCGTCGCGGATCTTCCCGAGCAGCTTCACCCATTCGTTCTCGGTGAAGGCCGACTCGGCGGGGACGGGGAAGAACCAGTGGACGTCGGGATGCTGGAGGCCCGCGATCTTGCGGCACGAGGAGCACCCGCCGCAGGGCCTGGGATCGGGCCCCTCGCAGAGGAGCAGCCGGGCCAGCCAGAACCCGAAGGCCTCCTTCCCGACACCCCGCGGCCCCGTGATGAGGAAGACCCGCGGCAGCGTGCCGAGCGCGAGCTCGGCGCGCAGCCGCTCGCGGGCCTCGTGGTGGCCGAAGAGCTCGAGCGGGCGGGCGACGGACGGCGCCTCGTCCGCTCGGCCCGCCTTCCGCGGCGTCACCGCTTGCGCAGCCAGGTGATCGGATCCACCGCCCTGCCGCCCTTCCGGATCTCGAAATGGAGCTTGGGCCCGTCCAGGCTTCCCGTGTCGCCCACGGTCCCGATGACCGCCCCGTGCGCCACGCTCTGCCCGGGCTTCACGTTCACGTCCTCGAGGTGCGAGTAGATCGAGTAGTGGCCGCCCTTGTGGTCCAGGATGACCGTCTTCCCGTACGCCCCGTACCAGTCCACGAACTGCACGGTGCCCGCCTCGACGGCCTTGATCGGCGTGCCGCGCGGGGCCCGGATGTCGATCCCGTTGTTGATCACGGTGGTCCCGTAGATCGGGTGCACGGAGCGGCCGAAGCCCTCGATGATCTCGCCCTGGACCGGCCAGTCCAGCTTCCCGTAGGCCGAGGTCAGGATCGACGTCTCCGGCGCGGGCGCGGGCCGGCCGGCCGCTTCGGCGGCGCGGCGCTCGCGATCCTCCTCGTCCTTGCGGACCTTCTCGAGCGAGGCCAGCAGGGCCTGGATGCGCTCCGACTCCTTCTCCAGGTCGCGCGCGGCCTCGACGCGCTTCCCCTTCTCGCTCTTGATCGAACGCAGGACGCGCGCCCGCTCCTCCTCGCCGGCCTTGAGCGCCGCCACCTGGCTCACCCGCTCGCCGCGACGCTCATCCATGAGACCGCGCACCTGCTGGAGGGCGTGGCGGTGCTGCTCGATCTCCCCCTTCAAGACCTTCACGCGTTGGAACAGCCGGTCGTCCTGGCGGGCGATCAGGTTCAGGTACTTGTAGCGTCCGACGATCGAGGCGAAGGAGTCCGCCATGAGCAGGACCTGGAACGCGCCGTAGCGCCCGAACTTGTAGATGTCGCGCAGCCGCCGCTCCAGGATCTTCCGTTTGACGACGAGCTCCTCTTCGAGCCGCGCGAGCTGCCCGGAGAGCCCCTGGATCTCCTGGTCGCGCGCCTGGATCTGGCGGTCCAGCTCGTCGATGTAGTCCTGGGTGAGGTCGATCGAACGCTCGATCTCGTTCAGGTTGGCGATGACCCCCTGCTCCTTCTTCCCGAGGGCCGCCGCTTCGGCCTTGTTGCGCTCGATCTGCTCCCGGATGGCCTGCAGGCGGGCCTCGCCCTCCTCGGGAGTCGCGAGCTCCTGGGCGGGGGCGATCGAAGCGAGCGAGACCGCGAGAAGGGGCAGAACGACGCCGAGCCCGAGGCGGCGGGCCGGCCCGCGGCTCCGACGGCCGTGCGGCGCGACGCGACCGCGAAGACGGAGCCCGATCACCACTCCACGAGGTGGTGGCGCAGGGAGAGGTAGCTGGCCGCCATGCCGAGCAAGGCTCCTGCGAAGAGCGAGCCGGCCGCCAGCCCGGGGCTGTAGAACGAGACCTCGATCACGCGGCCGTTCACGAAGGTGTAGGCCAGGAACGTCAGGGTCAGCGCGATCAGCCCGCCGATGGCGCCCTTGGCGAACCCCTCCACGAGGAAGGGCTTGGCGATGAAGCCGTTCGTCGCGCCCACGTACTTCATGATCTCGATCTCCTCGGCGCGCGAGAGGAGCACGAGCTTGATCGTGCTCGAGATCACCACGAAGCTGATGGCCGCGAAGATGGCGCCCGTGACGAGTCCCAGCGCCAGGAAGATCGTCTTCAGGAAGTCGAGCTTCCGCACCCAATCGCGACCGTACTCCACCTGCTCGACGAAGCCGGCGCCCTCGAGCGAGCGGCCGAGTCGCGAGATGACCGGATCGTTGCGGTAGCCGGGCTTGAGCCGCACCTCGATGCTGGCCGGCAGGGGATTCACGTCCAGGTCGGCGAAGAGCTCCTGGTTCTCGGGCATCTCGACGCGCGCCCGCTCCAGCGCCTCGGCCTTGGACACGTAGCTCACCTGCTCCACCTCCGGCCGCGACTTCAGCGATGCGATCAGGCCCTCCACCTGCTCGCGCCGGGCCTGGTCCTCGAGGTAGGCGATCACCTCGATCCGCTCCTCCACCCCCGTGAGGTAGCGCTGGATGTTCAGCACCAGCAGCCCGAAGACGCCGAGCGAGAACAGCGAGAACGTGATCGTGAGGATCGAGAGGGCCGTCAGGAGCGGCGCCCGGCTGAAGGCGAAGAAGGCTTCGCGCGTGGTGTAGGCCATCAGACGCTGCCCCGAACGCGCACCCGCTCGCGGTCGCCGGAGGCCGGCGGCGGCGCCTCCAGCCGCGGGGCTCCCACGGCCGTCCGCGCCTGGGCCTGGGGCGAGACCAGCCGGGAGGGGCTCGGGGCGCCGGCCGGGATCTCGGGCCCGCGCAGGGCGGGATTCGCCGTGTCACCCACCAGCGCCCCCTCGACCAGGTGCAGCACGCGGGCTTCGGGATACTCGGCCAGCAGCGTGTAGTCGTGCGTGGCGAGCAGCACCGCCATGCCCAGCGAGTTGATCTCGCGCAGGATGCGCAGGAGCTCGAGCGAGGTGCGCGTGTCGAGGTTCCCGGTGGGCTCGTCGGCCAACAGGATGAAGGGGTCGTTCACGAGGGCCCGGGCGATCGCCACGCGCTGCTGCTCGCCCCCCGACAGCTCGTTGGGGAAGCGCTCCGCCTTCTGCCCCAGGCCCACGGCGTTCAGCGTGCGCTGCACCTTGGGGCCGATGGCCGTCCGCGACGCGCCCGTCACCTCCAGAGCGAAGGCCACGTTCTCGCGCGCGGTGCGGTTCTTGAGCAGACGGAAGTCCTGGAAGATGATGCCCAGCCGGCGGCGCAGGTGGGGGATCTCGCGCCGGTTGATCTTCGCCGAGGAGTAGCCCGACACGCGCACCTCCCCGCTCGTGGGGCGCGCTCCCATGTAGATCAGCTTGAGGAGGGTGCTCTTGCCGGCCCCGGAGGGACCCGTGAGGAAGACGAACTCGCCCTTGCGCAGGTTGAAATTGACGTCCTGGAGGGCGGGCGCGCCCTTGCCGTAGCTCTTCGTGACGTCCGTGAACCGGATGACTTGCATGCGCCCCTAGCCAGGGAAGCTCCGGTCGGTGCCGCCCGTCCTCCCCCTGGGCCCGGCGCTATGTTACTGGACCCGGGCCGCCTTGACAACCGGTGTGCGCACGAAACCCGGGCGCCCGCCGAGGTCGCGAGCGAGCGCCAGGGCGGCGGCGAAGCTCGCGGGCCGCGCCACGCCGCGCCCCGCGATGTCGAGCGCCGTGCCGTGATCGGGAGAGGTGCGCACGAAGGGCAGGCCCAGCGTGACGTTCACGCCTCTGCCGAAGCCGTGCACCTTGATCGGGATCATGCCCTGGTCGTGGTAGAGCGCCAGGACGGCGTCGAACTCTCCGGCGATCGCGCGCACGAAGACCGTGTCGGCCGGCACGGGGCCGGTCACGTCGAAGCCTTCCCCCCGCAGCGCCCGGACGACCGGCGCGACCAGCCGCTCATCCTCCTCGCCCAGGGTGCCGCCGTCGCCCGCGTGCGGGTTCAAGCCACAGACCGCCAGGCGGGGCCGCTCCACGTCGAAGCCCGCCCGCAGCGCGTCGTGCGTGAGCCGGAAGACCTCTCGGATGCGGCGCTCGTCCAGTCGCCGCGGCACCTCGCGCAGCGGCACGTGGCCCGTGACCAGGCTCACGCGGAGCTCCCCCGCGACCAGCAGCAGGGCCACCTCGCGGACGCCGGCCAGAGCGGCGAGCATCTCCGTGTGGCCGGGGAAGGGATATCCGCCGGCGACGAGCGCCGCCTTGTCGAGAGGCCCCGTGACCAGCACGTCGCCCTCCTCGGGGCGCAGGTCGCGCACGGCCGCCGCGATCGCGAGCCCCGCCCAGCGCCCGGCCACGGCCGGGGGCATGCGCGGCGCCTCGGCCGTGAGCCCGTCGTCGGTCCCATCCACGGGCAAGACCTCGGCGCTCACCCGGCCGCCGCCCTCCTGACTGACATCGATCGCGTCGGGCTCGAGGCGCGCGAAGAGCTCCTCGAGGCCCAGGGTGCGCGCCGCGCGGGCGAAGACGTCGAGAACCCCGACGAGACGGATTCGCTCCGGACCCCGGTCCTCGGCGAGGGCCTTCAAGGCGACTTCGGGGCCGATGCCCCGCGGGTCCCCCATCGTGATGTAGATGGTCGGCATCGTGCGGGCGGCGGGCGCGTCGGGGGCGCGCGGCCCCGGCCTCAGGGATGCGCGGGGGTGGGCGCGGCGCCGCTGCGACCGGGCAGCGAGTCCGCGAGCGACGGCGGGGCCACGCCGACGCCGGGCACCGCGGCCGGGGGAGGCGGCCGGACCCCTCTCAGGCCGGGCATCGAGTCGGTCGGGACGGCCTGCTCCCCGATCGCCGGGACCGCGTTCGGCTCGGGCGCCGGACCCGGCAGCGCGGAGGGCTCTGGCGCGGCGAGCGCTCCCATCTCGGGCTCGGCTCCCGAAGGCGCGGGAGCTTCCGGGGTCGTGGCCGGCTTCGCCGCCGCTCCTGCCTCGGGCAGGCGCACGTCCACGTAGACGGTCTTCCTCAGCCCCTCGATGAAGGCTTTCTGCCCTTCGGCCTGCGAGAGCTGCGAGCGGATGCGCGGCTCGAGCTCGGCGAAGGTGTAAGGCTCGCTGGCCGACCGGTCCTCGAGCCGGACGATCGCGAACCCCGCCGGTGTGGTGAGGAGCCCGGTCGTGCCGCCGACCGCCAGCGGCTTCAGGGCTTCCTGCCAGTCGGGCGGCAGCTGGTTCAGCGGACCTTCCACCGGCTCCAGACGGGTGCCCGTCGCGTGGCGGGCCGCCAGGCTGTCGAAGTCGGCACCGGCGGCGATGCTGTCCACGAGCGCATCCCCCAGGGCGCGGGCGGCCGCGCGGTCGGCGTCCGAGACCTCGGGCGTGATCAGGATGTGGCGGGCGCGGATCTCCTCCCCCTGCCGGTCCTCGAGGCGAATGATGTGGAATCCGAAGTCGGTCTCTACGGGGCCCGCCAGGCCCCCGATCGAGTCGATCCCGAAGACGGCCTCCTCGAAGGGCCCCACCATGACGCCCCGCTTGAAGTAGCCCAGGTCGCCCCCCTTGGCCGCCGATCCCTTGTCGTCGGAGTAGGTCTTGGCGATCTCCGTGAAGGAGGCGCCGCCCCGGACCTCCGCCATCAAGCTGTCGGCCAGGGCCTGGGCGCGGTCGTGCTCCGGGCCGGTGGGACGCACGATCAGGTTCAGCTCGCGGATCTTCACGGTCGGCGGCTTGTCCCCGAAGCGCTGCCGGTTCTCGTCGAAGTAGCGCCGCACCTCCTCGTCGGTCACGGACGGGGCCGGGATGCGGGCCGCGTTCTTCTGCAGGAACGCCTGCGCCAGCAATTCGCGCTCCTTGATGCGCCGCAAGTTCTTCTTGTAGTTGTCGACCGTACGCCACTGGCTGCGCGAGATCTCGCGCTCGAACTCATCGGGCGACGGGAACCGCCCCCGGATCTCGTTCAGCTCGCTCTCGACGGCCTCGTTCACGCTGTTCGAGGAGACGTCGATCGAATCGTCGGCCCGCGCCGCCTCGACCACGATGAGGTCGGCGACCATCTGCTGCAGGACGTCCCGCCGCAGCCTGGCGAGGGCAGCGGTGTCGTTCTCGTCGACCCCGGCCTGCGCGGCCGTGAGCACGGTCTGCTCCTCGAGCTCGGACAAGAGGATCGCGTCGTCGCCGACCACGGCCACCACGCGCTCGGAGGCCACGGTCTGCGCCGCACTCGGGCGGACCATCCCCCCGACGGCCAGAGCCGCGAGGACGATCCCGCCGAGCAGAGCCGGGCGTGTACGCCGCGTCGTCACGGGTCCTGGACCTGCCTCAGTTGGATTCGCCGGCGGGCGGCGCCGAATCGGCGCCCGCGGGCCGCGGCGGCGCCGACGGTGGCGAAGCGCCGGAAGTTGCCGGCCCGGCCGGAGCCCCGTTCGGGACGCCCGGTCGCACGCCGGCGGGCTGCGCCCCCGGCGCAGGTTGCGCCCCCGTCCCGGCCCGCGCCGCGGCCTCGGCCGTGGCCGCCGCCCTGGCGGAGTCCGCCGGGGCGAGCTGGGCCAGGACCAGCTCGTAGTTCTCCGGGAAGCGCCGGACCTCCACCTTGCCCTCCATCCCCTTCGCGATCTCGTGCACGAGCTCACGCTGGCCGGCGGGCGAGTTCACACGCTGCATCGTCTTGCCCATCATCGCCTCGCGGATCTCGGGCTCGGCCTCGGCCAGGGTCTTTCCGGCATAGAGGGTCGAGTCCTTCCCCCAGGCCGTGCGGATGGTGGAGTCGGTGACCACCGCGTCCTTCTTGACCTGCTGGCGCAGCATCTCCGTGACCTTCACGCTCTCGAGCCGCTCGTCGAGCATCTTCTGGCGATCGGGGTCCAGCTTCAGGTCCGTGGCCTCGGCCCGCGACAGCAGCATCCGGTTGCGCACGAGCGGCGTCAGGGCCTTGAGCATCCGGTCGCGATCCAGCGCCTTGACCGCCGCCTGGTTCTCCTTCGGGAGACCGTGATAGAGCGCGACGATGTCGCCGACCGTGAGCTGGCCCTCGTTCCACTTCGCGATCGGCAGGCCTTCCCGCGACGGCGGAAGGACGCCCACGCTGTCCTGGTCGAAGATCGCCACCATCGTGTCCACGTTGGCCTCGTAGAACTGGAGGCCCGACTCGGCCATCATGTTCTCGAGGTACCGCTCCTCGGCCTGCCGCTTCAGCGGTCCCTCCAGGGCCCTGACGATGTCGGGCTTCGCCTCCTCCAGCGTCTTGCGCCGCCGATCCTCGACTTTGATCACGTGGTAGCCGAAGCGGGTCTCCACCACGTCGGAGATCTCGCCGGGCTTGAGCGCGAAGGCCGCCCGCTCGAAGGCGGGCACCATGTCCCCCTTTCCGAACCACCCCAGGTCGCCGCCGGCCTCGGCCGTCTTGGGCTCGGAGTATTCCCGCGAGAGCTTCTCGAAGTCGTCACCGGCGCGCGCCTTCTTGAGCACCTCCTCGGCCCTGGCGTGCGCGGCCTCCTTCTCCTCCGCAGTCGGCGAAGCGCCGAGGGGGATCAGCACGTGCCGTGCCTTGATCTCTTCGCTCACGCGCTGGTCGTAGTAGGCCTGGACCACGCTGTCGGGCACGGTCACCGACTTGGCGATGACCGAGTCGCGGAACTGGCTCAGTCGAAGCTGGGACTCCCAGTCCTTCTTCTGGGCCTCCTGCTCGGGGGTGAGCGGCTCGTCCTTGGCGGCGAGCTTCACGAGCTGCACGGCGATCAGGTCCTCGACCGCCGAGTCGCGGGCCGCGAGTGTGCGGTTCAGGTTCGCGGCACCCATGTAGGTCGCCACGTCGCCCACGGTCACCGTGTCCGTGCCGACCAGGGCCACCGGCTTCGCGGCGGCGCTCTTGGGGTCCGCCGCCTTGTTGCAGCCCGCGGCGGCTACGCACGCGATCGTCAGCAGGAGGCCGGCGATCCGCGGGCGCGACGCGCCCGTGCTCACGCCCCCTCGATGTTCCCGTTGCATCTGCAAGTCAGCGTCTCCTGGAAGAAAGGTAGGTCCAGCCGATCAACCTGTGGCCCGGGCCGGGATCGCTGTCCGAACGCCCGGCTCCGCCGCGCCCCCGTCTCCATCCCCCGTTCCCCGCGTCGCCTCGCCAGCGCTCTCATTCCCGCTCTCCGGTCCCGTCCTTTGTGCCGCGGGGCGGGCCGCCGCCGCGGCCGCGAGAATCGCGCGCGCGGCCTCGAGGGCGGCTCCGGGCGAACCGGCCACGACGCGCAGGCGGAAGGGACGCTGGGAGAGGACGTCCAGGCGGCAACTCTCCGGGAGGCTCGGGCTCTCCAGGAGGCCAAATGGCGGCACTACCCTGTCCGGCCACTCCAGTTCCACCGACCCGGCCCGCGGTGTCACCCGGATGCGCCGCACGCCGGCCGCCGAACCGAGCAGCTTGAGCTCGAGAGAGGAGAGCAGGTTCACGGCCTCGACCGGCAGCGGACCGTAGCGGTCCACCAGCTCGGCCGTGAAGTCACCGACCTCGGCGGGCGTATCGAGGCGCGAAGCGCGTCGGTAGAGGTTCAGCTTCTGGCGAGAGTCGGGAATATAGCTGTCGGGCAGGTAGGCCGGGCCCTCGAAGGAAACCTCGGTCTCGGCCCGGGCGGCGGCCTCCTGGCCGCGGAGCCTGCGCACCGTCTCCTCCAGGAGCTTGAGGTAGGTCTCGAGCCCCACCGTCTGGATGAAGCCCGACTGCTCACGCCCGAGCAGGTTGCCGGCGCCGCGGATCTCCAGATCCTTGAGCGCGATCTGGTAGCCGGCGCCGAGCTCGCCGTACTCCTCCAGCACGCGCAGGCGCTTCTCGGCCTCCTCCGTCATGTGCGCGCGGGGCGGCGTCAGGAGGTAAGCGTAGGCCCGGCGGTGGGAGCGCCCCACACGGCCGCGCAGCTGGTAGAGCTCCGACAGGCCGAAGCGGTCGGCGCGGTTCACGATCAGCGTGTTGGCCCGCGGCACGTCGAGCCCCGATTCGACGATCGTGGTCGAGACCAGGACGTCCACCCGTCCCTCGTAGAAGCGCAGCATGACCTGCTCGAGCTCGGCCTCGGGCATCTGGCCGTGCGCGACCTCCATGCGCGCCTCGGGCACCAGGCGCCGCACGAGCCGCGCGACCTCGTCGATCGTCTCCACCCGGTTGTGGATGAAGAAGACCTGTCCCCCGCGGTCCAGCTCGCGCCGCAGCGCCTCGCGGATCAGCTCCTCGTCGAAGTGGGCCACGGTCGTGACGACCGGGATCCGGTCGCGGGGCGGAGTCTGGATGAGCGACATGTCGCGGATGCCCGAGAGTGAGAAGTAGAGCGTGCGCGGGATGGGGGTGGCCGTCATGGTGAGCACGTCTACGACGGTCCGGATCTGGCGCAGCCGCTCCTTGTGCTTGACCCCGAAGCGCTGCTCCTCATCCACGATGACGAGACCCAGGTCGCGGTAGGCGACGTCTTTCGAGAGCAGCCTGTGCGTGCCGATCACGATGTCCACGTCGCCTTTGGCGAGCGCGTCGAGGACGGCGCGCTGCTCCTTCGGCGACCTGAAGCGCGAGAGCGCCTCCACGCGCACCGGGAAGTCGGCCAGCCGCTCGCGGAAGGTGGAGAGGTGCTGGGCGGCCAGGATCGTGGTCGGAACGAGGATCGCGACCTGCTTGCCGTCCTGGACGGCCTTGAAGGCGGCCCGGATCGCGATCTCGGTCTTGCCGTAGCCGACGTCGCCGCAGAGCAGTCGGTCCATCGGCCGCCGCGACTCCATGTCGAGCTTGACCGCCTCGGTGGCCGCGGCCTGATCGGGCGTGTCCTCGTAGAGGAACGAGGCCTCGAGGGAATGCTGCCAGGGCATGTCCTTCGAGAAGGCGAAGCCCCGGTCCACCTCGCGGCGCGCGTAGAGCTCAAGGAGCTCCTCCGTCATGTCTTCGATCGCGCGCCGGGTGCGGGCTTTCTGCTTCTCCCAGCCCGGTCCCCCGAGACGGTGGAGGCGCGGCGGGGCGCCGTCCTCCGACGTGAACTTCTCGATCAGCCCCAGCCGGTCCACCGGGACGTAGAGCTTGTCGCCCTCGGCGTACTGCACGGCGAGGCACTCGATCGTCCCGCCCGCGAGGTCCAGCCGCTCGATCCCCAGGAAGCGGCCGATGCCGTAGTCGATGTGGACCAGGTAGTCGCCGGGATGGATGTCGCTGAACGACTCGAGCGGAGCGCCCCCCCGGTAGCGACGGCGGCGCGGGATCCGGCGCTGGCGCTCGAAGACCTCGTGATCGGTGTAGACCGCGACCTTCTCGTCCAGGAGCCGGAAGCCGGCGGCGACCGTGCCGACCGCGAGCCGCGCCAGGCCCCCGTCCTGACCCAGCAGCTCGTCCAGCCGCTCGAGCTGGCCCAGGTTGTCGCAGAAGATCGTGGAGGCGAGCCCGAAGTGCCGATTCTGATCCAGCACCTCGCGCAGCCGGGCGATGTTGCGGCCGATGGGCTCCGGGTCTCTCGTCGCGAAGCGAACCGTTCGCTCCGAGCCCTCCATGTGCAGCGCGTGCAGGGTCAGCTGGCGCCGGTTCTGCAGCGCGGTCTCCAGCAGCTCCGGGGCCGCGTAGCGCGCCTCGGGATCGGCCAGCTCGCGGGCCGCGTCGGAGGCCGGCTCCAGCGTCTCGTCCAGGCTGCCGCCGGGTGCGCCGGCGGTCAGCCGGTCGAGCTCGGCCTCTTCCTCCCGCTCGCGCACGATCGCGCGGTGGCGCTCGAGCACCTCCTCCCAGTGCCGCTGCCAGGCGACCTCGATCTGCTCGGGCTCGTCGAGAACGACGAGCGCCTGCGCCGGGAGATAGGCGGCGAGCGAGACCAGCCGGGCGCGCGCCCGCGGCCCCGACGCGCCGGGCCCCGCGGCGGACGGCGAGCGGGGCGAGTGCGGCTCGCGCGCGGGAAGGATCGTCGCTTCCTGAAGCGGCTCGACCGAGCGCTGGGTGCCGACGTCGAAGGAGCGCAGGAGCGCGATCTCGTCGCCGTCGAACTCGAGCCGCACGGGCGAGGCCATCCCGAAGCCATAGAGGTCCACGATCCCGCCGCGCGCGCTGAACTCCCCGACCTCCGAGACCATCACCTCGCGCTCGAAGCCGAGCCGCGCGAGCGCTTCGAGCAGGCGCTCGCGGTCCCAGCGATCGCCGACCCTCAGCTTGAGCACCATCCCGCCCAGATCCTGCGGTCCCACGACGAGCTCCTGCAGGGCGCGCGCGGGCACGACCCCCACCCGCACCTCGCCGCGTGCGAGCTGAGCCAGGAACTCGAGCCGCTCGCCCACGATCTCCGGGTGTGGGTCGCGATCCTCGTAGGGGAGGACTTCCCAGGAGGGAAAGACCGAGGCCGCGCTCTCGCCGAGGAAGGCGCGCAGGTCCTCGGCCAGGCTGTCGGCCGCCTCGGTGGTGGGGGTCACGGCCAGCACGGTGGTCCAGGGCGCCCTGGGCTGGCGCCCGCGCTCGGCGAGAGCCGCGACGAGCAGGCCCTTGGACGACCCCGTGAGGTTCGTCGCCTCGGCCCGCGCGGCAGGCTCCTCGAGCGCCTGCTGGAGCGCCCGGCAGGCGGGCCCCGCCGCGAGGGCCTCGACCAGTTCCTTCATCTTCTGGAGTCCTTGGCTTTCCTGGCGTTCAAGGAGGAGGGACGCAAAAACCCGCCGGCCCAGGCGAGTCCGGCCCATGATTCGGCGGACGTTTCTCGCCTGTCCAAGCGGTCGTCGTCGATGATCGCAACCTAGAGCCCGGAGCGCGGACCGGCAACCCGGCCCGGCCGCAGCCCGGCTTCAGAACGCCGAGCCAGGCGTCACGCGCGGGCGCTCAGATCTCCCAGCGTGCGCGTCACGAACGGACGCACCATCTCCTTTCGCCAGGAGAGCGTGAAGTCGGTGTTGTCGAGCGGGCGGGCGGGGCGGAAGCAGGCGTCGGCGACCTCGCGGATCAGCTCCGGCTCGAGACGACGCCCGCGGAGGAGCTCGGCGGCCGCCTCGATCGGGATCGGGTGCGACCCGACCCCGCCCAGCACGACCCGCGCGTCCGCGACCGTTCCGTCGGGATTGAAGCGCGCCCAGGCCGCGACACCCAGGACGGGGAAGTCGAAGGCGTCCCGCCGGCGAAGCTTCCGGTAGCTCGCGCGCCACGCGCCCGCGGGCGGCAGGTGGATCGCGGTCAGGAGCTCGTCGGGATCCTTGGTCAGGTAGTCGATGCCGTCGTCCTTGTAGAGATCCGCGGCCGGGATCGTCCGCTCCCCCTTCGCGGAGCGCAGCGTCACCCGCGCGCCGATCGCCGACAGCACCGGCGCGCTGTCGGAGGACTGCACGGCCCAGCAGCGCGGGCTGGCCGGCGCCACCCAGCAAATCGTGCCGTCCCGCTTCATGCAGAAGTCGATCGCCTTCCGCCAGTCGTAGTTCTGGTTGTAGTAGGTGCAGCGCGTGTCCAGCAGGCAGTTGCCGCCGAGCGTGCCCATGTTGCGCAGGATCGGCGTCGAGATGCTCTCGACGGCGTGCGCGAGCGCGGGATAGCCGGCGCGGATCCGCGGGTTGGCCGCGACATCGTTCAGGATCTCTCCGGCGCCGATCGTCACCCCGCCGTTGGCGGTGACCCCCTTCAGCTCGCGCAGTCCACGGAGCGCGATCACGACCGCGGGCGTCTGGTGGCGCCGCTTCATGTTCGGATAGAGGTCGGTGCCTCCGGCGACGTACATGGCCGCCGGACCCGCGTCGGCCTTGAGCCGGACGGCCTCCTCGACGCTGGCGGGTGCCAGGTAGCGGAAGCGGGGCAGGCGCATCATCGCGGGCGGCGCCCCCGTTTCGGCACGGCGGCCGCCTCGCGCGCTCCGCCGCCGAGCGGCGCTTCTTTCTCACCGCGCTCGCCCCAGCCCACGCCTTCCGGCAGCGCCTCGCCGTTGCCGCCTTCCCACGGTGTCGGCACCCGGATCGGCTCCGGCCAAGCCATCGCCGGCACGCGCTCCGGCCCGTAGCGCTTCTCGCCGCTCTTCAAGGCCTTGAGCACCCGCGACGGAGAGAGCGGCACCTCGTCCACGCGCACGCCCACGGCGTCGTAGACCGCGTTGGCCACCGCGGGCGGGATGGGGAGCAGCGGGCCCTGGCCGCACTCCTTGGCGCCGAAGGGGCCGTTCGGGTCGGGGTCTTCGATCAGGAAGGTCTCGATGTCGCACATCTCGTGCGTGGTGGGGCTCTTGTACTCGAGCATGGAGGGCTGGCGATGGACCACGTTCCGGTTCTCGCGGTAGTCCATCTCCTCCATGAGCGCCTCGCCGAGCCCCATGTAGACGCTGCCCTCGACCTGTCCGATCGCGATCAGCGGGTTGATCGCCTTGCCCACGTCGTGGGCGATCCAGACCTTCGGCACCGTCACGATCCCGGTCTCCGTGTCCACCTCCACCTCGGCCACGGCCGCCGAGTAGGAGTAGGCGGGCGAGGGGCCGACTCCGGCTCCGCGATAGCGTCCCGCCCCGCGGGGCGGCGTGTAGGAGCCTGTGCAGGCGATCGTCCCGTTCTCGGCCTCGGCCAGGCGCACGGCCTCGTCGAAGGCGAGCCCGCGGTCCGGGTCCTGGGCGTCGAAGACGCGGCCCTCCGCGAAGACGATCCGCTCCACGGGCGCCTCGAGCTTCTTCGCGGCGCTCGTCGCCACGATCTCCCGCGCGCGCTCGGCCGCCTGCAGCGCGGCCTTGCCGGTCATGAGCGTGACCCGGCTCGAGTAGCTCCCGAGGTCGATGGGGGTGAGGTCGGTGTCTCCGGTGTGCACGCGGATGTCGAAGGGGTCGATCCCCAGCACCTCGGCCACGACGTAGGCCAGCACCGAGTCCGAGCCCTGGCCGATGTCCACCGAGCCGCAGAGGACCGCCACGCCGCCGCCCCGGTCGAGCTTCACGATCACGCCGG
Source organism: Gemmatimonadota bacterium (assembly GCA_036556205.1). Lineage (GTDB taxonomy): Bacteria > Gemmatimonadota > Gemmatimonadetes > JACCXV01 > JACCXV01 > DATBJW01. The sequence continues at coordinate 47,010 of DATBJW010000044.1, forward strand.
AGTGCGGCATCGCGTTCCAGTAGATGGGCAGCCCGGCGCCGGTCAGATAGGAGCTGCATGCGAGCCCGATCCCCTTGCCGTGGGGCAGCTTCCGGAACCTGGCCTTCCACCCCGACGCCTCCACGACCTTGCGGATGCACTCCCCCAACCCCATCGAGCCGACGCGCAGCCAGTTGGCGGTCGTCGAGTTGGCCGGCACCAGGTGGCGGAGCCGCATCTCGGCCGGATCGAGCCCCAGCTCCTCGGCGATCTTGTCGAGCTGGACCTCGAGAGCGTAGCGCGGCTGCGGCGTGCCGTGTCCGCGCTTGGGGCCGCATGGCGGCTTGTTCGTGAAGACGCGCACGCCCTCGAACTTGTATCGGGGGACGTGATAGGTGACGGTCTGGAGCGCGCCCGTGTAGTAGGCCGAGGCCACGCCGTAGCTCCCGTAGGCGCCGCCGTCCAGCCACGAGCGGAAGTGCATGCCCGTGATCCCCCCGTCCTTCCGGTAGCCCGTCTTGACCCACATCAGAACGGGATGCCGGCCGCGGTGGCAGTAGAAGACCTCCTGGCGCGTCAGGCAGATCTTGACCGGCCGGCCCGTCAGCAGCGCCAGCTTCGCCACCACGATCTCGTGAGAGAAGGGATCGCTCTTGCCGCCGAACCCGCCGCCGTTCGGGGTCGCGAACACCCGGATCCGCGCGGGCGGCATCTCCAGGACCCTGGCCAGCGCGCGGTGGACGTAGTGGGGCGTCTGAGAGGAGGTCCAGACCGTCAGCTTGCCGTCGGGGGTCGCCTGCGCGAGTGCCGCGTGCTGCTCCATCGGCAGGTGCGTGCTGCCCTGGTAGAAGAAGACGTCCTCGCGCACGCCGTCGGCCTCGGCGAAGCCCGCCTCGACGTCGCCGAACTCGAGCGCGATCAGCTTGTGGATGTCGGGGTGGCCCGATCCCGCGCCGTCGCCGTCCGCGCCATCGCCTCCCGCCACAGCCGCCAACCGGACGCCGTCGCCTCCCGCGCCGTCGCCTCCCGCCACGGCCGCCAACCGGACGCCGTCGCCATAGTCGTGAATGGGACGCCGCGGGGCGGCCGCGTCCAGCACGTGGCCGCCGTGGCCGTGACCGTCCTGCTCGATCCCGAGCGCGGCCTCGATCGAGCCCACGGGCCTGAGCGGCTCGTAGACGACGTCGATCAGGTCCAGCGCCGCCTCGGCGATCTCCTCCTCGACGGCCGCCACGGCCACCACCGGGTCCCCCACGAAACGCACCTTCTCGACGCAGAGCGCCTCCTCGTCCTGGGAGACGGGCAGGATCCCGAAGCGGATCGGAACGTCCTTGCCGGTGATCACCGCCTTGACGCCGGGCAGGCTCATGGCCCGGCTCGCGTCGATGGAGAGGATGCGGGCGTGGGGGTGCGTGGCGCGCAGGATCTTGCAGTGCAGCATCCGGGGGAGGAACAGGTCGTCGGCGAAGAGCGTCTGGCCGGTGACCTTGGCGTGCGCGTCGACCTTGGGCCGAGAGGTGCCGACGACCCGCGTCATGCAGCCACGCCCCGCATCCGCTCCGCGGCGAGCTCGACGGCCTCGTAGATCTTGAGGTAGCCCGTGCAGCGGCAGAGGTTTCCGGCCAGGGCCGCCACGATCCGCTCCCGCGACGGACTCGGCTCCGAATCCAGCAGGGCCTTGGCCGCCAGCAGGATGCCGGGCGTGCAGTAGCCGCACTGCGCCGCTCCCAGCTCGGCGAAGGCCTCCTGGAGGGGATGCAGGCGCGATCCCTCCGCCAGCCCCTCGACGGTCGTGACCTCGTGACCCGCCGCTTCCAGCGCGAGCGCCAGGCAGGACAGCACGGGGCGGCCGTCCATGAGCACCGTGCAGGTCCCGCACTCCCCCAGCTCGCAGCCGTGCTTGGTCCCCGTCAGGCGCAGGTCCTCGCGCAGGACCTCGAGCAGGGTCTCGTGGGTGGCGAAAGCGACTGGAAGATCCTCGCCGTTCACCCGCAGGGTGAGCAGGATCTTCTCGTCCTCGCGGCGGGGATCGATCTGCAGGAGCGGCTCAGCCATCGGGGCCCTTCCGGCGCGCATGCCCTATCGTTACCGCCCGTGCCCGACAGGGTCAATGCGTCCCCGACGTCCATTCGCCGTCTCGTTCCGTATCTCCGGAATCGCAGAGTGCGGCAACACCGCCAGGCCGATCAGAAACAATCGCCATCCGGCCCGGAGTCCCGCTATAATTCCCCCGGATTCAGGGACGGCTCGGGGCGGGACCGTCTTCGGAGGAGACGGAGATGCGCCACATCTCGGAGTACCCGAACATCTTCCTGCCGGTCGGGCAGATGCTGCAGATCGACCGGGTGCGCGAGGTGTCCGGCGACCGGATCGTCTGCGAGACCGACCTCACGGAGAACTGGGTCTTTCCCCTCCACTTCCCCGGGGATCCCATCTTCCCCGGCAGCCTGCTCATCGAAGGCGCGGGCCAGACCATTGCGATCTGGGCCTGGGAGAACGAGCTCCGCGGAGACCCGCGGCTCGTGCGGGTCGAGGCGGAGTTCCGCGGTCCCGTCGTGCCAGGCGACAGGGTCCTCACCTACGTCGGGACGATCAAGCGCAGGCGCAACGTCTGCGTAGGTGTCGTGAGCGTTCTCTGTGGCGACCGGCAGGTGGCCCAGGTCAAAGGCTCGCTTGTCGTTACCACCCCCGCCGCGCTGCCTGCCGAAGAGTCCTCGCGCGCTTGATATTTTCCTCTCGAAGCCTAGATTGACCGCTCTTTTCCGGGGCCGGTTTCCATGCGCTCAGCGGGGAAGTCCGACCCGCCCGGCCAGCGCGGGTCTCGCGCCGACGGGGATGCCTCCTCGCGCGCCGCGCTGGGCTCGTACCTCACGCAGGGCTTCCAGTTCGCAGCCGTCCTGCTGGTGTTCACGGGGGTAGGGTACTGGCTCGACGGCCGGCTCCACACGCTGCCGTTCCTCACGATCCTCGGGGCGGCGATCGGGGGCGTGGGGGGGTTCCTCCACCTCTACCGCTCGCTCATCGCGGACTCGCGCAGCGGCGGCGCCCCCTGAGCCGTCCGTCCGCGCGCTACACGGCGGTGGTGGTCGCCATCGCCGGGGCTGGCGCGGTCCTCGGAGCCATCGCGTTCGCCTCGGGTCGCCTGGGCGCTCCGGGAGACCTGCCGGCGTACCTCGCCGGCCTGGCGGTGGCGGCGGGCTCCTCGATCGGCGGGTTCGGCCTGCTCGCCCGGGGCCGGCGCCTGCCGGCGCGCTCGTTCGTAGGGCTGTTGCTGGGGTTGTTCCTGGGTCGGGTCGCGCTGGTCGCCGTGTTCGGACTGGCCCTCCACGCACTGGCTCCCGCACACCTGGCCAGCGGGCTGGTCGCGCTGGTCGGGTTTCACTTCATCTTCGCCGTGGTCGAGGTCGCCTTCCTCGCCCGAACCGGCGCCGCCGGTGGGGGCACGGGGCGAACGACGCGAGAGATCCGTTCCGCATGAGCCGCTGGGTCCGCGATGCATCCCGGTTCCTGAGCGCCCTGGCTCTCTGCGCGGGAGTCGCGCTGCTCGTCCCGCGCGCCGCGCTCGCACAGGAGGAGCAGCACGGCACGGCGGCGGCGGGACACGAGGAACACGGCGGCGAGTTCGACATCCAGGAGTACATCGGTCACCACCTGACCGACTCGCGCACGCTCGACTTCACGCCCTTCGGCGAGATCCACCTGCCGGCGTTCCACGTCGGTCCCTTCGACCTTTCGATCACGAAACACGTCGTCTTCGTGTGGCTGGCGGGAGCCTTGATGCTCGCGATCTTCATCCCCATGGCGCGCTCGCGAGCGACGGTGCGCCGCGGGCTCCACAACTTCATGGAGGCGCTGGTCGTCTACGTTCGCGACCAGGTGGCCGTGGCCAACATCGGAAAAGAGAAGGCCGGCCCCTTCGTTCCCTACCTGCTCACGCTCTTCTTCTTCATTCTCTTCGCGAACCTGTTGGGCCTGCTGCCCTTCGGCGCGACCGCCACCAGCAACTGGATGGTGACCGGGGCGCTGGCGCTTCTCACGATGGTCGTGGCCGAGGGGTCCAGCCTGAAACACCTCGGCGTGCGGGGCTACGTCCGCCAGTTCCTGCCCATCCAGATGGATTCGAAGAGCATCGTGGGCAAGCTGCTGGGACTCGTGCTCGTGGGGCTCATCTTCGTGATCGAGGCCATCAGCCACATCTCGCGCATCGTCGCGCTCACCGTTCGTCTCGCGGCCAACATGACGGCCGGGCACCTGCTCATCTTCGCGCTGATCGGAATGATCTTCCTGTTCAAGTCGTACGCCGTGGCCCCCGTCTCGGTCGGCTTCTCGGCCGCGGTCTACCTGCTCGAGATCTTCATCGCGCTCCTGCAGGCCTTCATCTTCACGCTGCTGACGGCGCTGTTCATCGGGATGGCGGTGCAGGAGCACCACTAGGGCGACGCACGAATGCCGTCCCGGCCCGATCCGTGATGCGGGCGGGCGCGGCGGGAACGGCCGGCGTTCGACGGACGGATCGCACGCGGGACCACGAAGGAACTCAACGAGGAGGCACGATGGAGGTCGGACTGGCTTGGCTGGGCGCCGGCATCGGCGCCGGACTGGCGGTCATCGGGGCGGGCCTGGGCATCGGCCTGCTGGCGGGACCCGCGAACGAGGGCATCGCGCGGCAGCCCGAGGCCGTGGGTGAGATCCGCACGAACATGATCATCGCGGCGGCGTTGATCGAAGGACTGGGACTGTTCGCGATCGTCATCTGCTTCCTGCTGTTCACGAAGTCCGCCGGCTGATCCGATGGATCTGCTGACGCCCAACCTCGGGCTGGCGTTCTGGACGATCCTCACCTTCCTGGTGGTGCTGTTCGTGCTGCGCCGCTACGCCTGGAAGCCGATCCTCGACGCGATGGAGGCCCGGGAGCGCGGCATCAAGAAGCTGATCGACGACGCCGAGCAGGCCCGGGCCGAGGCCGAAGAGCTGCTGCAGCAGTACCGCCGGCAGCTCGCGGAAGCCCGGGCCGAGGGCGCGCGCATCCTGGCCGAGGGGAAGTCGGCGGCCGAGCGACTGCGCGAGGAGATGCTGGCCCGCGCCCGAACCGAGGCCGAGGCCGTCGTGACGCGCGCGGGTCATGAGATCGACCTGGAGCGCCTGAAGGCCCTCACCGAGATCAAGGAGCAGGCGGTGGACCTGGCGATCGCCGCCGCCTCCAAGGTGATCGACGCCGAGCTGGACGGGGCGCGCCACCGGCGCCTCGTCGAGGAGTACCTGCGCGAGGTCGAGGCCGCGCCTCAAGCGGCCCGCGGGCGTCCCTGATGGCCGGCGCCACGGCCGCCGCGCGGATCTACGCCGAGACGCTGCTCGAGGTCGCGCTCGAGAAGGACGCTCTCGACCGGATCGCGGGCGAGGTCGAGGTCCTGCGTACGGAGCTGCGCGAGATCCCGCGGCTGCGGGCCTTCCTGACGTCGCCCCGCATCGAGGCTTCGAAGAAGGGCGCGGCGCTGCGCGCGGCGCTGCGGGACCGGCTCTCGGAAGAGACGCTGCGCTTCCTCGAGCTCGTGATCGAGCGCGACCGGCAGGAGCTCTTTCCCGAGATCCTGCAAGCCTTCGCGGCCCGGGTCAGCGAGCTCCGCAACGAGCAACTACTCGAGGTGGCCTCGGCGATTCCGCTCGACGAGCCGTTGCGCGAGCGCGTGCGCGAGACCTTCGCGCGCGCCACGGGACGCCGGATCGTGCTCCACGAACGCGTGGACCCCGCGCTCAAGGGCGGCATGGTGGTCCAGCTCGGCGACACGCGGATCGACGGCAGCGTGCGGGCGCGCCTGGAGGACCTGCGGGCCCGCATGCTGGAGGCCGCGCGCGCCATGCCCGCGCAGGCGCCGGGCGCCTGAGCCGCACCTTCCTTCACTTTCGCGAGGTTGCATGAGCATCCGTCCCGACGAGATCACGGCCATTCTCAAGCGCGAGATCGCGCGCTACGACGCCGAGCTGGACGTCGAGGAGGTGGGCAGCGTCCTGGAGGTGGGCGACGGCATCGCCCGCGTGTACGGTCTCGCCCGCACGCTGTCCGGCGAGATGCTGGACTTCGGCCACGATATCTACGGGCTGGCGCTGAACCTTGAGGAGGACAACATCGGCGCCGTCATCCTGGGCGAGGACGTCGAGATCAAGGAAGGCGATCCGGTGCGCCGCACGGGCCGGGTGGTCCAGGTGCCGGCGGGCGACGCGCTGCTCGGTCGCGTGGTCAACTCGCTCGGCCAGCCCATCGATGGCCGCGGCCCCGTCCAGGCCGACGCCTCCCGGCCGCTCGAGTTCCTGGCTCCCGGCATCGTGCACCGCCAGCCCGTGAAAGAGCCCCTGCAGACGGGCGTCAAGGCCATCGACTCGATGATCCCCATCGGACGCGGCCAGCGCGAGCTCATCATCGGCGATCGCGGGACGGGGAAGTCGGCGATCGCGATCGACACGATCATCAATCAGCGCGGCGGGGACGTGATCTGCGTCTACGTGGCCATCGGGCAGAAGGCCTCGACCGTGGCGGCCGTGGTCGAGAAGCTGCGCAGCGTGAACGCCATGGACTACACGATCGTGGTCGCCGCGACCGCCGCCGATCCCGCGCCCATGCAGTACATCGCGCCCTACGCGGGCTGCGCCATGGCCGAGCACTTCATGTACGAGAAGAAGCGCCACACGCTCTGTATCTACGACGACCTCTCGAAGCAGGCCGCGTCCTACCGCCAGCTCTCGCTGCTGCTGCGGCGCCCGCCAGGCCGTGAAGCCTACCCCGGCGACGTCTTCTACCTGCACTCGCGGCTGCTGGAGCGCGCCGCCAAGCTCTCCGACGCCCACGGCGGCGGGTCGCTCACCGCGCTGCCCATCATCGAGACCCAGGCCGGCGACGTCTCGGCCTACATCCCGACCAACGTGATCTCGATCACGGACGGCCAGATCTACCTGGTGCCCGACCTGTTCTACGCCGGCGTGCGGCCGGCCATCGACGTCGGCATCTCGGTCTCGCGCGTGGGCGGGAACGCGCAGATCAAGGCCATGCGCAAGGTGGCCGGCGGCTTGCGGCTCGACCTGGCGCAGTACCGCGCGCTCGAGGCTTTCGCCAAGCTCGGGACGGACCTGGACAAGGCGACCTTGCAGCAGATCACGCGCGGGCAGCGCATGGTGGAGCTGTTGAAGCAGCCGCAGTACCAGCCGATGCCGGTCGAGGAGCAAGTGGCGGTCATCTATGCCGGCACGCGAGGCCACCTGGACGTGATCCCGGCGGCGGAGGTGCGCAACTACGAGCGCGGGCTGCTCGACTTCCTGCGCGGGCGGTTTCCCGAGCTCCTGAGCAAGATCCGCGACACGAAGGAGCTGACCGACGAGATCGGGCAGGGTCTCGACGCGGCCATCGCTGAGTTCGGGAAGGTCTTCCAGCCGGCCCAAGCGCCGACTCAAGCGCAGCCGGCCGCGGCGGACTAGGCAAGGGGAAGCATGGCCAAGTTCCAGCAATTGAAGCGCCGGATCCGCTCGATCCGCAGCACGCGCCAGATCACGAAGACGATGGAGATGGTCTCGGCGTCCAAGCTGCGGCGCGCGCAGGAGCGGGTGGTGGCGCTGCGGCCGTTCGCGGTCATGCTCTACCGGGTGATCTACGCCCTGGACGTGGACCCCTCGCTCATCGAGCATCCGCTCCTGCGCCAGCCCGAGGCGCCGCGCCGGGCGTCGATCTACCTGGTCACGTCGAACCGGGGACTGGCCGGCGCCTTCAACACGAATCTCGTAAGGATGGCCGAAGCTCTGCGCGACAAGCTCCTCGGCGAGGGGCTGGAGGTCACGATGCATGTCGCCGGCCGCCGCGGCGCCGCGGCGCTGCGCTACCGGGGCGTGCCGCTGGCAACCGTCTGGACGGACCTTTCCGACCGCCCCTCGTTCGCCGAGGCGGACCGGCTGGCGCAAATCGCGATCGAGGAGTTCTCCTCGGGTGCGACCGACCAGATCTGGATGGTCGGCTCCCGTTACAACTCACCGGTGGACACGCCCCCTGTCACCCTTCAGATCCTGCCCATCGGCGCCGGGTTCGGCGCGACTCCGAACGCGGACACCCCGGCGGGAAGCCGGCCGGGCGGGCAGCCCGTCCGGGAGAAGGAAGGACCTTCTGCGCTCTACATCATCACCCCCTCGCCCGAGGCGATCTTCAAGCAGATCATGCCGTACTACGTGCGGTACATGTTCTACGCTCTCCTGATCGAGACCGCGGCCAGCGAGCACGGGGCCCGGCGGACGGCGATGAAGAACGCAACCGACAACGCGGGCGAGCTGCTCGACGACCTGCAGCGCCGATTCAACCGAGCGCGCCAGGCCCAGATCACGCAGGAGATCGCGGAGCTCCTGGGCGGCGCGGAAGCCTTGAAAACGTGAAGAGCCCAGGAACAGGAGGAGGGATGGCCCAGCAGAGCCGGTCCGGCGCCGCCACGGTCGAGCGCGCGACCACGGGCAAGCGCGACGGCGCCGAGACCTGGACGACCGGCAAGGTCGTGCAGATCATCGGTCCCGTCATGGACGTGGAGTTCGAGACCGAGGAGGCGCTCCCCGAGATCCATTTCGCCCTCCGTCTGGACCACGACGGGGGCGAGGGCTCGCCTCCGATCCACCTGACCGCCGAGGTCCAGCAGCACCTGGGGCGCAACCGGGTGAGAGCCGTCTCGATGAGCTCCACGGACGGCGTCATGCGCGGGATGACGGTCGTCAACACCGGCGGCCCCATCAGCGTCCCGGTGGGCAAGGCCACGCTGGGCCGCATCTTCAACGTGCTGGGCGAGCCGGTGGACGAGCTGGGCCCGGTCCAGACCGAGGAGCGCCGGCCCATCCACCGCGAGCCGCCCCTGTTTCCCGAGCTCGAGCCCAAGACCGAGATCTTCGTCACCGGCATCAAGGTCGTGGACCTGCTGGCCCCCTACGTGCGCGGCGGCAAGACGGGCCTCTTCGGCGGCGCGGGCGTCGGCAAGACCGTCATCATCCAGGAGCTGATCCACAACATCGCCGTGCACCATGGCGGCTTCTCGGTGTTCTCCGGCATCGGCGAGCGCACCCGCGAAGGGAACGACCTCTGGATCGAGATGAAGGAGTCGGGCGTGCTCGAGAAGTGCGTGCTCTGCTACGGCCAGATGAACGAGCCGCCCGGGGCGCGCCTGCGCGTGGGCCTTGCGGGCCTCACCATGGCCGAGTGGTTCCGCGACGAGACCGGCACCGACGTGCTCTACTTCATCGACAACATCTTCCGCTTCACCCAGGCGGGCTCCGAGGTCTCGGCGCTGCTGGGCCGCATGCCCTCGGCCGTCGGCTACCAGCCCACGCTCTCGACGGAGATGGGAGAGCTGCAGGAGCGGATCACGTCCACCAAGCGCGGCGCGATCACCTCCGTGCAGGCCATTTACGTGCCGGCCGACGACCTGACCGACCCCGCCCCGGCCACGGCCTTCACGCATCTGGACTCGACCACGGTGCTCTCGCGCCAGATCGCCGAGATCGGGATCTACCCGGCGGTCGACCCCCTGGACTCGACCAGCCGCATCATGGATCCCCAGTACCTGGGCGAGGAGCACTACGGCGTGGCGCGCGAGGTGCAGCGTATCCTCCAGCGCTACCGCGACTTGCAGGACATCATCGCGATCCTGGGAGTGGACGAGCTCTCGGAGGAGGACAAGGCCCTCGTGTCCCGCGCGCGGCGCATCCAGCGCTTCCTGTCGCAGCCCTTCTTCGTGGCCGAGGCCTTCACCGGCCGGGCGGGCACGTTCGTCAAGCTCGAGGACACGATCCGCTCCTTCAAGGAGCTCGTCGAGGGGAAGCACGACGAGCTGCCCGAGCAGGCGTTCTTCATGTGCGGGCCGATCGAGGAGGCGGTGGAGAACGCGAAGAAGCTCCGCGGGGCGTAGCGCCTGCCGCGTTCCCGTACGGCGCGTTCTCATACATCGTACGCTGGCAGGAGAACCTTGATCGGAAGGAACGATGCCTGACGCCAGGCTGACGCTTAGAATCGTCACACCCGAGCGGGTGGTCTTCGACGAGGCGGTGGACTCCGTCGTGGCCACCCTGTGGGACGGCGAAGTGGGGATCCTTCCGCGCCACACGCCCATGATCGCGCAGCTCGGGATCGGGGAGTTCCGGGCGCGGATCGGCGGGACCTACAAGTACTTCGCCGTGCACGAGGGTCTGCTGCACGTGAAGGACGACGTGGTGACGGTGCTGGCCCCCGAGGCCGAGACCGCCGAGGAGCTGGACGTGGAGGAGGCGCAGCTGGCCGAGTTGGTGCACTCCGCCAGCTCGCTCCTGCAGAGCACGATCCCGGGCGACGAGGAACGCAAGCGGCTGCTCCGGAACAAGGTTCGCCTCAAGGTGGCGCGGAGGGTCTGAGCCCGCGGCCGCCCGCTTCCCTCTCGCCCGAAAAAGATTCTTCGTGACGGGGGCAGGTGTGAACGCTACATTGCCGCCTTCGCCTGTCCCTTCCGGGCCTCCCGACAGCCGACCGTGACTCCCGAGAAGATCGAAAGCCTGCTCCTTACCCTTCCAGACGTCCGGGCCGCCAAGGTGGCCTGCGACAGCCACGGTGCGATCACCGAGGTCCACCTTGTCGCCCCCGACAACATCAACCCCAAAGCCACCGTGCGGAACGTGGAGAGCCTGCTCAAGGCTGCGCTGGGCATCGACGTCGACCACCGCGTGATCTCGGTGGCTCAAGTGCGGATGGACAACGGGGGCAAGCAGCCCAACTGGTCGGACACGCCGCGTTTGGCCCGCAGCCCGGCGCGCGTGCGCTTCCTGGAGGTCGCCTTCACGAACGAGGCGCCGTTCAAGGTGAAGGCGGAAGTCTTCCTCGAGTGGGGCGGCGAGACCTTCTCGGGAATCGCCGTGGACACGTCCACCGCGCGCAGCCGCCCGCGGCTGGCAGCCCGAGCCGCCTGCGACGCGCTCGAGTCCTTCCTGGAGCGCAACATCGGCCTCTCCCTGGAGCACTTCCAGATCCTGGACACCCCGGTGGGCCAGATCGCCCTCGCCTGCCTGCGCAACGTGGGTCGCGAGGGCCGGCATCGGACACTGGTCGGGAGCGCGCTCATCGAAGAGGACCCCAACCAGGGCGCGGTCCTGGCCGTGCTGGACGCCTTGAACCGCCTGGTCGTCCGCGGAGCGGTCGCCGCCGCCTGACGACCTCCACGCCGCGGCACTCGTCCGCCGGCGTTCCGATCCCCTCCGGACGGCCGCGAGTCCGTCGATGATCCGACTCTACGGCTTCCCCCTCTCGACGAACGCCGAGCGCGTCCGCTTGGCACTCGCCCACAAGCGTCTTCCCGTCGAGCACGTGCTCGTCGACCCCGCCGACCGCAGCGAGGTGCGCCGGGTGAGCGGCCAGGACCTCGTACCCGTGATCGAGGACGAGGGCCGGGTGGTTCACGACTCGATGCAGATCGTGCGCTATCTCGAGGAGCGCTGCCCGGAGCCGCCTCTCTACCCGCGCGACCCGGCCCGCCGGGCGGAGACGCTGATCTTCATCGACTGGTTCAACCGCGTCTGGAAGCGGCCGCCCAACGCGATGGAGGCGGAGCTGGGCAAGACCGACCCGGATCGCGCGCAGATCGCGGCCTGGAGCCGCGAGATGAAGGAGGCCCTCGATCTCTTCGAGGGCCTGCTCACGGGGCGAGACTTCCTGATGGGCGACGTCTTCTCGGCGGCCGACGTGGCCGCCTTCCCGTTCCTCAAGTACGCGCTCGGGGGCGCGGAGCGGCTGCGCGCCGAGAACGACACGGAGCTCTTCCACAAGATCCTCGTGGACCACCAGCCGCTGGGCGACGGCCACCCCCGCCTCACGGACTGGATCCGGCGCGTGGACCGCTTGCCTCGGGCCTGAGCAGAGCCGAAGGGCTACTCGTAGCGGAACGTGCGGGGCCGCCGCCCACCCGGCCACAGCGCCGCGTGCAGGAACGCCGGCCGCCGGGAAACTCGTGTGGGCCTTCTGGAAAGGACGTCGGGGCCGGGCGGGCCTAGCTCGCGCGAGAGGCGCGCGTCTCCAGCGGAGGGCCGGAAGCTTCGAGCGCGGCCAGCGCCTGCTCGAACTCACGCTCGAGACCCTCCTGGCGGGTGAAGCGCAGGGCCTCGAGCAATCGCGCGTGCGCGGCGCGGCCGTCGGCTCTCGCGGCCGCCACGCGCGCGCTCAGGAGCTTTCGGAGCGCCTGCCCTCTGGGCTCGCCCTGGGCTCGGGCCGCGGCCGCCGTGCGCGCGAGCGTGCGCTCGGCCTCGTCGGGGCGTCCCAGGTCCAGGAGCAGCTCCGCCAGGTGGCTCGACACCAGGGACAGCGCGGCCAGGTCGCGTTCGGCCTCGGCCTGCCCCGCCAGCGCGCGGAGGGCGGACTCCGCGGCTTCGAGATCGCCCCGCTCTCGCAGGACGAGCGCCTCGACGACGTGCAGGTTGACGGCGAGCCGCCGCTCGCCGGCCTGCTCGGCCAGGAGGAGACCGGACGCCGCGTGGTCGAGTGCCGCGCGCCAGTCGCGATCGCGGTGGGCAAGGCAAGCCAGCTCCAGGTGCACCTCGGCGCCGAGCGCCAGCTCGTCGGTTCGAAGCGCCCACTCGAGGGCGCGCCGGTATCGATCGCGCGCCGCCACGACGTTGCCGGACTGCCGGGCCGCGTGCCCCGCTCCGAGGAACGCCCGGGCCGCAGTGGCGGGTGGAACCCCGGCCTTGCCGCCCGGCTCGACGCCGTGGGACTCCGCACCGGACACGCTGGACAGGGCGAGCTCGAAGAACCGCTCCGCCTCGTCCCAGCGGCCCTCCTTGCGGTAGGTGCGCCCCACGCGCCGCGCGGCTTCGACCTCTTCGCCCGGCCAGCGCTGGAGTCGCGCGATTCCCAGAGCGGCCAGATAGGCGCGCCTGGCGCCGGCCGCGGCCCTGCCTCGCTCCATGCTCTCTCCAGCCGCGATCAAAGCCTCCACCGCCAGCCGCCGGTCATCGCCGGCGAGGGCGCCGAGGACCTCGAGAAGGCCTGGATCGGCGCCGCCTTCCGACGACTCGAGGCTCTGGCGGGCCGCCTCCACGACGGCCTGGACGTCCGCCATCAAGCGGGCCTTGGCGTCGGCGGGCTCGGTCGCGAGGTACAGGAAATACAGGCTCAGCGGCACCTCGAGTGGGGACGCGCTGTGGAAAGCGACCTGCGCCACGAACTCACGCGGCCACTCCGCGGAACGGTTGTCGGCGAGGGCCGCACAGAGGCCGCCCGACCCGAGCTCCCTGGAGCCGTGTCCCGAGAAGAGCCAGTTCAGGTTCAGGCCCAGCTCCTCGTTCAGGCGGCGCAGGAAGCTCCACGACGCGGGCAGGTTGCCGCGCTCGTAGTTGCTGACGGCCTGCTGGCTCACGTGGGCGAGGCTCGCGAGAGCGCGCTGATCGAGCTCGCCGCGAGCGGCGTGCAGGCGTTTTCCGATGTCGTTGAGTGTCTTGTCCCTGGACATCCTGATCCGACCCGAGGACGAACGGGTCCGGCGATGTTTGGTCCGCGGCCGGTTCGGTCGTTCCCGGCCCACGAGGTGGGGAGGCGATCGCGAAGGGGCTCGAGCCCGATGCCGCGGAATGAAGACTCACCCCCGCTCGGGGTTGCCGATACCGTCCCGAGGCAGGATTGCGGCTAGGCTCAGGGCAGGACGGGGATGCTCCTCCCGTCAGCCTGTGGATAAGTGTGGAAAAGGTCCCGAAAAGGGCGTTCTACGAGACTCAACCTGCTGCGGATAAACGATATCGCCCCTTTTTAGTGACCCGTTACGGGGACGTATCTGTGCACAATTTTCGTGCCGTGTTGGAAGGAGCCACGAGAGGCTACCGCCATTGAGGCAGGCAATTCGTCGTAATCCCCGACGCCACGCGCGAGGCGCCGATCGAGAGGTCCCCGGGCGTCGTTTTGACTCAGAGCAGCGAGCGCCCGACGGGCTGCTTTTCCGCTCCGCGCTCGGCGGTCGGACGGGGAGGGAGCGCTTTGTCCGCCTCGATCGGCAAAGGGACTGCGGTCCGCTCGGAAGGCGGGCGCGGGGGGAGTGTTTTCTCCGACCCGGAGGTCGGCTCCTCGATCATCCGGCAGTGACCCTGGAAGAATACGCCTTCTTCCACGACGAAGGTGCGCGTGTGGATGTCGCCCTCCAGACGGCAACCCTTCTGCAGCTCGACCGAGTCGCTGGCGCTGATCGAGCCCTGCACGCGGCCGCAGACGATGACGTTCTTGGCCCGGATGTCGCCCGAGACCGCGCCGGTCTTCCCGACCACGAGCGTCTCACCCACGTCGATCGAGCCGTCCCAGGCGCCGTCCACGCGCAGCATCCCGGCGATCCGCGACGTGCCCTCGACGCGAGAGCCCTCGCCGAGCACCGACTGCATTCCCGAGTTGGAGTTGTGCTTCATCGCCGTCCCCCGTGAAGTCTGCCGGGCATCCCCGCCCCGACTGTCGCGACCGAAGACCAGTCCCATGAGCTGCGGTACCCCTTCCGGCGCTACTTCTTCAGATAGCTGCGGGGATCCACCTCGACGCCGTTCTTGCGGACCTCGAAGTGGAGGTGCGGGGCCGTCGACCGCCCGGTGCTGCCGCTCTGGGCGATGATGTCACCCTGATGCACCAGATCCCCGTCCGCCACGAAGCTCAGAGCGTTGTGGGCGTAGAGCGTCTGCGTGCTGACATCGTGCTGAACGAGCACGTAGTTCCCGTAGATGGAGTCGTTCCCCGCGGCCGTCACGATCCCGTCGGCCGCCGCCAGCACCGGCGTGTTCGACTCGACGGCGATGTCCAACCCCTTGTGGCCCGCCGCACCGCTGAACTCCTCGGTCACGAACCCCTTCTTCGTGAGCGGCCAGAGACGCGGCACCGTGTTGATCGAGCGCGCCAGGAGCTGACGCTCTTCCTCGTCGAGGGGCCGCGGCGCGGCGAGCGTCCCGCCGGGCCCCGCGTGCGCGCGCGCGGCGGCGCTGTCGCGCGGAGAGGCGGAGTGGATTCCCGCCATCTCGCGGATCTGCCGGTAGGCGCGCTCCGACGCTTCGAGGTTCTGGGCCAGCTCATCCACCTTGCCCTTCACCGCCCGCAGGCGCTCGTTCTCCGCCTCGAGCCGCCCGGCCTCGGCCGCCGTGAGGGCCAACCGGCCGTAGGCGAGAAAAAACAACACCGCGGCGACCCCCGCAAGCAGAACGGCGGCGGCCGCCGCCTTCAGGGCCGAGTACGGAACGCGGATGCTCCGCACGCCGCCCTCCTCGTGCGGGATGATCATGAGCGTCAAGTACTTCCGGCTCATCCGGCCTCGTCTCGATCGAACGTCCGCGGGCGCCGCGGAGCCCGGGTCGCTCAACGCGCCGCGAGGCGCGCGCGGAGCCGCTCGAACTCCTCGCCGGAATGGTAGGCGATCTCGATCCGGCCCGCTCCCTTCCTGGCCTCCACGATGCGCACGCGGGTCCCCAGGGCGCGTTGCAGGTCCTGCTCGACCGCGCGCACCTGCGGTGACGCTGTGGGACGGGACGGGCGGCGGGCTCCGCCCGCGCGCGCCCGGCGCACGGCCGCTTCGACCTGTCGCACCGAAAGCCCCCTGGCCGGCACCTCGCGGGCCAGCCGCACCTGCTCGGCCGCGTTGGGAAGGCCCAGCAGCGCGCGGGCGTGTCCCATCGTCAGGTCTCCGGACTCGACCATGTCCTGGACCTGTTGCGGGAGCTCCAGCAGCCGCAGCGCGTTCGCCACGGTCGAGCGGTCCTTGCCGACCCGCTCGGCCACCTCGGCCTGCGTGAGGCCGAAGTCGTTCACCAGCTCGCGATAGCCGTGGGCCTCCTCGATCGCGTTCAGATCCTCGCGCTGGAGGTTCTCGATCAGCGCCACTTCCACCATCTCGTGGGGCTCGAGCTTCCGCACCACGGCCGGAATCGTCTCGAGACCCGCCGCGCGGGCCGCGCGCCAACGCCGCTCGCCGGCCACGATGCGATAGCCCACCTCGCCGTCGGGCGTCACCAGGATCGGCTGCAGCACGCCACGCTCTCGCACCGAGGCGGTCAACTCGCGCTCCGCGTCGGCGTCGAAGCGCTCGCGCGGCTGGTAGGGATTCGGAGCACAGCGGGCAACGGGGACTTCGCGCACGCCCAGGTCCGCCACGGGGGCCTCGGTCATCGTCGTCCCCTCGCCCAACAGCGCGCTCAGACCTTTACCGAGTCGGGTTCTTCCTGTCTCCGCCATGCGCGCATCATTTCCTTCGTGAGGTTCATGTACGCCTCGGCCCCGGCCGACATGGCGTCGTAGAGCAGGATCGGCTTGCCGAATCCGGGGGCCTCCGAGAGGCGCACGTTCCGGGGGATCGTCGTGCGGTAGACCTTCTCTCCGAAGTACTCGCGCGCCTCGGCCGCGACCTGCCGGGAGAGGTTCAGCCGCGTGTCGGTCATGGTCAACACCAGCCCCTCGATCTCCAGACGGGGATTCAGGTTGCGCTGGACCTGCCGGATCGTGTTCAGCAGCTGGGAGAGGCCCTCGAGCGCGTAGTACTCGCTCTGGATGGGAACCAGCACCGAGGTGGCCGCCACGAGCGTGTTCACGGTCAGCAGGCCCAGCGAAGGCGGGCAGTCGATCAGGATCACCTCGTAGCGCCCGGCGACCGGGGCCAGAGCCTCACGCAGCCGGTACTCGCGATTCGCCACGTCCACGAGCTCGATCTCGGCGCCGTAGAGGTCCTGATGGGAAGGCACCACGTCGAGGAAGGGCAGCCGCGTCCCGCGCACCGCCGCCGCCACCTCCACCCCTTCCATCAGGACGTCGTAGAGCGTGGGGCCCGAGTCCCCGCGATCCAGGCCCACGCCGCTGGTCGCGTTGCCCTGCGGGTCGATGTCCACGAGCAGGGTCTTCTTCTCCGCCACGGCCAGACAGGCGCCGACGTTCACGGCACTCGTGGTCTTGCCCACGCCGCCCTTCTGGTTCGCGATGGCGATGATGCGCGTCACGCGCTCCTCCGGCGGGCGAGCTCGATCACGAGAGCGCTCAGGTCCGAGACCCGAAGGCCCGGGATGCGTGCGGCCTGTCCCAGGCTCGCGGGGCGCACCCGGTCCAGCTTCTCGCGCCCCTCGAGAGAAAGCGTTCCGATCTCGGCGTACTCGATCTCGCCGGGCAGAGCCACGGACTCCATGCGCGCCACCTCGGCCCGACGCTGCTCCTCGCGCGACAGATAGCCCTCGTACTTGCTCTCGAGCCACACCTGCTGCAAGCCGTCCACGAAGTCAGGGACTATGGACATATTATTATCATATGTAGTCAAAAGCTCCATCCACGATTGCCACGGAATCTCGGGTCGCTTGAACAGGCCGTAGAGACGAGCGGGCTGATCGAGCGCCGAGGATTCGTGAGCCTCGAGCATGGGGTTCACGAGCTCCGGCGAAAGAGCTGTCTCACGCGCGTACGCTCGGGCCTCGTCGGCTCTCTCGCGACGGCGCTGCGCGCGATCGTAGAGATCTCGAGCGAGGAGTCCCACCCGAAAACCGTGGGCGGCGAGCCGTAAGTCCGCGTTGTCCTGCCGCAGGCTCAAGCGATACTCGGAACGGGACGTGAAGATGCGGTAGGGCTCGTCCGTGCCCCGGGTCACGAGATCGTCGATGAGGAGGCCGATGTAACTCTCGGCGCGAGAGAGGACGAGGGGCGGCTCGCCTTTCAGGAGCAACGCCGCGTTGATGCCGGCCATGAGGCCCTGGCAGGCAGCCTCCTCATACCCCGTCGTGCCGTTGATCTGCCCGGCGAAGAAGAGGTTCGGCACCGCGCGCGTCGCCAGCGAGAGATCGATCTGATGGGGTGGGTAGTAATCGTATTCGATCGCATAGCCGGGCTTGGTCATGCGGGCGGCTTCGAGTCCCTCCACGGAGTGCAGCATGCGCAGCTGGACGGGAATGGGCATGCTCGTCGAGAGTCCGTTCACGTACATCTCGCTCGTCTGAAGCCCCTCGGGCTCGAGGAAGACCTGGTGCCGCGGGTTGTGCGGGAACTTGATGACCTTGTCCTCGATCGACGGGCAATAGCGCGGTCCGCGCGCCTGGATCTGGCCGCTGAAGAGAGGGGAGTCTCCCTCGTGAGTGTGGACGATCTCGTGCGTCCGCGCTCGCGTGTAGCCGAGCCAGCATCGAACCCGCGGAAGCGGCGCCGGCCGCTCCCAGTGGGAGAATCCGACGGGCTCGGGGTCGCTCTCCTGGGGCTTGAAGCGCGTGAAGTCCACGCTTCGCCCGTCGATGCGGGGCGGCGTTCCCGTTTTGAAGCGTCCACGCTCGAAGCCGATCGCAGCCATGTGCTCGGCGAGCCGCTCCGAGGGCGGATCGCCCGCCCGGCCCGCGGGCCGGGTCGTGCGGCCGATGTGGATCAAGCCGTTCAGGAAGGTACCCGTGGCCAGGACGAGGGATCGGGCGCCGAACTCGTTTCCATCGTCCATGCGCACGCCTTTGGCCTTCCCGTTCTCGAGCAGCAGCTCGTCCACCATGCCCTGGTAGAAGTGGAGTCGCGGGATTCGGCGCAGCTCCCTCTGCATCTCGAGCCTGTAGAGCTCGCGGTCTGCCTGCGAGCGTGGTGCCCAGACCGCGGGTCCTTTCGCCTTGTTGAGCATCCGCGACTGGATCGCGGCCCTGTCCGCGATGCGGCCCTGCAAACCTCCAAGGGCGTCGATCTCCCGCGTCAGATGACCCTTTCCGATGCCTCCCACGGCAGGGTTGCAGGACATCTGCCCGATGTAATCCAGGTTGATCGTGACCAGCAGCGTCTCGAGCCCCATGACGGATGTGGCGGCCGCGGCCTCGCAGCCCGCATGGCCTCCTCCGATCACGATCACGTCGAAGCTGGACATGTCGGTCATCTAAGTTGATGCCCTGTAAGCAGCCACACGTGGAACATCCCCGTGCCAGCCGCGCCCGCCGGGCAGGAGCAGGTCGATTCCCTGGGATCTGCCCTAACCCGCAGATTCACGCACATTCGCGAGGCAATCGTCGGCCCCTAGGCCGCGCCGCTGGCCGGGATTTTGGGTTAGTCAAGCCTGTCTCAAGATCGGCCATCGAATGCTAACCGTATAAGTCCCTGTCCCGCAAGGCCCCACACGTGGAACATCATCGATGACACCCCAGGCGCACAGAGTCCGGGGCGCTCGAAGCCTGGATTTGTGATGGGTTGGGATGGCGTTCGGCCCCACGTCTTCAGGCCCGCCAGCCTCCACGAATTCCGGGCCGCCTTACTTCCCGATGCAGAAGCTAGAGAAGATCTCTTCCAGCACATCTTCGGACGTGACCGCTCCCAGGAGTCCCGCCACGGCGTCTGCCGCATCCTTCACGTCGGCCGCGACCTTCTCGGGCGCCGCACGCACGCTCCCCAACTCTTCGAGAGCCCGATCGAGCGGGGGCAGCGAGCTCTCCAGCAATTGTTTGTGGCGCAGACGAGTCAGGGCGGGCGTTCGGGCGTCGAATCTGACTCCTTCCGTTGCGGCCCGCAACAATGTCCGCAGCAGCTCCTCGCGCCCCTGGCCCGTCACGGCCGAAGTTTGAATCGGGCGGGCGAGCGCCTCGCTGGACTGATCCCCGTTCACCGACTTGCTCATATATGAGCAACAATAGTCATATACGTCGCCTTCGGCGACGTCGCTCTTCGTTACCGCGATCACGTGCGGTCGCGCGCGCGCATCTTCGAGCAGCCGCTCTTCCTCCGGCGCGACAGTCACGGTTCCGTCCAGCACGATCAGCAGGACCTGCGCCGCCTCGAGCTGCCGGCGAGCGAGCTCCACGCCGATCGCTTCCACTTCGTCCCTCGCCTCACGGATTCCCGCCGTGTCCACGAGCCGCAGCAGGATCCCGTCGACGCTCATCTCGGCTTCGATCGCATCGCGGGTCGTGCCCGGGTGCCGTGTGACGATCGCGCGCTCTTCACCCAGCAGACAGTTGAAGAGGGAGGACTTCCCCACGTTGGGCCGCCCGGCGATCACGACGCGCACGCCGTGGCGAAGCACCCCGCCGGCCGCGTA
This sequence comes from Gemmatimonadota bacterium, assembly GCA_036556205.1. Classification (GTDB taxonomy): domain Bacteria; phylum Gemmatimonadota; class Gemmatimonadetes; order JACCXV01; family JACCXV01; genus DATBJW01. The sequence continues at coordinate 66,992 of DATBJW010000044.1, forward strand.
GGAGCCGAGCAGCGTCGCCACCTGCTCGCGCACGCTCCGCACGCGAGCCGAGACGTCCTGCGCCGCATCCGCCGCCTCTTCCTCGGGGAAGTCGATCTGGAGCTCCAGGATGGCAAGCGTTTCGAGGAGCGTGCGCCGCAGCTCCTCGATCCGGCGCGAGAGCGCCCCGGCCAGCTGGTAGACCGCCTGGCGGTGAAGGCCCTCGCTGCGGGCCTCGATCACGTCGAGGATCGCCTCGGCCTGGAGCAAATCGAGCTTTCCGTTCAGCAGCGCGCGGCGCGCGAACGCGCCCGGGCCCGCGACCACCGCTCCGGCTGCCAGCGTCGCCGCCAGGAGCCGCTCGGGCGCGATCCGTCCCCCGTGGCCGTGGAGCTCGACCCCATCCTCTCCCGTGAAGCTCTCGGGAGCCACGAAGACGTGAACCAGCCCCTCGTCGATGCGCTCGCCGGTGATCGGGTCATGGAAGGACGAGAAGAAGCGGATCCGTCCCGCCTCGAGCAGACGCCTCGCCCGGGAGGGAAGCAGTCGCCGCGCGACCGTGCGCGACTCCGGACCCGAGAGCCGCACGATCGAGAGGGCGCCGAGCCCGGGCGGCGTGGCGATGGCGGCGATCGTGGATGACGTGCTCACGGCGGGACCGTGGTTTGTGGTCGACCTTGCGCTCGAAGAGAGGTTGGCGGCGAAGCCGAAGCGCCGCGGCCCAAGCTAGGCCCGGCGCACCGGACGGGCCACGGCCGCGCGAGGAAGCGCCGCCGGAAACGAGGGGAGAGGGACGCCGAAGATGCGCGCGGACCCGCTGCCGCGCGGGAGGGGAACGCTAGCCGCTCGAGGGGGCCGCGGCGGCTCCTCGGGCTTCCATCTTCCGCTTCAACAGGAGCTGCTGGACCAGCGTCAGGACCTGGGAAACCGTGTAGTAGAGCACCAGCCCCGAGGCCAGGTTCAGGAAGATGAACGTGAGGAAGGCGGGCATGAAGTAGGTCATCATCTTCATCTGCGGGTTGTCGGCCGTGGCCGCCGTGGTCGTGAGCTTCTGCTGCACGAACATCAGCACGCCCATCAGCACCGGCAGCACGTAGAAGGGGTCGGGCCGCGACAGGTCGTGGATCCAGCCGACGAAGGGGGCACCGCGGAACTCGATCGTGCCCTGAAAGACGAAGAACAGGGCGAACAGGACCGGCAACGGGAGCAGGTTCGGCAGGCACCCTCCGAGCGGATTCACGCCCCGCTCGCGGTAGAGCCGCATCAGCTCCTGCTGCATCTTCTGGGGGTCGTTCTTGTAGCGCTCGCGAAGGCGGTTGATCTCGGGCTGGATGGCCTGCATGCGCTGCATGGACTCGAAGCTCTTCTGCGTGAGCGGCCACATCAGGAGCCGCACCGCCACGCCGAAGATGATCAGCACGACGCCGTAGTTGTGGATGTAGCCGTGCATCCAGAGCAGGATGCGCAGCATCACGTGCGCCACCGGCTGGACCAGCCAGCGAATCCACGACCACCCGTACTGGTTCACGTCCTCGAGCCCCGCGCCGGCGGCGGCCAGCGAGCGGTAGTCCTGCGGCCCCAGGTACAGGCGGTACCCCGCGCGGCCGCGCTCGAGCGGCAGGCTCACCGCCACTTCGACGCCGGGCAGGCTGTCGCCCGGCACGGGCCCGATGTCCACGCGGTCGAACGGTTCGCCGTCGGCGATCAGCGCAGCCAGGAAGTACTTCGACTTGACGCCCGCCCAGCTGGCCGAGCCCTCGAAGGTCTCGGGCAGATCCTTCTCCTTCGAGCCCTTGACCGTGTGCACCTCCTCACCGACGCGGGCGACCGCCGCGAAATTGCCGATGTCCTCCTTGAGGCTCTTCTCGTTGGAACGCAGCCGCGGGCCGAGCCGAGTCACGAGCTCGGCGCCCTCGGGAGCGGCACCGTCGGCGTCGATCCGGTAGCCGACCGCATAGCTTGCCGGTTCGAAGACGTAGATCTGCGTGATCGAGGCCCCGTCCGGCGTAGTGCCGGTGAGCACGAGCGAGTCGGGGCGCTCGTCGACGAGCAGGTCGCCGGCCGCGACCTGGAACTCGACGCTCATCAGGTCGAGCGCGCGGTCTCCGGCGCGGATCGTGCGTTGAAAGAAAGCCAGGCCGTGCGGGACCAGCTCGACCGGAGTGGATTCCACGAACGAGGGATAGTGCTTGAGCGCGGCGTGCGTTATGACACCGCCCCGCCGGTCGAACGTGAGCTCGTAGAGCGGGGTCTCGACCCTTACCGTCCCGTTTCCTGGCGCGGCGAAAGCCTTGAGAACGGTCTCGAGCCCTGGAGCCGCGGCGGCGCCGGAGCCGCCGGGTGGCGCAGAGCCGGGGGAGGCTGGCGCGGTCGGGGGGGTCTTGCCCGGGGCCTCCGCCTTCCCGTCGCCTTCCTTCGGCGGCGTGGGCACCAGAAAGTACTGGCTGATGGCCAGGACGCCGGCCATCAGCAGGATCGCGATCAGGGTGCGCTTTTCCATGGGGCTAGGGAACCGGGTCGTAGCCGGCCTGGCAGAAAGGCTGGCAGCGCGCCAGCCGGCGCAGCGTGAGCCAGGACCCGCGCGCCAGGCCGTGGCGCTCGATGGCTTCGATCGCGTACTGCGAGCAGGTCGGCTGGAACCGGCACGCCGACACCATCCACGGCGAGAGCGTCCGCTGGTAGAGCCGGATGATGGCCACCGCGGCGTGGCTCATGGCGCTTCCCGTCCGGGCTCCCGGGTGACGCGCGGCAACACGTCCAGCAGCTCCTCCCGCAGCTCCGCGAACGTGCGCCCGTAGGCGCCGGGCCGCGCTTTGATGACGAAAGCGCCACCGCGCAGCTCGGGCGCCTCGAGCAGGTGCAGGCGAACGAGCTCCCGCAGGCGTCGCTTCACCCGGTTCCGCTCGACCGCGGTGCGCCGGAAGCGCGGAACGACCACGACCGCGCGTGCGGGTGACGCGCGCTCGGGTTCGAAGCAGACATGCACTCGCAGGTGGGGGCCGTCGGCGCTGCGCCCTTCCCCCACGATGGCGCGGATCTCCGCCGAGCGGTGGATCCGGCGCTCGCGCGGGAACCGCGCCATTGCGCCTATCTCCGTTTGCGGGAGAACTCCGAGGAGACGGTGAGGCGCTTGCGCCCCTTCGCGCGGCGTCGGGCGAGGACCCGGCGGCCGTCGGCGGTCTTCATCCGCCGCCGGAAGCCGTGGGTCGCCCGGCGCTTGCGCCTGTGAGGCTGGAAGGTTCGTTTCATCGGACCGGGCCGCTCCGAGAGGCGTGTGGGTCCCGCCGCGCGGCAGCCGGCAGGACGGAACGAAAAGGCGACGAACCTAACCGCCTTCGGGCGGCAGTGTCAAGCCGCCGCGACCGCCTTCCGGTTGCCCACCAACACGCCGCCGGCCGCCGGAGCGCTGCGGAGGTTGTGCGGAAGCTGTGCGTGGGACTGTGCACGGAGCGTGGAAAACCCGGCTGTCTTGTGGATGACGTGTGCAGAGTCGCGCAAGCTCGCCGCGGGGGCCCAAACTCATTGACAACCTTCAGGCGGGGCAGATACAATAGCGCCCCTCTCACGAAGCGTGCGTCGTCCGTCGCGTTCGCGCGTCTCGCCTTTGACCTCCCATGCTCAGGGCCGCGATGCCAACGTCCGAACTCACTCCCCTCGAGATCTGGTCGATGATCCTGGAGGAGTCGAAGAAGGTCCTGCCCCCGCAGACGTTCCACACCTGGCTCGAGCCGACCCGCGCGGTCACCCTGGCCGCGGACAAGCTCCTCGTCGAGGCGGAGAACCAGTTCGCCGCCGACTACATCGAAGGCCAGTACTCGGACATGCTGAACGGGATCGCGGACGAGCTCTTCGACAACGACTTCTCCATCGCCTTCACGCGCGGCCCGCGCCCGGGGCCCGAGACCGAGGCCCCGCCGGTGGCCGAGCTGCCCGCTCCGACGAACGGGGCCTCGACCGCGCACTACGGCTCGCCGCTCAACTCCCGCTACGTCTTCGAGAACTTCGTCGTGGGCAAGAGCAACCAGTTCGCGGCCGCGGCCTCGCAGGCGGTGGCGAAGGACCCCGCCAAGACCTACAACCCGCTCTTCATCTACGGCGGCGTGGGCCTCGGCAAGACGCACCTCATGCAGGCGGTCGGCAACCAGATCCTGGCCGAGCGCAAGCTGGACCGGGTCTGCTACCTCTCGTCCGAGAACTTCATGAACGAGATGATCTCGTCCATCCAGCGCAACGACACGATCTCGTTCCGCAACAAGTACCGGCGGATGGATCTGCTGCTCATCGACGACGTCCAGTTCCTGGCCAACAAGGAGTCCACGCAGGAGGAGTTCTTCCACACATTCAACGCCTTGTACGACGCGCACCGCCAGATCGTGCTGACCAGCGACCGGCCGCCGAAGGAGATCCCCACCCTCGAGGAGCGCCTGATCTCGCGGTTCGGGTGGGGGCTGGTGACCGACATCCAGCCGCCCGACCTCGAGACCCGGATCGCGATCCTCCAGAGCAAGGCCGAGCGCGACAACCTCGTGGTCCGCGACGACGTGCTCCTGTTCATCGCCGAGCACATCAAGTCCAACGTGCGCGAGCTCGAGGGCTCCCTCATCCGGCTGCTGGCTCACTCCTCGCTGACCGGCAGCGAGATCAGCGTCGAGCTGGCCGAGCAGGTCCTCTCGAACATCCTCTCTCATGAGGTCAAGCGGGTCACGATCGACCGTGTGCAGCGCGAGGTCGGACAGGAGTTCGGGGTGAGCATCGAGGGTCTGAAGTCCAAGAAGCGGACCAAGACCCTGACCGAGCCGCGCCAGGTCGCCATGTTCCTCTGCCGCCGGCTGACCGACCTGCCGCTCGTCGAGATCGGTCAGGCGTTCGGCGGCCGTGACCACACTACCGTGATCCACGCCTGCGACAAGGTCGAAGTCGATATGACCCGTGAGCGCGCCTTTCGCCTGCGCGTCGAGAAGCTCCTGACCTCGCTCGAATCCTAGGAACAGCCCGCTTCCGCGTCGCTCCTTCGCTCCTCGCCCTCCCCAGGCAGGAACAAGGAGTTCACATCCCGATCCTACCGTGGATGCGCCAGGGCCTGGAGTGCAGATAGATTGGGGAGAGACGGACGGCTCGAAGGCCATTGTGGATGAAGGTCGACTTGGCCACAGTGCCTGATGAAAACGCCGACCAGGACATCCGGCAGCGTGGCTTGAGGCTCCAGCCCTTTCCACATGTCCGCCATCCCTACTACTAATAGTGGTTTTAGAGATCTCTAAAGAAAGAAACCGTAGGTCTCGTGGAAAACCGGCGCTGGACGGGACCTCAAGCGCGAGGGCTTCGATGAAGTTCACGATTTCCCAGGATGAATTCCTGCGCGGCCTCGGGGCCACCTCGGGGGTTGTTCCCACTCGGACGACGCTTCCGATCCTGTCCGAGATCTTGCTCGAGACCACGGGGGAAGGCATCCAGCTCTCGGCCACGGACCTGGACCTGTCCGTAACGGTTCATGCGAAGGCGCAGGTCAAGGACGCGGGAGCCGTGACGTTGCTCGCTCGACGCCTCCATGAGCTCGTCCGTGAGCTGCCCCCGAGCCCGATCCACGTGGACAGCACGGGTGAGAAAGTCGGGATCGAGTGCGAGAAGACGAAGTTTCGCTTCTTCGGTCATGCGAAGACCGACTTCCCGACCTTTCCCACGATCGATTTCGTGGACGCGCTCGACATTCCTGCCGCGACGCTGGCCAAGCTCGTCCAGCACACGACGTATGCCGCCTCCACGGAGGATACGCGGCCGATCCTGAACGGAGTTCTCTGGGAAGTGACGAAGGAGGAGACGCGGATGGTGGCGACGAACGGGCACCGGCTGGCGAGCTATCGCGTCAAGCGCGACGGGAAGACCAAGCCCGTGAGCGTGATCGTGCCGCCCAAGTCGCTGCTCTATGCGCTCAAGATCTTCGAGGGGCAGGAGGGCCTCGAGGTCGCCTTCGGAGAGAACCAGCTCGCGATCCGCGGGGGCGGGAACGTGCTCTACACGCGTCTCATCGAGGGGCCCTACCCCAACTATCAGCAGGTGATCCCGCAGGATAACGACAAGACGGCGATCGCCGACCGCGACGGGCTCACGCACGCGCTGCGCCGGATGGCCGTGGTGGCCAGCGACCAGACGCACCGCGTCAAGCTCTCGCTCAAGGACGGGGACCTGAACTTCTTCGCGAGCACGCCCGACGTGGGAGAAGCGAACGAGCGGATGCCCGTCGAGTACCGGGGCGACCCGCTCGAGATCGGCTTCAACGCGAGCTATCTGCTCGAGGTCCTCAAGTACACGGAGAGCGATCAGGTTCAGCTCACCTTCAAGAGCCCCGAGCGCGCGGCCCTCATCACACCGCACGGCAAGAGCGCGGACGAGGACTACCTGGCGCTCGTGATGCCGCTCCGTCTTCAGGAGTAGCGACGCCGGGGCCCTGCGCGACCTCCGGTCGGCCCCGCATGAGGGTCCCTCCAGGCCCCCCAAAAGGGGTCCCTCCGGCCCATCGAAAAGGGGCGCCCCAGCCCCCCCGAAACAGGTCCCCGGGAATTGACGGAATGTCCTGTCCGACTTATATTTGCACAATTCCGGACAGCCCTTTCCCGGGCCCCCCGTGAGCCTTCGCTTCATCGAGCTCGAGCGCTTCCGAAACTTTCCCTCCTTGAGCCTGGAGCTGGACCTCCGGGGAGGGGTGCTTGAGGCACCGAACGGCCGCGGCAAGACGAATCTGCTGGAGGCCCTGCACTACCTGAGCCTGTTCCGCTCGTTTCGCGGCGCTCCCGACGTGGAGCTCGCCGCGTTCGGGGAGCAGGGCTTCCGCATCCGGGGCGAGGCGGTGGCGCAGGACGGATCCGGGCGGCAGGTCGGTGTGGGCGTCGAAGGCGTCCGCAAGCGGCTCGCGATCGACGGGCGCGAGCGAAGGCTCGCGGAGCACGTGGGTGCCGTCGCGTCCGTGGTGCTCTGCCCCGACGACATCCGTCTCGTGCAGGGCGATCCCGCGCGACGGCGTCGCTACCTGGACGTCGTCCTGGCGCTCTCGTCGCGGCGATACCTGAAGGCCTCGCAGGAATACAGACGGGTGCTCAAGCAGCGAAACCGCGTCCTCCAGACGGGCGGCGGCCTGGCGTTGCTCGAGCCCTGGACCGACCAGCTGGTCGAGCACGGCGCGGCCATCGTGGCCGAGCGGCTCCGCTTCCTGGCGCGTTGGGGCGCGCGACTGGGTGTCATCTCGGGCCGCCTGGCCGGCGCGCCGGAGGGCTCGGTCGCCTGGAGCTACCAGAGCTCGGCTGCCGTCTCCGACGCCGTCCAGGTGGTCTCGGCGCCCGTCGCCGGACATATCGACGCGTCGCCGCCGGCCCTCTTCGAGGGGACGGCCTCGCTCGCGGAGCCTTTCGGCGGGCTGACGAGCCCTGCCGGCGTGGATGCGGGGGCGGATCCCGGAGAGGGGGCGGAGTTCGACGCGCTCGCGCTGGCCGGCGCCCTGCGCGAGGAGCTCGCGCGCCGGGCCACGGTCGAGCGCAGACGCGGCATGACGCTCGCAGGGCCGCATCGCGACGACCTCGGACTCTGGATCGGGGTGGGGGAGGGTCCGGGTCGGGACCTGCGCCGCTTCGGCTCCCAGGGCGAGCAACGAACGGCGGCTCTGGCCTTGCGCTTTCTGGAGGCCGAAGTGCTCACCCATGAGCGGGGAGAGCTCCCGATCGTGCTGCTCGACGACGTCTTCAGCGAGCTGGATCCTGCGCGCAGCCGCGAGCTGCTGGGGTTCCTGGCCCCGGGGCAGCAGGTGTTCCTGACCACGCCCAAGCCGCTCGCGGTCGAGCTGCCGATCGACCTGCCACGCCTCACGATCGAAGGCGGCCGCCTGCGGCCCGCCCCATGACGGAGGGGCACGCCCGGACCCGGCACGTGCGCCGGCGCGGGGGCGGCGGACCGGACGGCGCGGTCGAGCCCGGTCGCGGCGGGAAGCCGCGGCTCATGGCGGATTCGCTGCCGGCGATGCTCGAGACGCTGGGCCTGAGCCCGATCCTCGAGGACGCCCGGGTATTCGCCGGCTGGGAGGCGGCGGTCGGGGCCGAGATCGCCCGCGTGGCCCGCCCGCATCGCCTGGACGGCGGCACGCTCATCGTGCACGTGAAGAACTCGGCGTGGATGGCCGAGCTCTCGCTGCGCCGCAGCGAGATCCTGACGCGCGTGAACGACGGCCGGGATAGCCGCCCCATCCGCCAGATCGTGTTCCGTATCGAGACCGGCGCCGGAGCCCAGCCCGACGCCGCCCGGACATCCGCCCGTCGCACCGGACTGGAGAGCTAGGAGGGAGCCCCCCACGATGGCGACCAAGCAAGACACCGTGAAGCGAGACCCGAAGCGCCCCGCCGCGACCGGCGCGTCCGAGGCCGCGGTCGCAGAGCGCGAGTACCACGCCGGCAAGATCCAGGTCTTGAAGGGCCTCGAGGCCGTGCGCCGCCGCCCCGGCATGTACATCGGCTCGACGGGCGCCCGCGGCCTCCATCACCTCGTCTACGAGGTCGTGGACAACTCGGTCGACGAGGCGATGGCCGGCTTCTGCGATCACATCGAGCTCGTGATCCGCGCCGACGGCTCGGTGCTGGTGCGCGACAACGGCCGCGGCATCCCGGTGGACAAGCATCCCACCGAGAAGATTCCCGGCGTCGAAGTCGCGATGAGCATGCTCCACGCCGGCGGCAAGTTCGACCACGGATCCTACAAGGTCTCGGGCGGCCTGCACGGCGTCGGCGTCTCGGTGGTGAACGCGCTCTCCGAATGGCTGGACGTGGAGGTCGAGCGGGGCGGGAACGTCCATCGCCAGCGCTACGAGCGGGGGGTCAAGGCGACCGAGCTCCAGGTGACGGGCAAGACCAAGCGTACGGGAACGACCGTCACCTTCAAGCCCGATCCGCAGATCTTCAAGACCGAGGCCGACCGCGAGTTCGTCTGGGACACGCTCGCCACGCACGTGCGCGAGCTGGCCTTCCTGAACAAGGGCCTCACGATCGTCTTCCGCGACGAGCGCAACGGCGGGCGCGAGGAGACGTACTACTACAAGGGCGGGATCGTCGAGTTCGTGAAGTGGCTGAACGAGAGCAAGAAGCCGCTCCATCGCGACATCCTGTACGTGGACCAGACCCGCGACGACGTGATCGTGGAGCTGGCCCTGCAGTACAACGACTCGTACTCCGAGACCGTGTTCACCTTCGTGAACAACATCAACACCCACGAGGGCGGAACTCACCTGACTGGCTTCAAGAGCGCGCTCACGCGGACGCTCAACTTCCACGCCGAGAAGAACAATCTGCTCAAGAAAGGCGACTCGGCCTTCACGGGCGACGACGTCCGCGAGGGCCTCACCGCGGTGCTTTCGATCAAGGTGCCCGAGCCGCAGTTCGAGGGGCAGACGAAGACGAAGCTCGGGAACTCCGAGGTGCAGGGTCTGGTGGCCTCGATCGTGAACGAGCACCTGGGGGCCTGGCTCGAGGAGACCCCCGGCGCCGCGCGCTCGATCATCGAGAAGGCGCTGTCGGCGGCGCGGGCCCGCGAGGCGGCGCGCAAGGCGCGCGAGCTGGTGCGCAAGAAGAGCGCGCTCGAGACCGGCGTGCTGCCGGGCAAGCTCGCCGATTGCGCGATCGATAACCCGGAGCTGTCGGAGATTTTTCTCGTGGAAGGGGACAGCGCCGGTGGGAGTGCGAAACAGGCGCGCGACCGGAATTTCCAGGCGATCCTGCCCCTGCGCGGGAAGATCCTGAACACCGAGAAGGCGCGCATCGACAAGATCCTGTCGAACGAGGAGATCCGCGCGATCGTGACCGCCGTCGGGACCGGGCTGGGCGGCGACGACTTCAAGCTCGAGAACGCCCGCTACCACAAGCACATTTTGATGTGCGACGCGGACGTGGACGGCGCGCACATCCGGACACTTCTGCTCACGCTCCTCTACCGTTACCTGCCGCTGCTGATCCAGGCCGGCTTCGTCTACATCGCGCAGCCTCCCCTGTATCGCGTCAGCAAGGGCAAGCAAGAGCACTACGTGCACACCGAGGAGGAGCGGGAGGCGGCGGTGAAAGCGCTCGGTGACGGAAACGTGACGGTCCAGCGCTACAAGGGGCTGGGCGAGATGAACCCCGACGAGCTCTGGAAGACCACGATGAACCCGGAGACCCGCACGCTCCTGCAGGTCACCCTGGAGGACGCCGTGGAGGCCGACCGGCTGTTCACGATCCTGATGGGCGACGAGGTCGAGCCCCGCCGGCAGTTCATCGAGACGAACGCCAAGTACGTGAAGAACCTGGACGTCTAGTCCCTCGAATCACCGCAGCGGAGTCGAATCCTGGATGGCGACGGTCGAAGGCAGAGAGCGGATCCTTCCGCGGCTGATCGAAGACGAGATGCGGGAGTCGTTCATCGACTACTCGATGTCCGTCATCGTGGCCCGCGCGCTGCCCGACGTTCGGGACGGGCTCAAGCCCGTGCACCGGCGCGTGCTCTTCGGGATGTCCGAGCTGGGGCTGGTCCCCGGGCGCGGCTACCGCAAGAGCGCCAAGGTCGTGGGCGAGGTGCTCGGCAAGTTCCACCCCCACGGCGACCTGGCCGTCTACGACGCCCTGGCGCGCATGGTCCAGGACTTCAGCCTGCGCTATCCGCTGGTGGACGGGCAGGGGAACTGGGGCAGCGTGGACGGCGACAGCCCCGCGGCCATGCGGTACACCGAGTGCCGGCTCACCCCGATCGCGGCCGAGATGCTGGCCGACATCGACAAGGAGACGGTCAACTTCGCGCCCAACTTCGACGGCACGGAGCAGGAGCCGGTCGTCCTGCCGTCGAAGATCCCGAACCTGCTCGTGAACGGGGCCACCGGCATCGCGGTCGGGATGGCCACGAACATCCCACCCCACAATCTGGGCGAGGTCGTGGACGCGCTCGTGATGCTGATCGACGAGCCCGACCTCGAGGTCAAGGACCTGCGCAAGAAGATCAAGGGCCCGGACTTCCCGACCGCGGGCATCATCTACGGCCGGGCCGGGATCCGCGACGCCTACGAGACGGGGCGCGGCCGGATCGTGATGCGGGCCCGCGCCGAGGTCGAGGTCAAGCAGAACGGGCGCGAGGCGATCGTCGTCTCCGAGATCCCCTACCAGGTCAACAAGGCGCGGCTCGTCGAGCAGATCGCCGACCACGTGAAGAGCAAGCGCATCGAGGGCGTGGCGGACCTGCGCGACGAGTCCGACCGCGACGGCATGCGCATCGTGATCGAGCTCAAGCGCGACGCGGTGGCGCGGGTGGTCCTGAACCAGCTCTACAAGACCACGCAGATGCAGGCCACGTTCGGCGTGATCCTGCTCGCACTCGTGGACAACGTGCCGCAGACGCTGAACCTGAAGCAGCTCTGCACGCTGTTCCTCGAGCACCGGCACCACGTCGTCGTGCGGCGCGCGCGCTACGAGCTGCGCAAGGCCGAGGAGCGGGCGCACATCCTCGAGGGCCTGCTCGTCGCCCTCAAGCACATCGACGCCATCATCCAGCTCATCAAGAAGGCCAAGGACGCCGATGTCGCCCGCGAGCAGCTCATGGCCAGGTACGAGCTCTCGCAGGTCCAGGCCCAGGCGATCCTGGACATGCGGCTGGCGCGGCTCACGGGCCTCGAGCGGGAGAAGATCCAGGCCGAGTACAAGGAGCTGATCGCGACGATCGCGCGGCTCAAGGAGCTGCTCGACAGCCGGCGGCTGCGCATGGAGCTCGTCAAAGAGGAGCTCCTCGAGGTGCGGAAGAAGTACGCCGATGCACGCCGCACCGAGATCACCAGCGACGAGGGTGAGCTCACGGTCGAGGACCTGATCGCCGAGGAGAACATGGTGATCACGGTCTCGCACCGGGGCTACATCAAGCGCACCCCGACGAACACCTACACCCGCCAGCACCGGGGCGGCACCGGCCGCCGCGGTGCCGAGCCGCGCGACGAGGACTTCGTCGAGCACCTGTTCACGGCGACCACCCACCAGTACATCCTGGTCCTCACCCAGCGCGGCCGCTGCTACTGGCTCAAGGTGCACGAGATCCCGCAGGCGGGCCCCGCCGCGCGCGGGAAGCCGATCGTGAACCTGGTCTCGGTGCCCAACGACGACGCGGTCGCCGCCCTCTTGCCGGTCAAGGAGTTCGACGACGAGCACAGCGTCATCATGGCCACCGCCAGGGGAACCGTGAAGAAGACCTCGCTCGCGGCCTACGGGAACCCGCGGATGGGCGGCATCATCGCCATGAACATCGCCGAGGGCGACCGGCTGCTCTCGGCCGAGATCACCGACGGCACGAACGACATCATCCTGGTCACATCCCGCGGCCAGTCCATCCGCTTCCACGAGTCGGATGCCCGCGAGATGGGGCGCACCGCGGGCGGCGTGCGCGGCATCAAGCTGCGCGAAGGCGACCGGGTGGTGGGCATGGTCGTCGTGCGGCGGGACGGCACGCTCCTGGTCGTGACCGAGAACGGCTACGGCAAGCGCAGCCGCTTCGCCGACTACCGCGCGCAGAGCCGCGGGGGGATCGGCATCAAGACCGTGAAGGTGACCGAGAAGACGGGGCAGCTGGTGACGGCCAAAGAGGTCGTGGACCAGGACGAGCTGATGGCCATCACGGCCAGCGGCATGATCATCCGCACCTCGGTCCAGGCGCTCCGCGTGCTCGGCCGCGACACGCAGGGCGTGCGCATGATCAAACTCGGGCCGGGCGACCGTGTCGTGGATGTGGCCCAGGTCATCGCGGAGCCTTCGGAGGCCCCCGGCGCGGCGCCGGCCAACGGCGACGGGGCGGGAGTGGAGGCCGGCCCGAACGGGGACGGCCCGGAGGGACAGGACGGCAGCCGAGGCGCTGCGCTGAACCCGGGTGAGGAGGAGCTTGATCTCTTCGACGAGGAGTAGTTCAGGCGTGGCCGGCGGGGTAGTCATGCGGCCCGACAGCCATCCGCCGCAGGGAGATCGGATCCTGGTCGTGGACGACGACCCGTCGATCCTCGAGACCCTCACCACGATGCTGCGCTTCAAGGGCTACGCCACGCAGGTCGCGTCGAACGGCCGCAAGGCGCTCGAGGCCGTGAAGGAGTTCGACCCCGATCTGATCCTGCTCGACATCATGCTGCCGGACATCGACGGCTACGACATCTGCCGGCGGCTGAAGTCGGACCCCCGCACGAGCGACATCCCGATCCTGATCGTGAGCGCCCGCACGCGGCGCGAGGAGATCGTGAACCTCCTCGAGCTGGGGGCCAACGATTACATCACGAAGCCGTTCTTCCTGGACGAGGTCATCGCCCGGGTGCGCACGAACCTGGAGGCCAAGAAGTACCGCGACCGTGTGCGCGAGGAGGCCGACCAGCTGGCGGCGATGCTCCAGATCTCGCACGCGGTCACCTCGTCGCTGGCCCTGTCCGAGGTGCTGGCCACGATCGTGAACACGCTGACCGAGACCGTGCGCTGCAACCGGGCCTCGATCCTGCGCCTGCTGGACATGAACACGGCCCAGGTCGTGGCCACGACGGATCCCGAGCAGCCGGTGGACCGCATCCTCACGCTCGAGCGCTATCCCGAGGTGGTGATCGCGATGGACGAGTCGCGGCCCATCAACATCGAGAGCCATCTGACCGACCGGCGGCTGGAGGCCGTGCGTGAGCTCTTTCCGGACCGGACCCCGCGCGCGCTGCTGGCGGTGCCGCTGCCGTTCAAGCGCAACGACGCGGCGCGGTACGTGCTGCACGTCGAGCGCCCGCGCCAGCCCTTCACGGCCAAGGAGGTCCGCTTCTGCGAGCTGGTGGCCGACGCAGCCGCGAACGGGATCTACAACGCGCAGCTCTACGAGGAGAAGGCCGTCGACAACGAGCGCCTCGAGCGGATGGCCAACACCGACCCGCTCACCGGGATCAACAACCACGGGTATCTCTACCGGCGCCTGGGCGAAGAAGTCGAGCGTGCGCTGCGCTACGGGTCCGATCTCTCCTGCATCATGATCGACATCGATCGCTTCAAGGCCGTCAACGACCGCTACGGCCACCTGAAGGGCGACCAGGTGCTGCGCGACATCGCCTACATCGTCCAGCGCTCGATCCGCAAGATCGACATCGGCGCGCGCTACGGCGGCGAGGAGTTCGTGGTGCTGCTGCCCGAGACGAGCCTGGAGGGCGGAATGCAGCAGGCGGAGCGCATCCGGCGCGAGGTCAAGGCGCACTACTTCGACGCGATCGACGGCGGCCGCGTGACGGTTTCCTGCGGGGTGGCCTGCCTTTCGCGGCCGGCCAGCGCCGAGGACGAGCGCTACACGCCCGACCGCCTGATCGGGGCCGCCGACAACGCGCTCTACGCCGCCAAGCGCGCCGGCCGCGACCGCACGATCTCGGCGGCCACCGCACCCGCACCCGTCTGATCCCCGTGCGACGCGACGCGTCCCGTTCCGGCGATCGCCGCGCGGGAGGCCCCGACCGCCGAAACGCCTCTTCCTGGTCGCTCCGGGGGGTGGGCGCGGCACTCGGGATCGGGGTCCTCTCCTACCTGTTCGGCGGCCTGTTCGTCAGCTGGCGCCTGAATCGTTTCCCGGCCGGCATGCGCAAGCGCTTCGGGATGAGCCCCTGGGAGCTCCAGGTGCCCGTCGAGAGCCTGCGGCTGGTCTCGCGCGACGGTGTCGAGCTCGACGTCTGGCACATGCCGGCGGCGCGCGCCGACGCCCCGCTCGTGGTGGCGCTCCACGGCTACCGGGGCGATCGCTCCGAGGTGCTCGGGATCAGCTCGTATCTCTGGCGCAGCGGCTACGACGTGCTGGTGCCCGACTTCCGCGGGCGCGGGAACAGCCAGCCCGGCCGGATCAGCATGGGCGCCTGGGAGGTGAACGACCTGGCGGCCGTGCTGGACTGGGTCCGCGCCACGCGGCCCGACGTGGCGGTGGGGGTCGTGGGCTACAGCATGGGTGCGGCGGTGGCGCTCATGGAGGCCGGCCGGCATCCGAACGTGAAGGCGATCGTGTCCGACTGCGCGTACGCCACGCAGGCCGGCGTGCTCACATATGGGGTGCAGCGGCTGATCCGGCTGCGGGGCGACTTCATCCTGCCCGCGGCGGCGCTCTTTCATCGAGGCTACCGGCGCCCGGGCTTCGGCGAGGTGACGCCGATCGCGCATGCCGACGAGTGGCGCGGCAAGGCGCTCTTCTTCATCGGAGCCACGAACGATCAGACCGTCTCGCCCGACGACACGCGGCGCCTCTTCGAGGCGGCCCCGGAGCCCAAAGTGCTCTGGATGGTGAGGGGCGCGGGCCACTGCGGCGCCTACTTCCAGGACCGGCCGCGCTACTGCCGGCTGGTGGCGCAGTTCTTCGAGCGCTACCTCCCGGAGGGCGGGCCCGGGGCCCGGGAGACGTCACCCGTGATGGAGGAAACCGCGGGCCAGGGGAGGACGGAATGGGAACCGGGCCGCTGACCGGCGAGATGGAGATCCTGGTCCGTTTCTTCGGCCCGGCGCGCGAGGCCGCCGGACAGTCCGCCGGCCGCTACCACGTGCCTCCCGGAGCCACGGTGGAGGACCTCGCACGACGGCTCGCGGAGGCGCACCCGGAGCTCGAGCCGCACCTCGCGCGCTGCTCGTTCGCGCTGAACGAGAGCTACGCCGGCCGCCGCACCCCGCTCGGCGTCGGCGACGAGCTGGCCGTGATCCCGCCCATCGGCGGTGGCTGACACGCGATGGCCGCCCACCCCGCCGGCGGCGCCTCGGAAGCCGCCGACCTCTACGTCCTGCAGAGCGAGCCGATCGAGCTCGCGAGTCTCGTGTCCCGCGTCACGGGTCCGGGTTTCGGCGCCGTCGCCACCTTCAGCGGGACGGTGCGGGACTCCTTCCAGGGCCGGGGCGTCCTCCATCTGGAGTACGAGGCGTACGAGCCGATGGCGCTGAAGATTCTGCGGGAGATCGGTGGCGGGCTGCGCGAGCGCTACCAGATCGGGAGAGTCGCGATCGCGCATCGCACCGGCAGGCTGGAGGTGGGCGAGACCAGCGTTGCAATCGCCGTGTCGGCGCCGCATCGTCGCGCGGCGCTCGACGCCTGCGCGGAGGCCATCGAGCGGCTCAAGGCCGAGCTGCCGGTCTGGAAGAAGGAGTTCTTCGCGGACGGCGCCGTGTGGCGCGAGAACGACATTCGTTCGGGGGTGGCGCCGCCAGGGGTGACGGCGAGAGGCGGACGCGCGGAGCCGCCCGGGTGAGCGGAGGGGTACCGGGTCGGGTGGCACCGTTTTTGCGGCTGCCCTGGTAGGGGAAGGGGGCAACGCAGAGCGAGCGGGGCAGAGCCATGATCGTGCCCAACAGCCGACAGCGGATCACCCAGCAGGATCTGAGCTTCGCGCTCGAGGCCGTCGCGCAAAACGCCAGACCGACGGCCGAAGGCGGCGAGGTTCGGACGCAGGACGTCGACCTCGACGTCCTGCTCGACAGCCCCCTTCTCTTCGACGCGCTGGTCCGGTCCCGGGACCTGCTCCGCGTCTCCCCCTGGTTCTTCTACTACGTCCTGGTCCGGCAGATCCTTCTCGACAAAGGCGTCGCCGACCGCTCGGTCGCGGACTACGTGAGCGCCCTGCTCGCGCACTTCATGCAGGGAAGCCGGCTGGACGGCGAAGGCGAGTCCGCGCCGCGATCGTTCGTCTATCTCGTGGATCTGATCGAGGCGGTCCGCGGAGCGCGCAGCCGACAGGCGGCGTTCGCCATGGAGGCGCGGATCGGGGACGTGGCGCTCTTCCTCTCCGGTGTGTTCCCGGACGCGATCTATCATCGACAGACCTACGGCCGTCGCCTGCCGGGGATCGAGTACTACGAGGCGGTGGGGCGTTCGGGATACCGCTCGGCGGCCAAGCACCCGCCGGCCCGGCACGCCGAGCTGGCCGAGGTCCTGGGCTTCATGGCCAGCGAGTTCCGGCTGGTGCGGCGCGCCCTGAACGACCTCTCGGACGGCTACTTCTGCATGACCCGCGGCCGGGCCGAGTCCGTGGACCGCGTGCTGCGGCAGGCGCTCTACGGGACCGGCGAGTCCCGCGACGCGGCGCCGGGCGAAGACGAGGAGGCGGAGTCGTGATGGCGCCGGATGGCCGTTCGCCGGCGGAGGCGGAAGCCCCTGCGCCCGCGGCGCGCCCCGACCCCGCGACGCTGCTGGGGCAGTGCCAGCGCCTGCTCGAGAACACGTACGGCGCGCGCTCGGGAGTCGACTTCGGGGACTTCGTGGTGGGAGCCGATCGCTGCCGCCAGCTGTCGGAGCGCGTGAGCGGCGAGCACCAGTCGGAGTACGGCGACGGCGGGCGGTTCTTCTACTACCTGTCGGGCGGCGACCTGCGGATGGCGATCTTCTACACCGACGAGCTGATCGCGCGGCTCGAGGCCCACGACCCGCGGCGCGGTCTCGGCGAAGCCAACGTGCTGCAATTCGTGGTCTTCCTGGAGGAGATCTCCCACGCCCTCCACACCTCGCTCACCTTCCGCGAGAACCGCCGCCGCTTGATGCGGCCCTCGTTCCCGGCCGAGCTCGAGGTGCAGGCCAAGATCGACGTGTTCCTGGCGCTGGTCTTCTTCCTCCAGCGGCTGGAGGGATCCGAGCGGCTCTCTCCGGCGGCGCGGCGCTGGATCGAGGCCAACCTGTTCGACCGCTGGGCCACCGCCTACGCCTCACCCGATCTCGCCCGGCGCTATGCGGTGGCCGTCCAGATGGGCCGCCAGGCCATCGCCTACCTCGACTCCGTGCCGAGCCCGGCACGGCTGGCCGCGGTGCGGCGTCTCCGGTCCCTCTCGTTGCGGGGCAAGCGGCGCTTGCTGGAAGGACACGCCTAGGGGTTGTCCGGCAAAGACTCGCCTGCCTCCGTAGCCTTTTCTACCCGCGGTTCAGCACGTCCAGGAACGCCGTTCCATACCGCTCGAGCTTCTTACGTCCCACACCCGGGACGGCCGCCATCTCGGCGAGGGTCGCCGGTCGTCGGGCGAGCATCTCCAGAAGCGTCGAATCGTGAAAGATCACATAGGCGGGAACGTCCTGTGTGCGAGCCAGGTCGAGCCGCAGGGCTCGCAGAGCATTCCATACGCCGCCGGACGCCTCGCCGGACGCCATCCGTGGCTTCCGCTCACGGGCGGGGGACCCGACAGACGAGGGCGCTTTCACCCCCACGGAGTCCCTTCGTAGCCTCACCTGGCGAGTGCCGCGCAGCACTTCCCGGCCGAGAGGCGTGACCCGGAGGCTGCCGTACCCCTGGAGGTCCAGATCGAGCAGGCCCGTGGCCACGAGCTGCCGAAACACCGACCGCCAGTCTCCCGCCGACAGCTCCCTTCCGATCCCGAATGTGCTGACCCGGTCATGGCCGAGGGACCGCACACGCTCGTCCAGCTTTCCGAGGAGCACGTTCGTCAGATGCGACGATCCGAACCTGGACCCCGTTCGCAGCACGCAGGACAGTGCCTTCTGCGAAGCGGTCGTCGCGTCCCAAACGGCAGGGGGATCGAGGCAATTGTCGCAGTTGCCGCAGGGCCCCGCGAAGCTCTCGCCGAAATAGTTGAGGATCACCGCGCGGCGGCAGCCGGTCGTCTCGCAATAGCCGATCAGGGCATCCAGCTTGTGGCGCTCGACGCGCTTGCGGCGTTCCTCCGCGCTCGAGCCGGCCAGAAGGCGCCGGGTCGCAACCACGTCGGACAGACCGTAGAGCAGCCAGGCGTCGGCCGGCAGCTCATCGCGGCCCGCGCGACCCGTCTCCTGGGAATAGGCCTCGACGCTCTTGGGTGCGTCGAAATGCACGACGAACCTCACGTCCGGCTTGTCGATCCCCATGCCGAAGGCGACGGTCGCTACGACGACCCGCCCATCCTCCCGAGAGAAGCGGTCCTGGATCTCCCGACGCAGTAGGGTTTCGAGCCCCGCATGGTAGGGCATGGCTCCAACGCCCTGCTCGGCGAGCCAGGCGGCCGTTCTTTCGGTCCGCTCTCGAGTCCGGCAGTACACGATGCCGGACTGACCCGCGTGCTTGCTGCGCAGGAAGTCCAGGAGCTGGCCGCGCGCGTTCGCCTTGGCCACGACGTGGTAGCGGATGTTGGGCCGGTCGAAGCCGCTGGCAAAGGTCCGCGCCGTCTCCAACCGCAGGCGCTGCAGAATGTCCTGACGCGTGGCCTCGTCGGCCGTCGCCGTGAGGGCGACACGCGGGACGCCGGGAAAGCGCTCCCGCAGGATCGCCAACCCCAGGTAGTCAGGTCGGAAGTCGAACCCCCATTCGGACACGCAATGCGCTTCGTCAATCGCGAAGACGGCGACGCGGGCGCGCTGCAGGAGGTTCAGAAACCACGGGCGGGTGAGACGCTCCGGGGCCACGTAGAGGAGGTCCAGATCGCCGCCCACGAGCTTCGCCTCGATGCGGCGCACATCCTCCCGGTCGATACCCGAATGGAGGGTGGCAGCCCGGATCCCGAGCTGGAGAAGCGCCTGGACCTGGTCGTGCATGAGGGCGATGAGCGGAGAGATGACGACACCCACGCCCTCCCGGACCAGTGCCGGGATCTGGTAGCAGAGGGACTTGCCGCTTCCGGTGGGCATGATCACGAGCGCGTCGCCACCGGCGACGACATGCGAGATGACCTCGGCCTGGGGATGGCGGAAGGCGGGATAGCCGAAGATCGATTGAAGAACGTCAAGCGGCGAGCGCGGCAAGGCTCACCTACCGATCGTCGCCGAGGCGCCGGTGGATCTCCTCCAGCTTGGACTCCAGAGCTCTCAGCTTGAGCGCTCTCCCGGGGTCCTCCCGGTCGCCCTCGCGCACCGACTCCAGCGCCCGGGAGTAGGCGGCGCGCGCGGACGTCCAGTCGCCGCGGGCCTCGGCCGCGCGGCCCTCGACGCTGCCCGGGTCGTCCAGCAGCGAGCGCAGAGAGGCCCGGGCGTCGCTCTCGAACATCGAGCGCCAGTCGGCCGGCCTCTCGCGCGGCTTGAGCAGGAAGAGACGCAGCGCCACGAGCACGGCCACGAAGGCCAGCGCGATGAGCAGGTAGGTTACCAACGAGACAGGTCGATCCGCCGCGGATAGGCCACGGAGACGAACGGGTTGCCGACGGCCAGGAGCTCCGGCGGCGCGAGGTCGGCCCCGACTCCGCCGATCAGGGTCGGCAGCGTGCTCACGTCCACGAGCGCGATGGGGTCGCCCGGCTCGTCGCCGCCCCGGTCCGCGAACCGTTCGTTGATCTGCTGGATGAACAGGTTGGCGAAGTGCCCGTAGCCCTTGGGGGTCGGGTGGAAGCCGTCGAGGCTGAAGAAAGGCGCGGCCACGCCGCCGCCCAGGAAGCCGACGCTGAGCGTCTGGCCGTTGGCATCGACCAACCCGCCCGCTGCCACCGTGCTCTGGGCGAAGGCGTTGATGTCCACC
Source organism: Gemmatimonadota bacterium (assembly GCA_036556205.1). Taxonomy (GTDB): domain Bacteria; phylum Gemmatimonadota; class Gemmatimonadetes; order JACCXV01; family JACCXV01; genus DATBJW01. Next base: position 87,387 of record DATBJW010000044.1, read on the forward strand.
ATGCCGATCCCGCGGGCGGCGGCTGCGGCGGCGATGGTCTGGTTGTAGGAGGCGACCGCGGCGCGGATCTCCGCCACCTCGGCGGCCTCGAGCACGACCTCGTCCGGGAGCGGCTGCCCCGTTCCGCCCAGCAGCGCGGGGATTCCGATCCCCTGCGCGAGGAGGCTCGCCGCCGTGAGGAGCACGAAGTCCTGACCCAATGCGAGCGGGCCGCCGGGACCGATGATCGGAACGGGCTGGCCGCTGATGATCACCGGCTGCCCCGTCGCGGGGTTGACGACGACGGGTGGAATCGTCGTCACGAAGGGAAACAGCGTGACGTCGCCGAGGTTGGCGATCACGAGCTCGGGAGTGATCTCGAACAGCGCGTCGAGGGCGCGGTTGTACTCGCTCTCGAAGGTGGCCGGCGGTGTGACCGGGATCGTGCCTCCGGCTAGCACGGAGCCGAGCACGTCGTTCCCGCCCATCCAGAACGTGATGAACGTCGCGTCCAGGATGCGCGCCTGCTCGGGGGCCGTGCCGATGCCGCGCAGGACGATGTTGAAGGCGCTGTTGCCGTCGAGGGACGTGGCCTGGTTGAACGCGATGTTCACCTCGCGCAGGTCGGCCCCCGGGACCCCGAGGTTGTTGTACGGCCGATCGAGGTCGCCGTTCGTGGGCCGCCCCGTGGCCGGCACCGGGACGATGACGGGCGGCGGGCCCGGATTCGTGAGCACCAGCGGCGTCCCCACGCCCGGATCCGTGACGAGGGGCTGCTCGAACGTGGAGAAGTCCACGGCGGCCAGCTGGAGCTGGCCGAGGAGCCCACAGTTCCTCGGCACCTGGAGCCCGACCTGTCCCGCGATCTGGTTGGGATACGAGAAGATCTGTCCCGAGCACGAGAGCGCGCCGTTCGTGACCCCCGCCGCGTAGCTGTCGCCGATCGCGACGTAGCGTGTGAAGTCCGCGGCCCCCCGCGTGAGCACGCCATCGGGACCCAGTGCGCGCTCCTCGAAGTCGTTCACGTCGTTGCACGCGGACAGCGCGATCAGCGACGCGATGCCCCATCCCAGCTGCCGTCTCATGCGTCCCCCGATTGAAGACGAGTCAGGATCCGATTCCATCCATCTGGACCACGACCATCCCCCTCGCCCGCTTCGCATCGATCACCGTCGCCATTCGCCGCTCTTGCCGCCCGACTTCTCCTCCAGCCGCACCTCGTCGATCACGGCACCCCGGTCGATGGCCTTGACCATGTCATAGACCGCGAGCAGCGCGATGCTAGCGGCCGTCAGCGCTTCCATCTCAACACCGGTTTTGCCCGACGTCCGCGCCGTCGCCCTGACGCGCACCGCCGGGGGGTCGTCCTCGACCGTGACGTCGACCTCCAGGTGCTCGAGCGGCAGCGGGTGGCAGAGCGGGATCAGCCGCGAGGTCTCCTTGGCGGCCTGGATCCCGGCCAGCCGGGCGACCCCCAGCACGTCACCCTTCGCGACCGCGTTCTCCCGGATCGCGCGAACCGTCGCCGGCAGGAGCCGGATGCGTCCCGACGCGGTCGCCTCGCGCCGCGTCACGGCCTTTTCCCCCACGTCCACCATGGCGGCCTGCCCCGCGTCATCCACGTGGGTGAGCGTGGGTGGTGGCGCGGAGGGATCGGGGTTCCTCTCTCGATGCATGGAATGGAATTTGGCGTGAGATACACGCCGCCACCCTAAGCGTTCAGGACCGCTGCCGCCCGGATGGTCACGCCCGCCCGGCCTCCTTCCACTGCCCGATGCGTCGATACTTGAGCCGCCGCTGCTTCAGCAGCTCGTCCGTCGGCAGCCGCAGCAGCTCGCCCAGGTGCCGGC
>DATBJW010000045.1:0-3212 GCA_036556205.1 Gemmatimonadota bacterium
GTGCTGCAGGATCCCGAAGTAGAAGACGATGATCACCGCGATGAACAGCTCCAGGATCATCAGGAACTTGCCCTGGGTGATCAGGTACGTCTTGCAGGTCTCGTAGATCAGCTCGGAGATCTCCCGCATCGACTGGTGCACCGGCAGGTTCTTGAGCTGGGAATAGATCACGAGACCGAAGGCCAGGCCCAGCAGGCAGATCAGGAGGCCCCACTGCAGCAAGGCGCGTCCCGTCATGCCCACGAACGTCGCCTGGGAGAGATCGGGCAGCTTCAGCGAGGCTTCCCCTCCGCTGTGCGCGGGCGCGGCCGCCGCGCCCGCGGGGGCGGGAGTCTGAGCCGGCGCGGTCGGGGGCAGCCCCAGCACGAGCGCGCTCACGACGAGCAGCACCCAGACGAGCGGGATGAGCGCGCGCCGGGGCAGGGGCCGAATCGCATCCATAGTCCGAATCTCCTCGTTGAGCAGTTTCGATGGGTGGGTCAGCACGGCACGGACCGCCGCGAGCCCAACGCGTGTTTATACCGCAGGCGCCCGTGCCCGTCAACGCGACGCAGCGACCGGCGGCCGCGTCTCACTCCCGCAGGAGGCCCTCGATCTCCTCGCGGTGCACGCCGAAGCCGTCGAAGACGCGGTCGCCGAGGACGACGGTGGGCACGCCGAGGCGTCCCGCGCGCGCGAAGAGATCGAGGCTCGCCTCCGGATCCTTGCCCACGTCGCGCACGTCGACCGCCACGCCGCGGGCCTGGAAGAACGCCAGGGCCGCTTCACCGTCGGCGTTGCCTTCCATCGTGAAGACGAGGGCCTTTCTCACGGGACGTCCACCATACCATCTCGTCCTTGACGCTCCAATGCCCCGTTTGCTAGCATCCGGCCCCGTCGAGAGGCCATGAGCCGGATAGACCTCGTGACCGCGATGGCCGCGTCCAGCGGCTGGACCAAGGCCGGCGCCGATCGTGCCCTGCGCGCCTTCCTCGCGTCCGTGCGCGCATCCCTCAAGCGTGGTCAGCCGGTGACGCTGGTCGGCTTCGGCACCTTCTCGGTCACGCGACGCAAGCCGCGAAAGGGCAAGAATCCGCGCACCGGGCAGCCCATGCATGTGGCGGGCGGGCGAACCCCGCGCTTCAAGCCGTCGAAGGAGCTCAAGCGAGTGGTCCGTTAGGGATTTTGTCTGCGCGGCAAATTGGCCCCCCAAGTAAGATAGAGCCAGTGCGCGCCATCTCCGTCCTCGCTCTCAGCGCGGCCTGCTGGCTCGTCGCAGCACCGGCTCCCGCTCAGCCCATCAGCCCGAATAGCCGGCCGCTCGCGTTGAGCGCGGAGTCCGTCCTGCTGCTGGACACCCAGGGTCGCGTGCTCTACGCGAAGAAGCCCGCCGAGGACCACGCCCCCGCGAGCCTCGTCAAGCTCATGACGCTCTATCTCGCCTGCGAGGCGCTCGAGGCCGGGCGCGCGCAGTGGGAGGAGCCGGTGCTGGTGAGCCACCGCGCGGCTCTCACTCCGCGCTACCGCATGGGGCTCAAGACCGGCGAGAGCGTGTCGCTTCGCACGCTGCTCGAGGGCGTGGCCATCGCCTCCGCCAACGACGCGGCCACCGCGGTGGCCGAGCACCTGGGCGGCACCGAGGAGGCCTTCGTGGCCGCCATGAACGCCAAGGCCGACGACATGGGACTCACCCACACCCACTTCGCCAATGCCCACGGCCTCCCCGACCCCGCGCAGCGCAGCACCGCCGAAGACCTCGCCCGGCTGACCCTGCGCCTGCTCGACGACTACCCCTCGTCGCGCCCGCTCCTCGGCGGCGCCACGTTCGTCTACCGCGGCCGTGTCTACAGCCGCCGGATTCCGCTCTTCCAGGATCCGGGCGGCGTCCAGGCGCTGAAGACCGGCTTCACCCGCGAGGCGGGCTACAACCTGGCCGTCTCCGCCTGGAAGTCCGGCCAGCAATTCCTCCTCATCGTGCTGGGCGCCCAGACCCGCAGCCTCTCGTTCCGCGACGCGAAGACCGTGCTTCGCTACGGCTTCTACGAGACCGGCCTCGAGACGGCGCCCCCGCCCCCGGGGGGTCGGCGGGGCCGGCCCACCCTGCCCCCGCGCCGGCCGAGCGAGCGCCGCTCGCGCGCGGGACTGCCCGGCGCCGGCTGATGGCGCCGCCGCGGGCCTTCGTCTTCGACGCCTACGGCACGCTCTTCGACGTCCACTCGATCGCCGAGGCCGCGCGGGCCATCACCCCCGATCCGCAGGCCCTCTCTCTCCTCTGGCGCCAGAAGCAGCTCGAGTACACGTGGCTGCGCTCGCTCATGGGGCGCTACGAGGACTTCTGGGCGGTCACCGGCCAGGCCCTGCGCTACGCGCTCCGCCGTCTCGGCATCACCGCCACCGAGGCCCAGGTCGAGACGCTGATGGACGCCTACCTCACCTTGCTGCCGTTCCCGGAGGTGCCGGCGGCCCTGCGGGCCCTCGCGGGCACGCCGCTCGCGATCCTCTCGAACGGGTCGCCGCGCATGCTGCAGGGCGCGGTGGGCTCGAGCGGCCTCGGGGGCGTCTTCGCCCACGTGCTCTCGGTGGACACGGTACGGATCTACAAGCCGTCGCCGCTCGTCTACGCGCTGGCGCCCCACGCGCTCGGGGTGGAGCCGGGCGAGATCGTCTTCGTGTCCTCGAACGGCTGGGACGTGGCGGGCGCCGCCGCCTTCGGCTTCCGGACCTGCTGGTGCAACCGCGCCAACGCGCCGGCCGAGGAGCTGGAGGCGACTCCCGACTACGAGGTGGACCGGCTGGACGCGATCGCGGACAAGCTAGGAATCTAGGGGCCCGTTCGGCGTCTCGGTGCCCGATCGGCCGCCTCGACGATCACGGGCTCCCTCTCACGCGGCGGAGCGTCCTGGGGCGCCGGGCGGGGTCAGGACGATCCGCTCGCTGCGAACGGGTGCTTACTTCTTGGCCAGCCGCTTCCGCTTCACGTAGGCCCAGATCTTCTTCGTCATCTCCGAGGGGCCGATGGGGTTCTTGCCCATGACCGACTCCAGCGTATCGCTGCAGCCCTTGAAGTTGATGGAGTAGCCGCCAAACGCCAACTTCTTCTTGGCCATTCGTCATTCCTCCCTCGTTAGGTTATTGGGGGTCCTGCCCGGCGCCCCCCGAAACGGCCGAGGGTATTATGGCCGGACTCCGAGGGAGAGAAAAGCGAAAAATACAATCCCTAGGGGGTCTCCACG
>DATBJW010000046.1:0-61543 GCA_036556205.1 Gemmatimonadota bacterium
GCCGCTCGAGAAGAAGGCCATGATCACGCAACACCACGTGCACGTGGACGAGGCCATCAAGACGCCCCAGTTCTGGCTCCTCTGGGGCGTCCTCTGCCTCAACGTGAGCGCTGGCATCGGCGTGATCGGCATGGCCTCCCCCATGATCCAGGAGATCTTCGGCGGACGCCTGATCGACGTCCCGGGTGCTCTCAAGGACCTCACGGACGCCCAGAAGGCCCAGGTCGCCACGATCGGCGCGGCCTTCGCCGGACTCCTGAGCCTGTTCAACATCGCCGGCCGGATCTCATGGGCATCGCTGTCGGACTACACAGGCCGCAAGCGCACCTATCTCGTCTTCTTCACCCTGGGGGCGATCCTCTACGCCGTCGCGCCGCTGTCCGGGCGGACCGGCAGCGTGGCGCTCTTCGTGGCCACGTTCTGCGTGATCCTCACCATGTACGGAGGCGGATTCGCCACGATCCCGGCCTACCTGGCGGACATCTTCGGCACCAAGCACGTGGGCGCGATCCACGGGCGCCTGCTGACGGCGTGGTCCACGGCGGGGATCCTTGGACCCGTGCTCGTGAACTACATCCGCGAGTATCAGATCGATCACGGCGTGCCCAACGCGCAGGCCTACAACGTCACGATGTACATCCTGGCCGGCCTGCTGATCCTGGGATTCCTCTGCAACCTCGGCGTGCGTCCCGTGGCCGAGAGGCACTACATGTCGCAGGCAGAGGTCGACGCCGACGAGATGATGCCGCGCGCCGCCGGCGGCCCTCAGCGGCCCGCCGCGACCCGCCCCTAGAGGAGACGCGTATGCCCCACACCCGGTCCGACCCCCAGACGGAGCATCCCTCGCCCTTGAGCTGGCTGCTGGTGGCGGTGGCCTGGACGCTGGTCGGCGTGCCGCTCTTGTGGGGTGTGTACATGACCCTCAAGAAAGCGCTGCCGCTCTTCGAGTAGCCCGCCCGGACGCGGCCCGGCGACCCGGGGTCGCGTCAGGTCCGACGGCGCAGGAGACCGCGTTGCCCCCGATCGTCGAGACGCTCGGAAACGGCTTCGACAAGAACCTCTGCTACGTCTTCGGCTGCCCGAAGACCGGAGAAGGGGCCCTCATCGACGCAGGCATCCGCGCGGACCGCGTGCTCGCCGCGTTCGCCGAGCTGGGCCTGCGACCCGTCGCGCTGCTCGTCACCCACGCCCACGGGGACCACCTCAGTGAGGCCCCGGAGTTCCTGCGCCGCACCGAGGCGCGCGTTCACGCGTTCGACCCCGGCGTGCGCGGCCGCCTCGCGGGCGCCGACGTGCGCTTGCTCGCTGACGGCGACGAGATCGCGATCGGCGAGGAGCGCGTGGTGACGCTGCACACGCCGGGACACTCGCCGGACTCGGTCTGCTTCCATGCCGGCGGGATCCTGTTCACGGGCGACACGCTCTTCGTGGGCCGGACGGGACGCACGCTCGGCCCGGGCGCCTCCACGCGCGAGCTCTACCGATCGGTGCGCCGGCTGAAGCAGCTCCCTCCCGGGACCGTACTCCATCCCGGTCACGACTACGGGAGCTCCCCGACCAGCACGCTCGCACGGGAGCTGGCCGAGAACCCCTTCCTGCAGGCGGAAACCGAGGACGACTTCGTGGCGGTGATGGAGCGTTACGAGCGGAATCGGCGTCGCGCCTGATGCGGGAGGGCGAAAAAACCTGGGACAACGGCGCCCGGAACGTGTTCTAGCAATTGAGCCCCCGAAAAACGGGGGCTCTTTCTTTGGAGTCCGGCGTCAGATATAGCTTTACTATTGCTCGGTCAAGTCACTTTACGCCAATGACTTGAGATCATCTCCACTTCTCTCCACGTTCCTTCTCGACTTCTTTCCAGAGCGCCGTCACGGCAGGCTCCTCCAGACCCCACTCGCGCATGGTCCGGGTCAAGCGCGCCAGATAGTCCAGACCCGTTCCAGCCCTCCCCCGGGCCACGACCACCATCCGGGCGAGCCGCTCGGCCGGCAGGCCACGCAGGGCCTGCCCCCCGGCCGGATCGACGGTGAGGAACGACACGCTCTCCTGATCGCGACGAAAGGGCAGACCCACCTCGGCCGGCGTCTCGACCGCGCGATCGGCGCCCTCGAGCTCCGACCAGCGGCGGAGCGCCTCGGCGAGGGCCTCCGGCGAGAGCTCCACGGTCATGCCGCGACAGGAGCCGCCCGGGACGAGTGCCAGGATGGGGGCGGGATTGGCGGCGGTGCCCCATTCGGCGCGGGATCCCGCGGCGAAGGCCGCCTTCCATCCGCCCAGGCGGGCGCGCTCCGGGACGACGTCGCGGCCGAGATCGGAGAGCAGGGAGAGCGCGTGCCCGTACGCGAAGAGTCGCGGCAAGGCCGCTCAGGCGCGCGCGCCGTCGCCGCCCGAACTTGCGGGCTCGGGCCCCGTGGTCAGCGAGCGCGCGAACGCTTCGGCGTGCGCCTTGGGGATCTGGTCCAGCCGGACCTCGTCCCCTGCGTGCGAGCGGAAGATCAGGCTGACGGTCCCGCCGGGATCCTCCACGAACTGGACGCCGGAGAGGGTCGAGGCGACGGGCGAGACGAGCCGGCCCGCCATGCCCGCGTGGGCGAAGAAGACGCGGCGGTCCGTGGCGACAAGGTATCCCTGCCGCCCGCGCAGATCGGCCGGCGCCAGCGCACGCACGAGCTCTTCGGGAAGAAGCGCCTCGGCGATGGCCTGGAACTCGGCCCGCCGGAGGGCATCACTCAGGTTCTGGGCGCGGATCGCGGCGCGCAGGCTATCGGTGTTCGACATCGATCGCAGGATAGCGGGGCCGGGAAGACCAGTCAACGCGGGTTGTGCCATTGATCCACCGCCCGCGGTCCCGCATCTTCCCCGCCATGTCGCAATCGGACGATCTCTACCGCCGCTGGCTCGACGACGAGAACGAGGCGCGCCGCCTCGAGGAGCGGCGCACGGAAGCTCGCCTCGCCTGCGAGCGGGCGCTGGCGTCGGTCGACGGCGGGGAGACTCGCGCGCGGGTTGCGGCACTCGGGGAGGTGGTCCGCCTGGAAGAGGCCATCGAGCAGTCGCTCGCCTGCTACCTGGGTCACGCGGCGAACGACGGCGAGTTCCTGCGCCGGGCGTTCGGCGACGCGCGCGCGCGCGAGCTCGAGGCGCGTCTCTCGAAACGCAAGATCGCCCTCCTCACGGAGCTCGACCGCGTGCGCGAGCTGCGCTCCCGCCTCCAACGCGAAAGCCCGGACCACGAGGGTCCGGGCTCCGCCTGATTCGTCCGCCGCGGCTCGAGCGCGCGGCTACTGGATGGTCCAGCTCGCCGGGGTCGCAGACTCGAGCGTCACCGCGCCGCTCGTGCTGTGGCTGGCGTCTTTATCGGTAGCCGTGAGCGTCACCTGCGATCCCGCCGGCGCGTCCACGTCGAAGCTCTTCGTCTCGTTCCCCTCGACGCTGCCCAGTTCCTGCTCGCCCTGCCCCCAATCACCCTTGACGACCATCGGATGAGGCATGGCGTTCGTGACGGAGATCTGCGCGGGTTCGCCCGCCGACGAGGTCGTGGCCGTGTCGGGGGTCGAGGGCGCGGTCATGGCCGTGTCGGCCGGCGCAGCGCCGGCCCCCGTGTCCCCTTCGGGCGCGGCCTTCTTCTGACAGGCCGCGAGAGCGACCAGGCCGGCCAGCGCGGCGAGCGCCAACGAGCCGTGCAGTCGATTCCGCATTTCTAGATCCTCCGAAAAGGTCGTGCAGAAGGCCTGCCGCCACTACATCGAGTCGTGACCCATCGTGCTGTCGCCGCTCATGCTCATGCCGGTGTCGGCCGGAGCGGCTTCCGGGGGCGGTGCCATGCTCGTCGTGTCGTTGACCGTCAATGTGTCGGCGCCGGTCCCACCCTCTTCCCCACCGGTTTTCTTGCATCCGAGCGTACCCGCCAGACCCACCAGCACGAGGCTGACCAGTACGTTCCGAAGGCGTGTCGACATGCGAAGTTCCTCCTCCGCTCCATTGTCTTGGGCCGCGGTGGACGCCCGTCCCCGGGCCACGTTGAACGCGAACGCTCCGGGCAGGATCAACCCGTCCGCCGGAGCGCGCGCAAATATACGTGCCGGACCCCAAAGCGCCACCGGCGGGCCGGATTCCGCCGCGGGTGCGGGATGCAAGCCGCGCGCCCCCGGATGACAAGGCTTGTCGGAAACGCTGCCGACAGAGCTGTAAGTCACTTTCGAGATTGAGCTTCATGGCTGGCGCACGATGCGGAAGTTGAGCCGCGCGACCGGGAAGTTCTTTCACCCTTCTCACCCTCTCCGACCCGGTTCCGGAGGCCGGCTTCCGCGGTCTGCGGTGAGACGGTCTGCCACGCGAGCCGTCCTGCTCCCGGCGCTCCGCCGTCAGGAGGCCTGCCACACGAGCCGTCCGGCTTCCGCGTCGGCCCGGTAGCCCGGAAGCGTCCCCAGCGCCCGGGCAAAGGGGGCCGAGCTCAGCGCCCGCCTCAAGGCCTCCACGAAGGGTCCCGCGAGGGCGTCCGCGCGGACCAGGAAATCGTAGCGCTCCTCCGCGACCGGCACGAAGTCGAGCGCGTTCAACCGCGCGGCGGCCTCGATCCCGAGGCCCGCGTCTGCCGCGCCGATCCGCACCGCGGCGGCCACGGCGCTGTGGCTCGCGGCCTCGACGTCGAAGCCCTGGAGCCTCGCGGCGAGCGAGCCCGCCGGCTCTCCTCGGCGCGCCTCCTCGCGGGCCACGAGCTGATCCAGCAGGACCCGCGTCCCCGAGCCGGCGATCCGGTTCACGATCCGCGCGCCGCGGTCCACGAGCTCGGCCAGCCCACCGATGGCGAGCGGATTCCCCGCCGGCACGATCCAGCCCTGCCGGCGGAGATACCCCCGCACGAGGGCCGCGTCCGTCACACCCAATCGCTCCAGCGTCGCGACGTTGTACTCCCCGTCCGGCTCCAGCAGGTGGATCCCCGCGGCGTCGGCGATTCCGCGCGTCACGGCCCGCACGCCACCCAGGCTTCCCACGTGCACGCTGCGCGCGGCCAGCGGCCGCAGCTCGCGGAAGAGCAGGCGCAGCGCGAGGCAGTGGCTGCCCATCACGAGGACGTCGGGAAGTGCCGAGCGGTCCTCGAAGAGGAGCACCTCGACCGGCGTGCCCGCCGCGACCCGCGCCAGGTCCTCGGGCACGTCCACGTAGCCGTCGGCCTGAGCCAGGAGCGTGATCGCGCCCGAGCGCTTCTCGACCGGGTAGGCGCGGCGAGCGTCTCCGCGGCCCACCACGCCGACCATCCGCAGCAGCCGGCGGCCCGGGGAGCCGCGGATGTCGGTGGCCAGGGCGGCGGTCACGCGCTGGCGGTCGGGGCGGGGCTCGAGCCCCGCCGCGGCGCGGATGACGGGCGCCACCAGCGCGTCGAAGACCACCGCCGCCGAGGCGGGATTTCCCGGAAGCGCCACCAGAGGGAGGCCGTCCAGGCGCGCCAGCGCGGTGGGCTTGCCGGGCTCGACACGGACCCCGTGGGCGAGAAGCTCGCCCCGCTCCTCCAGGATCCGGTAGACGACGTCGCCCGCGCCCGCGCTCGTGGACCCGCTCGTCACCAGCAGGTCGCAGCGCGCGGCGGCCGCGAGCAGCGCCGCTTCGATCGCGGACCGGTCGTCGCCCACGATCCCGAGCGGCACCGGCTCGCCTCCGGCGCGCTCCACGGCGGCGCGCAAGAAGGCGGCGTTCGTGTCGTGGATCTGGCCGGGGCCGAGCGTCGCGCCGAGCTCGCGCACCTCGTCCCCGGTCGAGAGGATCCCGATCCGGGGGCGGGCCCAGACCGGCGCCTCCACCTCTCCCGCCGCGGCCAGGGCCCCGATCTGGGCGGGGCCCAGCCGGGTTCCGCCGGTAAGCGCCGCGTCGCCGACCATGAGGTCGTCGCCGGCGGACATCAGGTTCTCGCCCGGAACGACGCCCCGGCGGACGAGCACCCGCGTCCCCGCCGGGTCCGTGTGCTCGACCTTGACGACCGCGTTGGCCCCGCCGGGGAGCGCGGCTCCGGTCGCGATCTCGAGCGCCTCTCCGGGACCCACGCGCGCGCTCGCCGGGCGCCCCGCTTCGGCGCTCCCGACCACGCGGAGCGGCACCGGACGCTCCTCGTCGGCCTCCCCGACATCCTCGGCCCGCACCGCGTAGCCGTCCATGACGGAGCGAGTGAAGGGCGGCACGTCGCCGCGCGCGATCACGTCCTCGGCGAGGACGCGGCCGAGAGCCGCCGCGAGCGACACGCGCTCCACCCGCCGAGGAGGGGTCAGCTGCTCGGCCAGGGCGCGCGCCTCCTCGAGCGAGATCAGCGTGCGGAACTCCTTTCGGCCGGACGCTGAGCCCGCCTCTCGCGATCGTCTCGGCATGCGGCCTCCCGCGACGCTCATCCGATCAGCACGACCTGGACCTCGGCCCCTTCCGGCAGCCCCTCGACGTTCTCGGGGGTGATCACGAACCCGTCCGCCCGCGCGATCGAAGAGAGAACGCCGGCCCCCGACGTGCGAAGCGGCTCCACGAGTCCGTCTTCGAGCCGCACGCGGGTGTAGCTTCTGAGGCCCAGCGTCGACACGATCTTGCGGGCCAGTCGCCCGTGCGCGACTCGGGGCTCGGGCGCGGGCCGGCGCGCGAGCCGGGCGAGCGCGGGACGCAGGAGCGCGAACGCCGCGACGAACGCGGCCGCCGGAAAGCCGGGCAGGCACAGCACCGGAACCTGCCCGACGCGGCCCGCGGCGACCGGTCGCGCCGGCTGGATGGCCACCCCGTGGAAGACGACCTCGCCCGCCCCGGTCAGCGCCTCGACCACCCGGTCGCGCTCCCCCACCGAGGTGCCGCCGCTCGTCACGAGCAGGTCGGCGACGTCGGCCCCTTCGACGAGCGCGCGCGCCAGGGTGCCGGGGTCGTCGTCGTAGAGCGGCACCACCTCCGGCTCCCCGCCCCAGCCGCGGACCGCGGCGGCGAGCATGATCCCGTTGCCGTCGATCGTCTGTCCCTCGCGCGGAGCCGCTCCGGGTGCGACGAGCTCCTCGCCGGTCGGCACGACTCGCACGCGCGGCCGGGCCACCGCAGGCACGTTCTCGATCCCGAGCGACCGCAGGAGGCCCAGATCCGCGGCCCGGAGCACGCGGCCTTCGGGCACCACGGCCTCGCCTGCGCGAACGTCCTCGCCGCGGCGTCCCAGGTTCTCGCCGGGTCGCACGCGTCGCTGGGCATCCACGCGGCTCCCCTGGCGCTCGACGTCCTCGACGGGCAGGACGGCGTCGGCGCCGGGCGGAACGGGCGACCCGGTGCGCACCGGCACCGCGAGCCCCGCGCCCGCCCGCTCGGCCAGCGTCAGGCGCACCGGGCCCGCCGCCGAGGCGCCCGCCGTGTCGGCGGCCCGGACCGCGTAGCCGTCCATGGCGCTCCGGTCGTAATGCGGGACGTCGCGCGGAGCGCGCAGGGCGCGCGCGACCACGCGGTCGAGCGCGGCCTCCAGCGGGAGCTCCTCTTCCCGCGGGAGCGGCCGCACGAGTGCCAGCAGGCGCGCCAGCGCCTCCGCCTCGGGGACGAGCCGCGTGAACCCTCTCTCGAGCACGCTTGAATATGCCCGGCCCTGGATCGGGACGCGACGCCGCGCCCTCCCGGGGCGAGCGACCCCGACGCGCGTGCGTGAGCCCGGCACTTTGCGCGGAGCGCCCGGTCCGTTAAGTTGGGAGAAGCGCCGTTGGGGGTGGTCTCTTCGGCGCGGCGCGATCCACGCGCCGCGCGGGTGGGAGAGGCCTGAGATCATACCCCGCGAACCTGATCTGGCTAGCACCAGCGGAGGGAAACGGCGCCGCCGCCCGGCGGCTCGGGCGGACGCGCGCGCCTCTCCCGGGGCGCGCTTTTTCGTTGAGCCTCTCCGCAATGGCACGACGAGCGAGGCGTCCGCGGGCTCGAGGCGACGGCCCACCCGCGGCCCCCCAGCCGGAAAGGACGGCAACGACATGCGGAGCGAATGGGTCAAGCACCGGACGGGCACCGTCACCCAGATGCGCTACGCCCGCGAGGGTGTCGAGACCCCCGAGATGGCCCACGTGGCCGCGCGCGAGGAGCTCGAGGCCTCGCTCGTGCGCGAGGAGGTGGCGCGGGGGCGGATGATCATCCCCGCCAACATCCGCCACACGAACCTGGAGCCCATGGCCATCGGGGTGGCGGCGCGCTGCAAGATCAACGCGAACATCGGCAACTCGGCCACGACCAGCGAGATCGACCAGGAGGTCGAGAAGCTGAACCTCGCCGTGCGTCTCGGAGCGGACACCGTGATGGATCTCTCGACGGGCGGGGACCTGGACCGGATCCGCACGGCGATCATCCAGGCCAGCCCGGTCCCGATCGGGACCGTGCCCATCTACCAGGCCCTGGAGGAGGTCCCCACGGTCGAGGACCTCACGATCGAGAAGCTGCTCGAGGTCATCGAGCGCCAGGCCGAGCAGGGCGTGGACTACATGACCATCCACGCCGGCGTGCTGATGGAGCACGTGCCGCTGACGGACGGGCGCGTCACGGGGATCGTGAGCCGCGGCGGATCGATCCTGGCCCAGTGGATGGTCTCGCATCACCGCCAGAACCCGCTCTACGAGCACTTCGGTGACGTGCTGGACATCTGCGCGCGCTACGACGTGTCGCTGTCGCTGGGAGACGGACTGCGACCGGGAAGCCTGGCCGACGCCAACGACGCTGCCCAGTTCGCCGAGCTGGACACGCTGGGCGAGTTGACGCAGCTGGCGTGGGAGCGGGACGTGCAGGTCATGATCGAGGGACCGGGACACATCCCGATGCATCTCGTGGCCATGAACGTGGAGAAGGAGCGCGAGGTCTGCCGCGAGGCGCCCTTCTACGTGCTGGGCCCGCTGGTCACCGACATCGCACCCGGCTACGACCACATCACGTCGGCGATCGGGGCCGCGCTCGCGGGCTGGGCCGGCGCCTCCATGCTCTGCTACGTGACCCCCAAGGAGCACCTGGGGCTGCCCAACGCGGAAGACGTCCGGCAGGGAGTCATCGCCTACAAGATCGCGGCCCACGCGGCGGACGTCGCCCGCGGGCGCGCCGGCGCTCGCGACCGCGACGACGATCTGTCGCGGGCGCGCTTCGCCTTCGATTGGGAGCGGCAGTTCGACCTCTCGCTGGACCCCCAGACGGCGCGTCGCATGCACGACGAGACGCTGCCCGCCGAGGGTTACAAGCGGGCCAGGTTCTGCTCGATGTGCGGGCCGAAATTCTGCTCGATGCGGATCACGCAGACCGCCCGCAAGCGGGCCGGGGTGCCGGAGATCGCCGAGACGGCGCCGGTTTGAGACGAACGGAAGGGAGGCCGGTGTGTCGGAGCCGGGAGATCGCACCCTGAGGCGCGTGACCCCCGAGACCGGGACGGGCCGCCGGGGCCCGCGCCTAGAGCCCGTGGACATGGAGCGGGACGAGAGCTCGCTCACCCTCGTCTGGAACGACCGCCACCGCAGCGTCTACGCCTACGACGATCTGCGGCGGGCGTGTCCCTGCGCGACCTGCCGTACGGAGCGCGAGAAGGCGGAGCAGGCGGGAGGCCTGCGCGTGCTGCCGGCCGACGCCCCCGTGCGGGCGGCGCTGGCCGACGTGCAGTGGGTGGGCTGGTACGCGTTCCGGCTGGCCTGGGCGGACGGCCACGACACCGGTATCTACTCGTTCGAGTACCTGCGGGCGCTCTGCGCGTGCGCGGAGTGCGCGGCCGCGCGGGGCGCGGGCTAGCCCCGCCTTCTCAGCTGCCGGCTTCGGCGCGCGTCGCCGACGCGTCCTCGCGGCTCCCGATCTTCCAGCGGGCGATGCCGCCCGTCGTCACCGAAAGCCGACGCTCCTCGAGGACGTCGCCGTCCGCGCCGCGCGCGCTCACGACCACCTCTCCCGCCACCACGCGCGGGTAGGCGCGCGTTGCACCCGGTCCCAGCCGTCCCGCGGGATTTCCGTTCAGCGCGACGTCCACGTCGCGCTCGAGCGCGTTCGTGAGGACCAGCGTGCCGGTGCCCTTCTCCTCTCCCCACGAGAGCACGGGAAAGAGCGTCCACGTGAAGGTCTCGCCGGAGGCGATGGCGCGTTCCTCGCTCGCCACCGGGCCGGCCGAGCCGGCCGCGCCGGCCTGCAGGCTGATCTGCCCCGCGGGTATGCGGTGAAACTCCATCCGGCCGGCGGGCTCCACGCGTCCCTTCATCTCTCCGTTGATCCAGATCGTGACCGGCCCCTCAAGCTGGTTGAGGACCACGACCGTGGCCGGAAAGCGGGCGTCGGCGCCACTACCCTTCCCGGTCTGGGCCGCGGCGGGACCGGCCAGCGCGGCGAGCAACACGAATAAGGTTTTCACACCTTTCATGGACTGGTCTCCTCGGGACTCATCCTCGCGCCGAACCCTAGTGCGCAATGGAGCTACCCCGAACTTCCAGCAAGGTTCGCGCCGGGACGAACTCTGACACAGCCTCCTCCCGCCGCGAGCGCATTCGAAATCCACGGGCCTTCGGGAGCACCTCACTCGGCCCGGCTGACGGCCCGCAGCCGCCTCACGGACGCCTTCGCGTCCAGAACCCTGCCCTGGAGCTCGGGGTCGGCATAACGCCACGCGCGCGCGAACGAATCGTACGCCGCCAGGGCCTCCTGGAGGCGTCCCTCCTGCTCGTAGATCTCGCCCAGATGGTAGTCCGCCGGGGTCCCGAAGTAACCGCTGTGCCAGAAGGACGCAAGGTACCGCTCGGCTCCGCGTGGATCCCCGCTCTTCAGCAGGAGCTCGCCCAGCCACCAGCGAACGATCTCGTTGCTCCCTCCGGCGATGCGGCGCTGCACTGCTTCGAGAATTGGGAGGGCCTCGCGCGTGCGCCCCCCGCGGGCGAGGCCGTAGCCCCGCAGGGCCTCGGCTAGCAGCGCGAAATGGCGGGACCGCACGGAGTCCCCTGCCGCGAGGAGCCGATCCGCCTCGTGGCGGAGCCGCACGCGCGCGGAGTCGTGGACGGCCCAGCGGGCGCGGTCGGCCGCGTAGGCCCCGGCGGAGAACACCGTCGTTCCCGGGCATGTCGATGACGAGGCGGCGCTCAAGACCAGCAAACCCTGGGCCCCGGCGGGCAACCCGGTCTTCCCGAGGAGATAGGCCGAATAGAGCAAAGGAGCAGGGCACTCTTCCCATTCCAGGAGCAGGCTCACGGCGGCGCTGAGGCGGCCGCTGCCGACGTGGGCCCGAAAGCCGTACGGGCGGGCGTCGCGCTCGCCCGCCTCGGCGCGACGAGCGATCACGTCCCTCACGGACTCGGCCGCAGCCAGGAGGCGCAGGTGCCCGAGGTTGGCGGCCACCTCGAAGGCCAGCCACAGCGGAAGCGTGTCCAGGACCGAGAGGGCCTGGGCCTGCGCGGCCGAGTCTCCCCAGGCCAGATCGAACGCCAGCCGCCCGGGGACGCCGAATTCGCTTCCGGGAGCCAGCTTCTCGTAGATGCGGATCAGCTTGGCCGCCCGTGCGCTGTCGGCGTGCAGGGCGATCGTCTCCTCGATGAGGTGGAAATATGGCGGCGTGAACGCCGGATCGAGGGCGATCGCGTTGGAGAAGGCGCGCTGGCTCTCGTCTCGATCGACGAGCAGCTGCCCTCCCAGATGGAGATAGGTCTCACCGAGGCTGTACCAGATCTCGGCGTCGTCCGGGTACTCGCGCGCCGCCTGCTCCAGGAGCCGCGCCCCACGCTCGGCGTCCTCCTGCCGGAAGGCGAGCGCGGACTGGACGATCAGAGCCTCGCGCGGCGCCAGGCGGCCCAGGAAACGGCTCACGCGCTCGAGCGGATCGCCGCCGCTCGGCGGACTCGGCAGGAAGGCGTGCGGGTAGGCGAAGCGGAGGAGTGCCAGCGCGAAGGTAGAGTCGGCATCGAGGGCCCGCTGGTAGGCCGCCCCCGCAGCCTGGAACTCAGAGCGCCGGTAGAGCGTCTCCCCCTCGAGATACGCCTTCAGCGCCGGCAGCGAGGTCGTCGTCACGCGAGCCAGATTAGCGCGGGCGAGGTCCGCGCTCCTGCCCTCCCGCGGCAGGATCGTGCGCAGCAACTGGACCGCCAGGCGGTCAACGAGGCCGAAGACGCTGTCCGGAGAGCCTTCCACCTGGAGCTGAGCCAGACGCTCGCCGCTGGGCACGGCATAGAGGTCCGCCGCGATCCGCACTGCAGATCCCATCGCGACTGCGCCCCCCAGAACGGCATACCGCGCGCCGGCTCGGCTGGACACTGCCAGCGTCACCTCGCGCGTCGGCAGGCCCGGAGGGGCCAAGATTGAGGTTTCGTCTTCACGTTCCCGCAACCCGGCCAGCACCGTCCGGCTGTCGATCGCACGCAGACCGGCCACGCCGTCCAGGTCTGCCGAGAGCAAGTCGACCATACCTTCGCTCCAGGTATCGAGCCGCGGATCGTTCACCTGGAAGGGCAGAACAGCGATGGCCGGGGCAGCGTCGGCGGCGAGGTCAGCAAGCCGGGTGGACGCCCCGTCTGCCCCCCGTCCGGCCACCTGGCTTCTCGGCGCTGGCGCGTCACTTCCCCGCGCACGGGCGACGTGACGTTCGCGCACGAGATACACCCCGGCCATGGCGGCGACCGCCACGAGAACGATGGCAGCTACCGTCAGGATCGGGTGCGCGGTCAGCCAACGAGGTCGGCGCGCGGCCGGCGAGGAAATCGCATGGCTGCGCCGCTGGCCGGATGCGGGGTCTCGAGCCTCGGCCAGTCCCGTCTTCCCGTCCAGGCCTCCGAGCGGAGCCGACCGTTCCCCGCGCGTCCGAATCGTCCCGATCAAAGTCCGCGTCTCGGGTGATGGCTCCAGGTCGAGATCCATCCTGAGGCGACGCTCGAACTCGTCGTACTCGCGCACGGCAGCGGCGCGGTCACCGAGCCGGTCGAGCAACGCTACCAATTCGCGCAGCGGCTCCTCCTCATCCGGCGCCAGCGCCCTCGCACGACGAGCCCAGCGGACCGCCCCGCTCCCGTTTCCCGCAGCTGCCTGGTGGCTGGACAGGCGCCGTGCTGCTTCGACCGCTCGACGGTGCAGGCGTTCCCGCTGGCGGGCGAGCCAGAACTCGAAATCCGGCGCTCCCGTGACGAAAAACCCCTCCAGGAGATCTCCCCGATAGAGCTCCGAAGCGCGCTCGGCGTCGTCCTCGTCGAACGCCTCATCGAAGACGACGGCGTCGCACCACAGATGCGTTGGATCGAGCCCCAGTTCGTCGTCGCCGCGATTGATGAGGACGCCGGGCCCCAGAGTGGTGCGAAGCTCGTGAACGAGGTTGCGGAGGGCCCGGCGGGAATGGGTCTGGTCGAGGTCCGGCCAGAAGAGGCCGACCAGCGTGTCTCGTCGCTGAAAGCCCCGGGGGGTCGCGAGGGAAAGATAGGAGAGCAAGGCCAGCCGCTTGGGCCCCACGAGGATCGGCCTGAGGTCCCGATCGGGCGGACCGTTGAGCTCGATCCCGCCTAAGGTTCGCAGCTCGATCAAAGCGTCGCCTCCACGACCGGAAGAGAGACCGCGAGAGCCAAGTCAGACGCACGGCTAACGCTGGGCGGGCGGCCAGCTGGCGTGGCCTGAATAGACTCCTCGACGGCCCGGCACCGGACACCAGCCGGGCGGCGAACCCAAGCTAGGAGGAGAGACGCGGATGTACAGACTTCAGAGGTTGCCGTGGGCCGCGGGCGTGGTCGCGCTGGCCCTTGCTGCGGGGGCGAACTGCGGGGATTCCAGCACGGGCACGACTTCGGACGTGACTGCGGCACCCGTTGGGAGTCC
The DNA here is from genome assembly GCA_036556205.1 of Gemmatimonadota bacterium. Lineage (GTDB taxonomy): Bacteria > Gemmatimonadota > Gemmatimonadetes > JACCXV01 > JACCXV01 > DATBJW01. The sequence continues at coordinate 13,768 of DATBJW010000046.1, forward strand.
AGGCGACGCCGATGCAAGCTTCTCCGTCCTCACCCAGCGCGGCCCCACCGACTTCCACCGTCTGTTGGCGATCGACGGAAAGGGCTTCGGTCGCGTGCGCGTCGTGCCCTTTTTCAACGGTGGCACTTTCGCGGCGCACCTGACGGTCCAGCTACACGAGGCCAGGCCCACGACGACCTACGTCTTCCAGCGAGCCCCCGAAATCGGGCGTCCTCTGAGCTTCGATGGAGCTTGCCAGCGGGCATTGATGATCTCGCCTTGGTCGGCCGCCGATGTCCCGGTGGTCCCGGCCTTCGTGAGCTTCCCGTTGCCGAATCCCGACCCGTTGATCACGCTGACCACAGACGCGAGAGGCGAGGCCAAGCTCGACTTCGACTTCAAGCTGGCGGGATTGCCCACACCCCTCGATTTCGACGTCATGTTTCGGGTATTGGAGAACGTGCCGGACCCCAGGTCGATCCTGCAAAGCGACTGCATCAGCGTGAGCGCCCCGTAGACGTTTCGCGCGGCCAGCCCGAGGGAATGCGAGGGCCCCCTGGACCGGGGCCATCGTCGTTTCAATTCGAGAGCGACCATCCCGGAACGAGAGGTCGCAACTTGCGGGCCGGCGAGCACGACCTTCGTTCCCAAGGCCGACTGCTCGACCGTCATGGTCGCGACACAAACAGCGAGGGCCTCTGCATTCGCAGAGGCCCTCGCCCTTTCGGCTCTCCCCCCGGGGGCCGCCAACCCCCGGGAGAGTCAGACCGTGATCCGGATCCGGTAGGTGAGCTTGCTCTCGCCGCCCTTCGGGACCGGCACCGCGAAGCGCACCGTGAAGGCGTCGAGCTTGTCGTAGCCGTAGCTGCTCGAGAGCATCGTCCAGTCGCCCGGCAGGGGCTCCACGACCTGCACGACCACGTCCTCGTCCTTGTGATTGCGGATCACGACCTCGAACGCCTCCTCGTAGAGGTGACCGCTGGCCAGAACCTTGAAGTCCGTCTGGCGCCGCTCGGCGACCAGATCGAAGGCCTCGCCCACCTTGAGTCGCAGCCGCTCGTCGCGCGGGGTATGGTCGATCCGGTCCTCGCCGATCAGCTGCACGGTCCCGTCCGCGTCCGCCTTGTAGAGCCGCACGACACCCGCCGGAAGTGCCACGCCCAGGTGGTTGGCCTTGGTGTTCTCGAACTCCTGGTACACGCCGACCTTGATGCCCTTCTCGCCGCCGTACTCCTGCGTGTAGTACCAGGGCGCCCCGGCCAGCGTGTAGGTCTTGGCCGTCTTCACGCCGTCGACTTCGAGCAGGCGGATCTGCTTGGTCTGGTTGTTCTTGATCGTGGTCGGCCGTGGCAGGTCGTAGAGGTGGTACTCGAAGAACGTGCGCTCTTCGAAGCTGGAAGCCTTTGCCGCCGCATCCGCCGCCCGCAGCGCCTGGGCGGCCACGAGCTGTCCCTCCTCGAGGGGCGCGCGGTGGATGTCGCCGGCCACGAGCTTGAGCTTGGCGTCGGGGTACGAGGCGCCGCTCGTGTTCGTGAGCGTGACCCATCCGCCCAGGTCGAGGGAACGATCGTCGGCGCCGACCGTGGCCACGTAGTCTGCCTTCCAGTCGAGGCCGCCCGTCAGGTACGACGCCTCGACCTGCGAGCTGCCGCGGCGCGCGCTGTCGAGCGTCCAGAGCAGGGTCGGCAGCGCCTTCAGGTCGCCCTTGAGCGCGGGCAGCACGACCCGGCCCGGCGGGTTCAGCGCGATCGAGTCCCCGATCTGGTAGACCGCCCCGCCCTGCGTCGAGAGCAGGCGGGCCGGGACGGCGACCTCGCTCTTGTCCTTCCACACGTAGAGCGTCACCTCCTCGCCCACGTACTTGTTGAGGAGCGCCTCCGGCGTGAGCAGGTCGTACTCGTAGTTCTGCTCGAGGACGCTCACGGAGCCGGGGTCGTCGAGCGACTGGAAGGCCACCGACGTGGCGTCGATCTGGGAGGCCACACCCGGGAAGGGCAGGGTGAAGACGCCGCTCTGGAGCTCGATCCGGCGCCGGTCGCGCACCAGACCCAGGTTGCCGTTGTAGATCGTGACGGCCAGGGAGGCGTCGGAGTTTGCCGCGTGGGGCTCGCCCGCGGCGGGGGGTCCGCCCTCGCGCGTGGGGACGAGCGGCAGGGCGGCCACGGGGATGAGGAAGGCGAGCAGGCTGCGGCGCATCGGAGTCTCCGGAACGGTTGGGGTTGCCTTGCTGCCCCTTGATACCGCCGGAGACTCCGGGTATTCCGATGCGCTCAGGGCCGGGCGGGAACGCTCCGGGCCAGGCTGTCCACGAGGGCGGCGGCGGCCCGCTTGCGGGCCGGGTCGAGGTCGCCTCGGGTGGCCACGCTGTCCCTCCAGAAGTCGAGGGCCCGCGCGCGGTCCTCGGCGCTTCCGCTCGCGAGCGCCTTGCGCGCGTAGAGGTCGATCCGCTGGAGAGCGTCCATCAGGGTCGGCGCGACGGCTGCGAGGTCGGCGTCGCGCCCGACCGCGTCGGCGGGCCGGGGCGCCTCGTTCCCGGCGAAGTCCGCCTCGTCCGCGGCGGCCGGTGCTCCGGTCTGGGCGGTCTCGGCCATCCGATCCCCCGCCTTCTCACCCTGTGCCCGAGCGGCGGAGGGGCGCGCCTCGGCCTCCGGGGCGACCTCCTTGCGCGCTGCCTTCTCTTCGGCGGCGTGGGGTCTGAAGCCTTCGGTACGCGAGTCGAGTTGGCCTTCAGGCTCACCGGTCGGCATAGGGGCCTGAAGCATGTGCTGCCCCTCCGGAGTCGAGGGTTCCGCTTCCGGCTGCTGACGGCTCTGAGCCACCTGCTCCCCCTTGTCCCTCAGATCGGAACGCTCCCGGCTCAGCGCACCCGAGAGCGCCTCCTCGGGACCGGGCTTTCCCTCCGGACCACCGGGAACGGCCGGCGCGTTGGCGCGGGCCGAGTCGTCGCTCTTTTTCAGGGCGCGCTCGAGGTCGGCGGGACCGCGCACCCCCTCGCGCGCCAGGATCCCGAGCACTAGCACCGCCAGCGCGGCCAGGGCGACCTGGGGAGCGAAGCGCCGCAAAGACGGGCGGGGTCGGGGAGCCGGAGCAGGGCCGACCGTGCGCGCCAGGATGGCGGCTCGCAGACGTCCCCAGTCGGGCTCCGCGCGGGAAGCGAGGCCCGCGCCGGCCGCGAAGGCGCGCGTCGCCGTCCGCGCCAGCGACTCGATCTCGGCCAGCCGCGCGGCGCACTCGGCGCAGCGCGCCAGATGCCGCTCGACGCGCACCCGGTCGGCCTCGGCCAACTCGCCCGTGCGGAAGGCGTCGAGCCAGGGCTCGACGTGGGTTCCGCCGGCGGGGGGGGTCGCTGGCTTCAATTCTTCAGACATAGGGGGCCTCGGTTGGCCGGCTCGCGCTCATGGATGGATCCCCCTGGACTCGAGACAGGCTCGCATCTTCTCGCGCGCGCGGGAGAGTCGCGACATCACGGTCCCGACCGGCACCCGCAGGATCTCCGCGATCTCGGCGTAGCTCAAGTCCTCGGCGTGCCGCAGCCCGAAGCACTCGCGCTGCTCGCGCGGCAGCGTCTCGAGGCAGGCGCCCAGCGCCTCGGCCAGCTCCCGGGAGGCAACGTCACGGACCGGGTCGTCCGGAGCCTCGACCTCGGCGGCCGGCCCGGGTCCGGACAGCGAGACGAAGCCCCACAGCCGCCGGCGGCGGAGCCGGTTCAGGCTCAAGTTGCGCGCGATGCGGAAGATCCAGGTGTAGAAGCGGAAGGCGGGGTCGAACTCCCGCAGGTGGGCGTAGGCGCGCACGAACGCCTCCTGGACCACGTCCTCGGCATCGTCAGGATCGCCCAGGAGCCGCAGGCAGCTCCAGTAGAGCCGGCGCTGGTAGCGCTCCACGAGCTGCCCGTAGAGACGACCCTCGCCCGCCAGGATGCGCGCGACGAGCCGCGCTTCCTCGGCGGCCGCGAACGAGTCTGCGCAGGCGCCCGGCGGGGGCTCCAGCCGCCCGGCCTCGCGCGCCGCCGCGCCGGACTCGGCGTCCGGGGCCGGCGAGTCCGCTTCGGAGGAGCCTGGCTGAGGACTCCGCGCTCGCATGTGCTACCCGTGGGGTTGGCCGCTATTCCCGCGGCGCGCCGCCGAAACGCTCGCGCGCGGGGTCGGAGCGGCGAACGGCTTGCAGAAAACGTTGCGGGAACGCGAGGCGGGCCGGAGGACCGTTGCGGCCCGGCTCTCAACCCTGCCCGAGGGCCGAGCGCTCGACCTTCCGGAAGCCGCTCGGCACTTCGTACGTCCCGGGAGGGGCCGCCTTCTTCTCGACTTTCCGCACCTCCTGCCAGCTGGCGAACGTCGAGCCCATGGCCGAGACCGTGGTCTCGACGCGCACGGGATAGCCGTCGAGCGAGGCCAGCTTCTGGGCCACCTCGCCCAGCATGGGGTTCCCGGTGAACATGGCCTCGGTGAGCTTGCGGACCTGGTCGGGGGGGACGCCCACGTCCCTCGACACCCAGTAGTTCATCTGGATGTCCTGGCCCATGATGTTGATGTGCACGCGCGTCAAGGTCGCGGCGAAGCGGCCCACCACGCGCGACTCGCCGGTCGGCGTCACCGTCACCTCCGTCTTCAGCGAGTCCATCATCTGGGCCACGTCGGGCGGGATCTCCAATGGGACCGCCGATTCGACGTACGTCCGGTCCTTCAGGTTCAGCAGGTACATCCGGCTCTGGTCGGCGCGGAAGATGATGGTCGTGCCGGCGGCGTCGTCCTGCACCGCCAGCCGCCCGTCGCCGAGCCACGTGCGGTTGACGCCGTCCTGCGCCGGGACTTCGCGGCCCATCATCTTGACGGCGTCCGAGTGCGTCACGGACTCGATGTAGATGTCCTGCGCGCCCGCCCAGGCGGGCCAGGCCAGCAGGACCGCGGCGGTCGCACCGCGGACGATCCGGAGTGCACTGCGCGACACGGGACGTCTCCGTCGAATCGAAGTTTGAGCGAAGCCGGTCAGTCTACCGGCCTCTCCCCGCACGCGTCAATCGTACCCCCGCGCGAGCCGCTGGTTCGCGTTTCCGACTTCGCGCGCCGAGCGCGGCCCGGAAGACGGCGTCGAGCATGGGACGCGTGAGCTTCCCCGTGAAGGTGTTCTGCTGGCTCGGGTGGTAGGATCCGATCAGGGTGGCCTTCCAGGCGGCCAGCGGGACGCGCGCGAGGTGCGCGAAGGCGGGTCGCGGACGGGGCAGGGCACCTCCCTCGGCCGCGTAGAGCGCCAGGACCTGGTCGAAGGCGAGCTTCCCCAGGGCCACGACCACGGCCAGGTGCTCGAGCAGCGTGCGCTCGCGCGCCAGGTAGGTTCGGCAGCGCGCGATCTCCGCGGGGGTCGGGCGGTTGTCGGGCGGGGCGCAGCGCACGGTGGCCCCGATGTAGGCCCCGGAGAGCCGCAGGCCGTCCTCGCGGCTCTCCGCCGTTCCGCGGTTGGCGAGCCCCGCCCGGTGCAGGGCGCCGAAGAGCCAGTCGCCGCTCCGGTCGCCCGTGAAGACGCGGCCCGTGCGGTTCCCGCCGTGCGCCGCGGGTGCGAGCCCCACGATCCAGAGCCACGCGCGCGGGTCGCCGAAGCCGGGCACCGGGCGACCCCAGTAGGTCCACTCGCGGAAGGCCGCGCGCGGCGCGGCGGCGACGGCCTCGCGCCAGGCCACCAGGCGCGGGCAGCGGCGGCAGACGATGACGTCCTCCACCAGCTGGCGGAAGCCCTCTTCCCCGGCCGGCGGCTTCCCGCCCGCTCGCGTCACCGCGGCGGCGCCTCGCGGCCGGCGCGCAGGTAGCGCCCCGAGGCCTGCAGACGGGCGATCTCGGCCAGCCCGGGCTCGCCGCCGTGAACGGCGAGGATGCGGCGGATGAGCGCGTCGTCCTTGGGTAGCAGGCCGGCGGAAGGAAGCCGGGCCGTCAGCACGGCCCAGTTGGGGTCCGCGGCGAAGGCGCGCTCGAAGAGCGGCAGCGACTCCTCGACCCTGCCGGCCCCGGCGAGCGTGGCCGCATGCCAGTACGTCATCTCGCTCACCTCGGGAGCGATGGTCTCCGCCGCACCGTACTCCGCGACCGCGCCGTCCACGTCGTTCTCGGTCATCCGCGCGTCGCCCGCGTTCATATGCGCATAGGCGCGCTGCAGGTTCACGAGCCGCCGCAGCTCGCGCAGGGGCTCGGGGCTGTCCTCGACGCGCAGGTCCATCACCTTGTCGTCCCACGGCCGGCCCGTGCTCTGACCGCGGACGATGAGGATCGCCGCCGACTGCCGGCCGCGGATGTCGCCTCCCGCCGCCTGCGCCGCGTCGAGGGCCGCCAGCAAGCGCTCGGCGAGATCGCCCGAGGCCGACCGGTAGGCCGCGGCCATCGCCGGCCAGACGTCGGCCGAGAGCATCAGGTTGGCCTGCACGGAGAACTGCTCCCCTTCCACGTGGCCGGCCTCGATGATCGCGTTCTCGCCCGTCCAGGCCGAGAGGTTGCCGCGGGCGTCGACCATCGCCACCTGCCGAACGTCGGGGTGCGCGTCGGCGGCGAGCAGCGCCCGCAGGGCCTCGGGCGCGGTCTTGCCCGCGCGCATGAGCTCGAGCCCCAGCGGCCCGTAGGAGACGTCGATGAAGGACTGGGTGGCGACCGCCCCCACTCCCGCCTCGGCCCACGGAACCAGCGCCCCCACCGAGTACCAGTGGGATTGGACGGCGACGCCCAGCTCGCCGGTGGCGGGATCGCGGGCCACGATCGAGAACGTGTGCACGGGACGGCCGGATTCGCCGGCGGCCTGCCCCGGCGCCGGTGGGGCTGCGACCAGGAGGAGCAGGAACGGAACCGCCGGCGCGACGGACGCAGCACGGGTCATCGAGTCTTCCTCACGGCTCTGGGGTTCGGGACCGGGGCGCCCTCGAATTGCGGAACCCGGCCGGGCGCGTCTAGTATAGCGGCGATCGGCAGCCGCCGTTCAAGCCTTGCGGCGCTCGAGCCGGCCGGCGCCGCCCTCCGCGCCATCCCCACACCGGATCCGCATGGCGTCCAGCGCGACAACCCGGGAGCTGGAGCGCGCCCGCGCGCGCGTGGAAACGCTGCGCCGCGAGATTCGCGAGCACGACTACCTCTACCACGTGAAGGACGCGCCCGTCATCTCCGACGAGGCGTACGACGCGCTCTTTCGAGAGCTGCTGGAGCTCGAGGAGCGCTTCCCCGAGCTGCGCGCGCCCGACTCGCCCAGCGTGCGCGTGGGCGGGACCCCGCTGGAGGCGCTGCCGACGGAGGCCCACCTGGCTCCGATGCGGAGCCTGGAGTCGTCGCTCAAGGAGGAGGAGGCGCGGCGCTTCGACGAGCGCGTGCGGCGTCTGCTCGGCGCGGAGCAGGTCGGTTACGTGGTGGAGCCCAAGCTGGACGGCCTGTCGGTGGAACTCGTGTACGAAGCCGGCGCTCTGACGCGCGCGTCCACGCGCGGCGACGGTTTGCGGGGCGAGGTGGTGACCGAGAACGTGCGCACGATCCGCACGCTTGCGCTGAGGCTCCGCTCCGACGAGCGGCCGGCGCCGGAGCTGCTCGCGGTGCGTGCCGAGGTGCTCCTTTCGCTGGCCGCATTCGAGAAGCTGAACGCTGCCCTCGTCGAATCCGGTGAGGAGGCCTTCGCCAATCCGCGCAACGCGGCGGCGGGCACGATCCGGCAGCTGGATCCCCGGGTCGCGGCCGGCCGCGGGCTGGAGGTCTTCTGTTACGAGTTGCTGGCCGTCCGCGGCGCCTCGTTCGGGCGCCACTGGGAGGTGCTCCAGGCCTTCCGCGACTGGGGCCTGCGGGTGGACCGCCGCAACGAGCTCTGCCGGGGAATCGAGGAAGCCCTGGCGTATCGCGACAGGCTCTTCGCCAAGCGCGACGAGCTGGCCCACGAGCTCGACGGCGTCGTGATCAAGGTGGACCCGCTGGCGGCGCGCGAGGAGCTGGGGACGACCAGCCACCACCCGCGCTGGGCGTTCGCCTACAAGTTCGAATCGCGCAAGGAGGTGACGCAGATCCAGAAGATCGCGGTCTCGGTCGGGCGCACCGGCGTGCTGACGCCCTTCGCGCTGCTCCTGCCGGTGGACATCGGCGGGGCCACGATCTCCAGGGCCAGCCTCCACAACCGCGAGGAAGTCGCGCGCAAAGACGTGCGCGACGGCGACTGGGTTCGCGTCGAGCGGGCGGGCGACGTGATCCCCTACGTCGCCGAGCGGGTCGAGAAGGAGCCCGGGAAGCGCCGCAAGCCTCGCTTCCGAATGCCCGAGCGCTGCCCCGAATGTGGCACGCCCGTCAGGGAGAAGGGCCCTTTCACCTATTGTCCGAATCGCCTGGCGTGCCCGGCGCAGCTCGAGGGCCGCATCGAGCATCTCGCCTCGCGCGGGGCCCTCGACATCGCGGGTCTGGGAGAGCGCACCGCGCGACAGCTCGTGGACACGGGCCTCGTCCGCAATCTCGCGGACGTCTTCACGCTGACCGAGGAGCAACTGGTCGCGCTGGAAGGGTTTGCGAAAATCTCGGCGGGGAACCTGCTCTCCGCGATCGACCACGCGCGCGACATCGAGCTCGACCGCTTGCTCTACGGCCTCTCGATCCCCGAGGTGGGCGGCCGCACGGCCGCCGACCTGGCGGCGCACTTCGGGTCGCTCGAGACCCTGCTCGAGGCCACCCCCGAGGATCTGGAGGCGGTCGAGGGTGTGGGCCCCACGATGGCCGCCGCGATCCACGAGTTCCTGCAGGACGCCGACACGCGCCAGGTCGTGCGACTCATGCTGGAGCGCGGCGTCCGCCCCCGAGCCCCGGCACCACGGCGCCGGGGGCCGCTCGCCGGCAAGACCTTCGTGTTCACGGGCACGCTGGAGGCGATGAGCCGCTCGCAGGCCGAGGAGCGCGTCGCTGACCTCGGCGGCGCGGCCGCGAGCTCGATCTCGAAGAAGGTCGACTACGTCGTGGCCGGGCCGGGTGCGGGCACGAAGCTCGCCAGGGCCGAGAAGCTCGGCCTCGCGGTCATCGACGAGGCCGAGTTCCAGCGCCTCCTGGCTGCCGCGGACGGAGCCTGACGGCCCCTTCCGTGAGCCGGCTGACGCCCGTCAGCGCCGGCCACGGACGTGGCGGCCGGCATTCCTGGACGAGCCGGCCGGGGCGTTCCTAGGGCTGCGCCGGCGACCCCGGCGCCCGGCGCCAGAGCACATATCCCAGGGCCGCCGCCGCCACGACCGCCGAGCCGACGGCGGCTTGCGCGGGACGCAGCAGCAGGACGCTCAGCGCGAACCCCAGGTTCACGAGCAGGAAGATTCCCGGCACCACGGGATAGCCGGGAACGCGAAAAGAGGGCGCGCGCGGGTCGCGGCTACGGAAGACGAAGAGCGAGCCCGTCGTCCCCACCTCGCCCAACGCGATCGCGAACGTCAACACGGTCAGCAACTCCTCGAAGGTCCCCGAAAGCGCCAGGATCAATCCGACGGCGGCCGTCCAAAGCGTCGCGACGGTCGGCGTTCCGCCCGCGTTCACGCGCGTGAAGGCTTTCGGCATGAGGCCGGCGCGGGCGGTCGCGTAGGCGACGCGCGGGTTGACCAGCAGCGAGGTGTTGAGGGTCCCCAGCACGGACACGATCGCCAGCGTGACGATCACAGCGTCCCCGGCCCGGCCGAAGAGACGGGCGGCCGCTTCCCCCGCCACCAGGTTCGAGCGCGCCATGACGTCCAGGGGCACCGACCACAGGAAGGCGCCGTTCAACGCGAGGTAGACGGCGGTGATCACGAGAACGCCCCCGATGAGGGAGCGGGGGAGGTTCCGTTCGGGGTGATGGATCTCCTCTCCCACCTTGAGCGGATCGCCGAATCCGTCGTACGCGTAGATCACGGATTGGAATGCGAGCGCGAAGGCCACGAGCAACCCCGCCTCGTATCGTTCGGCCCCCGGGTAGGCCTTGCCGGCCCCGGGTGCGGGGGGATGCAGGAAGGCGACGATCACCAGCCCCGCCATTCCCAGGATCTTGACGAGGGTGAGTACGTTCTGGGTGCCGGCTCCCCAGCGCAGGCCGGCCAGATTCGCGACCGTGAAGACGACGATCGCCCCGACGGCGAACGGCTGGACGAGCTGCGGCGAGACGCCTGCCAGGCGCACGACGTACTCGCCGAAGACGACGGAGAGCGTGGCTACCGGCGCCGCGCCGATCACCATCGTGAAGAGCCATCCGTAGACGGAGCCCGCGCCGTCTCCGTACGCGCGGCGGATGTAGTTGAAGAGTCCCCCCGACTCGGGATACCGGCTCCCCAGCTCGGCGTAGGTCAGCGCGCCGCAGGTGAACACCACCCCGCCCAGCACCCAGAGCCCCAGGATCAGATAGGCGTCGCCGAGCTGTGTCGCGATGACGCCCGGAGTCCGGAAGATCCCCGAGCCGATCGTGCCGCTGACCGCCACGGCCACGCCCGAAGCGACCCCCAGGATGCGCAGCAGGCCCCGCGGCCGCCCGCGGTCCTCCCCACCCCTCACTCGGGCTGCGCCTCGGGTGCGGCCATCCGGCCGAAGGCCGCGGCGACGGCCACACCGGTGGCCCAGAAGGCCACCGGCACGAGCGCCGCGCTGCCAGTCGGCAACGCCTCTCCCGCATGGGCGCGCGCGAGCTCCGAAAAGGCGAGCCCGGCCAGCGTCGCGCAGGCTGCGAGACTGCCCCAGCCCACGGCTCCCGAGGGGGCCACGAGCCTGCGCAGGGCCCAGCCGGAGCGTCCCAGCCACAGGGCCACGAGCAGCCAGCCCACGCGGCCCAGCGGCTGGAGCAGCGCCTGCCCCGGATCGTTCGGGAGGATCGCACCCGGGAGCTTCGCCACGTCGAGGGCCGCGGCACTCCCACCCAGCGTCACGAGGGCCGCCCCCAGCGCCCCGGCCGCGCCCGACAGACCCTCACCGCCGAGTCCTTCCTGTCGCAGAAGGCTGTTCAGCGCCACGACGAGCCCGACGAGCGCGATGCCGGTCAGCGTTTTGGCGAGCGCGGCCGCCAGCGCGCCCTCCCCCGCCAGCGTGAGCGCGCCGCCGACGGCCGCGGGGAGGGCCGTGGCGATCCCGAGCACGACGAGGTGCGGCACGCGAAAGGGCCGCGGAGCGTCGTGCGTCGCCGCCGGCCGCGGGGCGTCGTGCGTCGCCGTCGGCCGGGCCGGCGGAGCGGCCTCCGGAGCCCGTTCCTTCGCCGGCGCGCCGTCGCCCGCGCTCCCGTGCTCGGCCGGGCTCATCCCTGCACCTCCACGACTCCGCGCTCGTAGAGCTCGGGGTCGACCTCGAGCACGAAGCGCGAGGGACGGATCAAGAGCCCCGAGCGCGCGCGCGCCTCGAGCAGCGGATAGAGGAGGAAGAGCTCGCGCCGCGCGCGCGTGGTCGCGACGTAGAAGATGCGCCGCTCCTCCTCTTCCCCGCCGGCTTCGCCCAGCGCGCGCGGCGAGGGGAACGATCCCTCGCACATGCGGATCAGGAACACGACCTCCCACTCGAGGCCCTTGGCCTGGTGCACGGAGGAGAGGATCAGCCGCTCTTCGCTCTCGCGTCCCTCGCGCACGTCCTGTCCGTAGAGCTCCCCGATCAGGACGATGTCGGCCACCAGCGCCTCGGCCGACTCGTAGCGGCTCGCGAAGAGGCGCAGCTGCTCGAGATCCTCCAGGCGCGCCTGGGGATCGTCGTAGCGGGCGAGCAGGTACTCCCGGTAGCCGCCCGTGAGGATGCCTTCGACGAGCGCGTCGGGCCGGTCGCCCTCGGCGCGCGCGCGCAGGCGCAGCAGGTCGTCCAGCAGGGTCAGCCAGGCCGGCACCGCCCCGGATGGGAGCCGGTGCGCGATCCCGTCGGCCGCGGCGGCGGCCAGCGGGTCGGCGGCCGCTTCGAGCGCCCTCCAGACGTGAGCCGCCCGCACGTTGCCGACCTTGGGCAGCATCAGGAGCAGGCGCCGCCAGGCGGTCTCGTCGCGCGGGTTGCCGAGCACCTTCAGGTGCGCCACCACGTCCTTCACGTGGGCGCGCTCGAAGAAGCGCGTGCCGCTGCGGATCTCGTAGGGGATGTCGCGGCGCACGAGCTCGGTCTCGAGGATCGCGGCGTGAGCGTGCGCGCGATAGAGGACGGCCATCTCATCCAACCGGCGCCCGGCATCCCGCTGGAGCAGGATCTGCTCGCACGCGAAGGCGGCCTCCTCGTAGGCGTCGGTCAGCGGGATCAGGACGGGCCTGTCGCCCGACGGGTGCACCGCGCGCAGCTGCTTGGGGAACTGGCTGCGGTTCGCGCGGATGGCGTCGTTCGTGAAGGACAGGATCTCGGGCGTAGACCGGTAGTTCGTCTCGAGGCGGAAGATCTCCGTGCCCGGGTTGCGCTCGGGGAAGCGCAGGATGTTGTCGTAGTCGGCCCCGCGGAAGGCGTAGATCGCCTGACAGTCGTCGCCCACCGCCATCAGGTTGCCGTGCCCCTCGTGGGCCAGCAGCTCGACGATCTCGGCCTGCACGTGATTCGTGTCCTGGTACTCGTCCACCAGGAGGTAGCGGAAGCGCTGGGCCTCGGACCGGCGCACGCCCTCGTGCCCGCGCAGGAGCGCCAGCCAGTTGCCGAGCAGATCGTCGTAATCCATCGCGTCGTTGGCGCGCTTGCGCGCGGCGTAGGCCTCAGCCACGCGGACGATCTCCGCCGTCCAGTCCACGAAGTGCGGCGCCCGCGCGGGCAGCAGCTCGGGCAACGGCGTCTGGGTGTTGAAGGCCAGGCTGATCAGGTCGCGCAGGACCCCCGGCGCCGGGAAGCGCCGCTCCTGCAGCCGCACCCCCACTTCGGTGACGCAGACCTTGATCAGGTCCTCCTGATCCTCGGCGTCCAGGATCGAGAAGCCCGGCCGGTAGCCGAGCCGCGCCGCATGCCGTCGCAGGACGCGGTTGCCGATCGCGTGAAAGGTGCCCTTCACGATGGCGCGCGCCCCCGGCCCGGCCAGGGGCTGGACGCGCTCCGTCATCTGTCCAGCCGCCTTGTTCGTGAAGGTCGCGAGCAGGAGCCGATCGGGGCGCTCGCCGCGGTCCAGCAGGTACGCCACGCGGTAGGTCACGGTCCGTGTCTTGCCGCTGCCCGCCCCCGCGATCACGAGCTTGGGCCCGTCGCCGGCCAGCACGGCCGCCCGCTGCTCGTCGTTGAGCTCGCGATCGAGACGCTCGAGCAGCTTGCCGCTCGCACTGCGCTTGAGGGCGAACTTGCGCACGCTCATGGGTTGGCGAAGGGAAGGTTGTGGCGGGCGACCGAAGAGGCGCCGAAAAAGGCAACGTAGCACGCCGGGGGAAGCGCGTGCAAGCGGTTCAACGGCTCGGCTCGCGCCGCGCAGCGTCCACGGAAGGCGGGGTCTCGGGGAGACGGGCGAAGCTCGTACCCGGCAGAAACGTGTAGAGGATCTTGCCGGCGGCCAGGTCCGCGCGGCCCCAGTAGCCGGGTGGCGCCACGTCGGGAGTCAGCCGGGGCTCACAGGTCGCGAGAGCGGGGTCCATGCGGCTCCAGTGCCGGCAGGCGAGGGGGTGGCGCAGGCTCAGGGCATGCCCGAGCTCGTGCCCCACGATCTGGCTGAAGTCGCGCAGCGGAACAGCGACCACGTGGGTGTCCACGATGACGTTCGCGGAGCGGATCGTTCCCCGGTGATCGGGGTCCCGGCGGTAGATCGTCCAGGCCACCGCCCGCAGGCCCGCCCACGTGGCCGCGAGGTCCTCGACCTGCAGGGTGATGGCCCCGGGCCGCTCGGCGTTGAGGAAGTCCTTCCAGTCGAGCCCGGTTCCGGTCGTGACGCGTCCCAGCCGCGCCGCGCCGTCCGTCAGCTCCTCGAGCGCGCGGCCCACAAACGCTGCGAGCGAATCGGCCTGCTGCTGCGAGAGGGTGAACCCGGCCCTGGTGGGGGACCTGTCGATGTGGAGGTCCACGCGGGCGGGCCAGCGGTAGGTGGTCTCCCCGTCCAGCAGGGAGCGCAGGTACCGGACGTCGAGGGCGTCCGGGACGAGCAGCAAATCGGCGGAGCGCTCGCCGTCCAGGTCGAAGACGGCCTCCGGCGCCCCCACCAACTGGAACCGGGCGCCGGGCTCGCCCGCGAAGCGCAGCGCGAAGAGGTCCGACCGGTAGCCCGCGCGCTCCACGGCCAGCGTGTGCTCCCCCGGAGCCAATTCGAGCGCGAAGTCTCCGCCGCTGTCCGCGCGCGGCGTCCCGTCCACCAGGAGCCTGACGTCCGCGAGGACCGGCTCGTCCTCGGCCAGCAGATCCCGCACGGTGATCGTGAAGGGACGCGGCGCTCCCCCGGAAGCCGGCTCCGATCTCGGAGCTGTCGTCTCGTCGCCCGCGCAGCCGGCCGCCAGGAGCGCAGCCGCGAGCGCCGCCGCGAGTCGGCCGGCGCAGTCACATTGTCGAGGCGAACGCCGCGCGCAGGGTCTCATCGTGGCGGGCGAGCGGGGCTCACTTGTGATACGGCTCGCCACGGAGGATCGTGAAGGCGCGGTAGACCTGCTCGAGCAGCAGGACGCGCACGAGGTCGTGCGGGAAGGTGAGCGAGGAGAGCGAGAGCTGCAGATCGGACTCGCGCCGCAGCCCCGGCTCGAGACCGAAGGGGCCGCCGATCAGGAACGCCAGGTCGCGGCCGTAGTTCATGTGATCGCCCAGCAGGCGCGCGAGCTCGGGAGAGGAATAGCTCTTGCCGCGGGCGTCGAGCGCCACCCGGAACTCGTTCTCGCGCGCGGCCGTGTCCCGCAGGCGCTGGCCCTCGAGGGCCACGATCCGGGTCTCGTCGCCCTCGGACGAGCCGTCCTTGACCTCGATCACTTCGCAGGGAACGTAGCGGTTCACGCGCCCCAGGTAGTCAGCGACGGCGTCCCGCGTGTACTTCTCCTTCAGCTTTCCGACGGCGAGGACGCGGATCTTCACGCGCCGGAGGCGGGGCGGCGGGTCGCGAAGGCTCCCCTCCGGCCGGGCGGTCCCGCGTACGATGCGGCTCCCAGGTCTCCGCCCGAGGAGCCGCCGCGCCCCTCGCGAAGCCCCCGCCTAAGCATAAATGCCGCGCAGCTTGTGCACGAAGGCCACGCGGTCGATGGCGACCATGTACGCCGCCGTGCGCATGTTGACCTTGTGGCTGAGGGAGTACTCGAGGACGTCGTCGAAGCTCTCCACCATGATCTTCTTGAGCCGCCGGTTCACGCGCTCCTCGCTCCAGTAATAGCCCTCGCGGTTCTGCACCCATTCGAAGTAGGAGACGGTCACCCCGCCCGCATTGGCGAGTATGTCGGGGATCACGAAGATGCCCTTGTCGTCGAGGATCTCGTCGGCCAGAGCGGTCGTGGGGCCGTTGGCGCCCTCGCAGACCAGACGGGCCCGGATGGACCCGGCGTTCGAGGCCGTGATCTGGTTTTCGATGGCGGCGGGCACCAGGACCTCACAATCCAGCAGCAGGAGCGACTTGTTGTCGATCGGCTCGCCGCCGGCGAAGCCTGCCACCGTGCGTGTCCGCGCCACGTGCTCGTCGAGGGCCGCCAGATCCAGACCCTTCTCGTTGTAGACGCCGCCGACCTCGTCGCTGATGGCGATGATGTGCAGGCCTTGCAGCGCCAGAAAGCGAGCCGTGGTCGAGCCCACGTTGCCGTAGCCCTGGATGGCCACGCGCGCGCCCGCGACGGGGATCTTCAAGTGCGCCAGCGCCTCGTTGATCATGAACAGGCAGCCCCGACCCGTCGCCTCGCGGCGGCCCAGCGACCCTCCCAGCGCCACGGGCTTGCCGGTCACGATCGAGGACACGGTGCGCCGGGCGTGCATGGAGTAGGTGTCCATGATCCAGGCCATCGTGCGCTCGTTCGTAGCGATGTCGGGTGCGGGCACGTCCGTCTCGGGCCCCAGCAGGTCCATGATGGCGGCCGTGTAGCGGCGGGTGATCGCCTCGAGCACGCGGTCGCTGAGCCGGGCGGGGTCGCAGACGACGCCGCCCTTGGCGCCGCCGAAGGGGATGTTCACCACGGCGCACTTCCAGGTCATCCAGGCGGCCAGCGCCTTCACCTCCTCCAGCGTCACGTGCGGCGAGAAGCGGATCCCGCCCTTGGCGGGGCCGCGCGCCACGTTGTGATGCACCCGGTAGCCCGTGAAGACCTCCAGCTCGCCGCTGTCCAGCCGCACGGGGATCGAGACGATGAGCTGCTTGTCGGGCGTTCGCAGGATCTTGTAGAGGCCCGGGTCGAGGCCCAGCAGCTCGGCCGCGCGGTCGAAACGCGACATCATGGACTCGTAGGGATTCGTCTCATCGAGGACGATCCCGCGGTCGCTCACGGCGATTCCCGGCGAGGCGGTGCCGAGAGGGGCGGTGGCGGTGGAGGTGTCCAGACGTCTGGAATCGGACATGTGAGAGGGGCTTGGCCTGGGGGTCAAAGGGTTGACCGGCCGCGACATGGAAGGACGGCCTTAAGCTAGGGGAGGCCGTCGAGGACGGTCAATGGACCCTAGGCGGGGATTTCGAGAGTGGCGGGGCCGCTCCTCGGGCGAAGCCCTCGGACCGGCGGCTTCGCGGGACCGACGAGTTTGAGGGAAGCTTTCGCGAGTCCTGTTCTTGTCGCCGCTCAGACTTCGGAGTGGCGGGGCCGCTCCTCGGGCCACGCGGCTCAGACGTCGCGTAACACCAGGAGGGTATCCCGCGCGAGAGCAGGGTCCTTCTCGGGATGGTCGAGCATGAAGTGCAGCCCGCGGCTCTCCGGGCGGTGCAGCGCCGACTCGATGATCAGAGCCGCCACTTGCAGCAGGTTGCGGATCTCGTTCTGGCCCTCGGAATAGGGACGCTCGGCCGCCAGCTGCTGCGCCTCGCGGTGGATCTCCGAGATCTTCCGCATCGCGCGCCGCAGGCGGGCCTCGCGCCGGACGATCCCCACCTCGTCCCACATGATCCGCCGGATGGCCTCGCGGAGCCGGCGGTAGGGCCCCTCGCGCGCGTCGAGCTTCTCCAGCGAGGCTTCCGGCGCGGCAGGCGGCGCGGGCTCGCGGCGCGCGCGCCCCTCGACCAGCAGGTCGCCGGCGCGCTCGGCCGCGTTGCCGGCCACTACCACCGCCTCCAGCAGCGAGTTCGAGGCCAACCGGTTGGCGCCGTGGAGGCCCGTGCAGGCGGCTTCTCCGATCACGAGCAGGCCGGGGATCGAGGACTGGCCCCACAGATCGGTGCGCACGCCGCCGCAGATGTAGTGCGCGGCGGGGACCACGGGCAGGGGCTCCTCGAAGGGGTCGTAGCCGCGCCGGCGGCACTCGGCCACGATGTTCGGGAAGCGCTCGCGCAACGTGTCGCGCGGGATGGGCGAGAGGTCGAGCAGCACGAAGTCGTCGCCGTGCTCCTTCATCTCGCGATCGATGGCCCGCGCCACCACGTCACGGGGCGCCAGGCTGCGCAGCGCGTGGTAGCGCCCCATGAACGGCTCGCCGTCCCGCCGGCGCAGCACGGCCCCCTCGCCGCGCACCGCCTCGGAGATCAGGAACGACTCCTCGTCGGCCGGATAGAGCGCGGTCGGGTGGAACTGCATGAACTCCATGTTCGCCACCACCGCTCCGGCGCGGTACGCGATCGCGATGCCGTCGCCGGTCGCGATGGGCGGGTTCGTCGTGTAGCGGTACACCTGCCCGCAGCCGCCCGTGGCGAGCACCGTCACGCCGGCCAGGATCGTGACGAAGCGCAGCTCGCGCTGATCGAGCGCCAGCACGCCCGCGCAGCTGGGCGCGCCCCCCTCCGAGCGCCGCACGAGGTCCACCGCCAGCCAGTGCTCACGCATGTCGATCGCGGGCTCGTTCGTGACGCTCTCGAGGAGCGCGCGCTCGATCTCGCGGCCCGTCAGGTCGCCGGCGCGCACGATGCGCCGGCGCGAGTGGCCGCCCTCGCGCCCGAGCGAGAGGTGCGGCTCCGCGTCCTCACCCGTGAAGCTGAAGCGCACGCCGAGCTCCATGAGCTCGCGCACCCGGACGGGGCCCTCGGCCACGACGGCGCGCACGACCTCCGGGTTGCAGAGCCCGTCGCCGGCCTCCAGGGTGTCGCGCACGTGCTCTTCGGGCGAGTCGTCGGGCCCCATGACGGCCGCGATCCCGCCCTGGGCCCAGTTCGTGTTGGAGTCGGCGCTGGCCTTCTTGGTGAGCAGCAGCACGCGGCCGTGGGCCGCGGCCTGGATGGCGAAGAAGAGGCCTCCGATGCCGCTCCCGATGACCAGGATGTCGGTGCGCAGGGTCTCGATGGCGCGCATCTCAGGCCCCGGCAAGCCGGCGCAGGTCCTCGACGAGATCCTCTTCCCCACGCCATAGCCGCAGCTCGGCGCGGACGACCCGGCAGGTCCCGGGCGGCGCCCAGCCGGAACCGAGCCGGGCGGCGTCCTTCTCGGTCGTGAGCAGCGTGCCTCCCGCCGGAAGGAGCCCCAACAGCCGCGCCTGGTCGGACGGGTCATAGCGATGGTGGTCCGGGAACACGACGTGGGCCCGGACGGCGAGCCCCCGCGCGAGGAGCAGTCGCTCGAAGCCGAGCGGGTCGGCGATCCCCGAGAAGGCCACGCAGGGACCGATGGCTGGACCCCCTGCGTCGAACGCCTCGCCCGCGAGCCACCCCTCGAGCTCGACCGAGCCGCCCCAGACGTGTCCGGCGAGCGCGGGCGGGGGCCCGGGCGGCAATCCCAGGTCGCGGCGGCCGACACCGGCCAGCGTACCTGCGCGGCCCTCGTCCAGCCCCGTGATCGCCAGCCGATCGGCCCGCCGGAGGGCCCGCCAGGCCTCGCGGAAGGGCCCGGCCGGGAGCCCGCGCCGGGTTGCGCCGAGCTCGCGCGCCGCGATCAGCACGAGGTCCAGGTCCCGCCGCAGCTGCCGGTGCTGGAAACCGTCGTCCAGCAGCCATACGTCGGGCCGCACCCCGACCCGGGCCAGCGCCGCCGCCGCCGCCGCGCGCCGTGGATGCGCTCCGACCGTCAGGCCGTCGCGCAGGTAGAGGCGTGCCTCGTCGGGCACGCGTGCCGACGAGGGAGACCCCGCCACCGCCGTCCCGGCCGGGACCAGGGCCAGGGCGGGCCCGTGGGCGTCGACCCAGCCGTGGCCCCGGGTGAGCACCGCGGCCGAGCGGCCCTCGCGCGCGAGAGCGCTCGCGAGCCAGCGGACGAAGGGCGTCTTGCCGCTCCCTCCGAGCCCGATGCCGCCCACCGAGAGGACCGGACGGTCGAGGGCGACCTGGGCCGCCGAGCGGACGGCGATCTGCAGGCGGGAAGCTCCTTCCCAGAGCGCGGCCAGCGGAGCCAGGACGGCGGGCGGCGACGGCGGGTCGGCGTAGAGCCGCTGAGCGAGCCGGAAGCGCCGGGCGTGCGAGGCGTGCAGGAAGCGCCGCCGGATCATCCCGCTCGTTCCTCCCGGAGGGAGCCGTCGCCTGGGGCTCGCCCCCCCTCGAAGCTTGCCGAGGCCGTGGCTGCGGCCACCTCCCGCTCGGCCCGCGCGCGAAGCTCTTCGCGCCCGCGAGCGTCGGCGTCGGGCTGGACGAAGAGCGGCGTTCCGATCATGACCCGGACGCGCGCGAAGGGGGCGGGGATCAGGAACCGATCCCAGCTCGCGAGCCTCCAGCCGCGATCCGCGTCGCAGCCCACCGGAACCAGCGGCAGGCCCGAGCGCGCGGCCAGAAAGACCGCACCCGCCTGAAAGACCTCGCGCGGCCCGCGCGGGCCGTCGGGCGTGATGGCCAGATCCCCCCGGCCCGAGCTGCGGAGCGCCTGCAGCACCGCCAGGCTCCCGCCGCGTCCGGTCGATCCGCGGATCGGGCGAAAGCCGAGCCGCTCCAGGACGCGGGCCAGGATCTCCCCGTCCCGATGCCGGCTGGCAAGGATGCGCACGCCGTACCCGCGGCAGAGGTAGCCGACCGGCAGCAGCGAGCCGTGCCAGACGCAGTAGATCACGTGCCCGTCGGGCGACCGCTCGCGCGCCTGGCGCAGAGCCGCGAGGTTGTGAACCTCGTAGCGGAGCGAGCTGCCGAGCGCGCGCACGATGGTCGGAAGGAGCCGCTCGGCCCACCGAACGAGAGGCGTGTCCGGCGCGGAGGCTGCTGCAGGCGGGCTCGAGGCGTCCGGACGCCCCGGCGCCGCGAGTCCGGGCTCGCCCGCGGGCGACGTGCCCGACCCGCGCGCGCCCGAGGAGGCTGCCCAGCCGAGCAGCTCCGCCAGCGCGGGCGGACGCCGACCGCCCGTTGCGCGGATCGGCGCGTCCATCGCACGCGTCGCGCCCCCGGAGGCCTCACGGGTCGAGGCGGCCGCCGCCGTCACGGGCGTGACGCCTCGCCGACCGCCGCGCGCACCGCGGCCGCGACCTCGGCGGGGGCGTCCTTGCGAAGGAGCTCGGCGCGGAGGGCCGCGAATTCCGCCAGCATCGCGCGGC
This sequence comes from Gemmatimonadota bacterium, assembly GCA_036556205.1. Classification (GTDB taxonomy): domain Bacteria; phylum Gemmatimonadota; class Gemmatimonadetes; order JACCXV01; family JACCXV01; genus DATBJW01. The sequence continues at coordinate 34,122 of DATBJW010000046.1, forward strand.
GCTCGGCGCCCTCGGGCTCCAGCAAGGCCACGACGTGGGCGGCGAGTGCGGCGGGGGCCGCCGCCTCCTGGAGGAGCTCGGGTACCACGCGCCGGCCGCGCAGAATGTTCACCATCGCCATATGCTCCACGCGGACGAGCCTGCGCGCCAGCCACAGGGTGAGCGCGTTCATGCGATAGGCCACGACCATCGGCGTGCCCAGCAGGGCGGCTTCGACGGTGACCGTTCCCGACTTGGCGATCGCGGCCGCCGAGGCCGCGAGCAGGTCGGCGGCCCGCCCCACCACGATCGGCACGTCGCCGCCGGCGCGCGCCCGCAAACGGGCCGCGAGCTCCGGGGTGGGGGCGCCGAAGGCGAGTTGCAGGGGCCGCGGGGCGCTCGCGCGCGCCAGGAGCCCCGCCTCGAGGAAGCTGCGCGCGAGACGGTCCAGCTCCTGGCCGCGGCTCCCGGGCAGCAGCGCCAGCACGTCCGCCGCCGGATCCAGCCCCACACCGCGCAGGAACGCCGCGCGGTCGCGCGGCCGGCGGGCCTCCCGTCCGAGCGGGTGGCCCACGAAGCGCGCCGCCACCCCGCGCTCCCGCAGGAAGCGCTCCTCGAAGGGCAGGATCACGAGCGCTGCGTCCACCGCCGCGCGCAGCGTGCGCACGCGGCCCTCGTGCCAGGCCCACACCGTCGGCGTGACGTAGTAGAGGGTGCGCAACCCGAGCCGCCGGGCGTCCCTGGCGAGCCGCAGGTTGAGGCCCGGGTAGTCCACGAGCAGGACGGCGTCCGGCCGATCACGCCGCCAGGACGCGACCACCGAGCGCTGCAGCCGCCAGAACCAGCCTAGCCGCCGCGCGACCTCCACGACACCCATCACCGCCAGGTCCTCGAGCCCAGCGATCAGCCGGACTCCCGCCGCGGCCAGGCGCGGTCCCCCGAGGCCCTGCACGCGCCAGGGCGCGCCGCCCGCCGTCAGCTCCTCGACGACGTCGGCCGCGTAGCGATCCCCCGACACCTCGCCGGCGGAGACGAACAGGTACGGGGGTCGAGTCGGCCCGGAGGTCAGGTGGGCGGGGTCGGGACGGGACGCGGCGGGGCTCACACGGTGATGCCGCGGTCGCTCTCCTCGATGAACCGCAGGAACGTCTCGATCTCGGGGTAGGGATGCAGCTCGTTCCGCGCGCGGGTCAGGGCCTGCGACACGTTCAGCTTGGAGCCGAAGAAGAGCCGGTAGGCCCGGCGCAGCTCGTGCTTCACGTTCTCCGGGAACCCGCGCCGGTCGAGCCCCACGGCGTTCAGGCCATAGAGCCGCACGGGGGAGCCCGCCGCCTTGCAGTAGGGCGGCACGTCCTTGCTCACGCGCGACCCGCCGCCCACGAACGCGTGGGTTCCGATGCGTGCGAACTGGTGCACGGGCGTCACGCCGCCCACGATCGCATGATCGTCCACGCGCACGCTGCCTCCCAGGTTCACGCTGTTGGCGAGGATGACACCGTCCCCCAGCTCGCAGTCGTGCGCGACGTGGACGTAGGCCATGAGCAGGCAGCCGCGGCCCACGGTCGTGCTCCCGCGCGCGACCGTGCCGCGGTTGAGCGTGGCGAACTCGCGGACGATGGTCTCCTCGCCGATCGTGAGCCGCGTGCGCTCGCCCTGGTACTTCAGGTCCTGGGGGTCGGTGCCGAGCACTGCGCCGTGGAAGATGCGGCAGCCCGCGCCCACCACGGTGTCGCGCTCGATGACCACGTGGGCGCCGATCTCGACTCCGGGCGCGATCTCGACGTTCTCGCCGATCACGCTGTAGGGACCGACGACGACGTCGGACGCGAGCAGGGCCGTCTCGTGCACGACGGCCGAGGGGGCTACCTGCGTGGGCATGCGCTCTCCCCCCCGGCGCGCGTCACGGCCGCGCTCCGGCCGCCAGACGATCCACGACCATCGCCGTGAGCGTGGCCTCGGCGACACGCACGCCGTCCACGCTGGCGGTGCCCGTCATGCGGCAGGTCCGGCCTCGCAGCTTGACCAGCGTGAGCTCCATCCGCAGCTGGTCCCCCGGCTGCACGAGCTTCCGGAAGCGCACGTCGTCCAAACCCACGAAGTAGACGAGCTTGTCGGCCGGCGTGTCGAAGGAGTTGAGCAGCAGGAAACCGCCCACCTGACCCATGGCCTCCACGATGAGCACCCCCGGCAGGATCGGCTGGCCCGGAAAGTGACCCGTGAAGAAGGGCTCGTTGATGGTCACGTTCTTGATGCCCACGATGCGCCGGCCGGGCTCGAGCTCGAGGATCCGGTCCACGAGCAGGAACGGAAAGCGGTGTGGGATGACGCTCAGGATGTCGTGGATCCCGAAGGGCGCCTCGCCCGCGATCGGCCCGCCGGAGGCCGACGGCTGGCCGTCGCCCTGCGCGGTCGGGCGCTCGAGGGGGGCGCCGTACGCGCGCCCTCCGTTGCGCTCGTCGCGCGCGACCTCGAGGAGGGCGTTCACGAGCTTCACGTTCGTCTTGTGCCCCGAGCGGTGGGCGATCACGTGAGCCTTGATCTCGCGCCCGAACAGCGAGAGGTCCCCGATCAGATCCAGGATCTTGTGCCGCACGAACTCGTTCGGGAAGCGCAGGCTCCCGCGGTTCAGGATCTCGCGCTCGCCGATCACGATCGCGTTGTCCAGGCTCCCGCCGCGGATCAAGCCCGCCTCCTTCAGCTTCTCGATCTCGTGCAGGAAGCCGAACGTGCGGGCGGGCGCCAGCTCGCGCTCGAATACCTCGGGGGTGATCTCGAAGGACGCGTACTGGTGCCCGATGAGCGGGTGGTCGAAGTCGATCGAGAACGTGACCTGGAAGCGGTCGGAGGGAACCAGCGTGAACTGGACGATGCCTTCGTGGAAGTGAAAGGGCCGGTTGAGGCTGAAGACCGCGCGCTCGCGGTCGTCCTCGGCGATCCCGGCCTCCTTCAGGCTCAAGAAGAACGGCAGCGCGCTGCCGTCGCCCACCGGAGGCTCGTTGGCGTCCACCTCCACGATCAGGTTGTCGATCCCGAGCGCGGTCACCGCCGCCAGCACGTGCTCGACGGTGTGCACCTTGGCGCCGTCGGTGCCCAGCGACGTGCCGCGGTCGAGCCCCACCACGTGAGTCACGTCGGCCGGGATTTGCGGGGCGCCCGGCAGATCCGTGCGAACGAACACGATGCCGGTCCCAGCCGCCGCGGGACGGAAGACCAGATTGCTGCGGTTGCCGGTATGGAGGCCCACGCCCGAGATGCGGGCTTCGCGCCGGATCGTGCGCTGCTTCACGGACGCTCCTCCAGGGCCGCGAGCCTCGCTTCCAGGTCGTGGAGGCGGGCCGCAAGCTCGGGCAACTTAGCGAGCAGGGCCTGCTGTCGGAAGGCCCGGCGGCGTTCCCGCGCCGGGTAACCGAACCACTCCTCGCCGGCCGGGACCGACTTCGTCACGCCGGACTGCGCCCCCACGCGCGCCCCCGCACCCACCTCGATGTGGCCGACGACCCCGACCTGCCCGGCCAGAACGGCGCGATCGCCGATCCGGGTCGAGCCGGAGATGCCCACCTGGGCCACGAGCAGCACGTGCTCGCCCACGTCCACGTTGTGGGCGACGTGGACCAGGTTGTCGAGCTTGGTCCCGCGCCCGATGCGGGTGTCGGCCAGGGATCCGCGGTCGATCGTGCAGTTGGCGCCGATCTCGACCTCATCCTCGATGTGCACGCCGCCGAGCTGCGGGATCCGGCGCGGACCCGCCGGGGTGGGCGCGTAGCCGAAGCCGTCGGAGCCCACGACCGTCCCGCTCTGGACGATGCAGCGCTCGCCCACGCGCGTGCCCGCGAGAAGGGTCACGCGCGGGCTCAGCCGGGTGCCGGCGCCCACGCGAACGTCGCGGCCCAGGTAGCACCCGGCTCCCACACGCACGCCGTCGCCCAGGCTCACACCCTCGGCCAGAACCGCGTGCGCGCCCACGCTCACGTCCTCCCCCAGCGTGGCGCCCCGCCCGAGTGAGGCGGAGGGGTGCACCCCTGAGGCCGGCGGCTCCGCGTCCTGGAACAGCTCGGCGGCCAGCGCGTAGGCCGCGTAGGGGTCGTCGACGCGGAGCACCGCCCGGTCGTCGGCGGCCGGGTAGTCCTGGGGAACGATGAGGGCCGTCGCCGCCGAGGCGCGGGCCTGGCCCCGGTAGCGGGACTGGGAGAAGAAGGAAAGCTGGCCCGGACGCGCCTCCGCGAGCGGAGCCAGCCCCGTGACGACCAGCGAGCCGTCGCCGGACAGACGCGCGCCGATGACCCCCGCGACCTGCTCGAGGGTGTAGCTGGGCACGGGCTACTGCTGCGCGGCCCCCTGCGCCGGCGGGCTGGGGTTCGCCTCGGCCGCGGCGGGCGCCGGAGCCGGTGTGGCGCTGACCGTCGCACCTTCGCTCTTGAGCTTGGCCACGACCTTGTCGGTGAGGTCGAGCGACGGGTCGCCCGCGGCCAGCGCCCCAGCCTGCACATCGAAGATCAACGCATAGCCTTCGTCCGCGCGGACCTCCTCGATCGCCTTGTTGATACGGTCGTAGATCGGCCGCAGCAGCTCCTTCTCCTTGACGCTGGCCTCGCCTTGCGGTCCGAACTTGGCCTGGAAGTAGTCCTGCGCCTCCTTCTGCTTGGCGAGAATGGCCTGCTCCTTCTCGGTCTTCTTGTCCGGGGAGAGGATCGCCACCTGCTTCTTGTACTCCTCCTGCAGGTCGTTCAGCTCCTTCTGCTTGCTCACGAGCTCGGCGCGCCACGCCTCGGCTTGCTTCTCGTAGTTGGCCTTGGCCTCGGAAACGCCCGGTGTGGCCTCGATGATCTTGTTCGAGTCGACGAAGCCGAGCTTCTGGGGCTGCTGGGCCGCGGCCCAGGCCGGGGCCAGGGCGAGGCCCAGGAGCAGGGCCCCCCGGCGACCCGCCGACCGCGCCCGGCTCGCGCGTGACCGGCGCGTCGTGTCCTCCGCGGCGTGAAGCGACATGCGTGTCCCTCCCTCTCGCTACTGGTAGAAGGCTCCGAACTTGAAATGCAGTTGCCACTGCGGATCGGGATTGCCGAACTCGTCGCGCCGGTCGAAGCCGTAGGCATAGTCGAATCCGATCGGCCCGAAGCCCGGCACCTCGACCAGCAGCCCCACGCCCGCGCCGCGCTTGTACTGACCCAGGTCGGCCGAGCCCAGGTCCTCCCATACGTTGCCGGCATCGAAGAAGATCGACGTGCTGATGGAGTCGTTGATGCGGAAGTAGTGTTCGGCCGTGAGCAGCAGCATGGCGTTCCCACGGTCGTTGAGCGCGTTGCCCTGGGCGTCCTCGGTCGTTCCTGCCGTGTGCGGACCCACGCTGTTGTCGGGATAACCCCGCAGCCCCTCGGAGGGCGGTAGCACCCCACCCAGGATGAATTGTTCCGTGAGCGGCGTGAAGCCGGTGGGCACGACCACGCCGCCCTTGGCCCGCAAGTTGAGCACCAGGCTATGGCTGAAGGTGGGCATGAACCAGCTGGTCTCGAAGCGATATTTCTGGTACGACGTGTTCCCGAACAGCAGGCCGCCGGCGAACTCGGCCCCGATCTCGTGGCGCGTGCCCGAGGTCGAGTTCCGCGCCAGGTCCCGCGTGTCGCGCGCCATCGTGAAGCTCAGCACCGACTCCGTGCGCGGATAGCCCTCGAAGCGCTCGTCCGTGAGGTCGGACTGGAGATCGATCTCGCGCAGGCTGTAGCTCCCGCCGACGCGCGAGTAGGCGAGCCATCCGAACGGCGCCGACACGCCCAGCGAGCCGCCGGTCAGCTTCTGGCGAAAGTCCACGCCGCGCAGGCGCTGGTTCAGCTTGCTGAAGCTCAGCGATGCCGAGGCGCGCGAGTCGAACACCGTCGGCTCGGTGTACGAGAGCTCGATCTGGTTGTTGCGGCTGCCGAACTCCCAGCGCACGCGCCCGTACTTGCCCCGCCCGAAGAGGTTCGGCTGCTCGTAGCCCAGGAACCCGGAGAGCCCGGTCCCGCCGCCCAGCGCCGCACCCAGGTTGAGCGTGCCCGTGCGTTGCTCCTTCACGTCCAGGATCAGGTCGATGTCACCCTTCTCGTTCACGACCCGTGTGTCGGGCCGGATGTCCGAGAAGAAGCGCAGGTTGCGCAGGTTGTTGAGCGAGCGGATCAGCGCGGCCTCGCGGAAACGGTCTCCGGGATAGATGTACAGGTTGCGCCGAATGACCTTCTCGTGGGTCACGGTGTTCCCCGTGATCACGATGCGCTGGACCTCGGCCGGCTCACCCTCGCGGATCTGCCAGACCAGATCCACGACGGTCTCGCCCTCGTGCCGCTTTCGCAGCGGCGCGATCTGGGCGTAGATGTAGCCGTCGTTGTTGTAGAGCTGCTTGAGCTCGGTGGCCGTGGCCTGGACCTGCTTCTCGCTGTAGACCTGCCCGGGCTCGGCCCGCAGGGTCGCCGCCAGGTAGTCGGTCGGGAAGCGCGTGTTCCCTTCCACGGTGACGGTTCCCAGCCGGTACTGCGGTCCCTCGCGCACCTCGATCAGCAACTTGCCCTTTCCCGTCTGCGGGTCCACCTCGAACGTGTCGCGCACGACCGTGAAGTCCAGGTAGCCGCGATCGGCGGCGAAGCGCGGCAGATGCTCCGTGAGGTCGGCCTGGAGGTTCTCCTCCTTGAACTCGCCGTGCTGCCAGGGCAGCCAGCCGTCCTTCTTGGTCTTCATCGCCCCGCGCAGATCCCCGTCGTGGAGCGCGTCGTTGCCGACGAAGTCGATCGATGAGATCGCGACCTTGCGCCCCTCGTCGACATCGAGCTCGAGCGGCGCCCGGTAGGAGCCGTCGGGCGAGCCCGGGCGGGCGTCGACCTTGGCCAGATAGTAGCCCTTGCCCTCGTAGAGCGCTCGCACCGCCTCTTGCCCGGCCGCCAGCTTGCCCGGCAGCAGGCGGTCGCCGGCATGCATGCCCAGGGCCTCGGTGATCTTCTCGGTCTTGATCTGCTTGTTGCCGCGAACGAGAACGTCCGAGGCGATCGGCGCCTCGTCCACCGCGAAGACCACCGTCACGCGGCCGTCCGGCTCCTGTCGCACGTCGGCGGAGACGTCGCGGAAGATCTCGGCGTCCCACAGCCGGCGCACCGCCTCGCGCAGGTCCACCAGGGTGATCGAGTCCCCCACGTGGAGCCCCGACAGGGCCAGGATCCGGTCCTTCGAGAGCGTGCGCTCGCCCTTCACATCGAAGCCGCCGATGACGAAAGCCCCCTCCTGCCCGGCGAGGGCGGAGGGGGCCATCAACGTGAGCAGCAAGACGACGAGCCACCCCCAAGGCATCACGCGCTGCTTCGTATCGCCCACCCCCTGCGCGGTCGCATGGCCATCCGCTGTCGCGGGCTCGACACCGTCGTCTAGGCCGGCGTCACGGAGTCGTCGGGGTCGGCCGCGGCGGAGCCTCCGGCTCCGATCGTCTCGCCCACCTTGTCCTTTTCGGGCCCTGAGGACGTGAAGTGCAGACCGTCACCCACCACCCCGATCGTGATCGTCGAGCCGCGATCGAAGCCGCCCTCGAGGATCACCTCGGAGAGCGGATCCTCCAGGTAGCGCTGGATGGCCCGCTTCAGGGGCCGGGCGCCGAACTTCTCGTTGAAGCCTTTGTCCACCAGGAATCCCTTGGCTTCGTCGGTCAGGACCAGCTTCAGCTCCCGCTCCTCGAGTCGCTTGAGGATGTCGCGCGCCAGGATGTCGACGATCTGCTTGATCTGCTCCCGGTCCAGCGGATGGAAGACGATGACCTCGTCGAGCCGGTTCAGGAACTCGGGATTGAAGGTCTTCTCGATCTCCTCCATGACCCGGACGCGGATGCTCTCCACCCTGGTCTTCGTGTCGGGCTTCTGGAACCCCATCCCGCTCTTCCCGGTGATGCGCCGGGCGCCCACGTTCGAGGTCATGATCACGAGCGTGTTCTTGAAGTCGATCTTGCGCCCGTAGTTGTCGGTCAGGTGACCCTCGTCCAGCACCTGCAGCAGGATGTTGAACACGTCGGGATGCGCCTTCTCGATCTCGTCCAGGAGCACGACCGAGTACGGCTTGCGGCGCACCTCCTTGGTGAGGTACCCCGAGTCCTCGTAGCCCACGTAGCCCGGCGGGGCGCCGATCAGGCGCGAGACGGTGAACTTCTCCATGTACTCCGACATGTCCACCCGGATCAACGCGTTCGGATCGGCGAACAGGAATCGCGCCAGGGCGCGCGCCAGCTCGGTCTTTCCCACCCCCGTCGGGCCGGCGAAGATGAACGACCCGATCGGGCGACCGGGATCCTTCAGCCCCGCGCGATTCCGGCGGATGGCCTTGGAGATGGCCTGGATGGCCTCGTTCTGGCCCACGATCGACTCGTGCAGCTCCTCTTCCATCTTGAGCAGCCGGACCGACTCGCGCTCCTTGATCCGCACGACCGGGACGCCCGTCCAGCGCGCGACGATGAAGGCCACGTCCTCCTCGCTGACGTCGGGCGTGTTCTCGTGAGCGCCGCGCTCCCATTCCTGCCGACGCTGCTTGATCGCGGACTTGAGCTCGCGCTCGCGGTCCCGGAGCTTGGCCGCCACCTCGTAGTTCTGGGCCTTGATCGCCAGGTCCTTCTCCTCGACGATCTTCTGAACCTCCTCCTCGAGCTTGAGCAGATCGGGCGGCGGCGCCTGGGTGGACAGATGCACACGCGCGGCGGCCTCGTCCATCACATCGATCGCCTTGTCGGGCAGGAAGCGGTCGGTGATGTAGCGCTCGGAAAGCTTGGCCGCGGCGTCGAGCGCCGGGTCGGGGATGTTGACGCGGTGGTGCTCTTCGTAGCGGCTGCGCAGCCCCTTCATAATCTCGATCGTCTCGTCGACCGTAGGCGAGTCGACGACCACCGGCTGAAAGCGTCGCTCGAGCGCGCCGTCCTTCTCGATGTACTTGCGGTACTCGTTGAGGGTCGAGGCGCCCACGCACTGGAGCTCGCCGCGGGCCAGCGCGGGCTTGAGCATGTTCGAGGCGTCGATCGCGCCTTCCGCGGCGCCGGCGCCGACCAGAGTGTGCAGCTCATCGATGAACAGGATGACGTTCTTGGCGGCCTTGATCTCGTTGATGACGGCCTTGAGCCGCTCCTCGAACTGGCCGCGGTACTTCGTGCCGGCGATCACCGCCGCCATGTCCAGTGAGAGCACGCGGTGGTTGCGCAGGGACGCCACGATCTCGCCGTCGGCGATCCGCTGGGCCAGACCCTCGACGATCGCCGTCTTCCCCACGCCCGGCTCGCCGATGAGCACGGGATTGTTCTTCTTGCGCCGCGAAAGCACCTCGATGACGCGCTCGATCTCCTTCATGCGGCCGATCGTGGGATCCAGCTCGCCCTGCTGCGCGAGCTCGGTCAGATCGCGGCAGAAATGGTCCAGCGCCGGCGTCTTGGACTTCTTTTCGCCCTTGGCGGGAGCGGCCCCCTCGGGGGACGAGGAGGACTGACCCAGCTCACCGCCCAGCAACTTGATCGTCTCCTGACGGGCCATCTCGATCGACACCCCCATTTCGCCGAGAACCTGAGCCGCGAGTCCCTTCTCCTCCCGCAGAAGACCCAGGAGCAGGTGCTCGGTTCCGACATAGCTGTGTTTCAGGTTCCTCGCTTCCGCCACCGAGAACTCAAGCACCTTCTTGGCGCGCGTCGTGTACGGCACCTCTTCGGCCGTCATCTGACTCTTGCCCCGGTCGACCCGGGACTCGATGCGCTCCTTCAAGGCCTGGAGCTCGACGTTGAGGTTGGTGAGGATCGCGGCCGCGACACCCTCGCCTTCGCGGATGAGCCCGAGCAGGATGTGCTCCGTGCCCACGTAGTCGTGGCGCAGACGCGTGGCCTCCTCGCGCGCGAGCGAAAGCACCTTCCGAACCCGATCGGTAAAATTACTGTTCATTCTCGCGTGTCCATTGAACCCAGTTGCAATGTCGCCGCTCTCACTCCCCCTGAACCCAGTTGCAATGTCGCCGCTCTCACTCCCCTCGAACCCACCTGCAAGGTCATCTCCTGCGCCTCAGCGGCTCGCGCCGCGCGCCAGGATCTCGCGGATCAGGTTCGCCCGCTCGACCTCGGCCTCGCGCACGGAGAGACTGCGTCCGGCCCGCCGCTCCAGGTGCGCGGACTGGGTCAGGAGGAGCAGGCGGTTCATGTCGTAGACGCTCGCCGGCGGCAGCAGCTTCATGCTCACGCCGAGCCGCACCGCGGAGAGCAGGTTCATCATCTCGTCCAGCGAGACGGCCCGAGCGCAGGTCAGGATCCCGTAGGCGCGCCACACCTTGTCCTCGATCTCGTCGAGGGCGTCGCGCGCCAGCACCTGCCGGGCATTCTCTTCGTATTCTACAACCTGCTGGGTAATCTTCGCCAGATGCTGGACCAGCTCGATCTCGGTCTTGCCGAGCGTCGTCTGGTTGGAGATCTGGAAGTAGTTCCCGATGACGTCCGAGCCCTCGCCGTAGAGCCCGCGGAAGGTCAGCCCGATCTGCGAGATCCCCTGCAGCACCTTGCTGATCTCGCGCGTGAGCACGAGCGCCGGCAAGTGGATCAGGACCGAGGCCCGCAGCCCCGTGCCCGTGTTCGTGGGACAGCTCGTGAGGAACCCGAACTCGTGGTGGAAGGCGAAACGCAGTCGCGTGCGCAGCCACGCGTCGGTCTCCTGCGCCATCCGCCACGCCTCCTCGACCTGAAAGCCGGGAAGCATGCTCTGGATGCGCAGATGATCCTCCTCGTTGACGAGCAGCGAGAGCTGGGCCTCGTCACCGACCAGGATCGAGGCCGAGCTCTTCGCGTTCACGAGCTCGCGCGAGACCAGATGGCGCTCGAGGAGCAGCGCCAGGTCGCGGTCCGGCAGGGACGCGAGGCGCAGCGCGCGCACGTGGTCGAAGCCGGCGTCGCCGGGCCGCACCGCGGATTCGATCTCGCGGCGCGCCCGCTCCTGATCCTCGGGCGTGCTGCGCTCGCGAAACGGGTAGTTCTCGAGGTTGCGCGCGAGCCGGATGCGCGTCGAGAGGATGATCTCGGCGTGGGGGCCGTTCCCCCGCATCCAGGCCACCGGCTCGTCCTGGAGGGGATCGCGGTTCTCGAGGCTCTCGCTCACGCGTCACTACTCGGCGGTCGCGGCCGAGCGTCGCGCGTCGCGGCCGTCTCCGTCGGCCGCCGCCGCCGCGAGCTCCGATTCGAGCACCGCGATCTGATCCCGGAACTTGGCCGCGAGCTCGTACGCCTCGCGGTCGATGGCCTCCTGCAAGCGCGCGCGCATCTCGCGCAGCCGCGCCTGGGGCGAGGCCGACGCGGCCGGGGAGCGCGGCTCGCCGCTGATCCCCACGTGGTGATGGCTGCCGTGGATCTTGCGCAGCAGGAGGCGCATCTCGCGCTCGAAGGTCACGTAGCAGTGGGCGCAGCCGAGCTTGCCGGACCGCCGGAAGTCCTGGAACGTGGCGCCGCACTCCGAGCAGGCCGTCGTTGGCGCCTCGGCCGCGGTGGCGAAGATCTGGCTTCCGATCCCGGACAGGAAGTCGGCGAGGGGCAGCGAGGGGGCCGGGGGGCTGGCCTGAAGACCCTTCTTGGCCGCGCACTTCTGGCAGAGGTGCTTGGTCTCGGTCTCGTCATTCACGATCTGCGTGAAGTGGATGACGGCCTTGGCCTTCTTGCACTCTTCGCATTGCATGGGATCAGACCCCCCGAATGCGTCGGGTGGTGCGTTCCGCGACACTTCCGCCCGGGCGCCGGCCCGGCGCGGGACCCCGCCGGCTATGTTGCATGGAGCAGGCCATCCTCCAGCGCCAGGCAGCGATCGGTCTCCCCGGCCAGCTCCCGGTTGTGCGTGACCACGACGAAGGCCGCTCGGCGCTCGCGCGTCAGCTCGAACAGGAGCTCGTGCAGACGCGAGCTGTTTCGATGGTCCAGGTTGCCCGACGGCTCGTCCGCCAGGATGACGCTGGGCCGGTGCACGATGGCTCGCGCCACCGCCACGCGCTGCTGCTCGCCGCCCGAGAGCGCCCGCGGCTGGTGGGAAAGCCGCTCGCCCAGCCCCACCCGCTCGAGCACGGCTTGCGCGAGCGGCTGCGCCTCGGCCCGCGGCATCCCGCGGATCAGGAGCGGCATCATGACGTTCTCCAACGCCGAGAACTCCATCAACAGGTGATGGAACTGGAACACGAACCCCAGCTCCCGGTTCCGCACGCGCGAGAGACTACGGTCGTCGAGCCGTCCCAGGTGCGCGCCGGCGAGGATCACCTGGCCCCGGGTCGGGCGGTCGAGGCCGCCCAGGATCTGGAGCAGCGTGCTCTTCCCCGCCCCCGACTCGCCCACGATGCTCACCGTCTCGCCCGACGTCAGGGCGAAGTCCACGCCCTTCAAGACTTCCAGACGACCCTCCCCACTCGGGAATTCCTTGTAGATCCGAGCGGCCTGGAGGACCGGTCCCGCGCTCTCGCGCTCGGCGACGGCGGCCGGCGACCCGTGCGCCGTCGCACCCGCCACGGCCTCCGGCAGCCCGGCGCCGCGCGCGGCGTGCTCACTCATAGCGGATCGCCTCCACCGGCGTGAGCCGCGACGCCTGGTAGGCCGGGTAGATCGTGGCCAGGAAGCTGATCGCGAGGCTGGCGCCCACGATCGCCACCAGGCTCAGCGCCTCCACCGAGACGGGAAGCGTGTCGATGAAATAGACGTCGGCCGGGAGGGAGATGAACTTGTAGCGACCCAGCAAGCCTGTCGCCGCGAGGCCGGCCGCGGTCCCGAGGGCGGTGCCGGCCAGGCCGATCAGGAGTCCCTGCATCATGAAAACCCGCAGGATCGAAGCCGACTGCATCCCCATCGAGCGCAGGATGCCGATCTCCTTCGTCTTGTCGGTGACGTTCATGATCAGGGTGCTGATGATGTTGAACGCGGCCACCAGCACGATGAGTGTCAATATAACGAACATGGCGACCTTTTCCAATTTGAGCGCCGAGAAGAGGGAGGCGTTGAGCTCCATCCAGGTGGTGGCGAAGATCGACGAGTCCACGTGGTCGAGGATCGCGTCCGCCACGCGCCGCGCGGCCCAGACGTCGTCGACGTCGGCCGACACGCCTCCCGCGACGTCGGGCAGCCCCAGGTATCCCTGCAGCGCCGGCAGCGAGGTGTAGACGAACTTGCTGTCGTACTCGAAGAGACCCGTCTTGAAGGTCCCGGCCAGCACGAAGCGCGCGAATTTGGGCACCTGGGCACCGACGGAGGTCGCATACGCGGAGGCCTCGGGGGTCGTGAGCGTGAGCGTGTCGCCGGGCAGCGCGCGAAGGCGATCCGCCATGAGGTAGCCCATCACGAGTCGCGGGTAGCGATCTTCCGGCCGCGAGGCGAGATCCCAGGCGCCCGAGACCATGTGCTGGCTGGTGCTGGTGACGGCGCGCTCGGCTGCGGGATCGATGCCGCGCACGACCGCTCCCTCGTTCAGGTCCCGCCCGTGGCCCACGATCCCCTCCGTGTAGATGAAGGGCGCCACGCCCCGCACGCCGGGCTCGGCGGCGATCCGCGCCATGAGCGCACGGTAGTCTTCGATCGGTTGGTCGTTGTAGCGCTGGAAGACGATGTGCGGGGTGTTGGCCAGGATCTTGGCGCGCAGATCCTCCTGCAGGCCGTTCATCACGCTCATGACGATGATCAGCGCCGCCACACCCACGAACACCCCGCCCACGGCGATGAAGGTGATCAGCGAGAGGAAGCGCGACTTCTTCCGCGAGGAGAGGTAGCGCAGGGCGATCGCGAGCTCGAGCTTCATGCCCCCTCCGGGCGCATGTGCGGGAACAGGATCACGTCCCGGATGGACGGCGCGTCGGTGAGGAACATCACCAGCCGGTCCACACCGATGCCCAATCCCCCCGTCGGCGGCATGCCGTGCTCGAGCGCGCGCAGGAAGTCCTCGTCGAGGGCGTGCGCTTCCTCGTCGCCGTGGGCGAGCAGCTCCCGCTGGGCCTCGAACCGGCGTCGCTGGTCGAGCGGATCGTTGAGCTCCGTGAAGGCATTGCCGAACTCCGTGCCGAAGAGGAAAGACTCGAAGCGCTCGACCAGTCGCGGGTCCGCGCGGTGCTGCTTGGCGAGCGGCGAGAGCTCCTTCGGATGGTCCGTAATAAAGACGGGACCCACCAGATGTTCCTCGACGCGGGCCTTGAAGATCTCGTCCAGGATCTTCGCCGCCCCCATGCCGGGCTCCACCTCGACCCCCAGCCGCGCCGCCGCGGCGGCCACGGACTCCCGGCCGAGGTCGTCCAGCGCCTGCCCGGTGTGCCGACGCACGGCCTCCAGGAAAGGCAGGCGCGGCCAGGGCGGCGTCACGTCGGCCGTCGCCCCCTGGTAGGTCAGCGTCGAGCCGCCGCGGATCTCGCGCACGAGCCCGGCCACCAGCTGCTCCGTGATCTCCATCATGTCGTGGTAGTCGGCATAGGCCTGGTAGAGCTCGAGCATCGTGAACTCGGGGTTGTGCGTGCGGTCCATGCCTTCGTTGCGGAAGTCCTTCCCGATCTCGTACACGCGCTCGAGCCCGCCCACGATCAGTCGCTTCAAGTAGAGCTCGTCGGCGATCCGCAGGTAGAGGCGCGTGTCGAGCGCGCGGTGGTGGGTGACGAACGGCCGCGCGGCCGCGCCCCCGTACAGCGGCTGGAGGACCGGGGTCTCCACCTCGAGGAAGCCGCGCGCGTCCAGGAAGCCGCGGATCGAGGTGACGATGCGCGAGCGCGTGCGGGCCTGCTCACGCGCCTCGGGGTTGACCGCCAGGTCCAGGTAGCGCCGCCGGTAGCGAAGCTCCTTGTCGGCCAGGCCCCCGTGCGCGACCCGACGGCCGTCCACGACCTCCTCCTTGGCCAGGGGCGGCGGCCGGAGGGCCTTGGCGAGGAGTCGAAAGGAACGCGCGTGGACGGTCACCTCGCCCGTCTTCGTGCGAAAGAGCGTGCCCTCGACCGCCAGGAAGTCGCCGATGTCGAGCTGCGAGAGCAGGGCGTAGCGCTCGGGTCCCACGTCGTCGCGCTTGACGTAGGCCTGGATCCGGCCCGAGGCGTCCTCGAGGTGCAGGAAGGTCGTCTTGCCGTGCCCGCGCAGCGCGACGACGCGTCCGCGCGCGGCCTGCGGCGTGCCCTCCAGCTCGGCGAAGCGCAGCACGAGCTCGGCGGCGGGTGCGGCCGCCGGGGCGTCCGGCGGGTATGGTTCGACGCCCGCGGCGCGCAGCGCGGAGAGCTTGGCGAGTCGCGCTCGAACCTGGTCGGACTCGTCGTCGAGCGCGGCCGGCGACGCGCCCGGGGCCGGCGCGCCCCCCGGGAGGGGCGGCCCGTCGGCCGGGCCGGCGGGGTGCGGCGGGTCGGATGTCACCCGGCCGGGAGGGCGATCGTCTGCCCGGCGGTCTGCTTCAGGAAGGCCTCGATGAACGCGTCGAGGTCTCCGTCCATGACGCGTGCGACGTCCCCCGCCTCGGTCCCCGTGCGGTGATCCTTGACCAGCGTGTAGGGCTGGAAGACGTAGGAACGGATCTGGCTGCCGAAGGCGATCTCCTTCTTCTCGCTCTCCAGTTCCTCGCGCGACTTGTCGCGCTCCGACTTGTAGTACTGGTAGAGGCGCGAGGTCAGGATCTTCATGGCCGCCTCACGGTTCCGGTGCTGCGAGCGCTCCCCCTGGCTTTGGACGACGATGCCGGTGGGCAGGTGCGTGATCCGCACCGCCGAGCTCGTCTTGTTCACGTGCTGGCCGCCGGCCCCGCTCGCGCGGAACGTGTCGACCCGCAGCTCGCCCTCCTTGATGTCCACCGTGATGTCGTCTTCGACCTCGGGGTAGACGAACACCGACGCGAAGGAGGTGTGACGTCGGGCGTTCTGGTCGAAGGGGGAGATGCGCACCAGGCGGTGGACGCCCTTCTCGGCCTTGAGGCGGCCGTAGGCGTGCTCGCCCCGCACCTCGACGGTGACGCGCTTGAGGCCCGCCTCCTCCCCCGGCTCGAGGTCCAGCACCCGCGTCTCGTAGCCGCGGCGCTCGGTCCAGCGCAGGTACATGCGCAGCAGCATGGCGGCCCAGTCCTGCGATTCGGTGCCGCCCGCGCCGGGATGGATCGTGAGGATGGCGTTCCGCGCGTCGTCCTCGCCCTGCAGCATCGAGCCGAGCTCGAGCTCCGCGAGCGCGCGCTCGGCGAGCTCGGCTTCGCGGTCGAGGTCGGCGTCCAGGCCGGACTCCTCGTCGCCCTGCTCCGCCACGAGGGCTTCGAGATCCTCGAGGTCGCCGATCCGCTTCCCGAGCGCCCGCCACGGCTCGATCCAGCGCCGCAGGCGGTTGGCCTCCTCGATGGTCTTCTGCGCGGCCTCGGGCCGACTCCAGAAGTCGGCCTCGGCCATGCGCGTCTCGAGAGCGGCGAGGCGGTCCCCGCGCGCGTTCAGGTCAAAGGTAGTGCCCGAGGTTGGACCAGCGCTCCCGCAGGGGGGCGCTGCGCCGCTTGGCCATGGGGGCCGGCCTCAGAAAACGGGGTTGCCGCGCGCCAGGATCTCATTCAGCGCGGCCACGAACTGCGGGCGGTTGGCCCGCGCGATCTCGGGCCCCAGCCGCTCGCAGTACTCGTCCCACGACTTCTCGACCTCCTCGCGCAGGATGTCCTTGAGGTTTCCGTCCCGGATCCCGGCCTCGACCTTCTTGGGCTGGTAGACCAGGATGTCGGACACGAGCGCCCGGGCGAGGCGCTGCGCCCGCGCGGCCGAGTCACCCACCTGTGCGAAGCTGAAGGAGCCGGGGCGCGCGGCGGCCGTCCCGCCGGAAGGCTCGAAGCCGGGCTGCGGCGTCGCCGCCGCGGGCGCGGTCTCGGCAGGCGCGGCTGGTGCGGTGGCCACGGGGGCCACGGCCGGGTGCTCTCTGCGGATCGGCTCGGCTGCGGGAGCCTGCGGAGGCTCGAAGGCCGGAGGCGCGGGGCGGGCTGGAGCCGCGGGCGGCTCGAGCGTGGGGGCGGCGGCGCTCGCCGCGGGGCGCAGCGCCGGCGGCTCGAGGTGCGGCGTGAAGGGTTTGACCTCGGGAGCGGGCTCGGCGCGCGGGATGGTCTCCCGCGGCGGGGCCGGCGGCGGGGGAGGCGTGAAGCGGGACGCCGGCTGGCGAGTCGCCGCGACGGCGGTCGAGACGTCCTCGTGCCGCGACTCGCGCCACATCGGAACCTCGTCCTCTCCCGGCCGTGCCGGGCCGGGGAGGACGCCGGCCGGGGCCGCGGCGGAGCGGACCCGCGCCCCGGCGCGCCGCAGGTAGACCGGCTCCCCGCAGGCCAGGCAGGCCACCCGCACGCGGGGGCCCGGAAGGCGTGCGGGCTCGATGCGATAGCTCTCCTCGCAGCTGGGGCAGGCGATCTGCGTCGGCATGTGGAGAATCTCCGGTCAGAATGGGGCCCGCGCCCCGACGGGCGCGGTCGCGTCCTGGCGAGGGCGGGCGCTCGCGCGCACGGCGGTCCCGCCGGCCGATCCTTGCAAGTCCCGTTCCCCCCCTAGCTCAGGCAGACGCGGTTCCTGCCTTCGCGCTTCGCCCGGTAGAGAGCCCGATCCGCCGTCTCCACCAGGTCCTTCTCGCTGGCCGCCGACTCGGGGTACGACGCCGCGCCCACGCTCACGGTGAGGCGCGGCACGTTGCGGTCGAAGCCCAGAGCCACCATCTGCTCGACGGCCAGGCGCACGCGCTCGCCGATGGCGGAGGTCTCCTCGCAGCCAGCGTCGGGGAGAATGACGCCGAACTCCTCTCCGCCGTACCGGGCCACGATGTCGATGTCCCGGACCCCCACCCGCAGCACCTCGGCGATGCGTCCCAGGACGCGGTCGCCGTAGAGGTGCCCGAAGGCGTCGTTCACGCCCTTGAAGTGGTCCACGTCGAGAAGAAGCAGGCCGACCCGGCCCTGCAGCCGGTAGGCGCGCAGGTATTCCTGCTGGAGCCGCTCGTGGAAATAGCGATGGTTGTAGAGGCCCGTCAACCCGTCCGTGGTCGCGAGCCGCTCCAGCTTGCCGTGGTCGCCCCACTTCTGGAGCGCCGCCGAGAGCATCGGCGAGAGCTGCTGCAGCAGGCGGCGGTGGAGCTGGAGGCCCGCGCGCGCGGTCCCGGCGCGCACGAGCAGCAGCGCCGCCAGCTCCTCGTCGTAGAAGGCGGGCACCAGCGCGAAGGACCCGCCGCCCGTGCCGCGCGGAGGGCTGAACTCGGCGGGGTAGGCGCGCTGGACCTCGTCGGCGTCGAGCAGCAGCACCTCTCCGCGCCGGAGCTGCGGGCCGCGCTCCTTCTCCTCGAGCAGGAGGCCGCACCAGCGCCGGACGCGCTGGACGTCGGGGCCCTCCGCCGGCGCCTCACCCAGCCGCTGCTCTTCGGTCCCGGGCTTCAGGGGAACCAGCAGCCCCCAGGCAAGCTCCAGGAACGTCCGCAGGCGGGCCCAGGCCGCCTCGAGCACGGCGCCGGGCGGCTCCCCGCTCTGGGTGAAGAGCCGGGACACCTCGTGCAGGACCGCCAGCTCCTCCACCATGCTCGCCGTCTCATCGAGCAGGAACGCGTGGCGCAGCGCGAGCGCGATCTGGGCCGCGAGGACGCCCAGGAACTCCCGCTCCTCCTCCGCGAGCAGCCCGCTGTCGGGCAGACCCCCGAAGACCAGCAGTCCGGCTGGCGCGCCCTCGGTGAAGATCGGCACGGCGTGGCTGTTCGCGAGCCCGGTCGCGCTCTCGGCCCCTCGGGGCGCGTCGGCCCCACCCTTCCAGAGGTACGCCACGGCCGCGTCCGGGATGACGGCCGGCGGCTCGCCTTCGCCGGCCGGCCGCCCGGCCCGCAGCCGGTAGCACCCGGAGCGGGCGTCGTGCAGGTAGACGCACGTCCAGGTCGCGCCGGCGAGCTCGCCGAAGTCGCGAACCACGACAGCCAGCAGGTCCTCCAGGGTTCCGGCGGCGGCCAGCCGGCGCCCGAGGCGCGCCACGGCTTCCAGGCGGGAGCGCCCGCGATCGGAGTCGTGCGGGGTCAGGCGATCCTCCACGCGATCAACCCTCCAGGCCCGTCGCGCGGCGCAGCGCGCGCAGCTCCCGTGCGGTGAGCGGACGGCTCCGTCCGGGACGCAGCCCACGGAGCGTCACCTCTCCGACCCGCGTGCGACGCAGGCGCACGACCGTTCCACCGACCGCTTCGAAGATGCGCTTCACCTCGTGCGTGCGGCCTTCGCGCAGCACGATGCGCCAGGCCCCTCCGGCGCGGGCCACCTGGAAGGGCGCGGTGAGGCCGTCCTCGAGCTCGAGACCGCGTCGCGCCCCGCGCAGGAGCCGCGCTTCGTCGAGAGTCCCCTCGACCTGCGCCAGGTACTCGCGCGGGACCCGGTAGCGCGGATGGGTGAGACGATGGGCGAGCTCGCCGTCGGACGTGAACAGAAGCAGGCCCTCGGCGTCGCGGTCGAGGCGACCCACGTAGACCAGGCTCCGCGCGTCGGCCGGGAGGCAGTCGTAGACGGTCTTCCGGCCCCGCGGGTCGGCCCGCGTCGTGATGGCCCCTCGCGGCTTGAAGAGGAGCAGGTGTCGGGGCGGCCCTCCGGCGGGGTCGAGCCGCGTCTCGCCGACGGCGATCCGGTCCCGCGCGGGATCGACCCGGGTGCCCAGCTCGGTGACGACGCGGCCGTTCACGGTCACCTTGCCGGCGCGGATCAAGTCCTCGCCCTTGCGGCGGGAGGCGACCCCCGCCTGCGCCAGCACCTTCTGCAGCCGGGTGCCGCGGCGCTCAGCCGTCGCCCGCGCGGTCCTCATCGACGGAGCCTCCCTGGGTCGGGTCTTCCGCGATGCCGGCCCCGGCGCGCGGCGCGACCGTGTCCGACGACGACGACTCGCCCCCCGCGTCCAGGTCATCCGCCGGTTCCGGCTCCTCCGCACCTTCCCCCCCCAGCGCGCTCTCGCGCTCGGCCAGGAACACCTCGATCTCGTCCATACGCGGCAGGTCGGCGGTGCTGTTCAGGCCGAAGTAGGTCAGGAACCCGTCGGTCGTCCCGTAGAGCAGCGGGCGCCCCACGCCTTCGTCGCGGCCGACGATCGAGACGAGGTCGCGCTCGATCAGGGTCCGGAGCACGGCCTCGACGTTCACGCCCCGGATCTCCTCCAGCTCCACGCGCGCCACCGGCTGCCGGTAGGCGATGATGGCGAGCGTCTCGAGCGCGGGCTGCGACAGCCGCGCGCGCCCGGGGCTGGCGAAGAGTCGGGCGACCCAGGGCGCCATCTCGGGCCGCGTCACCAGGCGGTAGCCCCCCGCGACCTCGACGACCTGCAGCGCGCTCCCCGCTCCCGCATAGTCCGCGCGCAGCTCCTCAAGCGCCGCCCGCAGCTCGCCGGAGGAGCGGTCCTCGAGCAGGCCGGCGATCCGCCGCAGCGGCAAGGGCTCGTCGGCCGCGAAGAGCAGCGCCTCCAGGATGGCCTTCAGGCCGGCGTCCACGGCTCCTCCTCGACGGGTGTGGCGAGCCCGGGCAGGATCTCGATCTCCCCGAAGCTCTCGGTCTGGGCCAGCAGCACCTCGCGGTTGCGCACCATCTCGAGGAGCGCGATCAGAGTGACCACGAGCTCGATGCGCGGCGCGGCGGGGTCGAAGAGCTCGCCGAAGCGGGCCCGTCCGCGCTCGGCGAGCGCCCGGCGGATGGCGTGCACCTTCTCTTCGAGCGTGACCCGCACCACCTCGACCCGGTGCACGGGCTCCGCACGCGGGGCCGCGAGCACGGCGGCGAACGCCCGCAGCAGGTCCTTGAGGGAGACGCGCCGCTCGGTCTCGGGCGCCTCCGGCGCCGCGCCCGGCGCGGGTCCTGCGAGCTCCTCGACCGCGCGCTCGCCGCGCGGGAACAGCGTCCGCGCGTAAGCCTCCTGCTCGCGCAGGTGCTGCGCGATCTCCTTGAACTGCTGGTACTCGAGGAGTCGGTCCACCAGCTCGCGGCGAGGGTCCTCGATCTCCTCTTCCTCTCCCGGAGGCGGCGGAAGCAGCATCTGCGACTTGATGCGCATCAGCGTGGCCGCCATGAGCAGGAAGTCGCCCGCGCCCTCGAGGTTGGCCGCCGTGATACGCTCGAGGTAAGCCAGGAACTGCTCGGTGACGAGCGCGATCGGGATGTCGGTGATCTCGAGCTCGTTCTTCTTGATGAGGAACAGCAGCAGGTCCAGGGGACCCTCGAAGTTCAGCTCCTCGAGGCGAACGCTGTACTCGCCGGCTTGCGTCATCCGCGGAGTCCCATCCGGTGCCGGACCTCGTCCATCGTGGCCGCGGCGATCGCCCGCGCCCGCTCGGCGCCGCGCCGCAGCACCTGCCGCACCTGATCGGGGTCGGCTCGCAGCCCCTCGGCGCGCTCGCGGATCGGGCTCAACGCCGCGGCGATGGTCTCGGCGAGGCTCATCTTGTCGTCGAAGCACCCCAGCTCCCCGCTGCGGCAGTCCCGGTTCACGCGCTCGATCACCTCCCCGGTCGAGAACACGTGGTGCAGCGCGAAGACGTTGCAGATGTCCGGATTCCCGGGGTCGTAGCGCCGCTGTCGGCCGGGGTCCGTGAAGGCGTTCGCCATCTTTCGCCGGATCTGCTCCGGCGGGTCCAGCAGAAAGATCGCCTGCTCCGGGTTCGTCTTCGACATCTTTCCCCGCGCGTCCAGACCCAGGATCCGCGGCGCTTCCGTGAGCAGCGTCCGCGGCTCGGGAAAGGTCTCTCCATACGTGCGGTTGAACCGCCGCGCGATCTCGCGCGTGAGCTCCAGATGCTGGGCTTGATCCTCCCCCACCGGCACGGCGTCCGCCTTGTAGAGCAGGATGTCCGCCGCCTGCAGGATCGGATAGATGAACAGGCCCGCCTGGACGCCGAACTTCTCGGACTTCTCCTTGAACTGCGTCATCCGCTCCAGCTCGCCCATCGGCGTCAGCGTCGCGAGCACCCAGGCCAGCTCGGTGTGCTCGGGCACGTGCGATTGGACGAACAGGATCGAGCGCTCGACGTCCACGCCGCAGGCCAGCACGCCGAGTGCGGCCTCGAAGATCCGGTCCTGCATCTCGGCCGGGTCGTACTGCACGGTCGTCGCGTGGTGGTCCACGATGCAGAAGACGCAGTCGTAGCGCGAGGAAAGCTCGGCCCAGTTGCGCAGCGCCCCGAGCCAGTTTCCGATGTGCAGCAGGCCCGAGGGCTGGATGCCGCTGAAGACACGGGTGGGAACCGCCCCCGGCGGCACCCCGTCCCCGGGGCCCGGCGCCCGCCGGGTGGCATCGGCCGCCGCGGCGCGCGATCCGCTCATGCCACGCGGCTGACGAGGCCGAACAGGAACCCGGCCACGATCTGCACCGGCACGTAGATCAAGGAGAGCAGCGCCCGGAACGGCGGGAAGACCAGCAGAACGATCAGGATCAGGAAACCGAAGCGCGCGAGCGACATGTAGTTGTAGGCGAGCTTGCGTGGCAGGAAGTTCGCGAGCACGTGCGACCCGTCGAGCGGAGGGATGGGCAGCAGGTTGAAGGTGGCCAGGATCAGGTTGAGCGTGATCCCGGTGGCGAAGACCTGGTTCAGGGGTCCCGTAGCGAGCTCGGGCCCGAGCAGCTTGAGCGTCACGATCCAGAGCCCGGTGAACAGGAGCGCCAGGATCAAGTTGCTGGCGGGCCCCGCGAGCGACACGGTGACGTCGCCCCACTTGCGGTTCCGGTAGTTGTCGGGGTTGACCGGGACCGGCCGCGCCCAGCCGAAGAGGAGCCCGCCGGTCGCCGCCATCAGGACCGGCACCAGCAGGCTGCCGATGGGATCGATGTGCGGAACGGGGTTGAGGGTGAGACGCCCCATCACGGCCGCGGTCGGATCGCCCCATTTGTAGGCGACGTAGCCGTGGGCGTACTCGTGCACCACGACCGAGAAGAGCAGGATGGGTACGATGTAGAGGACTTTCTCCAAGGGCGGTCGGGGAGCGAGAGGTAGGGACGGGCGGCCGGCGCGGCGGACGGGCGCGCGGAATACCCGTCGGCCGGGCGCAAAGATAGGCCGGTGCCCGGGGCCGAGTCAAAGCGCCTCGCTTCACGGGGCCTCGCCGCGGGCGCCGCGCGGCCCTAGAATGGAGCACCCGGTGGAGGCCGGAACCCGTGAAGCTCCTGCGACGCCTCGAGCGCCAGCTGGCCCTGCTGCGCCGACCCATGACGGTGGCGCTGGTCGTCTTCGCCGTGGCCCTGGCGGGGCTGCTGGCAGCCGGCTGGGCCCTCCTGGTCGGAGGCAGCGACGATCTGGTGGTCCAGAACCCGCCGCCGGAGGTGGCGGGAGTCCGGGCCTCGAGCGACCCCGTGCCGGCCGCGGCGACGGCCGGCCCCGGGACGCCCGTCGTCCAGCTGCCGCCGGATCCCGCGGAGGCCGCCGAGCGCGCGCTCGCCACCTGCCGCGACAGGGGCTACGACGCCAAGGTCACCTGCTACGACGGGCTGCTCACCGGCCTGGTGAGCTCGGCCGGTGTCGAGGCGGCGATGGAGACGCTGAAGCGGATCGGCGAGGCGGACCAGGAGGTCCAGCGCGACGGGCACGTCTATTCCCACGCCATCGGAATCGAAGGCTACCGGCTCGACCCCGACGTGGGCCGCACGTTCGCTCGCTGCACGGAGCTCTACCAGTCGGGCTGCTACCACGGGGTCATCCAGGCCCACTTCCTGGCGGTCACGCGGGGGGATGGCGCGGGGGCGATCACGGCCCGGCAGGTGAACCAGGTCTGCGACGCCTACCGCGGCGAGGCCGGGAACCAGTGGCTGCTGTTCCAGTGCGTCCACGGGATGGGCCACGGCCTGACCATGATCCATCGCCACGACCTGCGGCGGGCGCTCGCGGACTGCGACCTGCTGACCCTCGACTGGGACCGCCACTCGTGCTACGGCGGCGCGTTCATGGAGAACATCGTGAACGCGACGCAGCCGCACCACGGGGGCTCCCACCTCGAGCAGAAGGCCCCGCAGGGGGACGACGAACACGGCCACGCCGCCGGGGGGGCGACGGCGAAGGGCGACTTCATGACCCCGAGCGGGTTCAAGGCGCTCGACGCCTCCGATCCGCTCTACCCGTGCTCCGTGCTCGAGACCCGCTACCTCGTGGACTGCTACCAGATGCAGACCTCGGTGATCCTCTTCCACAACCGGGGGGACATCGGTGGGGCGGCGCGGGCCTGCGACGGCGCTCCCGAGGAGTGGCGGCCAGCGTGCTACCAGAGCCTGGGCCGCGACGTCAGCTCGTACACCCTGCAGGACCCGGACGAGTCGATCCGCATGTGCTCGCTCGGGCGCCCCGCCTACCAGCCCTGGTGCTACGTGGGCCTGGTCAAGAACTTCGTGGACCTGACGGCGAAGACCGACACCGGCTTCGCCTTCTGTCGGAAGGTTCCCGGCCGGGCCAACCAGCTCAAGTGCTACGAGGCGCTGGGCGAGGAGATCTCGGTGCTGTCGGCGGACCCCGCGCGCCGCGGCGAGCTCTGCGCCGAGGCCAAGGGGGAGTTCGCGGAAGCCTGCAGGTACGGCGCCCGCCTGGACGACCGGCCGCCCCCCGGCCTGCCGCGCGCAGCGCAGGGCGCCTGAGTGCTCGCAGCACGGCCGACCGGGCCACGTCCGATGGGTCTTTCCAGACCCTCGAGCGAGACCCGGATCGGTCGCTCAAAACTATTGACTGCTAACGCGTTGGGGGCCTAGAATCCGCGGCGCGTTTCGAACTCCAATCAGGGGGTGCTCGTGGATACGAACGTCCTGCTCTGGATCCTGGCAGGGGTGCTCCTGGTCCTTTACCTGTACGTGCGCAGCCGGCGCAAGGCCAAAGAGAGGAAATACCGCGACTTCTGACCCGGGCGGGATTGACAGTGTGGGGACGCCAGACCTACATTGGCCGACCTTCGAGGGGCGGTCAATTTCCCGCTTTCTCTTTAGCCTGAAGGAGTTGCCGTGCCGAACGTGAAGTCCGCCGTCAAGCGGGTCCGCACCTCCGCGAACCGGCGCGTGAGGAACCGGAGCGATCGCTCGCGGCTGCGGACGGCGGTGAAGCAGGTGCGTCAGGCGACCGACCCGCAGACGGTCGAAGAGATCTTCCGGAAGGCCGCCTCGCTGCTGGATCGCGCCGCCCGCAAGGGCCTGATCCACCCCAACAAGGCCGCTCGAGACAAGTCCCGCCTGAGCCGTCACGCGCGGGCGCTGGGCCAGCGCCAGAGCGCCTAGGTCCTCTTCTCCCCGCTCTCCCCGGGGGGCGGAGACTTCGTCACCCCCGCGCTCGTCTTCCACAACAGAACGCCGAGCAGGTTCGAGAAGTCGTCGGTCCAGGCCGCCACGCCCGGGCGACCCTGCAGCCGCCTCCACCTGGGGTCGCTCGCGAGCGCGCCCAGGTCGGCATCCCGGCGCGCCATCACGACCCAGATGGAGGCCTGCTCCCCGGGCTTCAGGTTCGCGTCGTCGCGCTGGATCCGGGCCGACAGGCCGAGCCCGCGCGCGACCGCCTCGAGCACGGGCTCGAGTTCCAGATAGCGGTTCGAAACGTTGAAGACCAGCACCCCGTCGCTCTGGAGCTTGGTCAGGTAGAGCTGGATGGCTTCGCGGGTGACCAGGTGCACCGGGATCGCGTCGGACGTGAACGCGTCGAGCACCATCAGCCCGTAGGCCCCGTTCGGCGCCTCGGCCAGCCGCAGCCGGGCGTCGCCCAGCACGACGTCGATCCGCGCCGGGGAGTCCCGCAGGAACGTGAACCAGCGGGTGTCGCTGGCGATCCTGAGGACCGCCGGGTCGATCTCGTAGTAGGTCATGCGCTGGCCGGGCCGCCCGTAGATCGCCAGCGTGCCGGTCCCCAGGCCGACGACGGCCACCTCGCTCTTGACCCGCGGGCCGCTGAAGGCCGCGAAGACCTGCGCCACGGCTCCGCCCCGGCGGTAGTAGGAGGTCGGCTCGTCGCGCCGGGCGGGATCCACGAACTGCTGGCCGTGCAGCGTCGTGCCGTGGAAGAACTGGGTGAAGCGGCCGTCCGCGTCCCGCTGCACGCTCACCACCCCGAAGAAGCTCCGCTCGCGATGCAGCAGGTTGTCCTGCCGACCGCCCAGGAAAGTGGCCGCCAGCACGACCGCGCAGAGGCCCAGCCCGAAGCGCGACGGCCGGCGGATGAAGAAGAAGCAGAGCACCAGCGGCAGCCCGTAGACGAGGAGCGGGCCGAGCCAGCGCGGGTCGAAGGCACCCACCGGGACCAGAAAGATCAGCGCGGTCGCCAGCGCCCCCACCGCCGCCGCGGGGAGCAGATCGCGCGCCAGGCCGGCCCGCCCGCCGCCCGCCGCCGCCC
The DNA here is from genome assembly GCA_036556205.1 of Gemmatimonadota bacterium. Classification (GTDB taxonomy): domain Bacteria; phylum Gemmatimonadota; class Gemmatimonadetes; order JACCXV01; family JACCXV01; genus DATBJW01. Next base: position 60,364 of record DATBJW010000046.1, read on the forward strand.
CACCGGCGAGAAACGCGGGAGCCAGGGCCAGGAGCAGCGGATACTCGGCCACGGACGAGAACAGGAAGGGTGCGACGAGCACGTTGAAGATCCCGCCCAGCACGCCGCCGAACGACATCCACAGGTAGAACTCCGTCAGGTGCCGCGCCGACGGCCGGCGCCGCGCCAGCTCCGAGTGGCAGGCCAGAGCCGCGAGGAAGAACACCGCCAGGTGCAGGGGGATCTCCAGCGTGGGCTGCAGGCTCGCCCTCAGCAGGATCGTGAACAGCAGCCAGAGGGTGAGGACCGGGAGCCACATGCGCAGCTCGCTCCGCAAGCCGGAGAAGGCTCCCGAGAAGGCGATGATGAAGGTGGCCAGGTAGAGCGCCAGCGGCACCACCCAGAACAGCGGGATGGCGGCGATGTCCGTCGTCAGATAGGTCGTCACCCCCAGCATCAGGCTCGAGGGCACGAACGCCAGCGCCGTCCAGCGCAGCCGCTCGAGCGCCGTCGGCTCGCCCCCGGCCTCGACCACCGGGCTCGCCGCGCTCGCGGCCGCCGCCGCGCCCGATGCGGCCGCCGCCGAGCGCGCCCGACCCGCGCGCCAGGTCCACGCCGCGCAGGCCGCGATCAACGCCACCAGCAGCCCGTAGGCGCCGGTCCAGACCAGGCTCTGGTCCTGCAAGCGCAGGTGCGGCTCCACCAGCGTGGGGTAGCCCAACAGCGCCAGCATGCTCCCCACGTTGCTCGCCGCGTAGAGGAAGTACGGATCCCGCGCCGCCCGGTGCCCGGTGCCCGCGATCCAGCGCTGCAGCAGGGGGGCGGTGGTCGAGACCACGAAGAACGGCAGCCCCACCGACACCGCCAGCAGCCCCAGCAGCCAGGGAATCGGATTCGAGCCCGTCGGTGGCAGAAAACCGTGCGCAATCGCGATCGGCAAGACCAGGAACGGCACCAGCAGCAGCGCCCCGTGCAGCCACACCTGCCGCCGCAGCCCCAGCCGCGCCGGCGCGGCGTGCGCGTACGCGTAGCCGGCCAGCAGCAAGGCCTGGAAGAACACCATGCACGTGTTCCACACCGCCGGCGTCCCGCCCAGCAGCGGCAGCACCATCTTGGCCACCATCGGCTGGACCAGGAACAGCAGGGTCGCGCTCAAAAACAGCGTGGCGCCGAAGATCAGCAGCATCGTTGGCTCGGGGGA
>DATBJW010000047.1:0-11654 GCA_036556205.1 Gemmatimonadota bacterium
AAGGGGCTCGAGCCACCCCAAGGTCGCGAGCCAGGGCGCTTCGTGGAGCGGGTTTGCTGGCTCGCCAACAGGCGGAGCTGGAGCGGGCGCGGACGCTGTTTGACCAGGCGCTGGCACTCTATCGCGAGCTGGATGACAAGCGCGGCTTGGCCCTGACCCTCCTCGGACGGGGGAGGGTGGCCTTTGCCCAGGGCGAGTACGAGCGGGCACGCGCGTGCTATGACGAGGCCCTAGGCCTGGCCCGCGAGATCGCGGCCACTGACATCGTCAGCACCTCGCTCAGCAACCTCGGGGAGCTCGCTCGGGTCCGCGGCGATTACGAGGTTGCGCGGGCACTCTATCAGGAGGCGTTGAAGACGCTCGGGGAGAGAAACCCGAGGCAGCGGGCGGTCACGCTCTTCGATCTCGGCCAGGTGTCCCTGGCCGCTGACGACTCCCGCGCGGCCCGCGGATTCTACCGTGACAGCCTCACCACGAGCGCAAGACTGGGGGACAGGTCAATGGTCGCGAACGTGCTCGAGGGACTGGCCGGGGTCGGCGTGTTTCAGGGACACCCGGAGCGCGCCGCGCAACTGCTCGGAGCGGCTGAGGCGCTGCGCAAGGCCATTAACGCGCCCATACAGCCCGCTGATCTGCCCCTCTACGAGCGCACCGTCACGGCCGGGCGGGCAGCGCTGGGCGAGAGGGACTTCGTCGCGGCCTGGAACGAGGGAGTGGAGATGGCGCTCGAGGACGCGATCGCGATCGCGCTGGGCAACTAGCGAAACGCGCCCGGCACTCCCCGGGTGGAGTTTCCCGACCCGCCCCGAGCTCCGCGAGGCGTCACCTTCCCGGGTGCCGTGCCGTGGCGTCTTCGCCCTGTGAGCGTGCCCGGCCTATCTGGTCCAGGTACCGGCTGATCTGGTCCAGGCGCTCGCCGGACGGCGGGGCGTCGCCGTATTCGTCGTGCCAGTTCCACCACTTGTACGGCGGCGTTTGGGGGTAGCCCTCCGGCGAGTCCTCCCACTCCTCCTGGCGCCCGAGCGCCGTCATGTCGAGGTAGCTCCAGGTGCCCCCCATCACTTCGTCGCCACGGTTGTTGATGAAGTAGGTGCGGAACACTCTGTCACCGGCGTGGATGAAAGCGTTCGTGCCGTGCCACTCGTCCACGCCGAAGTCGGTGTCGAAGCCGTCTGTCAAGGTGTACCATGGTATCTGCCAGCCCATCCGTGCTTTCACGCGCTCGATGTCCACCTGTGGCGCCCGCGAGACGAACGCGAGCGTGGTGTCGCGGGCGTTCAGATGGGCGACGTGGGCGACCTGGTCGGCCACCATGGAGCAGCCAACGCAGGCATGCTCGGGCCAGCCGGACACGCCAGGCTCGAAGAAAGCGCGGTAGACGATCAGCTGACGGCGACCGTCGAACAGGTCGAGCAGACTCGCCTTGCCCTCGGGTCCGTCGAACTCGTACTCCTTCTCCACGGCCAGCCACGGCATCTGCCGACGCTCGGCGGCCAGCGCGTCACGGGCGCGGGTCAACTCCTTCTCTTTCACGAGCAGTTGCAGGCGCGCAGCCTCCCATTCCTGCGGCGACACGATCGGGGGCGTCTTCACTGCGAGATGTCCGTTCATCAACGGTACCTCCTGGTCTCCAGGTTGGTGCGCGGCCTCGGTTGCGCTGCGCCCCCCTGATACGGTTTGACCGTCCCGAACTCATCCCGGGCGGTCACATTTGGTCGTCGTGATCCGTGCCGACGGGGTCATCATTGGAGTCCGGTGGCCTCGCGGCCTGGCTACTCGATCACAATGACGCTGACGGCCAGCCGGCTGCCGCAGTCGTTGCAGGATTGCACCGCACCTCGAGCGCCACCGGCGAACTGACGCTGGCGAGATCCTCGATAACATCAAGCTTTATTTGGCTGACGAACACGGGGTCTCTCCGCCGCGCCGGCCGCCGTGGACGGCGCGCAGCGCGCCCGCTGGCGACGGGATGCAGCCCGTCCGGGCCATAGCGGAGGAAGCGCTGTCGCCAACGGCAGTGCAGCGCCCACGAGATCCCGAGCTCGCGACAGGGATCGACACCTTGGTCCAATCGCAGCCCCGCTTCAGCTGCGTCTCACGCCGAGGAGTATGATGAACGCATTGGCCGCGAACGTTCGCGCCGCGGGGCCGGGTGGCGAAAGCAACATCACGGCGCCGACGCAATTCATCGAGACCAGGCTCGAGACCTACGCCTACCGGCGCTTCGGTGGTGGAGCGGCCCCGCCGCTTCTCTTTCTGCAGCACTTTACCGGCACGCTGGACAACTGGGATCCGGCGGTGACCGACCCCCTGGCACAGGGCCGCGAGGTCATCCTCTTCGAGAGCGCCGGCCTGGGACGCTCGACGGGAGAGGTTCCCGATACTGTCCCGGCGATGGCCGCACACCTCCTCGCGTTCGCGGAGGCTCTTGAGCTCACCGAGGTGGATCTGCTTGGCTTCTCCCTGGGCGGTATGGTGGCTCAGCAGGCGGCGCTCGGCCGTCCATCCCTGGTCAGGAAGATGCTCCTGGTGGGCACCGCCCCCCAGGGCGGCGAGGACATCATGCACCTGGAGAAGCCGGTCCTGAAGAAGATTCTTGATGATCCAAACATCCAGGGGTTGCAAAAGCTGGCGGGACTCTTCTTCGCGCCGAGCGAGTCGAGTCAGGCGGCGGGCCAGGCGTTCCTCACGAGGCTCATGGCACGTCAGGAAGACCGTGAGCCCATTTCCGGCCCGAAGGTCGCCCAGGCCCAGATCGCAGCGTTTCGGGCGTGGGAGCGGGTTGAGGGCGAGCGGTGCGGCAAGCTCCGCAAGATCACGCAGCCCTGTCTCGTGGTGAACGGCGTCTTCGACAACATGATCCCGGTCAGAAATTCCTATGCCCTGGCCGAGCACCTGCCGAGAGCGATGCTGTTGACCTATCCCGACGCGGGCCATGGGTCGCTGTTTCAGTTTCATGAGTCATTCGTGAGACAGGCTTCACTGTTTCTCGATTCAGAGGTCCTCTAGCGATGCCGGCGGCAGGTAGCGGACGGCCGCCGGACGACATCGATCAGGAGCGCCGCCCGTTCCTAACGATCGCGAAGGCGGGCGCCGGCGGCGTTCGCCCAGGCCACGATGGACGTCGATCGGTACTGATCACAACCCAGGAGGCAGCCATGAGCACCACAGCGGTCCGCAGTGACGTCGCGACCACCGACGGGCGCGTCGGGCAGGTCGACATGAAGCTCGAGGTTGTCGTTCTCCCCGTCTCGGATGTCGGCCGCGCGGCGGAGTTCTACGGAAGGCTCGGGTGGAGGAAGGACGCTGACATTGCCAATGGCGATCGGCGCATCCTTCAGTTCACTCCGTCGGGCTCTGCGTGCTCGATCATCTTCGGCACCGGCCTCACCCCGTCGGCTCCCGGCACCGTCCAGTATCTCCACCTCATCGTCTCCGACATCGAGGCGGCGCGCGACGAGCTCGCCCGCAAGGGAGCCGCCCCGAGCGAGGTCTTCCACGACGCCGCCGGCGGCTACAACCGCTTCGACCCCAAGGTACGGGCAAGCGGCCCCGATCCGCGGCGGCGCACCTACGCGTCTTTCGTGACGTTCAGCGACCCCGACGGTAATGGCTGGGTGTTGCAGGAGATCACGACCCGGTTCCCTGGGCGGGTGGCCGGCGACACGACCTACGCGTCGGTGAGCGACCTGGCGCAAGCGCTCCGGCGCGCGGAGGCCGCTCACGGCGAGCACGAGAAGCGCACCGGGCAGCGGGACGCGAACTGGCCGGACTGGTACGCCGCCTACTTGGTGGCGGAGCAGGCGGGCACCGAGCTGCCGACGTGAGCGACGGCGATGCATCCGTCGAAGCACGCCATCCATCCGCAATCCCGCACTATTGACGGAGTTTCCATTCGATTTGCCGAGAGCGAGCTCCGGGACGACCACGCCCTGTTGCTCAGCCCATGGCCGGAGAGCTTGTATGCCTTCGAGCCGACCTGGTCCCGGCTCGCCGAGCACGCACACCTCGTCGCCATCGACCTGCCGGGATTCGGCCGTTCCGAGCGCCGCAACGAGCTGATGTCGCCCCGGGCCATGGGCGAGTTCCTCGTCCGCGTGGCCGATGCCTTCGGCCTCGAGAGCCCACACGTCGTTGGTCCCGACGTCGGCACCGCCGCCGCGCTCTTCGCTGCGGCGCTGCATCCGGGGCGATTCCGCAGTCTCGTCGTCGGGACCGGTGCCACGGCCGTTCCGCTCCAGGTTGGTGACCCCCTGAAGGAGTGGGTCGAAGCTCCGGATCTCGAGCCCTACCGTCGTATCGACGGGCGGCAGGTCGTCGCCAGGGCCATGGACACCCTGGAGCGGTACAAGCTGACCGAGGCAGCGCGTGAGGATTACCTCCTCTCGTACGAGGGCGAGCGTTTCGCCGAGTCGATGCGCTACGTGCAGACATACCCGACGGACCTGCCCGTGCTGCGGGATCTGCTGCCGACCATCCAGACGCCGGTCCAGATCATCGCCGGCCGGCAGGACCCCGTCGTGCCGCTGGTCAACGCGGAGTTCCTCCACGAGCGGCTGCCCCTGAGCAAGCTCGCCGTCATCGACAGGGGACACTTCCTGTGGGAGGACGCCGCCGCCGAGTACGCGGCGCTCGTCAGCGCCTGGTGGGAGAGGGGTTACGCGGCCGTTGACCGCCGAGCCGAGGCCTGACCCGGCAGCCCGACGATCGCCTCGCTGATTTGCTGAGGAACGTGGCGGAGGAATGGTGGGCGAAGCAGGATTCGAACCTGCGACCCCCTGCGTGTAAGGCAGGTGCTCTGGACCAGCTGAGCTATTCGCCCGGAAGATCGCGACGGATCAGGATGGCCGCCGGCAAGAGGACCACGTAGCCGAGGACGAGCAGGATCGGGGCGAGGGTGATCGAGCCGCGATCGAGGAGGACGTAGCCGGCCACCAGGACCAGCGCCGCAGCTCCGAAGAGCGCGTAGTTCGTGCGACCGAAGGCGATGCGCGGGCGCTCGTCGGCGGGCGGGCGCTTCCGCCCGGCCTCTCGCGAATCACGCTTCTCGGCTGCCTGTGCCATGGAGCAGTAGCTTAGGCCCATGGACTCGCCCAGTCAAACACCCGCGGCGGCCGGGGCTCCTTGTCTCCGCCCGTGAAGCGCCCCCCCAGGCCGACGGGCCGCCTCCCGGCACCGGCCACCAGCTTTGTGGGCCGGGAGCGCGAGCTGGCCGAAGCCGCGCGTCTGCTCGCGACGACGCGGCTGCTCACCTTCACCGGTCCCGGCGGGGCGGGCAAGACGCGGCTCGCCCTGCAGCTGGCCTCTGCCCAGGCGGCCCGGTTTCCGGACGGGAGCTGGTGGATCGAGCTGGCGCCCCTCACCGACCCGGTGCGGGTGCCCGAGGTGACCGCGGCGACGCTCGGCCTGGCCGAGACGCGCGGCGCTTCGCACGCGCAGGCGCTCGCGACGCACTTGCGCGAGCGTCGGGCGCTGCTCGTGCTGGACAACTGCGAGCACGTGATCGAGGCCGTCGCGGCGCTCGCCGACGGCCTGCTCCGCGAGTGCCCTTCGCTCCACATCCTCGCGACCAGCCGTGAGCCGCTGGCCATCGCGGGTGAGACCAGCTGGGTCGTCCAGCCTCTCTCGAATCCGCCTGCGGACGCTCTGCCGCCGCTCGACGACCTGCTGCGCTTCGAAGGCGTGCGGCTCTTCACCGAGCGGGCGGCGGCCGTCCTTCCGTCCTTCCGCCTCACCGACGACAACCGCGCGGCCGTGGTGCGGATCTGCCAGCGGCTGGACGGGCTCCCGCTCGCGATCGAGCTGGCAGCGGCGCGCATCCGGACGCTCTCCGCCGAGCAGATCGCGGCCCGGCTGGACGACCGCTTCGGCTTCCTGACCACCGGCAGCCGGACGGCGCCCCCTCGTCAGCGGACCCTGCGGGCCGCCCTGGACTGGAGCCACGAGCTCCTGACCGATCCCGAGCGCGTCCTGCTGCGCCGGCTGGCCGTCTTCGCGGGCGGGTTCTCGCTGGAAGCCGCCGAAGGGATCGGTGCCGGCGGCGACATCCCCCCCGGCGAGGTCCTGGAGCTGCTCTCCCACCTGGTCGCGAAGTCGCTGGTCGGCGTGGAGTCGCGCGACGGAGGAGCGCGCTATGCCATGCTCGAGACGATCCGCGAGTATGCGCGCGAGCGTCTCGACGAGAGCGGCGAGGCCCCCGATACTCGCGCCCGCCACGCGGCCTTCTTCACAGGTGTGGTCCGGGACGTTGCCGGCGGATTCCTGGGGCCTGACCAGAGGGCACACCGCGCGCAGCTCGAGGTCGAGCACGACAACCTGCTCGCCGCTTTGAGCTGGACGCTCGAGCACGGCGACAACGAGAGGGCATTGCGGCTGGTCGAGGGACTCTGGCGCTTCTGGCTGACCGCCGGACACCTGAGCGAGGGCCGGCGTTGGCTCGAGCGGGTGCTGGAGTCGTCCGCCGGCGCGGCGCCGGCGCGGCGCGTCGGGGTCTTGAGCGGCGCGGGCTACCTCGCGATGACCCAGGGCGACTACGACCGGGCCGAGATCCGCATGCGAGAGTCGCTGGAGCTCGCTCGCGAGCTCGGGGACAGCGAGGGCATGGCCGGGGCGACCATGAACCTGGGCTCGGTCGCCAAGGAGCGGGGTGACCTGGATCGGGCGCTGGCTCTCTACGAAGAGAGCCTCGCCCTCAATCGCCGGCTGAGCCGCTCGCGCGAGGTCGCGGCCGCGCTCATGAACATGGGCGCCGTCCTGCACCTGCGGGGGGAAACGGGTCGCGCGCGCGGCTTGTACGAGGAGAGCCTCGCCGTCTTCCGCGAGATCCGCTATCCCGAAGGAATCGCGGTCGCCCTCAACAACCTGGGGCAGCTGGCACTCGTGGAAGAGGATCACGCGCAGGCGGAGCCCCTCCTGAAGGAGGCCCTCGCGCTGCTCGGCGAGCTGGGGCATGGCGTCCACGTCTGTGAGGCGATCGGCGGCCTCGCCGAGATCGCCGCGGCATCCGGGGACCTGCCGCGAGCCGCGCGTCTCTGGGGCGCGGCGGAAGCGCTCCGCGAGAGCCTGGGCAGGCCGCGGCCGCCCTCCGACGTCGAGGCCTACACGCGGCGGCTGGACGCCGCCAGCAGCCGGCTCGATGCGGAGGAGTGGCGAGCCGCCTGGGAGGAGGGGCGTGCCCTGACTCCGGAGGCGGCGATCACGGACGCGCTCGAGAAGCCTCGGCTCGAGGCGGGGCGAGAGGAACAAGCGGCCACCGGCGTCGAGGCCGCCACCCCTGCAAGCCCGCCCGCCCTGCGCGTCCTGGCGCTCGGCGCGCTTCACGTCTACCGCGGCGAGCAGCTGCTCACGACCGCCGACTGGGAGTACGCCAAGCCCCGCGAGCTCTTCCTCTACCTGCTCTGCCACTCGCCCCGGACCAAGGAGCAGATCGGATTGGCGCTGTGGCCGGAGGTCTCGACCGAGCAGCTGCGGCGGAACCTGCACGTCACCCTGCACCACGCGCGACGGGCGCTCGGTCAACCGGCGTGGATCGTCTACGAGGGCGGGCGGTACGCGTTCAACCGCACGCTGGCCTACGAGTTCGACGTGGAGCGCTTCCGCGCGAACCTGCAGCGGGCCAAGAAGGAGGAAACGTCGGGGTCCGAGCCGGGCACAGGGTTGCGGGCTCTCGAAGAGGCGGAGCGGCTCTACCGCGGCGACTTCCTCGAGGAAGGGGTGCCCGGCGACTGGTACGTGGAGATCCAGGAGGAGCTGCGCCGCCTGTACCTCGAGGTCCTGATCGAGCTGGGGCAGCTGCGGTCGGCGGCCGGCCTTTACGGCGAGGCGGCCGACGCCTTCCGCCGCGCGCTGGCCCGCGACAGCCTCCAGGAGGCGGCCCACCGCGGGTTGATGCTCTCCCACGCGCGGGCCGGCGAGCGGGCGCAGGCGCTGCGCTACTATCAGGAGGTCGTGGACTTGCTCAGGGCCGAGACGGGCTCGCCTCCCACACCCGAGACCACCGCACTCTGGGAGCGTCTGCGCCGGGGCGAGGACGTCTAGGCAGGGACGTCAGTGCCGGAAACGGCGGACGTCCGGGTATGGACGTCAGTGTCGGAAATGGCGGACGCCGGTGTGCACGAGGGCGATCCCGCGCTCGCGCGCGGCTTCGATCACCTCCGCGTCGCGCACCGACCCGCCGGGCTGGATGATCGCCACCGCGCCGGCAGCGGCCGCCCGGTCGAGCCCGTCCCGGAACGGGAAGAACGCATCGGAAGCGACCACCGACCCCGCCAGGTCGAGCCCCGCCGCCCGCGCCTTGCGAACGGCCAGGTCCACCGCGTCCACGCGGCTCATCTGTCCGGCGCCGATCCCGAGGGTTCCGCTCGCGTTCCCGAACACGATCGCGTTCGACTTGACGTGCTTGACGACCGCCCACGCCAGGAGGAGCGCGGGCCAGACGTCTTCGGGCACCTCGCCAGCCACGACCTCAAGGGCGCCGGGCTCGGGCGGGGAAAGGCGGTCCGCCTGCTGGACGAGCAGGCCTCCCGCAACGCGCTTCGCGTCCCAGCGCGGGTCGGGTCCCTCGGAGGGGAGCTCGAGCACGCGCAGGTTCTTCTTGCGCGCCAGCGCTTCGCGTGCGCCTTCCTCCACCGCGGTGCCCGCCAGAACCTCGAGGAAGTGCTCGGCGGCGGCCTCGACGAGCGCCTCCGTGACGGGTCCGCTCACCGCGCAGACGCCTCCGAAAGCGCTCACGGGATCCGTGGCCCGCGCGCGTACGTAGGCGTCGGCCGCGGTGGCCCCCACCCCCACTCCGCAAGGAGTCGTGTGCTTCACGATCACGCAGGCCGAGCCGGTGCCGGCCGCCGCGTCTCTCCGGCGACTCGTGACGAGGGCCGCCGTACGGGCAACCTCGTCCACCAGGCGCCAGGCGCCGTCCAGGTCGAGCAGGTTGTTGAACGAGAGCGCTTTCCCTTGCAGGACCCTCGCCGCGGCGAGGCCCCGGGGCTCGAGCGGATCGGCGTAGAAGGCCGCCGCCTGGTGCGGGTTCTCGCCATAGCGCAGGGCGAGCTGCTTCCGGCCGCCCACGACCAGGGAGTCGGGCAACGACTCCGGAGGGGCGACCCCGAAAGCGACGGCGACTTGAAGGTCGTAGGCCGCGGTGTGGGCGAAGGCGCACCCCGCGAGCTCGCGCCGAAGGTCGAGGCCGACCGCACCCTCCAGCCGCTCGAGCTCGGCCACCAGCTCCCCGTAGCGCGCGGGCTCGCAGAGCACCGCGACGCTCGCGTAGTTCTTGGCCGCCGCTCGCAGCAGGCTGGGACCGCCGATGTCGATCTGCTCCAGCGCGTCCTCGGGCAGGCGCGACGCGGCGGCCGCCGTGCGCTCGAAGGGGTACAGATTCACGACCACAAGCTGGATGGGATCGATGCCCTGCTGCTGGATGGCCTCCAGGTCGTCGGCCCGGTCGCGCCGCGCCAGGATGGCTGCGAAAACAGCCGGGTGGAGCGTCTTGACTCGGCCGTCCAGCATCTCGGGAAAGCCCGTCAACTCGGTGACCTCCACGACCGGAAGCCTCGCCGCGCGCAACGCCGCCGCCGTCCCGCCCGTCGAGACCAGCTCGATCCCCCGCCCAACCAGCGCGCGACCCAACTCCACGAGACCCGTCTTGTCCGATACGGAGACGAGCGCGCGCCGGACGACGAGCGCCTCCGGCACGCTCAGCGTCCGCGCCGATTCCTTCTGTTTACCGCTCAGGGAGCCTCCTTGCCGGCCGCCGCGGCGGAGGCGTCCCGGCGAACGACGACCGTGCCATCCGCCGCGACCGAGACCCGGCCGCTCGCGATCAGGTCCACGACCTCGGGCAGCAGCCGGTGCTCCTCTTCGAGCACGCGCCGCGCCAGCGACGCCGGCGTATCCTCCGGCAGGACGGGCACCCGCGCCTGCACGATGACGGGCCCGCGGTCGTACTCGGCGTCCACGAAGTGCACGCTCGCACCGCTCTCCCGCTCCCCCGCCGCCAGCACGGCTGCGTGCACGCGCTCTCCGTACATGCCTTCGCCTCCGAAACGCGGCAGGAGCGCGGGATGGACGTTCACGACGCGGAACGGAAACGCCTCCACCACGCCGGCGGGGACCTTCCTGAGGAAGCCCGCCAGAACGATCAGGTCGATCCCGTTGTCGCGCAGCAGACCGACCAGCCGAAGGCTGTACTCCTCGGGAGTCGCGAAATCGCGGGGGCGCACGACCCGGGTCGGAACGCCCGCGGCACTAGCCCGCGCGAGCGCTCCCGCGTCCGCGCGATCGCTTACGACGAGCGCCACCTCCCGCTCACCACCCGGAGGGAAGCGCTCGAGCAGCGCCCCCAGGTTGCTGCCTCCGCCCGAGGCAAAGACCGCGATGCGAAAGCGCTCCGCGGCGCTCATGAGGCCACGCGCGTGGCCGTGGAGGTGACGCGAGAAGACGCCGACGGAGGGCGCGTGAAGCCCACCACCCAGACCGAGCCGAAGCGCCCCACGAGCCGCGCGGCAAACCCGGAGGGAGCGAGCCGGGTCTCCAGCCAGTCCTGAAAGCTCTGGGGGTCGCCCCGCGTGACGAGCAGGAAGTGATTCGTGCGCTCGAGCGTCGAGGCTGCCAGTCGCTCGAGGTAGCCCTCGGAGGAACGGTCGACGCGATACGGAAGCGGGATCGTGTTCTGGTTGATGGGATAGAAGGAGACCGGCGCATTCAGGTAGCTTGCCCACGCGGGATCCGCGAGCCACTCCGGCTGCGCCGATTCGATGAGCCCGGCCCGCATGAGCACCGGCGTCCGGGCGCCGTGGGCCGCCCCTCTCGCCGCCTGCGCCGCCCCCCGCCAGTCTTCGCCGTCGCGAGACAGACGCATGGTCTGCGAACCCACGACGGAGACGAGGACGATTGCGCCGGCCAAAATCGCGCGCCCCCTGGACGACTCCACCCCGCGGATTCCCCAGGCCACGAGCAGCGCGAACCCCACCGCAGCACCCAGATAGTAACGCGATACGAAGAGCTTCGCGGGAGTGAGGAGCGTCACCGCCAGAAGCGTGAGCGGCGGGATGGCGATCCAGGCGATCAGGACGAGCAGCAGGCGCATATCGGCGGAGACGGGTGGCCGGAAGCTGAAGCGGCCCGACGCGCGCGCCAGGAGCACGCCCAGCAGCGTCGCCGCGCCGAAGACCAGCAGTCCCCACGCGAACCTGCCCAGCAGCAGCGGCAGCGACAGATCCTCGACCCAGGTGAGGCTCCGCGTCCGCCCCATGAGCGACAGGAATTGCGGAACGAGGGGCAGCACGAGCAATCCACAGGCGGCGCCCGCGACGGCGAGCGCCTTCCAGCTCACCGGGCTCCCCGCCCGCTTCCGCTCGAGGGCGATGACGGCGTGCACGAGAAACATCGCGCCGAAGAGGAAATGCGCGTAGACCGTGAGACTGGCCGCCAGAACGTAGCTCACGCCGTCGATCATCCACCCCCGGCCGAGCCAGCGCACCAGCGCCAGCACGGCGGCCACGACGAGAAACAATGCGAGCGCGTAGGGCCGCGCGCCCACGGCCGCGGAGACGACGTTTCGGAAGCTCACGAGGACGATCGCCGCCAGGAAGCCGAACTCCTGATCGACCAGCCGCGTGCCGAGCTGGTAGAGCAGGAAGGCGGCCCCGGCCATGGCG
>DATBJW010000048.1:0-13314 GCA_036556205.1 Gemmatimonadota bacterium
CGACGAGGTAGCGCGCCGTGCCGGCACGGCCCGGGTTCCCTGCCGACGACTGGGCCGCGTGGGGGCGCCCGGCGGGCGCTTCCGGATCGAGGGCGTCGTGGACCGGCCGGTCGAGGAACTGCGCGAGGCCTGGGAGAGCGGCCTTCCGCGCATCATGGATCGGGCTGGTTGAGCCGCGCGATGCCACTGATGAGCAGACCGGTGTTCCCTGCTACGGAGGATCCTTGCTTTTCGAGCATGCCACTGATGAGTAGGCCGGTGTTCCCGGCCACGGAGGATCCCTTGCTTTTCGAGCATGCCACTGACGAGTAGGCCGGTGTTCCCTGCCACGGAGGACAGATGCTAGCAGAGCTCCGCGAGGAGTGCGCCGTCATGAGTGTCATGGGCGTTCCGGACGCCGCCGAGCTCACGTACCTCGGGCTCTACGCTCTCCAGCACCGAGGTCAGGAGTCGAGCGGGATCGTCTCCTTCGCCGGCGGGCGGCCGTACGTGCACAAGGCCATGGGACTGGTCGCGGACATCTTCGACGAGGAGACGCTCTCGCGCCTGCCCGGGGTCTGCGCCGTCGGCCACAACCGCTATTCGACGACCGGCTCCTCGAACCTCGTCAACGCCCAGCCGATCCTGGTGAACCTGAAGGGCGGCTCGCTCGCCATCTCGCACAACGGGAACCTGGTCAACGCCCGCGAGCTGCGCGACGAGCTCGAGAAGGCGGGCGCCATCTTCCAGTCCACGGTGGACAGCGAGGTCGTCGTGCACCTCATCGCGCGCTCGAAGAAGTCCACCCTGGACGAGCGCGTGGCCGAGTCGCTGCGCCGGCTGCGGGGCGCCTATTCGCTGCTGCTCCTTTCCGCCGACGCGCTCTACGCCGCCCGCGACCCGCACGGCTTCCGCCCGCTGTGCTTGGGCCGCCAGCCGGAGGGGCCGGGTTGGTTCGTGGCTTCCGAGACCTGCGCGCTGGACATCGTGGGCGCCGAGGTCGTGCGCGAGATCCGCCCGGGTGAGCTGCTCAAGATCACGCGCGAGGGCATCGTGTCGCTGGAGGCCGGCGGGGACCAGCCCGAGCACGCCTGCGTGTTCGAGCTGATCTACTTCGCGCGTCCCGACTCGCGCGTCTTCGGGATGATCGCCGACGACGCGCGGCGGCGCTTCGGGCGTGAGCTCGCGCGCGAGCATCCGATCGCGGCGGACTGCGTCTTCTCGGTTCCCGACTCGTCCAATTCCGCCGCCCTCGGCTACGCCGAGGAGTCGGGAATCCCCTTCGAGCTCGGCCTCATCCGCAACCACTACGTCGGGCGCACCTTCATCCAGCCCACGCAGGCCATCCGCGATTTCGGCGTGAAGGTGAAGTACAACCCGGTGAAGAGCGTGATACGCGACAAGCGCGTCGTGGTCGTGGACGACTCCATCGTGCGGGGCACCACCAGCAAGGCGCTCGTGCAGGTGATCCGCGACGCGGGCGCGCGCGAGGTCCACCTGCGCGTGAGCTCCCCGCCGCTGCGACACCCGTGCTACTACGGAGTGGACATCCCCACCCGCGAAGACCTGATCGCGGCGAACATGAGCATCCCCGACCTGCGCGACTACCTGAAGGTCGATTCGCTGGGCTACCTCTCGGAGGCGGGCATGTACCGCGCCCTGGACGGCGAGCGGCGCTTCTGCGACGCCTGCTTCACGGGCCGCTACCCGGTGCAGGTCGAAGGCGACATGGACGACAAGCTGGTCTTCGAGCGGACCTGCGGCGGGCCGGGAGCCACGCAGTGAGCCCCGAGCGTCTCGTCTACTTCTTCGGCAACGGCGAGGCCGACGGGGATCGCGGCATGCGCGACCTGCTGGGAGGCAAGGGCGCCAACCTGGCCGAGATGACGCAGATGAGGATCCCGGTGCCGCCCGGCTTCACGATCTCTACGCGCGTCTGCACGCACTACGTGCAGCACGACGGCGCCTACCCGCCCGAGTTGACCGGCCAGGTCGAGGAAGCGCTGCGACGTATGGAGGAGCTCGTCGGACGGCGCTTCGGGGACCCGGAACGGCCGCTCCTGGTCTCGGTTCGCTCGGGTGCCGCGGTTTCGATGCCGGGCATGATGGATACCGTCCTCAACCTGGGGTTGAGCGACGTCACCGCGGAGAGCCTGGCGCGGGAGTCCGCGAACGAGCACTTCGCCTTCGACGCCTACCGGCGGCTGCTCCAGATGTACGGCGACGTCGTGATGGGCGTGCCTCACGACCGCTTCGAGCGCGCGCTCGAGCTGACCAAGCTCAACGCCGCAGTCCACAGCGACGCCGAGCTCGGCGGGGACCGGCTGCGCGCTCTGGTCGAGACTTACAAGGGGCTCATCCGGGACGCCGCCCGCCGCCCGTTCCCCCAGGATCCGCACGAGCAGCTCTGGGGGGCCATCGGCGCGGTCTTCCAGTCCTGGGGCAATCGTCGCGCGGTGCGCTACCGCCGGCTGCACGGCATCCCCGACGGTCTGGGGACCGCCGTGAACGTCCAGGCCATGGTGTTCGGCAACCTGGGCGACGACTCGGCCACCGGGGTAGCCTTCACGCGCGATCCGGCCACCGGTGAGCGGGCGCTCTACGGCGAATACCTCGTGAACGCGCAGGGCGAGGACGTGGTGGCGGGAATCCGCACGCCGCACCCGATCCGCTCGCAGGGCGACGGCTCCTCGCTGGCCGAGCGCATGCCCGCCGCCTACGACGAGCTGGCGCGGGTCTGCGAGACCCTGGAGCGGCATTACCGGGACATCCAGGACATGGAGTTCACGGTCGAGCGGGGTCGCCTGTGGACGCTGCAGACCCGGACCGGCAAGCGCACGGCCGCGGCGGCGGTGCGCGCGGCGGTGGAGATGGTGGCCGAAGGGCTGATCGACGAGGCCACCGCGGTCGGGCGCATCGACCCCGGTCAGCTCGAGACGCTGCTCCACCCCTCGATCGACGAGGGCGATCGCTTCGAGGTCCTGGCCACGGGCCTGGCGGCCTCGCCCGGGGCGGCCTCGGGCAAGGTCGTGCTCTCCGCCGACGAGGCGGAGGAACTGGGACTGGCGGGCGAGCAGGTGATCCTGGTCCGCCAGGAGACGTCGCCCGAGGACATCCACGGGATGGCCGCCGCGCAGGCGATCCTGACGGCCCGCGGCGGGACCACCTCGCACGCGGCCGTGGTGGCCCGCGGCATGGGCAAGCCGTGCGTGGCCGGCTGCAAGGAGATCGAGGTCCTGCCCGACGGGAGCGGGTTCCGGGTGGGAGTCGTGACCGTGGCCAAGGGCGAGTGGATCACGCTCGACGGCTCGACCGGGCGGGTGATCCTGGGCCGCGTGGCCACGCGGCCGGCCCAGCTCAAAGGCGAGTTCCGCACGCTGCTCGAGTGGTGCGACCGCTTCCGGCGGCTGCGCGTGCGCGCAAATGCCGACACGCCGCACGACGCCCGCCAGGCCATCGAGTTCGGAGCCGAGGGCATCGGTCTCTGCCGCACCGAGCACATGTTCTTCGACGAGAACCGCATCCTGCAGGTCCGGCGCATGATCTTCGCCACCAGCGAGTCGGCGCGCGAAGATGCGCTCGAGAGCCTGCTGCCGCTCCAGCGCGGGGACTTCGAGGGCATCTTCCGCGCGATGGA
The DNA here is from genome assembly GCA_036556205.1 of Gemmatimonadota bacterium. Lineage (GTDB taxonomy): Bacteria > Gemmatimonadota > Gemmatimonadetes > JACCXV01 > JACCXV01 > DATBJW01. The sequence goes on from DATBJW010000048.1 coordinate 3,617, forward strand.
CGGACGCCCGGTGACGATCCGGCTGCTGGACCCTCCACTGCACGAGTTCCTGCCGCGCGAGACCGACGACCTGTCGCCGGTGGCGGCCGGCCTGGGCATGTCGGCGACCGCGCTGCGGGCCGCGATCGCGCGGCTGGCGGAGGCGAACCCGATGCTGGGCCACCGCGGCTGCCGGCTGGGCATCACCTATCCCGAGATCACCCAGATGCAGTCGCGGGCCATGGCCGAGGCCGCTTGCGACGTGATCGGCTCGGGCGGAAAGGTCGCCCTCGAGATCATGGTCCCGCTGGTGGGCGTGGCCCGTGAGCTCGAGCTGCAGGCCGCGGTCATCCGCGAGACGGTCGACGCGGTCCTGGCCGAGCGCGGGGTGGCGCTGCCTTACGCGATCGGCACGATGATCGAGCTGCCGCGCGCCTGCGTGACGGCCGACGAGATCGCGAAGGAGGCGCAGTTCTTCTCGTTCGGGACCAACGACCTGACCCAGACCACCTTCGGGATCTCCCGCGACGACTCGGGAAAGTTCCTGCACATCTATCTGGAGCAGGGGATCTACGAGGCGGACCCGTTCGCGGTGCTCGACACGAAAGGCGTGGGCGCGTTGATCCGGCTGGCGGTGGAGCGCGGCCGCGCCGCGCGGCCGGATCTCAAGGTCGGGATCTGCGGCGAGCACGGCGGGGATCCCTCGTCGGTGGCCTTCTGTCACCGTGAGGGGTTGGACTACGTGAGCTGCTCCCCCTTCCGGGTGCCCGTGGCCCGCCTGGCCGCGGCCCAGGCGGCGCTGGCCGACTCCAGCGCCGAGGCCCGGCGCGTGCTCGAGGACCGGCTCGCGGCGCGATAGGTCTTCGCTCGCCGAGACGGGCCGGCGGCGGCGCCCGGATCCGTCCCTCCGGGCTTGCCATCTTCCCCCTCCCGAGCCACCTTGCTGCGCTTTCGGCAGCCGGCTCCCTTCCCGCCGACGGCCGCGATCCTTAGAAGCGGAGGAGGTTGGCGTGGTCGACCCGCGCATCGCGAAGATGGCGGCCGTGTTGGTCGAGTACTCGCTCGACGTGCAGCCTGGCGACTTGATGATCATCCAGGCGCCCGCACGAGCCGAGCCGCTCGTCCAGGAGGTGTTCCGGCGCTCGCTGGAGCGCGGCGCGTACCTGGAGACCAAGATCGGCGTCTCCGGTCTGACCGAGGCCTTCCTGCAGCACGCCAGCGAAGCCCAGCTGCGCCACGTCTCGCCCATCGAGGAGCTCGTCACCGACAAGTTCCGCGTCTTCCTCAAGATCGGCGCCGACGCCAACACGCGCTCGCTCGCCAACGTGGATCCGTCGCGGGTCGCGATGGTGCACGAGGCGCATCGGGCCCTCACCAGCCGTTTCATGCAGCGCGCCGCCGAGGGCGGGCTGCGCTGGTGCTACACGCAGTATCCGACCGAGGCCTACGCGCAGGACGCGGACATGTCGCTGCACGAGTACGAGGAGTTCTTCTTCGCCGCCTGCCGCCTGACCGAGCCCGACCCCGTGGCCGCCTGGCGCGACCAGCGCGAGATGCAGCAGCGGCTCATCGACTGGCTGGCGGGACGCCGCGAGGTGCGGCTCGTGGCCCCGCCGGACACCGACCTGACGCTCGGGATCGAGGGCCGACGTTTCGTGAACGCGTACGGCGACAGCAACTTCCCCGACGGTGAGATCTTTACCGGACCCGTGGAGGACTCCGTCAACGGCACGGTGCGCTTCGCCTACCCTTCCAACGTGGGAGGCCGTGAGGTCGAGGACGTGCGGTTGCGGTTCAAGGATGGGAAGGTCGTCGAGGCTCGTGCCATGAAGAACGAAGAGTACCTGCTCCGCATGCTCGACACGGACGCCGGCGCCCGCGTGCTGGGCGAGCTCGGCATCGGCGCCAACTACGGCATCACGCGCTACACCAGGAACACCCTCTTCGACGAGAAGATCGGCGGCACCGTCCACCTGGCGCTGGGACACAGCTACCCCGAGACGGGCGGCCGCAACGTGTCCGCCATTCACTGGGACCTGGTCTGCGACCTGCGGCAGGGCGGCGAGATCCGGGTGGACGGCAACGTGTTCGCGAAGGACGGGACGTTCGCGGTCTGACGCCCGCCGGCCGGCGAGCGATCAGTAATAGTAGAAGGCCACCGCCAGGATCCCGTAGACCGTCAGCAGCTGCGCGCCCTCCAGCCAGTTCGACTCGCCGTCCAGCGCGATCAGGCTCACGATCGCGACCGCCATCGCCAGCGAGATCACCTCGAAGGGCGTGAACACGAGGTCCATGGGCGTCCCCATGATCAGGGATGCCAGCACCAACACGGGGGCCACCAGCAGGGCAATCTGCGTCGAGGAGCCCACGGCGATGCCCAACGACAGGTCCATCTGGTGCTTGGCCGCGACCCAGACCGCGGTGGCGTGCTCGGCGGCGTTCCCGATGATGGGGATGATCACCAGCCCGAGGAAGATCTCGCTCCAGCCCAGGATGCTGACGGTGGCGGAGATCGTACCGACGAGGATCTCGCTCTCGAGCCCGATCAGGAGCGCCGAGCCCACGAGTACCCCGAGGGCGAGCTTCATGGACCACTGGGGCTGCGTGTGGACTTCGGGAATGCCGGCGGTCACGATCGCGCGGTGCGTCCGGAAGACGAAGAAGAGCTGCAGGAAGTAGATCACGAGCAGGAAGACCGCCACGATCACGCTCAGCATGAGCGGCGCGCCGCCGGGAACGTCCCTGTGCGTGAGCGCGAAGGCGGAGGGGATCCCGAGCCCCACCACGGCGAGGGCCAGCATCGAGGACCACACGCCCGCCGCCCGCCGGTTGAAGGTCAGCTTGAGCTGCGTCGCTCCGCCCGCCACCAGGCTCGCCCCCAGGATCAGCAGCAGGTTGCCCAGGATCGAGCCCGTGAGGGAGGCCTTGGCGACCTCGACCAGGCCCTGCCGCAACGCCAGCAGCGTGATGATCAGCTCGGCCAGGTTGCCCAGCGAGGCGTTCAGGAACCCGCCCAGCGAAGGGCCGGCGTGAATCGCGACTTCCTCGGTGCTCCTTCCCAGGAGGATCGAGAGCGGCACGATCGCGGCAGCGGCAGCGCTGAAGACGAGCAGTGCCGGTGCGTGAGCCAGCTCCAGCGCCACGCTGATCGGAACCAGGACGAGGAACGAAAGCAGCAGCTTCAAGGATGGGTGACGGCCGTGTCGGCGGGGCTGGAGGGTGCCGCGGGACTCTCCGCCCTGGGGAGCTCTCCGGTGGGGCCGCCGCCCAGCGCACCGCTGAAGTAGAGAACGGCCGCCAGGATCAGGATCACGATGATGATCAGAACGGCGTAGAGGCCGCCCGAGTCGCCGCCGCGCTCGGGGGGATGTTCGTGGCTCGTCATCGATCCGTCTCCGGCGAGGAAGGGATGGCGTCCGGCCGCCGACTATAACCGTGCGAGAGCCGGGGGGCCACCGTGCGATGGCTCCTTTTTCAGGAGTCAGGATCTCCCGCGGCCGCCCCGGGCGCCTCCGCGGCCGGGCCCGCGCTTGCCGCCGCTTCGGCTCCGTCCCGGCCGGCCAGCGTCGCGTCCCGGGCGGCCACCGGCGGGGCGTCCGGACGAACGCGCGCCCGATTCCCCTTGCGGCGCAGGGCTCCCGCCGCGCGCGAAGCCCTGGGGTGCGCCCGAGCGTCGGGCCGGACCACGGCGCCGCCGTTCCCCTCCGCGGCCGCGTTCCTGGCGAGACCGCTCGCCGTCGGTCGCTGGGCCGGGGGCCGTCGGCCTGGGGCTCGAGGCCGGTGCCGAGGAGGCCCGGGACGGCACCGCGCTCCCGGCCGGCGCGCGCCCTCGCCGTGTTCCGGGGTCACGCGCAGGCGCCGACTCACGGCGAGGCCGCCCCCCGACTCGTGGCCGGCCGGCGCCTCCGCTGGCGAGCAGGAAATCGATCTGCCGGGCTTCCTTGTCCACGCGCGCGACCTGGACAGAGACCACGTCGCCCAGGCGGAAGGTCCGGCCCGTGTGCTGGCCCACCAGCGAGTAGCGCTGCTCCACGAACATGTAGTAGTCGTCGTCCAGGCTGTTCACGTGCACCAGCCCCTCGACGAAATGGCGCTGCAGCCGGACGAAGAAGCCGAAGGCCTGCACACCGCTGATCGTTCCCTCGAACGTCTCGCCGAGGTGGCGCTCCATGAACTCGACCTTCTTCAGATCGATGGAGTCGCGCTCGGCCTCCTGCGCCACCCGCTCCTGGGCGGAGGCATGCTCGGCGAGCCGCGCGAGGTGCTTGCGCTCCTCGTCCTTCTCCGCCTCCGGCCGGGCCGCCTCACGGTCCAGAGACTTCAGATTGCGGTGCACGAGGACGTCCGGGTAGCGGCGGATGGGAGAGGTGAAGTGCGTGTAGCAGTCCGAGGCGAGACCGAAGTGGCCGATGTTGTCCACCGAATAGCGGGCCTGCTTCATGGACCGCAGCACGACGGTGTTGAGAAGCTGCTCTTCGCGGGTTCCCTCGGCCCGCTGCAGCACGCGCTGGAGCACGAGCGGCGTCACGTCGCCGGGCGGTATCGCGTAGCCGAAGACGGCTGCGAAGCGGCGCAGGTTCTCGATCTTGAGCGGGTCGGGCTCCTCGTGCACGCGATAGACGAACGGCACGTTGCGCTTCTGCGCGCGCCGCGCCACGATCTCGTTGGCGAGCAGCATGAACTCCTCGATCAGCCGGTTGCTGTCGAGCCGCACGGTCTCCAGGATGTCCAGCGGGAAACCCTCCTCGTCCAGCACGACCTCGGCCTCGGGAAGGTCGAAATCCAGCGAGCCGCGCGTGGCGCGCTTGCGGCGAAGCTCGCGCGAGAGGTCGCGCAGCAGGCGCACCGCCTCGCCGAGCTCCCGCGGCCGCTCGGTCGGACGCTCGGCATCGAGCAGCTGTTGGGCCTCCTGGTATGTGAGCCGCGCGCGGCTCCGGATCACGGTCTCGACGATGCGCGAGGCCTGGATCTCACCGCTCCGGTCGAGCGTCACCAGCACCGAAAAGGCCAGCTTGTCTTCGTCGGGATTCAGGCTGCAGAGGTGGTTCGAGAGCGCCTCCGGCAGCATCGGGATCACGCGGTCCACCAGGTAGACGCTCGTGGCCCGGCGCCGGCCCTCCAGATCGAGCGGCCCGTCAGGATCCAGGTAGTAGCCGACGTCGGCGATGTGGATTCCCACCTCCCAGTCCTCACCGCCCTTCCCCACGGCCTCGATCGAGAGCGCGTCGTCGAAGTCGCGCGCGTTCACGGGATCGATCGTGAAGCAGAGCCGGCCGCGCAGATCGAGACGCCGCTCGATCTCCTGTTGCGGGATGCGGCGCGGCAACGCCGCCGCGGCCCGCTCGACCTCGGGTGGGAACTCCGGGTTCAGCCCGTGGTCGTGGATGATCGAGAGCACGTCCACGCCTGTCTCGTCCGGGAAGCCGAGGATCTGCGCGACGGTCCCCTCGGGGCTCTTGCCGGCCTCACCCCAGTCGTCGATGCGCACCAGCACCTTTTGCCCCTCTTGCGGGCGCAGCCCGGAGTCGGGGCTGACGTAGACGTCGAAGGTGAGCTTGCGGTCGTCGGGCTTCACGAACCCGAAGTGGCGGGAGCGCCGGAAGGTGCCGACCAGCTGCTGCCGGGCCCGCTCCAGGACCTTGATGATGCTCCCTTCCGGGTTGCTGTCGGGCGGATGCTTCTCGACCCGCACGACCACGCGGTCTCCGTGGACGGCGGTCCCCAGCTTGTGGGCGGGCACGAACACGTCCGCGTGACTCTTGTCCTCGGGCACCACGAAGCCGGCCCCGCTCTTCACCACCTGGAGCCGTCCGACCACCAGATTGAGCTTGTCGGGCAAGGCGTAGCGCTGCCCTTTGACGCGGTAGACCGAGCCCCGCTCGACCATCTGGTGAAGCAGGTCGCGGAGTTCGCCGTACTGGTGCGAAGGAACATTAAGTCCACGAGCCAAGTCTTTGGTTTTCAGAGGCTTGGTCGAACGCTTTGCCAGAAATTCAAGAACGTCTTCTTCGGTCACGCTAGCATTCCTCATCGAAAGTCAGGGGAAGGTTACGGGACACGCAGGCGTGGGGCTCGGCGGGAGGACCGCCTGCCACGCCGGCGCCCCGCGGGGGGCGAAAGAAAACGAGCCGGAGGGAGGTGGCGAGACGCGGCCCGTCAGAACGACTGGGCTTCGTCGATCAGCATGATCGGGATGTTGTCCTTGACGGCGTAGATCAGCCGGCAGCGGTGGCAGACCAGCTGCTCCTCCGCTTCCCGGTACTCCAGCTCGCCCTTGCACTTCGGGCACGCCAGAACCTCGAGCAGCTCCTTGTCGAGCGCCATTGCGGAATCCTCCTGGTCTGCGGCGGCGGGCCGCGGCGGTCAGCCATAGTAGCCGAACCGCTTGAGATCCGCCTCCTTCCTCCTCCAGTTCGGCCGCACCTTGACGGTAAGGTGGAGAAAGATCTGCCCGCCCGCCAGCCCCTCGATCTTCGCCCGCGAACGGATGCCGATCCGCTTGAGCGTCTCGCCGGCGCGGCCGATCACGATTCCCTTCTGGCTGTCGCGCTCGACCCAGACCACGGCCTCGATTCGCGCCACGGGCGAGCCCTCGTCGTAGGACGCGATCTCGACGTGACAGGCGTAGGGCAGCTCCTGCTCCAGCTCCTCGTAGAGCGTCTCCCGCACGAGCTCGGCCGCGAGGAAGCGGAGCGACTTGTCGCTGACCTGCTCGGCGTCGAAGAAGAAGGCCGCCTCGGGAAGCCTGCGCCGAGTGGCTTCCAGGAGGTCGTCGAGCCCGGAGCCGGTCACGGCCGAGACGCCATGGACCTCGGCGAAGCGCGGGTCCCGCGCAGCCCGCTCGAGTGTTTCGCGCGCGCGGGCAGGCTCCACCAGGTCGGTCTTGTTGAGGACCAGGAAGGCTGAGGCGGCGCGCGCCCCTCCCAGAGCGGCCTCCTCGGCCGCGCTCAGGACGACGCGCATCCCGGAGGCAGCGGACTCCACGGCCGTCGCGGTCGCGTCGCGCATGAGGTAGATCAGGTCCACGCCCTCGGTCGCGCGCGCCGCCTCCCGGGCCAGAGCGTGCTGAAGCGCGTAGCCCGGGTCCAGGAGGCCGGGCGTGTCCACGAAAACCACCTGTGTCTCGCCGTCCGTCCGGATCCCCGCGAGGCGCCGCCGCGTGGTCTGCGGCTTGGAGCTCGTGATGGCGAGTGTTTCGCCCACGAGTCGGTTCAGGAGCGTGGACTTCCCCACGTTGGGGAGGCCCAGGATGGCCACGAAGCCGGCGCGGGTGCTCACGAGGGGCCGTGCGGGTGCCGTTGTCCGGGACCGGTCCTCACGGAGCCGCCCGCCAGGACCGGCCCGCGCACGGGGGGAAAGCTGGTGCGCCGCCTAGGACTTGAACCTAGAACCCACGGATTAAGAGTCCGTTGCTCTACCAATTGAGCTAGCGGCGCAGGACGGGGCGGGAGAAAGGCGGGCAAACGTAAGCTGAAACCGGCCGCGATGTCAACGCGAGGCGGCTTCACGAGGAGGCCGGCTGACCTCGCGGCCAGCCGGCTCCGGAACATGGGGTGAGCGAGGGGATTCGAACCCCCGACCCCCAGGGCCACAACCTGGTGCTCTAACCAACTGAGCTACGCCCACCACGATCGAGACCGGAGACCCGCTGGCGCCTCAACCCGCCCCGCACGGGTCCCGCGGGTAAGGTGGCGCCCCGCGGAGGATTCGAACCCCCGACCCACGGCTTAGAAGGCCGTCGCTCTATCCGGGCTGAGCTAGCGGGGCGGGCGGAGTGGCTCTTGAAGGTATCCGTCCGCCCCGCCCCGAGCAAGCAGCCGCCGGCCAAAAATGCGCGCTTGACGGGACATCTCAGGGGGCGCTCATTGGAGCATGCGGATCCTGGTCGTCGAAGACGAGCCCGCCGTGCTGCAAGCTCTCACGTTCGTTCTCGAGAGCGAGTCCTTCGCGGTGGACACGGCGGCCAACGGGGAGGAGGCGTTGCGACGGGTCGAGGGCGAGCCCCCCGACCTGATCATCCTGGATCTCTGGATGCCGGTCATGAACGGTTGGCGATTCCTGGAGAGGCTGCGCGCCCTGGGCCCGCCCCTCGACGCCCTTCCGGTCATCGTGGTGTCGGCGGACGTCAAGGCCGGCGAAGCGCGGCTGCCGATCCAGGCCTTCATGCCCAAGCCGATGGACGTAGACCGCCTCCTGGAGACGGTCCGCGCCCACCTGCCCTGACCCGTGCGGCTTCGGTCTCCGGGTACCCACGCCTTGCTGCTCGTCCTGGCTCTCGGTCTGGCCGCCCTCGCCTACGGACACCTGCGCGCCGGCTCGGCCGCCAAGCTCGTCCACCGGATCAACAACCTGGTGCCGGGGTTCCCGGCCGACGTGCGGATCTGTCGCTGCACTCCCGCCGCCGACCTGAAGGTGCAGCGACTGGATGGGCTCCAATTGGCCGGTCATCTCTACGGTCGTCCCAGACCGCCGCAGGTCAGTCCTACCGTCCTCCTGCTCCACGGCACCACGCCGCTGGGAAGCGAGCGTGGCGTCTACCGCGTCCTGGCCAGCGAGCTCGCCCGGCGCGGTTACCTCGTGCTCACGGTCGACTTCGCGGGCTACGGCCGCTCCGAGGATCCCTTTTCCCTGGGCACGCCGAAGGCGATCCGGCAGGAGCCGGACGCGCTTTCCGGCCTGCTGAGCTTGAAGGCCCTGCCGGGCGTCGATCTGAACCGGATCTTCGTCGTCGGACACTCCCTGGGTGCCCGGGCGGCGTTGGCGGCCGGCCTGCACGACCCGGCGGTGCGCGGCATCGCGCTGATCGGGCCCCCGCGCCGGGATCCCGAGCTCCTGTTCGACCAGCGGAGCGTGGACTACTTCTACGAACGTGAGAGCGACAGCCATCGACAGATCTTCGGCACGGTCTTTCCCGACTGGTACACGAAAGGCGTCTACAACGCGGACCGAATCGCGACCAGCATCGAGACCTTCGTGCCGCTCCTGGAAAAGCCGGGGCACAAGCCCCTGCTCCTGATGGACGCATCGCTCGAGAGACTGCAGGACCTGGCCTACCTGGCGGACTACTACCGCAGGATCGCGCCGCCCAAGGTGCGCGTGACGGTCCAGGGCTCGAACCACTGGGCCAACACGGTGGGGATGCGTGGCGTGGCTCTCTACGACCGGCGGATCGTGCGCCGCACGGTGGACGTGCTGGACGGCTGGATGCGGCACGTGTCGAAGGACCACCGGCCTCCTCACGAGTCTCCGCCCATGGCGCCGCGCAAGCGCTCCCACGCCTCGGTGGCCCGCGCCCATTCCTCGATCGCCTGATCGAGCTGCGACCGGACCGACTCCAGTCGCGCGCCCAGGTCGGCAGCCCGCCGCACGCCCTCGGGCGCCGCGTAGAGCGCTGGATCCTGGAGGGCGCCTTCGAGCTCGCCCGCCGTGCGCTCGAGGTCGGCGACGCGAGCTTCGGCCGCCGCCACCGCCTTCCTCGCCGAGCGCGACGACGACGATGCCGCCTTCCTCTCGGGCGCGCGGGTCTGCCGGCGCTCCGCGACCCGCCGCAAGGCTTCCTCTTCCTCCGCCGCCACCCGAGCCGCATGCCGGCGCTCGGCGCTCGTCAGCTCCCACTCCTCGAAGGTCCCCGGGTAGTCCGTGATGCGGCCCTGGTGCAGGACCCACACGCGGGTCGTCAGGGCGCGCAGCAGCGCGCGATCGTGGCTCACGAGCAGGAC
>DATBJW010000049.1:0-38707 GCA_036556205.1 Gemmatimonadota bacterium
CGTGAACTGGTCGTCCCGGCCCTCGCCGTCGTCGTCCACCCCGAAGGCATCGTCCAGGCTGGACTTGTCGTAGCGCACCTCGGGGCGGATCAGGGCGTTCTCCCAGGCCCGGATGTTGAGCGTCAGCGTCCCGTTCCCGAACTCCTGACCTGTGTTTGCCGGGAAGGGTGCCGTGAAGGGTGAATTGGAGGTCCGGGCCCCGTCCATATCGTTGAAGTAGTCGGCGCGCAGGCCGATGCCCACCTCGGGCGTGAAGTCGACCGTCGCCCAGAGAGCGGCCGCGAACCACTCCGCGTCGTTCGTCGGAACGGGCAGGGCCTCGCTGGCGTCTTCCGTTCCGTAGTCCACCTGCCCCCAGAGCTTGACCTCGTCGGTGACCGCGCGGTACACCAGCAGCTCGACGCCCTTGCGGTCCGCGTCGTCGTTGCCGGCCTGCTCGGGGCCGATGAACCCGAGGAGGGCGATCGTCGTCCGGTCGTCGGGGGTGATCCCGAGGCGCCCCATGAACGACACGTCGTCGTTGTTGTCCTTGACGACGTCCCAGCCGTTGAAGACGAGGAGCTGCGTGATCACCACCGGGCTCCACCGGTAGGCGACCTCGAGGCCGGTGGCGGTGAAGTTCTCGCCGAAGAGAAACTGGTTGCCTTCCGACCAGACGGGGTTCGCGACATCCTCGATCACCTCCACCCCCATGAGCGAGACCTGCTTGCCGGCCTTGAAGGTCAGGGCCCGGCCCTCGTCACCGGTCGGGATGTTGAGCATCACGTAGGCCTGCTCCACGTCTCCCTGGTCTCCCAGGTTGAGCCCGGCCGACTGGAGCAGCGTCGCGTTCTGGCCCACCAGCAGATCCGCCCGGAAGCCCGCGGAGAACTGATCGGACTGGACCGGCTTCTCGAGGGCCAGCTTGAGGGCGTTGAGCATGAAGTCGTCGTCGAAGCGCTCGTACGAGCGTCCCACGATCACCTCTCTCCCGTCGGCATCACGGGCGTCGGCGGTCGAGGCGGTGAACGAGGCCTCGGCGTAGCCGCTGATCTTCACTCCGGGCAAGGCGGTCTCCAGGAAGGTCGGGGCCGGCTCCGTCTCCGCCGCGGAATCGGCGGGTGTCGGGGAGGGCTCCTGGGCCGCGAGGGGCGTCCACCCCATCGACACCGTGAGAGCCAGCACAGCCTTGCAGGTCCGCCGAATCATCGTCGTTCTCCACGAGGTCGGGGCGAGTGTCGTCCACTGGAAGTCCCATCTGAGGCAACAGGGTAGCCGGGAGGGCGTTAAGGGCGCACAAGGAGGGGATGCGGGAGCGTTAAGACTTCGTGAAGATCTGGAGATCCGCAGCGGCCCCCGGCCGCCGCCGTGCGAGGGCCGATCAGAAGGAGAAAGAGGTAGGTGCCACAAGAGGTGACGTGAGATGCTTCTCGAAGTCGGCCGCCGGCAGGAACAGCGTGAACTCGCTTCCCCCGCCCTCGCGCGACGCGTAGACGACGTCGCCGCCCTGGGCGCGCGCGAGGCGCCGGGCGATGGGAAGGCCCAGGCCCACGCCTCCGTCGGCGTGATGCGTCCCGCCGCGGAAGAAGGGCTCGAAGATGCGCTCCTGCTCGTGGGCGGGCACGCCGGGCCCGCGGTCGCGCACGCGGAGTGCGAGGCGGCTGCCCTCCCGCGCCACCGAGACGTCGACGGGAGAGCCCGGCGGGGAGTACTTGAGCGCGTTTTCGAGGAGGTTCACGAGCGCGCGCAGGGCGTGCACGAAGTCCAGCCTGCCGACCAGGATCGGATCGCCGCTTTCGAGATGCGCCTGGATCGCGCGGGCGTTCGGCATTCCCGAGACCCGCTGGAGCGCGGCGCCGAGCAGGTCCTCGGCGGCGACGAGCTCGGGCGCCATCCGCAGCCCTCCGCCATCCAGCCTCGAGAGGTCCAGCAGGTCCGTCACGAAGCGGTTCAGGCGATCCGCCTCTTCCTCGATGATCGCGGCCTCGGCGGTCCCCTTTTCCCGGAGATCGTGGGCCAGGGCTTTGATGGTCGTGAGCGGCGTCCGCAGGTCGTGGGACACGGAAGCGATCAACGCGTCCTTGAGCCGGTCGGCTTCGCGCAGAGCCTCCGCGTGCTCCGCCTCGGAAACCAACCGCACGCGCTCGGCGGCCAGCGCCGCGTAGTAGGAGAGGGTCTCCGCGAAGCGGCGCTGCGCAGGATCGAGACGAAGGTCGGGGTCGCCCGCCAGGCGCAGGACGCCCACGACACGTCCTCGCACCAGAAGCGGCGCCACCAGCGCCCGGGCGTCGGGCTGGGCGAGTGTCGCGTCGTCGAGCCCCGCGGGCCCAGGGTCGAGGACGCGCGACGTGCCGTCCGTGCGGTGGATCGCGCAGAGTCCTCTCCGCGCGGCCACCTCGAGAAGGGGATCGGGGGCCGTCTCGAGTGCCGCGCCCGAGCCGTCCCGTGTCGCGCGGGCCACGAGCTGGAGCGCCTCGGTGCGCGGATCGCGCACGTGGATCTCGCAGGACGCGAGCCCCAGAGTCGAGCGCAGCATGCGGGCGATGGCCGCCACGGCTTCTTCCGCGCGACCGGCGCTGAGCGACTCGGCGCCGAGCAGCGCCAGCCGGTCGATCTCCTCGGCCCGCCGCCGGGCGAGGGCCGCCGAGCGCTGGACGCGGGTCAAGAGGTCGGTGGCGATGACACTCGTGACGAGGAACCCGAGCAGGATCAGCCAGTCACGCGGATCGGACAGCTCCAGGGTGTGGTAGGGCGGGAGCAGGAAGAAGTTGAAGCACAGGAAGCTCAGGAAGGCGAGGGCCAGTCCCACCCCGCGCCCGGCCGCGGCGCTGCCTCCCAGCACCACGAGCAGATAGACAAGCACGATGTGGGCCTTGTCCAGCCGGCCTCGCAGGACGACGAGCCCGGCCGTGACCAGGATCAGGAGGACGAAGGGCGCCGTCCGGCGCGCCAGCGACGTCTCGAGCCGAGGCTCCCGCATGGCGTGTCTCAGGCCTCGAAGCGGTAGCCGACCCCCGGCTCGGTCACGATGAGGCGGGGGCGCACGGGGTCGCGCTCGAGCTTGCGGCGCAGGTTGGCGACGTGGACGCGCAGGTAGGCCTGGGCGTCGCCCAGGGCGTGGCCCCAGACCGCGCGGAAGATCTGCGGATGCGTGAGCGTCCGGCCGCGCTGCGTGACGAACGCGCGCAGCAGGCTCCACTCGGTGGGGGTCAGGTGCAGGGGTTGGCCGTCGCGAGCGATCGTGCGCCGGCCGAGGTCGATCACCAGGCCGTCCACCTCGACGACCGCGCTCGCGGGCTCCGCCGTCGATCGCGCGCGCCGCAGCTGAGCGCGCACGCGGGCGCGCAGCTCCGCCGCGCTGAAGGGCTTCGTGACGTAGTCGTCCGCGCCCTCGTCGAGGAGGGCCACCTTCTCGCGCTCGGAGTGCCGGGCCGTGAGGACGACGATCGGTACGGTGGACCACTGCCGGATCTCGCGGCAGACGGCCGCGCCGTCCAGGTCGGGGAGTCCCAGGTCCAGCACGATCAGCACGGGCTGCTCGGCGGCGGCGCGGTCGATGCCTTCGCGCGCCGTCGCCGCCTCGACCACCTCGAGGTCGTCGTCGGCCAGCGCGTTGGCGACGACGCGGCGGATCTGGGGCTCGTCCTCGATGACGAGGATGCGGGGGCGCATGGTAGACCTGACCTGTCGTGGCCGACAGGTGAAGTCTAATGCATTCGCGCGCGGAACGGTCCCTGTCGGGGGTTACCAGCGGGTCTGACCCAGCCGGTTCGCGACGATAAGCACTGTGGCGGAAACCACCGTCAGGAGCAGCACCAATGTACGGGCGGCGGCGTCCTCGCCGGTAGAAACCGCGGTGTAGATGGCGAGCGGCATGGTCGTGGTTCGGCCCGGGATGTTGCCGGCCAGCATGAGCGTGGCGCCAAACTCGCCCAGCGCGCGGGCGAAGGCGAGCACGAGCCCGGCCAGGATGCCCTTGCGGGCGAGGGGCAACGTGATGCGCAGCGCCACCTGCAGCTCGGTCTTTCCGAGGGTGATGGCTGCCTCCTCGTACTCGCGGTCCACCGATGCGATCGCCGACTGCGCGGTCTTCACCATGAGCGGCAGGGCCATGATCGTGGCCGCGATCACGCAGGCGATCCAGGTGAAAGTGACCGTCCAGCCCGTCGCGTCGAAGAGCGGCCCCCCCAGGAGCCCGCGCCGTCCGAAGAGCAGGATCAGGTAGTAGCCCGTGACGGTCGGAGGAAGGACGAGGGGGAGCGTCACCAGGAGGTCCAGCCAGCCACGACCGGGGAACCGCTTGCGCGCGAACACGTAGGCGAGAACGGTCCCGAAGAGGCCCACCAGAACGGTCGAGCAGAGCGCCACGAGGAGCGAGAGACGCAGGGGATTCAAGAGCTCGGGGCTCATCGACCTCGCGCCGCCTTGCAGGGTGGAAGGGAGAAGCCCCGCTGCTCGAGGGCGGCCGTCGCCTCGGCGCCGCTGAGGAACTCCACGAACCGGCGAGCCAGCTCACGCTGGCGCGTCCCCGCCACGACCGCGGCCGGATACCGGATCGGCTCGTAGGCCGCCGGGTCCACCTCGAAGGCGACACGCACCTGATCGGGGATCACGCCGGCGTCGGTCGCGTAGACGAAGCCGGCCTCGGCCTCGCCGCGTGCCACGTAGTCCAGGGCCTGGCGCACGTTCTCGGCGAAGACCAGCCTGGGCTGGAGCCTCGTCCAGAGCCCCGCCGACTCCAGAGCCTGTTTCGCGTACTGGCCGGCCGGCACGGTCTTCGGATTCCCGAGCGCGATGTGCTCCGTCTTCTCCAGATCCGCCAACGAGCCCGGACCGGAGGATGCGTCCACCGGTGCCACCACCACCAAGCTGTTGCAAGCGACGTCGCGGCGGGTGCGGGGGTCCACGCCGCCGCGCGATTCGAGCGCGTCCATCTGCGCGGAGGCGGCGCTGATGAAGACGTCCACGGGCGCTCCCGCCTCGATCTGCCGCTGGAGGTCGCCCGACGCCCCCAGGTTCAGGCTCACCGTGACGCCCGGGTTCGCGGCCTCGAAAGCGTCCGCGATCTGCGTCAGCGACTCCTTGAGACTGATGGCCGCCGAGACGGTCAGGTCCTGGGCCGCGACGGGCGCGGGCAGGAAGGCCGTAAGGCCGACAAAAAGCAACCCCGACCGACGTCGCAGCGCCTGAAGAGGAGCTTCCCGGGTCGAATGGCGCTGGTCGACTGGTGCCGCGATCCGCAAGCCTGATTCCTTTGGGAGGTGGTCCGTGAGTCGCCCGGAAGGTGCGGGAATCAGAACGACAGCTGCAGCCGCGTGAAGATCGAGTCCTCGGTGTCCTCCAGCACGCCGCCGATCGAGACCGGGTGCTCGAAGTTGGTGTGGATGAAGTTCACCCGGAAGACCACGTTCGGATTCCAGTACCAGGACGCCCCCAGCCAGAGCTGCCCGATCTCGTCGGTCTGGCCGCTCTTGAGGGTGAAAACGTGATCGGTGTCGAGCCGGAAGCGCTCGTAGCGCGCCTCGACCTCGACGGCTCCCCAGGTCCCGGCCGTCGGATCGAAGTTCTGGAGCGGCCGCACGGTCCTCCAGGCCGGCTTCACCTCCCCGGTCAGCAGGAACGTGCCGCCCGCGTACCATCCGCGCGTGACGAAGTCGTCCGTCTGGTCCGGCACCTCCTCGCTCGTCGTGAGGAACTCCCCCGACACTGAGAAGGGCCCGTGGAAGAGCGCGGCCTCGAGCCCGCCGCGCTGGCGCAACCCCTCGACCGTGTCGGACGGGAAGAACGTCACGCTGCGGTCGGGAGTGCGGCCGCGCACGCCGATCTGCGCTTCCTGATCGCCGCTGGTGAACGTCCCGCCCACGTAGAGCCCCTTCACGGGCTGCGCCACCAGGCGCGCCAGGTAGTCCTTCTCGTGATTGTTGTCCGATCGATTGATGCGCGTGCCGTTGAAGACCCCGAGCCAGTACTCGAACAGATCCCCATAGAGGCTGCCGTGCACGGCGAGGCCCATCTCGCGGTCGCCTCGCGTCTCGTCGGCGACCGTGGACCGCTCGATGAAGTCCACCCAGCGGGCGCTCGTGGCCCACTCGCGGGCGAACGGCGCCTTGAACTGGCCGGCCTGGACCTGCACCGCCGGCAGGAAGCGGACGTTCACGTACGCGTCCTGAACGCTCGCGATCGAGCTGGCGTCTCCCGACGCGAACTCCATGAGGTAGCGGAAGTCGATGAACTTGTAGGCCGTGCCGGTGACTCCCAGGCGCGCGCGCCGCAGCAGGAACGTGCGCGGCCCCTCCTCCGCGAAGGAGTAGCGCGTGTCGGCGTTCAGATAGCCGTCCAGCTTGGCTTCGACCGGCAGCTTCTGTTCCGCAGGCGCGGGTGGCGGGGGAGGAGCGGGGGCCGGCGGGGGCGCGGCCGGTTCAGGGGGTGGCGGTGGTGCGGGCGCGGCCGCCGGCTCCTGTGCCGCGACGCGCACCGCGCCCGCAGCGACGAGCACGAGGAGCGCGCTCACGAGCGCGAAACGCCGGGCCCGACCGGGGCCCGGCGTCGCGCATCGAACGGCATCCCCGACTCGGCGGCGGAGCCCGCCCTTCGCCCTGGAGAAGGCGGAGCAGTCGGCGACCAAGAGCCGCTTACCTCGCGCCGCTGGTGGTAGCGCGCGCCGCCTCCTTGAACTTCGCGGCCTCGTCCGAGCCGCCCGTCGCATCCCCCGCGCTGTAGGAATGCGCGCCGGCTCCGGCCAGCTGGCCGCCGCGGACGATGAGGTACTCGTCGCGGATCGGCCGCCCCTCGAACCAGCACTCCAGGATCTCGCGCACGCCGGCGGCGTAGCGCGCCTGGGCGGAAAGGCTCGAGCCGGAGATGTGCGGCGTCATGCCGTGATGCGGCATCGTCCGCCAGGGGTGGTCCTTCGGCGCCGGCTGGGGGAACCAGACGTCGCCCGCGTAGCCCGCGAGCTGACCGCTCTCGAGCGCCCGCGCGATCGCGTCGCGGTCGCAGATCTTGCCGCGCGCCGTGTTCACGATGTACGCGCCACGCTTCATCTTGGCGATCAGCTTGTCGTTGAACATGTGCTCGGTCTCGGGGTGCAGCGGGGCGTTGATCGTGACCACGTCGCAGATCTTCACCATCGATTCGACGTCGGGGTGGAAGGTCACGCCGAGCTCCTTTTCGACCTTCTCCGGCAACCGGTGACGATCGGTGTAGTGCAGCTTGACGTCGAACGGCTTCAACCGCCGGAGCACGGCCGACCCGATGCGTCCCGCCGCGACCGTCCCGACCGTCATCCCCTCCAGGTCGTACGATCTCTCGACGCAGTCGGCGATGTTCCAGCCGCCCTTCACCACCCACTGGTAGGAGGGGATGTAGTTCCGCACGAGGGATAGGATCATCATCACCACGTGCTCGGAGACGCTGATGCTGTTGCAGTAGGTGACCTCGGCGACCGTCAGGCCGTGATCGATGGCCGCCTGGAGGTCCACGTGATCGGAGCCGATCCCGGCGGTAATGGCCAGCTTCAGCTTGGGCGCCTTGGCGATCCGCGCCGCCGTCAAATAGGCCGGCCAGAACGGCTGGGAGATGACGATCTCCGCGTCGGGCAGTTCCCTGTCGAGGACGGAGTTGGCACCGTCCTTGTCGGAGGTCACGACCAGCTTGTGGCCCAGACCCTCGAGAAACTTCCGCAAGCCGAGCTCCCCCGAGACACTTCCCAGCAGCTGGCCCGGTTTGAAGTCGATCTTCTTGGGGCTCGGCATCGTCTGGCCGTCGGGATAGCGCTCGAGCTTGGGGATGTCGTCGCGGGCGTAGGACTTCGGGTATCCGTCCACGGGGTCGTCGTAGAGCACGCAGATCACCTTCGCCATCACGTCCTCCTGCTGGTTGGAGATTGCGAGTTCATCGGCAAGTTTGGCTGGATGCTGATACCCCTTCGCGTTCCGCGCGCTTCAGTCAGCCGCGGTGGGGGACCGGAGGCCGATCCCCCTGCCGGTCCGCGCGTCCCGGCGCTGGGCCGCGGCGTCTCTCTCAAGCGGCGGCTTTCTCGGGCGGCGGCAGCTTGAAGAGGTGCTCACCGGCCCGGACCTGGCCCTGGATGATCTGCCTGGCCTCGTCCGAGAAGAGCCAGTCGGCGAATTGCTGCCCCCGGCGGATGTCGGCCTCCGGGTGCGTCTTCGGGTTCATCACCATGACCGCGTAGTTGTTCTCCAGTCGCGGGTCGCCCTGCACGAGCACGTCGAGCTGCAGATTCGGCTTGTGCGTGAGGTAGGTGGCGCGGTCGGTCAGCGTGTAGGCGGACTTGTCGCTCGCGTACTGGAGGGCGACCTGCATCCCCGCCCGCACCTCGACGTAGCCCGGCGGTGAGGGGTGTTCCATCCCCGCGGCCTTCCAGAGGGAGAGCTCCCGCGAGTGGGTCCCCGAGCTGTCGCCGCGCGAGGCGAAGCTCGCGCCGGAGGCGGCGATCCTGCGAAAAGCTTCGAGCGCGTCGGATCCGCGGATGCCCGCGGGGTCGGACGGCGGCCCCACGATCACGAAGTCGCTGGTCGCGAAGATCCGGCGGTTCTGCGCCTGACCCGCCACGATGAACGCCTCTTCCTTGGCCTGGTCGTGCGTGATCACGACGTCCGCCTCGCCGCGCTCGGCCAGCTTGAGCGCCATCCCGGTCCCGACCGGCACCACGCCGACATCGATTCCCGTCCGTTTCTTGAAGACTGGCAGCAGGGCGTCGAGGAGCCCTGAATCCTTGACGCTGGTCGTCGTGGTGAGGCGCAGCGGTGTCGCCGGAGTCTCTCGGCAGCTCGACACGGAAAGCAGGCCCGACAGCGCCACGAGCGTTCCACTGGCGATCCGGGCGACGATCCGCCGGTGGGCTTGTACCATACCATACAGTACCATACCAAGCCTCCCGACAAAGCCGGGTCCGGCGCCACCGGAGCAGCACCCGACCCGGCTCAGGACCCAACTCTAACGCGGGGTCAGCTTTACGGAAAGAGCCTTGAAGAGCATGGTCGCCTCCTTGCCCGGGGCGATCTCGAGCTCCCGGACCGAGGCCGGGGTGATCATCGCCCGCATCGAGAGGTTGCCCGCCAGGAGGTCCACATAGGCGATCTCGTCGAGCTCCACCACCCGGTGCACCCTGGCGGGCAGGGCGTTCCGCAGGCTCGATCCCCGGGGAGGCGGACCGATGTGCAGGGAGATCGAGTGTGCCCGGATGGACACGAAAACCCGTGTGCGGACGGGGAGCAACGAGGCCGAGTGGACCCGGCGGTCGCCGATCCGCACCGTGGCGAGGCCATCCTTCTGGGACACGATGGTCCCCGGGTAGACGTTCTCCATCCCTGCCAGGACGGGAACCTTCCCGGCCCCGGGCACGATCCCGAAGTGCTGCAGGAGCGCGTCGTAGATGACGCGCGAGAGGGAGCGCTTGCGGGTGGCCTCGCGCTCGAGCATACGGGCCAGCTTGCGGTCCGCCGGGTTCGCGTCCGGATCGATGTAGGTCGAGAGCTGGCGGCGCATGGGGCGGGTCAGACGGCGTGCAGCGCGCGCCGCACGGCCCCGGCGAAATGCGCGAGCTCGGCGTCGCCGTGGGCGCTCGAGGTGAAGGCCGCCTCGAACTGCGAGGGCGGAAGGTAGACGCCGGCGTCCAGCATGGCGTTGAAGAAACGCGCGTAGCGCGCGGTGTCGCTGCGCCTGGCCGAGGCGTAGTCGGTGACGGGATCGGCGCTGAAGAAAGGCGTGAGCATGGTGCCCACGCGCTGGACCTGGAGGGGCACGCCGGCGGACTTGGCCTCGCGCGCCAGCACGTGGGCCGCCTCGGCCGCCCAGGCGTCGGCCTTGCCCCAGGCCCCTTCAGCGCCCGCAGCGTCCAGCGTCGCGATGCCGGCCGCCATGGCCAGCGGGTTCCCCGAGAGCGTTCCGGCCTGGTAGACAGGCCCCACGGGTGCGACGTCGCGCATGATGTTCGCGGGGCCTCCGTAAGCCGCGGCCGGCAGGCCGCCTCCCAGCACCTTGCCCAGACACGTGAGATCGGGGCCCACGCCGTAGAGCGCCTGTGCGCCAGATGGGTGCACGCGCCAGCCCGTCATCACCTCGTCGAAGACGAGCAGCGCTCCGCCGGCCCGGGTCGTCTCGCGCAGCGTCTCCAGGAAGCCCGCTGCGGGAGGCACGACGCCCATGTTTCCGGCCACGGGCTCGACGATGGCCGCCGCGATCGTCCCCGGCTCGTGCGCGAAGAGGCGGCGCACGGCGTCGGCGTCGTTGTAGGGAAGGACGAGCGTGTCGGCGGCCGCTCCGGCCGGGACGCCGGGGGAATCGGGGAGCCCGAGTGTAGCGACCCCCGAGCCCGCCTGAGCGAGCAGCGCGTCGGCGTGACCGTGGTAGCAGCCCGCGAACTTGACGATCCGGTCGCGTCCGGTGTGGCCCCGGGCCAGCCGCAGGACGCTCATCGTGGCCTCGGTCCCCGAGCTCACGAAGCGCACGAGCTCCACACTCGGGAAAGCGGCGCGCACGCGGCGCGCCAGCTCGAGCTCGGCCTCGCAGCCCAACCCGAAGCTCGTCCCCCGCGCCGCGGCCTGGGCCACGGCCGAAACCACGCGGGGATGGGCGTGACCGAGTAGCAGCGGCCCCCAGGAGAGGACCAGGTCCAGGTAGCGGTTCCTGTCCACGTCGGTGAGCCAGGCGCCGGATCCGCTCTCGGCGAAGATCGGCGAGCCGCCCACCGCCTTGAACGCCCGCACCGGGCTGTCCACGCCGCCCGGGAGCAGATCCTGAGCCTGGGCGAAGAGACGGGCCGAGCGCTCGCGCGCGGGGCCGGCCCCGGTCTCAGGCGGGGCGGCAGCTCCTTCGGCGGGATGCATAGTGGCTCCGGTCATGCTCCTCCGCTGCGGGCTCACGGTCGGCGGGCGAACCGACGGCAATCTAGACCGCGGCGAGCGACTCGGGGAGTGGACACGCGGGCGCGATTGCGAGAGGTTGAGGGCATGATCCTCCAGCGCTTCTACGACGAGAAGCTCGCCCACGCGAGCTACCTCGTGGGCTGCGGCGCCACAGGCCAGGCGCTCGTCGTGGACCCCGACCGCGACGCCGACCAGTACCTGCGGGCGGCCGCGCGCGAGGGGCTTCGGGTCACGCACGTGACCGAGACCCACATCCATGCCGACTTCGTCTCCGGCTCGCGCGAGCTCGCGGGCAGGAGCGGCGCTCGGCTTTGCCTTTCCGACGAGGGCGGCGACGATTGGCGCTACGCCTTCGCTTCGCGGGACGGCGCCGAGCTGCTGAGGGAGGGCGGTGGCTTTCGCGTGGGGAACGTGCGGATCGACGTCCTCCACACGCCGGGGCACACACCCGAGCACCTGACCTACCTGGTCACCGACGGCGCCCACGCCGACCGGCCGATGGGGGCCTTCACGGGCGACTGCGTCTTCGTGGGTGACGTCGGGCGCCCGGATCTTCTCGAGAAGGCGGCCGGCGTCCGGGGGACGATGCGCGAGGCGGCCCGGCTGCTCCACCGCTCGCTCCAGCGCTTCAAGCGACTCCCCGACTACCTGCAGCTCTGGCCCGCGCATGGCGCGGGGTCGGCCTGCGGCAAGGCGCTGGGAGCCGTGCCCCAGACCACCCTCGGCTACGAGAGGCTCTTCAACTGGGCGTTCGCGATAGGGGACGAGGACGAGTTCGTGGAGCAGGTGCTGCGCGGCCAGCCGGACCCGCCGCGCTACTTCGCGCGGATGAAGCACGTGAATCGTGAAGGGCCGTCGATCCTGGGGAATTATCGGCGTCCCGAGCGCTTGTCGCCGGGACGCCTCCCCGAGCTCCTCGCCGCCGGTTCCATCGTCCTGGACGCGCGCCCGGCGGCCGAGCATGGGGCGCGCCGTATTCCGGGAACCATGAACATCCCGCTCAACCGGTCGTTTCCCACCTGGGCCGGCTGGCTCCTGCCCTATGATCAGGACGTGTATCTGCTCGTGGACGAGGAAGACGGAGACCGCGTGGACGAGGCGGTCCGCGATCTGGCGGGCATCGGGCTCGAGCGGCTGGCGGGCTGGTTCGGCGCCGACGCGGTCCGCGCCTGGCCGTCCGCGGGGCGCGAGCTCGAGACCGTACCGCAGCTCTCGCGCGCGCAGCTCGCGGAGCGCCTGCGGGGAGGAGAGGTCGCGGTGATCGACGTGCGTGCCCAGGACGAGTGGGACTCCGGACACATCGAAGGTGCGAAGCACATCCCGCTCGGCCACCTGGCTGAGCGGCTCGCCGAGGTTCCCCGCGACCGCCCGCTCGTCCTCCACTGTCAGGCGGGCGCGCGCTCGGCCATCGCGGCGAGCCTGCTCAAGTGTCTGGGGCTGAAGGACGTGACGAACCTGGCGGGCGGATTCGCCGCCTGGGAGGCGGCCGGGCAAGCCGTGGCGCGCGAGCAGGAGAGCCGCGCCGAGCGCGGCGTCGGGACGACGGCGTAAGGGCCCCGGCGGCGCGAGAGGAAGAGAGCCCGGCTGCGGTGGGCCGTCTGCCGGCCGGCGTCCAGGCTCGGCCGGGAGGAGACGTCAGCCGGTCGCCGGCGTTGCCGCCCCGCGAGGCGATCGCCCGGTCAGGAACGCGAGCGCCGCCTCCGCCGCTTGCTCGCCCTGCCGCACGCAATCGGGGATCCCCACCCCGCGATATCCCGCACCCGCGACCCATACTCCGGGCAGGGAAGCCAGCCGCCGCTCGATCGCTTCCACTCGCGCCGGGTGGCCGACCGCGTAGCGCGGAAGCGCCTCGCGCCAGCGATGGACGCGAGCCACCAGCGGATCTCCCTCGATGCCCAGGATCGGACGCAGCGCTTCGAGCGCCCCGGCGACCACATCCCGGTCGTCGCGCTCGAGCAGGGATTCGGGTTCAGCGAGGAACGCTCGCAGGAGCACGCAGCCGGTCGGCGCGCGTCCGGGGAACTTGGACGAGGCCCATGTGCAGGCCAGGAGCGGCCCACCCGCGACTTCGGGGACCACGAAGCCGTAGCCTTTGAGCCGATGCCGCAGGCGGTCGCGCTCGTAGCCCAGCGCAACCGTCAGGCTCGAGCCCGACCGGATCCCTCCCACGAGAGCGGCGAGCTCCGGGTCCAGCGATCCCAGCAAGCGCGCCGCCTCGGCCGGCGGCGTGGCCAAAATGAGAGCCGCCGCGGCCAGGCTCTCCACGTTCGCGAGCTTGATCTCGAAATCCCCTTCTCGGCGCGCCAGGGCGGTCACGCCGGCGCGCGTCCTGAGCGCTCCGGGTGGGAGTCGGTGCGCGAGGCGGTCGATGAGCGACCCCATGCCGCGGCGCAGCGACAGGAAGGCCACCGACTCGCCGTCGGCCGCCCCAGCCGGGGCCTCACGCAGGAGTCCCCTCACGAGGCTTCCGTGCCGGCGCTCGATCTCGGCCAGCTGGGGGAACGTGGCGCGAAGGCTCAGACTCGCCGCGTCGCCTCCGTAGATCCCGCGCACGAGCGGCTCGACCAACCGCTCGGCGGCCTGGCGGCCGAGACGGCGCCGGAAGAAGCCCGCCAGCGACTCGTCTTCCGACTCGCGCCGGCGCGCTACCAGCGGCTCGAGCAGGAGCCGCGCCTTGCCCGCCGGCGAGAGCAGGCGCGAGCGGGCGATCGGGGCCAGACGCGTCGGCACGAGCGCCGTGAGCCCCTCGGGCAGGGTGTGCAGCTGGCCGCCGAACCAGATGAACGAACCGCGGTTCGCGGGGTCGGTGGGGATCAGCTCGGGGCCGAGGCCGAGGCGGCGGCAGAGGTCGGCGGCCCAGGGCTTCCGCGCCAGGAACGAGTCGGGCCCCGCTTCGACCAGGAAGCCCTCCACCTCCTCGGTCAGGATCACGCCACCGCAGCGGGAGTCTCGCTCGAGAACGACCGGCTCGAGACCCAGCTCGACCAGGCGGTGGGCGGCGGCGAGGCCGGTCACGCCCGCGCCCACGACAATCACCGGCGAGCCGCGACCATCCCTTCGATCCGCCTCAGGGCGCATCAGGAGGAGCGAACGAGAAGTCCACCACGACGGGGAGATGGTCCGAGCCGGCGTTGGGTCCCACCCCAAAGCCGCGCACCGCGACGTCGGTGGAGGTCAGGCAGTGGTCGAGCGGCATCCAGAGCGGCGGTAAGAGCGCGGGATAGGTCGGCAGCACACCGAAGCCCCTCCGCGCGTCTCGCAGGCCGGACCGGGCGAGGAGGTCGGCGAAGAGCGGCGACCAGGGCGTGACGTTCAGGTCGCCAAGCAGCAGCACGGGTCCGCGAAGGTCCGCTACGTAATCGCCCACGGCCCTCATCTGGAAGCGTCGGAACTCGGATTCGGCGACCGCCCGCGACGAGTAGGGATGCATCCCGACGACGGTGACCCGTTGGCCCCCGATCATGGTCCGGGCCACCACGACCGGGCGCTTCCAGGCGCCGAAGGGGTAGCGCGCCACCGACTCGAGCGGTCGGCGCGAGAGGATCGCCACGCCTCCCGAGTCCAGCCTGGGGTACATGCGCCGGTACGGGAACTCGCCGGCCAGCTCGTCCAGCGCCCGAGCCAGTCCGGGCGTCACCTCCACGAGCACCGCGACCTCGGGCTGCTTCTCGCGCAGGAGTGCCAGGATTTCCGGGTAGTCCCGGTTCTTGTAGTAGGCGTTGAGGAGCAGCGCGCGATGCGCGGGTGCCGCCGCGTGCGCCTCTTCAGGGCGCGGGTCGACCCGGAGGGCGCCGATGTGCACCAGGTTGACGAGGGCCGCGGCTCCGGCCAGCGCGGCGAGCCTCGGTCGGCCGGCTCGCAGGAGAATGAGAGCCGCGGGGACCAGCAGGATCAGGTACTGGAGCCGCAGGTTGCTCGCGACCTCGAAGGGAACTCCGAGACGTCCGAAGGGCGCCATCAGCGTACCGACGCATCCCAGGAACAACGCCGCCAGCGCCGCCCGCCGCGCCAGGCGCCCCACCTCGCGCCGAGATCGTCCGTGGTCAGGCATGAGCCGTCCGCCGGGTCAGGCCCGCCGCGCCGCCGCGGGCCGGGCCGAGGCGGCGTGCACGATCTCTATCAGGGCACGCACGTTCTCGACGGGGGTCCGCGGCAGGATGCCGTGGCCCAGGTTGAAGACGTGCCCACGGCGCCCCCGCGCCTGCGCGAGCACCTCGAGCGCACGTCGCTCCATTTCCTCCCGCGATCCCAGCAGGGCGACAGGGTCCAGGTTGCCCTGCAGTCGCGCGTCGGGGCCGAGCCGTCTCCAGACGTCGTCCAGCCGCACGCGCCAGTCCACACCCAGCACGTCGCCACCCGCCTGGACCATGAGCTCGAGCAGTCCGGCCGTTCCCGTGCCGAAATGGATGACCGGCGCTCCGTGTCCGCGCACCCGCTCGAGGACCCGCGCGCTGTAGGGGAGCACGTGGCGCTCGTAATCGGTGGGAGAGAGACAGCCGACCCACGAGTCGAAGAGCTGGACGGCCGCCGCTCCGGCCTCGAGCTGGGCCGCGAGGTAAGCGCCGGTCATCTCCGCCAGGCGCTGCATCAGGTCGTGCCAGGCGGCGGGATGGGCCAGCATGAACGTCTTCGTGACTTCATAGTGCCTAGAGGGTCCGCCCTCGATGAGGTAGCTCGCGAGCGTGAACGGCGCCCCGGCGAAGCCGATCAGCGGGAGGCCGTCGAGCCGCTCGACGCAGAGGGCGATCGTCCGCAGCACGTAGCCCAGGTCGCGAGCGGGCTCGACTGCCTGGAGCGCCTGGACGTCGCGCGCGGAACGGACCGGGTTCTCGATGACCGGGCCCTCGCCCTTCGCGAACTCGAGCCGCGCGCCCATGGGGACCAGCGGCAGCAGGATGTCGGCGAAGACGATCGCGGCGTCCAGCTCGAAGAGCCGGACGGGCTGCAGGGTCACCTCGGCCGCGAGCTCGGAATTCCTGCAGATCTCGAGGAGGGTGTGCTTCTGGCGGAGGGCGCGGTACTCGGGCAGGTAGCGGCCGGCCTGGCGCATGAGCCAGACCGGAGTCCTGTCCACCGCCTCGCCGCGGCAGGCGGCGAGGAAGCGGTCACTGCGGGGCAAGCTGATCCGCCGTCCTGCGCCGGGCTTCGGGTCTGCCGTCCACCGCCGGGGATACCCCATCGCGCGCGACGCGCCCGGGACCGATGAAGACGGCGTCCCCCCGGACCTCGACCGCATAGACCGCGACAGGGACCGTGGCGGGCAGGTCCAGCGGCGTCCCGGTGAGGAGGTCGAACCGGGCGCCGTGCCATGGGCAGGTCACCGTGTCGTCCTCGATCTCGCCCTCGCTGAGAGGCCCGCGGGCGTGGCTGCAGCGGTCGGCGATCGCGCGCACGTTGCCGTCCACGTTGAAGAGCGCCACCGCCTCGCTCCCCACGTAGACGAGCTTGCGGGCGCCGGGCGGGAGCTCGGCGAGCTTCGCCACCTCGATCATCCCGCCCGCGTCCGGCGCCTGATCGCGACGGATGGACTGACCGACGCCGCCGAGGGAGTCCAGCGTCTCGCGCAGGTTGCACTGCACGCAGGTGAAGGTCGGCGTGTCGCGCAGCGTGTACATCGAGGCCGGGCTCTCGCGCAGCTCCATCACGAGGTCCAGGAACTCGGCCGGGTCATCGCCCTCGAAGGCCACCACGAACTCCTGGTCGTCGAGCCCGTAGGAGTAGGTCGTGTTGAGCTTGATCCGCGGGTACTTGCGGCCCACCCGTATGTGGTCGTCCATCATCTTCTGGCGCTCCTGCATGGGGAGGGCATACCAGGCGCGCGTCTTGACGAAGGGATAGATGAAGAGGTAGTTGCCCGCCCCGGGATCGATCAGCGTGCGGTCGCCCAGACCCTCGCCGATGTCGTAGATCGAGCGCCGCGTCATGGCCAGGTAGCTGTAGGGGATCGTCAGGTAGGGCGCCAGCGCGGTCGAGGCGATGGCCGTGGCGAACTCCTGGAGGGTCTCCAGCTTCCGGGCCACCTGCCAGAGCAGGAAGTCGCAGTCGCCGCGCGTGCCGACCATGCTGTAGGAGCGAACCAGCATCTTGCCCGAGAACGAGCGGGCCGCGTTCAGGAAGTCGGTTTTCGCGCGCTCGCGGTCTTCCGCCTTCACCCCTCGCCACCAGGGCTGGATCTTGTAGAAGGCGTAGCGCACGAGCTGGCGGCGCTCGGCCGGGCGTCCATCGCCGGCGCGAGCCCGGGGGACAGCGGCGGGTCTCCCTGGCTCCCCGGCGCCGGGGGGTCGGTCCGATGCGTCGCCGCGAGGAGCGCTGGGTCGTTCCGTCATGCAGGCCTCAAAAGATGAATCGACGACCGGCTATTCGTGGCCCGGGAATCAAGCCTTGTAAGATACGTCCTTTCCCCGATCAAGGCTCCCCTGAGGCGCCGGCCCCTTTGCGTCCTCGAGCAACTCCCGAAGCAACCGCTTGCCCTCCGGCCAGGGGCCGTAGCCCGCCGCCGTATGGATGTGGCCGGCCGCCCCGATGGAAACGAACCGGGCGCGCCACCGCCGCGCGAACTCCTCGGCGCGCGCAAGGCTGACGAACTCGTCGTTCGTGCTGGCCACGACCACGGACCGGAACGGCAACGGCGCCAGCGGAATCGGGGCGAAGCAGCGCACTTCCGGCGGCGCCGTCGGAGCCTCGACGTCGCTAGGTGCCACGAGCAGCGCCCCGATCACCTTGGGCGATGGGCACTCGGCGGCGAACCTGGCGATGACGGTGCAGCCCAGGCTGTGGCCCACGAGCACGACGGAATCGGGTGCTTCGGCCACCGCGCGCTCCACGCCCGCGACCCATTCGACCGGATCCGGGTGGTCCCAATCCCGTTGCTGAACCCGGACGTACTCCGGGTGCTCGCGCTCCCAGAGGCTCTGCCAGTGGCCCGGGCTCGAGCCGGTGAAGCCGGGGATCATCAGGACCGTGTTCACACTTCGGCGACGTGAACCGACGATTCCGGGGTTCGGGCGAGGAGCCATGCTCCCGGCGCCATGAACGTCAAGATGCCGACGACACCCGTGATCCCGCCAAGGACCGGCGAGACACCGATCACGAGCAACGGAAGGACTCCCAGGCCCTGGGTGTTGACGCTTGCATGGAAGAAGCTCGTGAGCAGCACGCTGTCGTACCGCAGACGGAGTGCTGTCTGCGTGAGCGCAAAGGCGATCGTGAGCACGCACATCATCGCCACGCCGATCGCGGGATAACCCGGGTAGTTGTAGCCGCCTGCGATGATCGGCGCGTGCCAGAGGCCCCAGATCGCGCCGTACATCAGGGCCGCCCGCCAGCGACCCAGCGGCAGAAGTTGCACCAGGAGATATCCGGTCCAGCCGAATTCCTCCCCGAAGGTGAAAATGCTGGTGATCAGGACGCCGAGCGTGAGCGATTGGGCCAGGATGGCCGCCGTGAGCACGGGTGCCGGTGGTAGATCTGGAGGGGTCTGCCCACCTGGGAGCTCCTCGATGCGGGCCGTCAGTTGAGCGAGGGTCGGGTCGAATCGCCCCAGTCCGACGAGCAATGTGAGCGCGTAGACGCTCGCCATCAGCAGCGGGACGCCGATCCACACGATCAGGTAGGGACGCGAGGGGCCACGACGCAGGCCCGCGCTCGCGAAGCCTTCGCGCGTGATGAACCGACGGACGATGAACGCCGCGATGGCAGGCGCAAACATCACGGAGGCCAGAAGAGCCGTGGCCCCCGGCGTCAGCGACGTGAATCGCACGCCCCGCGCGAGGGCGATGCCTTCGACGGTCCAGGCCAGCCCGTACGCGAGCACGAGATAGGCGAACACGCCTCGCCAGTTGACGCGCTTGTTTGTCGGGGGCCGAGAGCCGGTCTCAGAGTTGCGATGCTTGGCCATGCAGTTTGCCCGCGGCTCCCCGACGGGCGCCTCGGGGTCAACTTCGCAGCGTCTTGGCCATCAAGAGTGCCTTTCGACCATCCCTGGTCTCCAGATCCTGGACGGGATGATACCCGTGCCGTTTGTGGAACCGCAACGAGCCAGGGTTTGCGGGGCGAAGGTTCACTTCACAGGTGAGCAACGGAATGCGCCGCGCGAGCGCCCATTGTTCGACGTCGTGGTAGAGCTGCGCGCCAAGGCCTGCCCCGCGGAGCCTGCTCGCGACCGCCACCTGATCGACGTAGAGGAAGGTGGCGTAGTGGTCCCGGAACCAGGCGAACTCCTCTCCTTCATAGGGCCAGTCGGACGGATAGGCGATGACGTACCCGACCACCCGAGAATCTACCGTCGCCACTCGGACGGCTGGAGCGACTTCCAGAAGCGACGCAACCTCGCCGTCCGAGAGTCGCGCGACTCCGGGGCTGCTCTGCGCATTGATCTCGAGGATGCTCGACAGATCCCCAGGGGTGGCCGCTCGAATGGAAGCCCGAATCGGCGGCGGCACGGCGGTTATGCTCCGGAGTCTAGGACGCGGGCTTGATCTGGGTGCAATGCTCGGCCAGGAGCCGCCACCGACCGGTCGAGTGGCCGAGCACGAGGCTGCAGCGCTGGTCGTCCGTGAACGGCTTCCCCTGCCATGTGCCGTGCCCCCGCCACCGGCTGCTGACGACGGCCATCCCGGAGGTCAGATGCGTGACCTCGACCTCCGAGCGCTCGGCGGTCTCGAGCACGTAGTCGGGTGAAGCGAGGAAGCCGAGCGTCTCGGCGCGCGGCAGGGCGTGGCCGTCCGAACTGAAGTACACGTAATCGTCGGCCAGCGCGGCAGCGACGGTGGCGGTGTCGCGGCGGTTCCACGCCGAGTCATAGGCGTCGATGGCGACCAGGATCTCGTCGCGTGTGGGCGGGGCCGGAGGCGCGTCGCGCATGCCGGTCGAGCAACCGAGGGCCGAGCACCCGAGAACGACGCTGCAAGCCAGAAGCGCGAGCTTCACCCGACCTGCGTCGAGATCCACCACGGTTCCCGTTACCTCCAGCACGTCCACGTCGAAATCCCACAGATTGTCCAGGTTGCTCACCGGTTCTTCCGGGCCAGGTAGTCATGCCAGAGGATCCTGGCCGCCACCGATCTCCACGGCGCCCAGGTTTCGGCGATGCGCCGTCCCACATCCGGGGAAGGATCCGACGGCAGGCCCTTGATGCTCTTCATGGACTTCAGAAGCGCCAGGTCGCGGTCCGGCCAGACGTCGGGTCGGAGCAGCGCCATGATCAGGTAGATGTCGGCGGTCCAGGGTCCGATGCCCCTGGCTCGAAGCAACGCGCTGCGAGCAGCCGGGTCCTCTGCCTCGGAAAGACTCCGCAGCTGCAGATCCCCTGCCAGGACGTCGACGGCGAGACCGTGGATGAATGCGGCCTTCTGGCGAGTGATGCCGCAGGCGGCGATTCGATTCGGCGAGAGTCCGGAGAGCCGCGCCGCCGACACCGGGCCGATCCCCGCTTGCAGGCGCATGAAGGCGGCCCGGGCGGAAGCCAGCGAGACCTGCTGTTCCAGGATGATCCGCACGAGCGTAGCCAAGCCGGGCCGGCGGGCCCAGAGCGGTGGTGGACCATGCCTGGCCACGACCCGCCCGAGGTCCGGATCGCCACGACAGAGCTGCGTCACGGCCCGGAGCATGAGCTCGTGGGAGAGAGGGCTAGCACGCCGACCTGAAGAGGACATACTCACCCGCAGGTCGTGCGGCCTCCTTCCTGTCCTTCGTGTAACCCTGGACTCCTTACTGCGCTACCGCCACTCCCGTCGCCAGGATCACGCCTGAAACCTCTGACATTGAATCGTAGAACTCGAGGAATCGATTCGTCTCCGGCGCGTCATAGGGCCTGAGGTTTTGCGCCCAGCGGTAGGCGATGGGCTGATACCAGAGCTCTGCCTGCACCCGAAAGGGCCCATGCGCTCCTGTGACGTCCAGCGCGTACTGGACCCGGTCACCGCCGTCGAGGAAGTCAGCGTCCTCTGCGGCCCCGCCCTGCACGGCGATGTCTTCCGCTGCCGTGGCTTTTGCGAATCCCCGCGGCAGTAGACGATTGTCCTTGACGAAGCGCACCGCGGTCAGGAGCCCTGTCGTCACCCCACCCTGCGGATCCGCCATGATGGCCTCGTACAGTTGCACCTGGTCGCTCCGCGTGATCTCGGTGTAGTGAGGTTCATACCGGGCCGGGTCGGTGTCGTTGTCGTTTCCCACAATCAGGCCGGACGGCTCCAAGCTGCCTGATTCGAACAGCAACTGGCCGTTTCGATCCCGAACGGTGAAGTGGATCCAGGCACGCCGCGATGGGTAGGCGGTCGGCAGCTTGTGTCCGGCCAGGTTCTCGATGCTGACCTCGGTCCGGAGGTGGTTCCCCACAACCTGCGCACCCTCGACAGACACGCGGGCCGTGTTCGCCTGCAGATGATCCAAGGTGCGGCTCACTGCAGCGTCGAGCTCGGGGGGGAGCGCCGCCACGCCCAGCTGCCCCCGATAGCGATTCAGCATCCGCAGCATGAAGAAGTTCCCGCCACGGAAGGAGTGTCGGGAGACTCCCGCACGTGGCTGCCCGAGGACCGCCGCGATGGCCGTGCTGTCTTCCACGACCGGCATGTGACACGACTGGCAACTCCGCTCCTCGCGGTAGGCGCTGTGGCTCCACTCCAGGTAAGGCACCTGCTCCGGTAGCTCACCGATCACCTCGCCCTCGGGACCCAGGGCTTCCGTGTACAGCGTGTGGCAGGTCGCGCACAGCTCCGACCGCTGGATGTGGGCGGACGCCACCTGGCGAAACCCGGAGGCCGAGTGCATGACCGTCTTGCGGCCGGTGTCCACCGCATACGGGCCGAAGACGGCGCGCTGCCCCAGGACCGTCACCGTGTCCACCACGAAGCCCCCGATGAAGCTCTCGCGCGTGCCTAGCTTCTCTTCCGTGATCTGATGGCACACCGTGCACGAGACTCCGTCGGCGGCAAGTCTGGCGGTGGGAGTGTTCGCTTGACCTACCGGGAGATGGGCAAAGATCTCGCCCTTGCGGCCACCTGCCTTGGCCTGGAAACGGGCCATCGGCATGTGACAGATGCTGCATTCGTCCTCGATCACCGCCTGCGCCTGTGGGTGGTCGAGGACCTCGCGCCGGACGCCGGCCTGCCAGTAGGGATCGCGGGCCGAGTTGGCCATCATGGAGGCGCGCCACTCGGCGCCGAAGGAGATGTCCTCACCCGATGGGGTGATCAGGCCGTTGTGGCAGCTGATGCAGGCGTCAGCCGTCTTGAACAGCTCAGGCGGAACCCTGTTTGCAGGGTGGTCCTCGGCAGGCGAGTGGCGGGCTGTGGCTTCGGGGAGCTCGTGAACGAAGGTTACCCCAAGCGCAAGTGCGGCAACCACGACCACCGAGAGTAGTGTCCCGTACATCGCGTTACCACCCCTCGAGAAGTCCTCCGTCGAACCAGTCCCATAGCAGATAGGCCATGAGCTGCGTGTCGCGTTCGGGGTCGTCCACAGGAATCCGAAGCCCCGCATTCAGCATGATGTGTTGCCGCTTGTCGAGCGTCACCTGCACCTGGGGAACGACGTCCCACTGCGTCTCGGCGCCGGAAGTCAGTTCGCGCGCGCCCAGGAGCTCCACCATGGGCGACCAGGTGCGGCCCCACCGCCCCTGCGTGAAGCTCTTTCCCAGAACGCTCCGGAAGAATGCTTCCTCCGTGGCCTTCTCCCGGTCGAGGGGAAGCTCGGCGCCGCCCTGAAGCTGGAGAAAGCCGTCCGCCGGCAGGAGCTGCCCGAAAGAGGCGAAGGGCTCGAGGATGGTCGTCCCGCTTCCGAAGCCGGTCTCGCGGTCGCCCGTCGGAAGAATCAACTCGCCCGCCAGGCTGAAGATCGTCCCACTTTTCAGGCTGTGGTAGAAGGCGCGCTTCACGCCGAGGGCCACGTCGCCCAGCTGACCGCCCGTCCAGCCACCCGATGCCTCCTCTCGGAAGACGAAGGGAACGGCGATCTCGAACTGATTGCGCGCGCCGAAGCGCTGCTCGTACACGATCTCGCTGCTCACGGCCCCCTCGTTCTCCACGTCGATGGAGGTGGCGACGACCGCCTCGTCCTCGGGGTACGCCTTCTCGGTCACAAGAGGGCGGGGGAGGTTCAGCTCTCCGCGCGGCCACGCGTCACTTGCGCACAGGGAGCGTATGTAGTCTACGATCTCCTGAAGCTCCTCCTCCGTCAGGGCATCCCCGAAGGCCGGCATTTGCTGGGCAAAGCCGCGAATCGGGCCACCTTGATGCGCGATCGCCAGCCAGTCGGCATCCGGCTCGCGGGTGGTAAAGTCACAATCGGTGAAATCGGGGAGCGGCACATCGAATCCCACCTGGCTCGACGGGGCCCCGGTGCCGTCCTCTCCGTGACAGGCAGCGCAGGCTTCCTGATACAGTTCTCGTCCCGTCTTCGAAGGCCCTGCACGGACGTGCGGGACCTCGACGAAGCGCTGGGCCTCCACCGGAGGCGTTGCGTGACGTCCTATCCCGGACCGAGGAGCGAATGTCATCGCCACCAGCGTGATCGTGGCCCCTGCCACCCAGAGAGGAATGACGCAGCGCTTTCCGTTGGTGCTCATGTCGTTCTCCTGCCCATCAAGTCGTTCGCCTCGGCGAAGGGGATGGCCTCTTCCGCAAAGGTGAACGTCCCGTGCTCTCTGATCTCTCGCGCCGCCCTTGCAAAGGCCCCCAATGCCGCGCGACTCAGCGCGGATCCCACGCTGATCCGCCGTACACCCAAAGCCGCGAGCTCGGCGACCGAGAACGAGGCGTTCTTCAGGCCCGCCAAGACGTTGACCGGTTTGCTCACCGCCGCGCACACGGTGCGGATGTCCTCCGCCCTGGTGAGCCCGGGCGCATAGAGCGCGTCCGCTCCCGCCGCCTCGAACGCCTGCAGGCGGCGGATCGTGTCATCCAGATCCGGCCGACCGTGCAGGAAGTTCTCGGCCCGCCCGACCAGCACGAACGGGAAGGGAAAAACGCGGGCCGCCTCCGCAGCGGCCGCCACGCGCTCGACGGCGTGCTCGAAGTCGTAGATCGGCCGCCCGGGATCGCCCGTCGCGTCTTCGATCGACCCACCCACCAGCCCGGCCACTTCGGCGGCGAGGCGAATCGTCTCCGCCGCGGCTTCCGGCCCATGGCCGTATCCATTTTCGAGATCGGCCGCGACGGGCAGATCCGTCGCATCAACGATCGCCTTGGCATTGGCGAGCGCCTCGTCGCGAGTCACGAGGCCGGCGCCGTCTCGCCGGCCGAGCGTGAGCGCCAACCCCGCGCTCGTGGTGGTGAGCGCCTCGAAGCCGAGGGCGGCCAGGATGCGAGCCGTGCCGGCGTCCCACGGATTCGGAATGACGAACGCACCCGGACGAGCGTGCAAAGCCCGGAATCGCTCGCCTTTCTCGGCTTGACTGGCGGCCATCAGTGTTCCGCGTTGGCCAGATCGGTAACCGCTGCGGCGAGTGTGCGCACCTTCGTCGGATCGGCAGCTCCCTGCGCATCAGCGCTGAGCTGCGTCGCCAGCTCCTTCAGCACGTCGCGGCGCTGCTGTCCCGAGAGCTTTTCGGCGCGAGTGAGATCGTCCCTTGCCGCAGACACCTTGGCGCGGGCCAGGCCGTTCGAGCGCTCGAGCTGGTCCAGGTAGGCGCGCGGGACCACGAAGCTCGGGGGCCAGACCAGCTTCGACTGGTCCTGGACGTTCAGGTAGTCCAGATGCACGAGCTTGGCGGCGTCGATCTCGTTCTGGGAGATGAACCCGCTGGGCTGCAATTCGAACAGATCGAGCCCCCGAGCGATCTCGGAGCTCACGATGTAGCCGTTGTACCAGTAGGCCGACCAGGACCCGGCGCCGACGAGCTTGGTCGAGTCCATCGGGCCGCGGTCGAAATAGGCGATCTCCTTCGGGTGCGCCGGATCGGTCCAGTCGAACACGGAGACGCCGCCCTGATACCAGCCCTGGGCCATGATGTCCCGCCCGGGAATCGGGATCAGCGACCCGTTGTGCGCCACGCAGTTCTCGTTCGGCGTCTGCGGGGCCGGCATCTTGTAGTAGCTCTGGAACGTCATCTTGTCGTCGACGAGGGTGAAGATCGCGTCGGCACCCCACTCGTACTTGTCCGTCGCCCGGCAGCGGGGCTGCAACCCGCCGCCCCACTCGTCGCTGAACAGGATCTTCGTGCCGTCGCCGTTGAAGGTCGCCGAGTGCCAGTACGAGAAGTTCGAGTCGGCCACCGCGCCGATCCGCCTGGGGTTGGCTGCATCGCTGATGTCCAGCAGGAGACCGTAACCGCCGCACGCGCCGGCGGCCCGACCGATGGCCGGGTAGACGGTGATGTCGTGGCACTGGGTCGGCCCGGTCTGCGGCTGCGGCGGCATCGGCCGCCTCGGCTTTCCGCTGTCCGCGGCGGCCTTCGCCGCGACGGCGTCGAGAGAATCGGCTAGCAGGGAATCGGCGAGGAGCTCGCCGTGTCGCGCCGGCGCCGCGAGACCGCTGAAGATCCGCGGCGAGCTCACGATCTTCGCCTGCTCGGGTGCGGCCAAGGGCACCTGGATCACCTCGATGCGGAAGAGCGCCGAGTTCGGATCCTCCTCGACCGGCGCATCCACGCAGCCCGGGAGCTCCTGGGGGGAACGGACCGGAGCCGACCCGGACACGTAGACGTACACGTTCGCCGGGTCGTTCGGGTCGGTGACGACCGTGTGCGTGTGGGAGCCGCGGCACGTCTGGATGTTGGCCAGGTGCCGCGGGTGGGCGATGTCCGTGATGTCGAAGATGCGGATCCCGCGCAGCCGCTCGTGGCTGACGGTGTCGGGCACCCCCTGCGTGCCGCAGTCGATGCGGCCGTTCGTGGCTTCTCCGGACACGAACATCAGGTTGCGGTAGATCGAGACGTCGCTCTGGGAGCCCGGGCATACGAACGCCGTGTGCAGGGTGGGGTGGCTCGGGTTCGAGATGTCCCACACCTGGTAGCCGTTGAAATTGCCCTGAATGACGTACTTCCCGAAGAAGGACATGTCCGAGTTGATGTAGTTGAAGTCGCTCGGATCGCCCGGATTCATGAACTGCGTGGACGGCGGCGTGTGCGAGACCAGGCGAAGGTTCCAGGCGGCTTGAGCGGCATCCATCCACCCGGCGCCGAGTCCCACGCGGGGGTCGGGGCTGGGCGCCGTGGTGGACATGTCGAGCTTCGACTCGACCTGCGAGGTGGCGCAGGCCGCCATGGACAGCGCCCCGGCCAGGATCAGCGAGATGGGAACGGGAAAGGAACGGCTCACGGGCGATCACCTCCCGAATTCAGGACCTCGAGCATCTTGTTCATACGATCGATCTCGGTGATCTGATCGGCGTTGATGTCGGCGGCGAAGCGAAAGACGGGGCCGTTCTGGGCCGCGCCCTGGGCGCTGAACAACTGGTTCACCATCGTGATCGCCCCCTGGTGGTGCTGGATCATGAGTGTCAGGAACAGCTTGTCGAACTCGGGGCCGCTGGCGCCGTCCAGCTGAGCCAGCTGGTCGGGCGTCAGCATGCCCGGCATGAGCATCGGGTGGTCCATCCCGGGCATCGTCTGATCCCCCGGGTCGCCGGACGGGGCGGGTTCGCCTCTGTCGCGCAGCCAGCGCTGAAAAGCGGCGATCTCGTCGCGCTGGCCCACGACGATGCGCTCGCAGAGGACGCGGACGGATTCGCTGGCATCGTGGGTCGGCGCCCAGCCGGCGATGAGAACAGCCTGCGCGTGGTGCAGGATCATTCCGGAGACGAAATGCGCGTCGGCGGCGGTGTAGTCCCGCCGGCCGCTGTCGGCCTCGGTCTGCGCCGCGGGCGAGCTGGTGGTCTGGTCCACGGCGGCGGGGGCAGGCCGCGTGTTGCCTGCCGGCGACCGCTGAGTGGTCGTGGCACACGCCGCAGCGGCGATGATCGCCAGCGCGCCCGCCGCACTCACACCTGGAAATCGCCTATTCATGGCTAGCTTCGCGCCTCAACGTATCGGTCAAGCAGGAGTCGCTTCCACGATGCTCACCGCTGATTCAGTCGGCACGACTCGAGTGAGACGGAATCCCGCCTTGCCGAGAAGCGTGCCGTACTCCTCCTCCGATCGTTCCTGCCCTCCCGGTGCGACGAGGATCGTGATGTCGAGTATCTTTCCAGGGTGTTGAGCGTTGCCGGCGGGCAGGACGATCTCGATGATCGGCAGTCGGCTGGCGGCGGTCATCACTCGGCGACAGTTGCCGAGGATGGTGAGGCTGCTGTTCAGGTGTCACTTGACACAGGGTCGAAAATCTCGTTCAGGCTGCCAATCTTCGCGGGCGGTGTTGATTCCGAAAGAAACCTCTGAAACTCCTCCGAGTATGCGTGGCGTCTGTATGGCCACCAGATTTCGCTTACGCCTTTGCTGTGGTAGTACTTTCGCGCGGTCCGCTCCCATCCTACCCACTGTGATCGATCCAGAATATCAGTCTTCTGCTGGTACCAGGCGTTCTCGGTCAACTTGAAAAAGATTGCCGGCACGTTGATCGCGGCAATAGCGGCTGCGAGCGAATCCACAGCCAGTGCCTTCTGGGCCCGAGTGTTTTGTTTGATGGAAACGACCAGTACGATCAAGGTGCATGCAACCGCGACTGCGCTAACGATCTCTGCGATCCCTACCAGGGTTTCTAAGTCCATCACATCGCCTCCTCTCAGCCGCATCGCTATCAGCGCTTCCATCGGCGTGATGCGTCATCCGGTCCCATGACCACGCCGCTGCGCGAGATTCGATTGACCGCCGAAGCAAGCTAGGTGTGGCACTGGTTGCCGCATACGGGCTCCCCAGGCCCCCCTCGAATGCCCCGGTGGAGGCAAGGGGCGCCAGAAGACCACACATCGCGAGCTAGCGGACGGGAAGACGTGGGGAGTCTCGCGGACTTGGGACCTCCAGGCCGCTGGTCAGGCGCCGCCATACAACGCCGTGCTCAGGTACTTCATCCCTGAATCAACTGCCACTGTGACCACCGTCTGGTCGGGTCCCAGACGTTCGGCGAGCCGCAACGCCACCGCAATGTTTCCTCCCGTGGAGGTGCCTGCGAAGATGCCTTCCTGCCGGGCGAGGAGCCGGGCGGTCGCCATGGCTTCCTGAGTCGATATCGTCTGGATCTCGTTCGCGAGTGTTGCGGTCCATAGCGGCACGACGAACCCGGCGCCGGTGCCTTCGGTCTTGTGAGACCCGCTCGGTCCGCCCGACAAGACCGCCGACTCCTCGGGCTCTACCGCGACGATGTGCACGGCTTCGTTGTGGGCTCGCAGGCGTGTGGAGATCCCCCGCAATGACCCTGCCGTGCCCACGCTCTGGACGAAGGCGCTGACCTGCCCGTCGGTCTGCTCCCATATCTCCTCGCCCATCTGCTCGTAGCTGGAGAGCTGATCCGTATCGTTCAACTGATCCGTCCAGTAGCTGCCGGGAGCGGAGGCGAGCTTCCTCGCAGTCTCGACCATCTCGAGAGTCAGATCCTTCGTCGTCCCGCCGGTTGGGCTGGCGACGAGTGTGAGGCGAGCGCCCAGCGCCGCCATATGGTCCCGTTTCTCCTTGCTGAATGCCTCCGACGTCACGATCTGAAGCGGGATGCGCTTCGCGGCGCACACGAAGGCGAGCGACACGCCCGTGCTTCCACCCGTGTACTCGACCACCGACCCACCCGGCCGCAGCCGTCCGTCCGCCTCGGCCGCCTCGACCATTGCGAGCGCCATGCGGTCCTTCATGCTCCCGGTCGGGTTCTCGCATTCCAGCTTGAGCAGAATCCTGGCGCTCTGCTGCGGGACCATATGCTGGAGTGGAATGAGCCTGGTTCGGCCGATGGCATTGAGCACCGTCACGCTTGCCTCACGCCTCGGCGGCATCTCCGGAGAGCTCATGACTCTCTGCACCGCCGAAGATCCAAGGGGGGGCGTACAACCGTGCGGTGAAAGGGCGTGAACAGGAGGGGACGGGCTATCCTCGCGCTGACGTCCTTGCGGCTCAGGACCCCTCTGCGAGCCAGCCGGCGGCCTCCGCCGCGTGGTACGTGAGGATGAAGTCCGCCCCCGCGCGCTTGATGGCGCCCAGGATCTCCAGCACGACGCCGCGCTCGTCGATCCAGCCTTTCGTGGCGGCCGCTTTCACCATCGCGTACTCGCCGCTCACGTTGTAGGCCGCGAGCGACGCGTCGCAGCGCGCGCGGACCGCGCGCAGGACGTCCAGGTAGGCCAGCGCCGGCTTGACCATGATCGCGTCGGCCCCCTCGGCCAGGTCCTGCGCCGCCTCGCGTAGCGCCTCGCGCGCGTTGGGAGGATCCATCTGGTGGTCGCGCCGGTCGCCCATCGTGGGCGTCGAGGCCGCGGCCTCGCGGAAGGGCCCGTAGAAAGCCGAGGCGTACTTGGCGGCATAGGAGAGGATACCGGTCTCCCCGAGTCCCGCCTCGTCGAGCGCTCGCCGGATCGCGCGCACCTGGCCATCGGCCATTGCGGACGGCGCCACGACGTCGGCCCCCGCCTCGGCCAGCGAGACCGCCGTGCGGCTCAGCGCCTCGAGCGTCTCCTCGCGGGCGGGGGCGCCGTCGCGGAGGATCCTGCAATGGCCGTGGTCGGTGTACTCGCACAGGCAGACATCGGCGATCACGGCCATCTGGGGGGCCGATCTCCGGCAGGCCTTCACCGCCCGTTGCACGACGCCGTCTCGGGCCCAGGCGCCGCTCGCCTCGCGGTCTTTGGCGGCGGGAATGCCGAAGAGGATAACCGCGGGAACACCGAGCTTCGCGAGCCGCTCGATCTCATCGGGCAAGGCCTCGAGGCCCAGGCGGTCGATCCCCGGCATGGATGCGATCGGCACCCGGGCCGGTCCCTGCTCGGCGACGAAGACCGGCTGCACCAGGTCGTCCGTGGTGACCCGGCCCTCGCGCGCCAGCCGCCGCAGCGACGGCGTGCGGCGGAAGCGGTCGAGTCG
Source organism: Gemmatimonadota bacterium (assembly GCA_036556205.1). Lineage (GTDB taxonomy): Bacteria > Gemmatimonadota > Gemmatimonadetes > JACCXV01 > JACCXV01 > DATBJW01. The sequence goes on from DATBJW010000049.1 coordinate 29,800, forward strand.
CTCACCGGCCGCGCGGCCGGCCGTCTCTTCAAGGGCGCGCTCGAACCGAACGGATCCTATCTCGAGGCTCATCGCTGCTCCTTAACGCTTTTGCCCTGAGGCTCATTCCGGGAGAGCTCGTCGCGAAGGCTCCCGTCGCCGAAGTGGCGGACCAGCGCCTCGACGAGGCCGTCCAACGTGTATGGCTCGGCCACCGCATCGACCCGCAGGCCGAGTTCTCGCGCCGTTCGGGCCGTGACGGGCCCGATGCAGACGACGGCGGCGCGTTCGGGCACTCGACCGCCCGCGTTCAGGAAGCCGCGCACTGTCGAGGAGCTCGTGAACGTGACCGCGTCCACGGAATGCGACAGATCCGATCCCGTCTTCGCAGGTTCCGCGATCGTGCGATAGGCGGCCACGTCCTCCACGCGCGCGCCGCGCGCGGCGAGGCGCGCACGCAGCTCGGGACGCGCGATATCCGCGCGCAGCATGAGCACCCGAGCCCCCTGCGCGTCCGGCAGCCCCTCCGCCAGAGCTTCGGCCACGTATTCGGCCGGCACGTAGTCGGGACGAACGCCCCGCCGCTCCAGCGCGGCCGCCGTGCCCGGTCCGATCGCGGCCACGCGCGGCTGCCCCGGCTTGCGGCCCGCCTCGCCGTCCTCGAGGAGGTCGTCCAGCCCGAGCGCGGCGAGCCGTTCCCAGACGTGGCGCACGCCGTTGGCGCTCGTGAAGATCACCCAGTCGTGCTCGAGGATCCGCCCCAGAGCGTCGTCGAGCTCGCGTGTGTCCTCGAGCGGCAGGATCTCGATGGCGGGCATGAGGACCGGCTCCGCTCCCGCCGCTTGAAGCGCCGTCACGAGCTCGCCCGCCTGTCCCGCCGGACGTGTGACCAGGATGCGTTTGCCATCCAGAGGTCGGGAGGCGCCGACTGGGAACAGACTGTCGATCAAAGGCTGAGCCGCCTCGGGTGCGGTTACCTCCAGCCGCAGCTCCCCGTCCCCGCGCTCCAGCGCGAACTCGAAGAACGGGCAGCAGGCCTTCTCGCGCGCGATCACGTCGCGCAGCTCCGCCTCGGTGTCGCCGGAGTCCCGGAAACGGAGCAGCTGTCCCTCGCGCGTGCGCTCGCGTCCGATCAGCGCTCGGGCAGCGAGGCGGCGCACCTCCTCGGTGCGGTCCGCCAGGTCCGCGGCGTCCAGCGAGCAGGCGATCGGGATGTCGGAAACGTCGCTCATCTACGGCGGCTGGTCAAAATCCGCGCCTCCTCCTGATTGTTCGTTGCCAGCTCTGGACGGGCCTACGCCGATGTTCGCCGCGACGGCCGCAGAACCTGAATCAGGCCCATCAGACTGACGCCGAATAGAACCCCGCTGGCGAAGAGCAACAGGAAATCCACCAGGCGAACATGCGGGGCCGCGCGTTGGGCGGCCACGAGTCCGACGATCATCGGCACCACGAGAACCGAAGCGCGTCGCGTTGCTGTGCTCATCATCGGCTCCTTCGCGAAGTAGCCATCCGGTCGGGTGTAGTGGAACCACGGTTGCAGAGGCGAGCGAGCGGGCGCGACCGCCGCCGCCTAACGGACGCTCGCCGCGTCCAGTCGGCGGACCTCGTCGGCCAGCCGCTCCCCGAGCTCGTGAGGCCGCTCCGGATCTCCCGTCCCCGAGACCCGCCGGACCGTCGAGCCGTCCTCGGTGGCCGAGAGTGCCCGCATCTCGAGCCGGCCCTCGCGCACCTCGGCCAGCGCCGCCACGGGCGCCGAGCAGCCGGCCTCGAGTGCGGCGAGAAAGCTCCGCTCGGCCGTCACGGCGGCCCACGTGGAGACGTCGTGGATGGGCACCAGCAGGCGCGCCGAGGCCTCGTCGTCCGCCCGGCGCTGCACGGCGAGGGCTCCCTGTCCGGGTGCCGGCAGCATCACGTCCAGCGAGAGCTTCTCGGTCATCCGCTCCTCCAGCCCCACGCGCCTGAGCCCCGCCAGCGCCAGGACGATGGCGTCGTACTGCCCCTCGTCGAGCTTGCGCAGGCGCGTCTCCACGTTGCCGCGGATGGACTCGGCTCGCAGATCCGGGCGCGCCGCGCGCAGCTGGGCGCTCCGGCGCAGACTGCTCGTTCCGACCCGCGCGCCGGGCGCCAGAGCGGCGAGCCCGACCCTTTCGCGTGAGATCAGCGCGTCGGCCGGGTCCTCGCGCCGCGTGACGGCGCCGACCACCAGGCCGGGCCGCTCGGTCGTCGGCAGGTCCTTCAGGCTGTGGACCGCCAGCTGGATCTCGCCGCGCTCGAGCGCGGCCTCGATCTCGAGCGTGAAAACACCCTTGCCGCCGAAGGTCGGGATCGGCCGGTCCAGGTCGCGGTCGCCGGTCGTGGAGAGGGGGACGATCTCGCAGCGGAGAGAGGGCCAGGCCGCGCGCAGGGCGCTCGCCACGGCCTCGGTCTGGCGGAGGGCCAGCGCGCTGGCCCGCGTGCCGAAGCGAACTTCGAGCGGCGCCCGCGTGCTAACCCGTCGCCTCCTCGAGCGCGAAGAGCTTCCGCACCGCACCCGCGAGCGGGCCCCCGTCCCCGCGCGCGGCCTCTTCCCGCAGGCGGACCGTCGGCTCGCGCAGGAGGTGGTTCACGAGGGTCTGCGTGAGGACCGTCACCGTCTCGCGCTCCTGCGCGTCGAGCGCCGGCAACCGGCGCAGGGCGCGCTCCAGCTCGCGCTGGCGGATGAGCTCGGCGCGCTGGCGCAGGGCGAGCAGCATGGGGGTGGCGCGCGCGGAGCGGAACCAGTCGCTGAAGCGGAGCGCCTCGGCCGCGACCATCTCGCGCGCGGCACGGATCTCGGCCTCGATCGCCGACGGCTGCGCCCCGGTGAAGGTCTGGATGGAGCCCAGGTCGTGCAGCTGGACACCTTCGATCTCGCCCGCCGCGGGCTCGATGTCGCGCGGAAGCGCGATGTCCAGGAGGAGCAGCGGCCGCCCCTGCCGCTCGGCCATCACGCGCCGCAGGACGTCGGCCTGGATCACGGCGTGCGGCGCCCCCGTGGCCGCGATCGCGAAGTCCGCCTCGGCCAGCGCGCGCTCGAGGTGCGGGAAGTCCAGCGCCTCGCCTTCCAGGATCCGTGCCAGCGGCTTGGCCCGCTCGGCGTGACGGTTCACGACCCGCACGCCACGGACGCCGTTTCCGCGCAGGGACTCGGCCACGAGCTCGGCCATCTGCCCGGACCCGACGAGAACCGCCCGGCGCTCGGCGAGCGGCCCGAGCTCCCGCTCGGCCAGCCCCACCGCGGCCGAACCGATGCTGGCGGCACCCCGGCCGACCCCGCTGACGATGCGCGCCCGCCGTCCGGTCGAGACGGCCGCCCGGAAGAGGGCCCGCAACACGATGCCGGCAGCCCCCGCGCGCCGGGCCTGCACGAAGGCGTCCTGCACCTGGCCCAGGATCTGCCACTCCCCGAGCACCACGGAATCCAGCCCGGCCGCCACCTCGAAGAGATGGCAGACGGCCGACTCGTCGGTGGCGGAATAGATGACGCCGTCGAGGCTCTCGACGGGCACGCCCGCCGCCTCCGCGAGGCGCTCGGCGAGGAATCCGCGCGCGTCGTCGGCCTCGCCCACCATGGCGTAGGCTTCCGTGCGGTTGCAGGTCACGAGCAGTGCGGCCTCGTAGAGCCGCGGAACCTTCGCCAGTCCCGCGCCGGAGGAGAGAAGCGCCACCTGGGACTCGGATGAGAGCGTGAAGCGCTCCAGCAACTCCACTGGAGCCGTGCGGTGGTTCAGTCCTACGAGAACGAGGTGCATGACGGAAACGTCGCGGTGAGAGGAATCGGCCAAGAATAACAATGAAAACTATTTAGCGGTTCTTCTCGAAACAAGCTGCATGGCCGGCGCCATGTCGGGCGGCCTGCGCCCGGCCACACAAATTCCGAATTCATCAAGGGGCGACCGCAGCGGCAAGCGCGTCCGCATCCCCACACTCCATCGCCACTTCCGCCCTCAGGCTCGCTTGGTCCCGGCCGATTGTCGCTACCGCGCGCGTCCTCTCGCCGGTGCGGAACGATACGGCTGCATCGCCCGCGGTGAGGTCGCCCGTGACGTCGATGGCGTCCCACGCCTCGGCGTGTCCCACGTACCTGATCGATGTGTCGTAGTGCCTGCTCCAGAAGAACGGCGCGGCGTCGAAGCGCTCGCGGAGCCCGAGGATGTTGCGCGCTGCAGTCTGTCCCTGACGCTCGGCCACCACCCAGTGCTCGACGCGGATGCGCTCCCCGGTTCGCGCGTCGGGCCAGCGCGCGACGTCGCCCGCGGCGAAGATCCCCGGCACGCTCGTCTCGAGGAACTCGTTCACGAGGATGCCGCGCTGCAACGCCAGTCCGGCCTGCTCGGCCAGCTCGACGTTCGGTCGAACGCCGATCCCTGCCACGACAAGATCCGCCGGAAGGCGCTCGTCGCTGTCCAGGATCACGGCCTCCGGGTCGATCGCGCGGGCCTTGCGTGTCATGTGAAAGACGACCCCGTGCTGCTCGTGCAGTTGTCGGATGAAATCCCCGAGCTGCGGACCCATGACCCGTTCGAGCGGCCGTTGCCCGGGGGCCACGACGTGCACCTCGATGTCGCGCGCCCGCAGCGAGGCCGCCACCTCGAGCCCGATGAAGCTGGCACCCAGGACGACGGCCCGGCGGGCTCCCTTGGAGGCCGCGATGATCGCCCGGCTGTCGGCCAGGGTCCGCAAGTAGAGCACGCGCTGCCCGCTGTCCTCCGAAGACGTAAGGCGGACCGGTTCGGCGCCTGTGGCGATGAGCAGCGTATCGAAGGCCCGCTTGCTGCCGTCGTCCAACATGACATGCTTGCCGCGCGCGTCGATCGCGGTTACCCGCCTGCCGAGCAGCAGATCGATTCGCTTCTTGCCGTAGAACTCGCGTGGCCGCAGCGGGATCCAGTCCTCCGGCGCTTTGCCCGCGAGATAATCCTTGGAGAGGTTTGGGCGATCATACGGCGCCGCGTCATCCGCGCTGATCATCGTGACCGGCCCGGCGTAGCCCTCGCGGCGGAGCATTTCCGCGGCGGCATTCCCGGCCCCGCCGCCGCCGACGATCACCACCGCTGCCGGGGCGGACGGGGGTTCGCGACGGCCACCTTCCGCTCCCTTCGCTGCCTCGAGCTTGTGGGTCACGAAGACCCTGTCGTCTCGCCGCTCCACTACCCAGCACGAAACGTGGCTCAGAGCCGGAGCGCGGACCGCTTCTCCCGAACGCAGACTGAAGCCGGCGTGGTGCCACGGGCAGCGCACCATGTCGTCGGTCATCAACCCTTCGGCGAGCGGGCCGCCATAGTGCGTGCAGGTCGCACCGATCGCGAACAGCTCGTCGCCGCGTCGCGTGACGAGCACGGGCTTGCCCCCCACATTGCCGAGGAGCATTCCGCCGTCGGGGATCCCGGAGAATGGGACGCCCTGGCTCAGGTCCGGGCCCGTGGGTGGTGCCGGTTCTTCGCTCAAAGCGATCCCCCTCGAAAAGAGGCCGGTTGGTGAGCGCCCGTCTTCCGCGAGCGATCTTGGGTATTGAACTAGATCAGCTCTCGGCCGTTCCGCAATCCCCAATCGCCCCTCTCCGTGCGTTGGCGGCGGCCGGAGGCCGGATGTAGGTTGCCTCCAGTGGTCGACGCTCAACACCCGAGATTCTCCGCAATGCTTCGCAGCTGGCGGGCCGTCCTCCTTTTGACCGTCTTCCTCCAGCTGCTGGGCTTCGGGATCGTGCTTCCGGTCCTGCCCTATTTCGGCCGGAGCCTGGGGGTCGGGGCCGCGGGGATCGGGGGCCTGTTCGCCGCCTACTCGCTGACCCAGTTCCTGCTGGCGCCCCTCTGGGGCCGCCTCGCCGACCGCTTCGGCCGCCGCCCGATCATGCTGGCCAGCATCGGCGGCGGCATCGTGGCGTATCTGCTCTTCGCCTGGGCGCAGAGCTTCGTCGTGCTGCTCGCCTCCCGCGCTCTGGCCGGGGCCAGCGCCGCCGTCATCGGCGTGAGCCAGGCCTACATGGCCGACCGCACGGAGCCCGACGAGCGCGCGCGTGAGATGGGTCTCCTCGGGGCCGCGATAGGGATGGGCTTCGTGGTCGGCCCGGCCCTCGGCGCGGTGCTCAGCCGGTGGGGCTATCCGGCCGTCGGCTACGTGGCGGGCGGCCTGACGGCGGTGAATCTGGCGCTGGCAGCGCGCCGGCTCCCCGAGTCCCTGCCGAGCGATCGGCGACGTGCTCCCGGAGGGCCGGCCCGCTCGCCGCGTCTGGCGGGTCTGCGGCGGAGCGGCCTCGAGGGGATCCTCGCGATCCTCTTCCTGACGACGGCCTCGTTCTCGATCATGTATCCGGTCTTTCCACTCTTCGTGCACGATCGGCTCGGCTTCGGTCCGATGCAGGCCGGCATCCTGTTCTCGCTGCTGGGCCTCGTGGCCGTTCTGGTGCAGGGCGGGCTGCTCGGCCGTCTCGCCCGCTGGATCGGGGAGCGGCCGCTGCTCCGGGCAGGCGCGCTGGTGATGGGATTCGGGATGGCGCTCCTGCCGCTCCCCTTCGTGCGCAGCCCCGCGATGCTGGGCCTCGTCATGGTCCCGATGGCGCTCGGCGTCGCCGTCACGACTCCCATCGCCCAGACCCTTCTGTCCCGCTTGAGCGACCCTCTGGATCAGGCCAGCAACCTCGGGCTCGGCCTCTCGATGACGAGTCTCGCGCGGGCCGTGGGGCCGCTCGCGGGCGGATTCCTCTTCCAGCACCTGGGCACGCCGTACCCCTTCTGGGCCGCGGCACTGCTCCTGCTCGGGGCCGCAGGCCTGGTCGCCCTCGTCCCGGCGACGGGCGAGCGCCGGGGGCTTGTGCCGGAAGGAATCGGAGCCGACGGGCGGCCGCAGCGGGCCTCGCGAGAGGACCAGGTCGCCGCCTCACCGGGCCTCGGACGATGAGAGCCACGCGTCACAAGCGACCGATCCGCCCGATTCGCCGCCTATTCCTGGCGCTGGCGCTCCTTGGCTGCGCTGTCGCCGCCGCTGGCGCCCGCGCGGCGCAGGAGGACACGACGGACGCCACCACCCGAGGTCGTGGAAAGGCGGCCGTCGCGGGGCCCGTCGTCTTGAAGCTTGTGATCGATGGCCCCATCCACCCCGCCTCGGGCGAGCTCATCCTGGACGCCATCGAGCGCGCCGAGCGCGAGCACGCCGAGGCGCTCCTGATCCAGCTCGACACGCCGGGCGGGCTGCTCGAGTCCACGCGCGAGATCGTGAAGGGGATGCTGGCCTCGCAGGTGCCGATCGTGGTCTACGTCGCCCCCGAGGGCGCGCGGGCCGGCTCGGCGGGGGTCTTCATCACGCTCGCCGCGCACGTCGCGGCGATGGCGCCCGGCACCAACATCGGCGCCGCGCATCCCGTGGGTCCCGGCGGACAGGACATCTCGCCCGCGAGCCGGCGCGAGCCGGGGCCGGCCGCGGCCGCCGACAGCGCCAAGGGCGAGGACGGCTCGGGGGACCTCGAGCGCAAGGTTGTGAACGACGCGGTCGCGTTCATCCGCTCGATCGCGACCGAGCGCGGCAGGAACGCCGACTGGGCCGAGCGCTCGGTGCGCGCCTCGGTCTCGATCCCCGCGGCGGAGGCGGTCCAGGAACGGGTGGTGGACCTGGTCGCGGCCAACCAGGCCGAGCTCCTGCGCGTCCTGGACGGCCGGACCGTCAAGGTCGCAGTCGGCACGCGCACGCTCCACACGGCGGACGCCCGCGTGGTGGAGATCGAGAAGGGGCTCCGCTTCAAGGTGCTGGACACGATCGCCAACCCGAACGTCGCCTTCATCCTGATGATGCTCGGGATGTACGGGCTCTTCTTCGAGCTCGCGAGCCCGGGCGCCATCCTGCCCGGCGTGGTCGGCGCCATCAGCCTGCTGCTGGCGCTCTTCGCCTTCCAGACGCTGCCCGTCAACTACGTGGGGCTCATGCTCATGCTGCTCGCGATCGTGCTGTTCCTGGCCGAGGTCAAGGTCGTGAGCCACGGGATCCTCACCATCGGGGGGGCGGTGGCCTTCCTGCTCGGGGCCACGATGCTGTTCGAGAGCCCCGAGCCCGCCATGCGGGTCTCGTGGGCGGTGATCCTGCCCTCGCTGTTCGTGACCGTGGCCTTCTTCGTCTTCGCGATGGCGGCGGCGCTGCGCGCCCGTCGCGCGCGACCCACGACCGGCCGGGAGGGGATCGTGGGGCTGACGGGGGTGGTGCGCGCGCGCTTCGAGCCGCAGGGCGCGGGCACGGCGTCGGGCCATCGCGGCAAGGTCTTCGTGCGGGGCGAGCTCTGGAACGCTGCCGCCGGCGAGCCGCTGGAAGTGGGGGAGGAGGTGGAGGTGCTCTCGAACGACGGGCTCACGCTGCGGGTGCGGAAGGTGAGCTGAAGGAGTCGATGACGGATCGTTCGAGGGATCGGCTCCGGCAGGCGTTCGGGCCGGTCAGTTCAATCTCATGCTGGAGGAGAGCGACGGTGCCGAAGCAGGCCTACAACTGGCAGCTGTACATCGCGACGTATACGGCGTTGCTCGGCGTTCCTTTTCTCTTTTTCCCCCGGTCGTTTCTTCCGCTGATAGGGTTCGACCCGTCCATGGTGGATGAAGGCCCGTTCGTGCAGCTGACGGGAATGTTCCTCCTGTGTCTTACATTGGTTACGTTTCGCATATGGCAGAAGAAGATCGAGCCCATGGTCCTGGGGACGGTCATTCTCCGGTTGTTCATCATCATCACCCTGGTGATCGTCGGGATGACCGGTGGATTTCCGTTCCTGTTCGTCATGGCGGCGGTCGTCGGCGTCGGAGTGGTGGGAACGCTATGGTCGTTGCGACACGTGAGGCTCCTCCAGTACCTCTGACGGGCCCTTCCCGGGCCCGGGCTCGCTCCCGCCGAAAACCCCATTCTTGGAACTGTCGCCGGGCGCGCTAGGGTGGAAGGC
>DATBJW010000050.1:0-41100 GCA_036556205.1 Gemmatimonadota bacterium
CCGCCCACGTCGGCCTCGACCAGCACCAGCGACTTGTCCACGAGATGCGTCTGGAGGTCCAGCACCTCCCAGCCCTCGATGCCCTCGCCGGCGCAGACCGCCTCCGCCGCCTCGAGCGTCCAGCCGCCCGCGAACACCGAAAGCCGCCGCAACAACAGCCGCTCCGGCTCACTCAGCAGGTCGTAGCTCCAGTCGATCGCCGCGCGCAGCGTCTGATGCCGCGCGGTCGCCATGCGGCCCCCACCGGTCAGCAGCCGGAAGCGGTCGCTGAGCCTGGCGGCGATCTGCTCCACGGTCATGACCTTGACCCGCGCCGCCGCCAGCTCGATGGCCAGCGGGATCCCCTCCAGCTGCTGGCAGACCTGCGCCACCGCCGGCGCGTTGGCGTTGGTCACGGCAAAGGTCGGCTGGACCAGGAGCGCCCGGTCGATGAAGAGCCGCACGGCCTCGTACTGTGTGAGGGCGTCCGCCGGCTGGTACTCGGGCAGCCGCCGCGGGTCGGGGGTGGCCAGGGGCGGCAGCGGCCAGGCCACCTCGCCGGCCACCGAAAGGCTCTCTCGGCTGGTGGCCAGGATGCGCACGTCGGGCCCCGCTCGCAGCAGCCGCTCGGCCAGCGCCGCGCAGGCTCCGATCAGATGCTCGCAGTTGTCCAGCACCAGCAGCAGCCGGCGTGACTTGAGGTGGTCGGCCAGCACGTCCAGCGGCGAGCGGGCGGTCTGCTCCTTGAGCCCCAGCGCCGAGGCCGCCGTCTGGGCCACGAGGGCCGGATCGGTCAGTGCCGCCAGATCCAGGAACCAGATGCCGTCGGGATAGTGCTCCAGGACCTCTGCGGCCAGCTGAAGCGCGAGCCGCGTCTTGCCGCTTCCGGCGGGGCCGGTCAGCGTGAGGAGGCGCGCCCCGCTCAGCTGTCCGCGCAGCAGGTCCAGCTCGCGCTCGCGTCCCACGAAGCTCGTGAGCTGGAGGGGTAGGTTGTGGGGCACCGCCTCGAGCGAGCGCAGAGCAGGGAAGTCGGCGCCCAGCGTGGGGTGCATCAACTGGTAGACCTGCTCAGGACGCTGCAGATCCTTCAGGCGATGGGCCCCGAGATCGCGCAACTCGGCGTCGGCGGGAAGGGCGTCGCGCACGAGGTCGAAGGTCGTCTGGGAGACCAGCACCTGGCCCCCGTGGCCAATGGCCAGAAGTCGTGCCGAGCGGTTGAGTGCGGCCCCGAAGTAGTCGCCGTCCCTGACCTCGGCGGCGCCGGTGTGCACCGCCATACGGGCGCGCAGGGCTCCCACCTCGCCCCAGCTCTCGCTGGCCAGCGCATGCTGCGCGTCGAGCGCCGCCGCAAGCGCATCCGCCGCCCGGTCGAACGCGACGCAGAAGCCGTCGCCGCCGGTCTTGAAGACGTGCCCTCCATGACGCAGGACGGCTTCGCGAAGCAGCTCATCGTGCCGTGATACGGCCGCGGGCATGAGCTTCGGATGACGCTCCCAGAGCTGGGTGCTGCCCTCCAGATCCGTGAAGAGGAACGTGACGGTGCCGGAGTGGAGGTCAGTCATCGCGTGTCGCCCCTTCCTCGATCGCCGCCGGGACGTCCTCCAGCGCGTGCTCCACGGCCTGTTCGAGCGTCATCGCGGCCCCTTCGTTCCAGGCGGCCGTGAAGGCGGCATCGGCCAGCGCCCCGCGGGCGGCGGAGACGAAGGAATCGTAGTCGGCCCGGTCGCCGCTCTGGACAGGCAGGTTGATGGCCTTGCGCAGCGCGTCGGCCCACCCCAGGAGGCGCGCGGCCCGTCGCGGGTGCCCCTGGACCCCGTGGACGCCGGCCAGGCCCTCGAGCGCCAGCGGCACGCTGGTCTTATCGCCGATCTTCACCGCGATCTCCAGCGAGTGCCGGAAGAACGTCCGTGCCGCCGGGTGATCCCCCTGGACGAACGCCACGAGACCCAGGTTGACGTAGGCGATCACGGTACCCGTGTTCGCTCCCAGGCGCAGGGCAAGGGCCTCTTCGTAGAGAGAGCGCGCGCGGGAATAGTCCGACTGAACGCGGGCATTCTCTCCGAGGTTGTTGAGGAGCGACACCACGAGGTCCTGAGCGTTGATCTCGCGGGCGAGCGACAGGCCCTCCTCGTAGAGGCGCTGTGCCTCGTCGGGATTCCCGTCCTCTTCGGCGATGATCCCGAAGCTGTTCAGGGTCCGCGCGAGACCCCTCTTGTCACCGAGATCGCGATAGAGCGCCAGGCTCTCGGCCAGGAGCGCGCGCGCGCGCGTCCGATCGCCCTGGCCCCACGCCAGGTACCCGGCACCGTGCAGCGCCCGCGCCCGCGCGTTCGCCGGAGCCCGCCCGGCGGACAGCGCGGACTCGAGCCACTGGAAGCCTTCGGTGAGATACCCGCGTCGGTACCAGAAGCGGTAGAGGGCGCCGCTGAGTCGCATCCCCGCCTCCGCCCCACCCTCGACGGACAGGCTCCACTCGAGCGCGGCGCGGAAGTTGTCGTGCTCCTGCTCCAGCCGGTTGAGCCAGAGCACCTGGTCGGTTCCACGTAGCTCCGGCGCGGCCCTTTCCGCCACGCCCACGAACCACTCCAGGTGCCGGCTGCGTACGGCAGCCGCCTCCCCGGACTCGACGAGCCTGTCGCGTGCGTATTGACGGATCGTGCCGAGCAGCCGGTAGCGCATGTCGTCGCCGGTGCCCTCCTCGATCATGACCAGCGACTTGTCCACCAGGTGCGACTGCATATCGAGGATCTCGAGGACGTCGATCCCGTCGCCGGCGCAGATCGCCTCGGCGGCCTCCAGAGACCAGCCTCCTGCGAAGACCGAGAGCCGCCGGAGGAGCATGCGCTCGGGATCCCCCAGCAGGTCGTAGCTCCAATCGATCGTGGCGCGCAGCGTCTGGTGTCGCGGAAGCAGCATGCGGCTGCCGCCGGTCAGCAGGCGGAAACGATCGTCCAGCCGGGCCGTGATCTGGTCCAGCGACATCGCCTTGACGCGGGCGGCGGCGAGCTCGATCGCGAGCGGAATCCCGTCCAGCCGGTGGCAGACCTGGGCGAGGGCCGTTGCGTTGCGATCGGTCAGCGCGAAATCGGACCGCGACTGCGAGGCGCGGTCCAGGAAAAGGCGAATGGCCTCGTAGCGCCCGAGGGCCACGACCATCGCGGCAGGGTCCTGCGGCAGATGGCGGGGATCCGGTGCCGAGAGCGGCGGCACGAGCCAGCTCGTCTCGCCCTTGACGTTCAGCGCTTCGCGGCTCGTGGCCAGCATCCGCACGCCGGGGCAGGCGGGCAGAAGGCAAGAGGCCAGATTGACGCACCCCTCGAGCAGGTGCTCGCAGTTGTCCAGGATGAGCAGCGTGCGTCGCGTCTTCAGGTGCTCCGCCAGGCTCTCGACCAGGGGACGGCCCGTCTGCTCGCGGACGCCCAGCACCGTGGCCACCGCTTGCGGCACGAGGGAGTCCTCGGCCAGGGTGGCCAGCTCCACCAACCATACGCCATCGGGATAGTCTTCCAGGAGCTCGGCCGCGACCTGGAGGGCGAGCCGCGTCTTCCCGCTGCCGCCGGCGCCGGTGAGGGTGAGAAGGCGCGTGCCTGCCAGCAGCCGCTTGACCTCGGCGATCTCGTGCTCGCGTCCCACGAAGCTTGTGAGCTGGGAAGGGAGGTTCGTGGAGAGGACGTCGAGCGACTTGAGGGGTGGGAAGTCGGAGGGGAGCGAGGAATGTACTACCTGATAAACCTGGAGGGGTTGTTGCAGGTCCTTGAGCCCGTGGGCACCCAGGTCCCGCAGCGCGACACCTTCCGGAAGGGCGTCCCCGACCAGGTCGTGAGCGGTCTGCGAGACGAGCGTCTGGCCGCCGTGGCCGATCGCGAGCAGCCGCGCGACGCGGTTCAGGGCCGAGCCCACATAATCGCCATTCCGCGCCTCGGCCGCGCCGACGTGCAGCGCCATTCGCACCTGTAGGGCATCAAGCTCTCCCCAGTCCTGGGTCTTGAGCGCGAGCTGCCCGGCCAGCGCTGCTGCCAGGGCGTCGGGGGCGGTGCGGAAGGCCGCGCAAACGGCGTCACCCATCGTCTTGAAGACGCGACCGTTGTGCCTCTCGACGACCTCGCGCAGGACGGCGTCGTGGCGAGCCAGCGCCTCGCGCATGGCCTCGGGCTGGCGCTCCCAGAGGCTGGTGCTGCCCTCGATGTCCGTGAACAGGAAGGCCAGCGTGTCGGTGGGAAGCTCGGGCATGGTCGAACCGGACGGTCGCCCCACCTCGCCTGCGATTCGTGGCGCCACCGAGCGGCCTGCCACGCGGCCGGATGGCGGGATCTGGACGCCGAAATAGATACTCGCCGGACCGGGTGGCAAGGGGAGCCGGCTCGAAGCCGGGTGGGGTCGCCGCCCGGAGCGCCAGGGGGGCACCCCGCCTGGCCCCGTGATTGGCCCGAGCCTATCCCCCCCGCAGCTCCTCCACCACGGTCCGGTCCTCGAGCGTGGTGGCGTCACCCAGCTCGCGGCCCTCGGCAACGTCCTTGAGGAGCCGCCGCATGATCTTGCCGCTGCGGGTCTTGGGTAGCCCGGGGGTGAAGCGGATCTCCTCGGGTCGGGCGATGGCGCCGATCTGCCGCACCACGTGGTCCTTGAGCTCGGCCTCGAGCTCCGGGGAGCCGGCGGCCGAGCCCTCGAGGATGACGAAGGCGACGACGGCCTGTCCCTTGAGGTCATCGGCGCGCCCGATCACGGCCGCCTCGGCGACGCTCGGGTGCGAGACGAGGGCGCTCTCGATCTCCATCGTCCCCATCCGGTGCCCCGCCACGTTCAGCACGTCGTCCACCCGGCCCATGATCCAGAAGTAGCCGTCGGCGTCCTTGTGCGCGCCGTCGCCGGTCACGTAGTACCCCCGCTCACCGTAGCGCGTCCAGTACTGCTCGACGTAGCGCTCGGGGTCGCCGTGGATCGTGCGCAGCATCGAGGGCCAGGGGCGCCGGATCACGAGATAGCCGCCCCGGGTGAAATCGGTCACGGGCTCGCCAGCCTCGTCCACGACCTCGGCGTCCACGCCGTAGAAGGGAAGCGTGGCCGATCCCGGCTTGGTCGGCGTGGCGCCGGGAAGGGGCGTGATCATGATCGCTCCGGTCTCGGTCTGCCACCACGTGTCCACGATGGGGCAACGCCCGCCTCCGATCTCCTCGCGGTACCACATCCAGGCCTTGGGGTTGATGGGCTCGCCCACGGTCCCCAGCAGGCGCAGGCTCGAGAGGTCGTGCCGCGCGGGCCACTCCTCCCCCCACTTCATGAAGGCCCGGATCGCGGTCGGCGCGGTGTAGAAGATGGACACCGCGTGCCGCTCCACGATGCTCCAGAAGCGGTCCGGCTGCGGATGGTTCGGCGCCCCCTCGTACATGAGGGTCGTGGCCCCGTTCAGGAGCGGGCCGTAGACCACGTAGGAGTGGCCCGTCACCCAGCCGCAGTCGGCCGTGCACCAGTAGATGTCCTCCTCGTGGACGTCGAACACGAGCCCCGTCGTGAGGTAGACGCCCACCGCGTAGCCGCCGGTCGTGTGCACGATGCCCTTGGGTTTCCCGGTGGTTCCGCTCGTATAGAGGATGAAGAGCGGGTGCTCGGCGTCCAGCGCCACGGGAGCGCAGCTCTCGGAGGCCCCGGCCGCGAGCTCGTGCCACCAGACGTCACGCGGGCTCCGCATGGCGACGTCCCGGCCCGTGCGGCGGAGCACGATGACGCGCCGCACCCCCTCCAGACCCTCGAGGGCCTCGTCCACGGCGGCCTTGAGCGGCACGATCGCCCCGCGCCTGTAGCCGCCGTCGGCGGTCACCACCAGCCGGGCGTCGGCGTCCAGGATGCGGTCTCGCAGCGCCCCCGCGCTGAACCCGCCGAAGACCACGGAGTGAACGGCTCCGATCCGCGCGCAGGCCAGCATCGCCACGGCGAGCTCGGGCACCATCGGCATGTAGATCGCCACCCGGTCGCCCGCCTCGACGCCCTCGCCGCGCAGCACGTTCGCGAAGCGGCACACCTCGCGATGGAGCTCCCGATACGTCAGCGTGCGCGTCTCTCCTGGCTCGCCTTCCCAGACCAGCGCCGTCTTCTCGGCCCGGGGTCCCTGCAGGTGCCGGTCCAGGCAGTTCTCCGACAGGTTGAGCTTCCCGCCCACGAACCACCTGGCGAAGGGCGGGTTCCATTCCAGCACGCGCGTCCAGGGCTCGCGCCAGGAGAGCTGCGCCGCCACGGCGCCCCAGAACCCCTCGGGGTCCTCCAGAGAGCGCCGGTGCTCCCGGCGATAGTGTTCCAAATCGGCCAGGCGGGCGGTCGCCGCGAAGGCCGGCGGCGGCGGGAAGACCCGCGACTCGCGGAGGATCGATTCGATGGCGGGAATCTGGCCCGGCATGGGGGGAGGAAGATGGGGGCGCACCCGCTCCGGCCGCCAGACCGCCGACCGGAGCCGAGAGGGGCGTGCCCGGACTCGTCCCAGAGTACGAGCGGGTTGCGACTGGTGCCGCTTGTCCCGGGCGCGCTGACTCGCGAAACTCGTCGGATGCCCTCCACCCCGTTGGACCCCGAACCGGGCTCGCCGGCTCGCGGGACGCGCCCGACCTCTGGACTCGTGGTGCGCGTCGCGCTTCTGCTGGGCCTCTTCGGCGTGGCCCTCCTGCTCGGGGTCTCCACGAGCATCTTCGACCGCGTCACGCCTCACGGGGTGCACGACTGGGTGCATCGGGCGGGGGTGTGGGCGCCGGCCGTCTACCTCGCCGGGTTCGTGCTGCGCCCGCTCAGCATGGTGCCGCTTACG
The DNA here is from genome assembly GCA_036556205.1 of Gemmatimonadota bacterium. Taxonomy (GTDB): domain Bacteria; phylum Gemmatimonadota; class Gemmatimonadetes; order JACCXV01; family JACCXV01; genus DATBJW01. The sequence goes on from DATBJW010000050.1 coordinate 6,770, forward strand.
CTGTGGTTGCTTGCGGGGGGCGTGGCCTTCGGCTGGCTCTCGGGCGCCCTCTACGCCGTGGCGGGCGTCAATCTGGGTGCGGCGGCCGTGTTCCTGGCCGCGCGTTTCCTGGGCCGGGACCTCGTGCAGGGCCTGCTCGGGCGGCGGCGGGCGCTGGCGGCGCCGCGACGCTGGGACAGCCGCCTCGTCTTTTCCCTGCAGCTCTTCCCGTTCATGCCGCACGACCTCCTGAATGCGGCCGCCGGCTGGTCGCGGATCCCCTACTGGCGCTTCCTCTTCGGTAGCGCCTTCGGCACCCTTCCCGCCATCCTCCTGTACACGTACGCGGGATCCGTGCTCATGGCGCCCGGCAGCGGACCGTTCTTCGTGGCCTTCGCGGCGTTGGCGGCACTCACGTGCGCCTCGCTGGTGCTCACGCGTCGTCAGCGGACGCGAGCCGTGGATCCGGAGCTCCTCGAGACGGCCATCCCCGAGCCGCGCGAAACGGACTTTTCCTTGCCCGGCGGGACGCGGTAGGTTTGGCGGGTCCTTCGATCCGGAGACGACCGACGTGAAACTCCACCGTTGTCGCGCCCGTTCGGCGGCCGCGGCCGCCCTGCTCGTGCTCCTCGTCGTCCCGCTCGCTGCCTGCAGCAGCGAGGATCAGACCCGGATCAACCGGAAGCTGGACGAGCTGGGGAAGGAGGCGCAGGAGAAGCTCAAGGAAGCCGAGCCGCAGCTCCAGGAAGGCGTGCGGGATGCCCAGGAGGCGGTCGGGAAGAGTGTCGAGGCCGCTGGCGAGCTGATCGAAAAGGGCGGCGAGGAGCTCCAGAAGGGCGCCCGCGACACCTCCGATTCCAGCCTGCCCGACACGCTCCCCGGGGGCGCGTCCGGGCGTCCGTAGGCGCGGTTCACAGCGGCACCTGAGCTCCCACCTCGACGATCCGGTTGGGCGGCAACCCGAAGTGGCTCGTGGCCGGAAGCGCGTTCCGGTACAGGAACGTGAACAGGTGCTTGCGCCAGAGCGCGATCGGCGCGTGCCCCGTCGGGAGCAGCGTGTGGTGCCCCAGGTAGAAGGTCGCCTGTGAGGGCTGGTAGATCTCCTTCAGCCGCTCGCTGGCGGCCAGCGCGCGGGGGGCGTCGGGAGTCTCCGTGAAGCCGTAGTGCACGATCACGTCGTAGAAGCCCGCCCCTCTCGGACTCACGTCCATCCTCTCCTCCTTCCTCACCTTCGGCACGTCCTCGGTCACGATCGAGAGCAGGATCACGTTTTCGTGCAGGGCCTTGTTGTGCTTGAGGTGGTGCAGGAGGACGAGCGGGGCGCCGGTACCCGGACTGGGCGACATGAAGACCGCCGTACCGGGCACGCGCGGGAGCCGGCGCCGCTCCACGTCCTCGACCAGCACCTCGAGCGGCAGCGTGCGCCGGGCGCCGACGCGAAGAAGGGCGGTCCGTCCCTCGACCCAGGTGTACATCACGGCGAACACGCCCCCCGCCACGAGCAGCGGGAACCAGCCGCCTTCGTGGATCTTCACCAGATTCGCCGACAGGAAGGCCACGTCGCCGAGCAAGAACGTCGCGCAGAGCAGTCCGGCCTTGTGGGGGCTCCAGCCGAGCCGCGAGCGCAGCACCACGTAGAAGAGGAGCGTGGTGATCGTCATCGTCCCGCTGACGGCGATGCCGTAGGCCGCGGCCAGGGCGTCGGCCGAGCCGAAGCCGATGGTCAGCCCGACCGAGGCCAGCATCAGCAAGTGATTCACGGTCGGCACGTAGATCTGCCCGCGCATCTCGGCCGAGGTGTGGACGATCGTCGTGCGCGGCAGGTAGCCGAGCTGCACCGCCTGGTGGGTCAGCGAGAACGCGCCCGAGATCAGGGCCTGCGAGGCCACGACCGCCGCGGCCGTCGCCAGCGCCACCATCGGGTAGAGAAGCGGCTGTGGCACGAGCGCGTAGAAGGGGTTCACCGCCGCGCCCGGATCCGAGATCAGAAGACCGCCCTGGCCGAAGTAGTTGAGGAGCAGGGCGGGGAAGACCACGCCCAGCCAGGCCAGGCGGATGGGTAGGCGACCGAAGTGTCCCATGTCGGCGTAGAGCGCCTCCGCGCCGGTCACGGCCAGGAACACGAAGCCCAGCGTGAGGAAGCCCTGGATTCCGTTGGCTGCGAAGAAGCGCACGGCGTGCGTGGGATTCGCGGCCCCCAGCACGCGCGGGTGGTGAGCGATCCCCCACACCCCGAGGATCGCGATGGCCACGAACCAGATCAGCGTGATCGGGCTGAAGAGCGCGGCGACGCGGTGCGTGCCGCGCGACTGGATCAGGAAGAGTGCCACCAGAACCGCGGCGGCGAGCGGCACGATGAAGCGATGGATCACCGGAGTCGCTTGCTGCAGGCCCTCGACCGCGCCGAGCACGGAGATGGCCGGGGTGATCATTCCGTCCCCGTAGAGCAGCGCGGCGCCGAAGAGCCCCAGCAGCACGAGCGCCCGGCGGTACGGCAGCCTGCTCTCGCGCGTGGGAGCGGCCAGCGCCAGCAGGGCCAGGATGCCGCCCTCGCCGCGGTTGTCCGCGCGCATGACGAACCCGATGTACTTGACCGACACCACGAGCACGAGCGACCACAGCACCAGCGACAACACCCCGAACACGTTCTCCGGCGTGGGCGCCACGCCGCCCCCGGCGATATTGAAGCACGCTTTGAGGGCGTAGAGCGGGCTCGTCCCGATGTCGCCGTAGACCACTCCCAGGGCCCCGAACGCGAGGCCGAGCAGGGCTCGGCCCCGGGGCCGCGCCCGCGACGGGTCCTGAGGGGTCAGAAGCGCACCTGCGCCCCCAGCTCGACCACGCGGTTGGGGGGCAGGCGGAAGTAGGCGGTCGCGCGCTGCGCGTTCCTGGCCATGAAGCGGAAGAGCTTCTTCCTCCAGGTGGTCATACCCGAGTGCCCGGTCGGGACCAGCGTCTGGCGGCCGAGGTAGTAGGTCGTCTCGGCGGGCTTCACCAGACCCTTCAGCGGCTCGCTCGCGGCCAGCCACTCGGCCACGTTGGGCGTCTCCATGAAGCCAAACCGGACGAGGACCTGGTAGAACTCGTGCCCCAGCTCGTGGGTCTCGATTCGATCCTCGGGGGCGACCGTGGGTACCTCCTGGGGCAGGATCGAGAGCAGGACCACGCGCTCGTGGAGCACCTTGTTGTGCTTCAGGTGATGGAGCAGGACGAGCGGCGCCTCGTCGGCAGGTGCGTTGCTCATGAAGACGGCGGTCCCGGGAACGCGCACGACCTTACGCCGCCCGAGATCCTCGAGCAGCATCTGCAGCGGCATGCCCGCGGCCTTTCCGATGGCCTGCAGGATGCCGATTCCTTCCCGCCAGGTGGACATGAGCGTCCAGACGATCGCGGCCACCACGATCGGGAACCAGCCGCCCTGCGGGATCTTGAGCGCGTTGGCCCCGAAGAACGAGATGTCGATCAAGAAGAAGAAGCCGCAGAGGAGGCCCGCCCGCGCGGCGGACCAGCCGAAGCGGCGGCGCGCGACCACGTAGAAGAGCAGGGTCGTGATCGGCATCGTGGCCGAGACCGCGATCCCGTAGGCTTGGGCCAGGTTGTCGGTGGACCGGAAGGCGAGGACCAGACCGATCGTGGCCACCATGAGGAAGGAGTTCACCGAGGGCACGTAGATCTGCCCGACGGTGTGGTGCGAGGTGTGGACGATGGTCATGCGCGGCAGGTAGCCGAGCTTCTGGGCCTGGCTCGTCAGCGAGAAGACGCCCGAGATGATGGCCTGTGAGGCCACGATTGCCGCCGCCGTGGCGACGGCGACCATGGGATAGAGGAGGGGCGTGGGAACCAGGGCGTAGAAGGGATTGTCCACGGCTCCCGGATCGCGCAGCAGGAGCGCGCCCTGGCCGAAGTAGTTGAGCAGGAGCGCGGGCAGCACGAGCGCGAACCAGGCGGCGCGGATCGGCCGCCGGCCGAAGTGCCCGACGTCGGTGTAGAGCGCCTCGGCCCCGGTGATCGTGAGGAAGACGGATCCCAGGACATGGAGCCCCAGCCATCCGTTGGCGATGAAGAATCGGGCGGCGTGAGCCGGATTGATTGCCTGCCAGACGAGAGGCTCCTTCAAGATCGCGGGGACGCCCAGGCCGGCGATGCTCACGAGCCAGATGCAGGTGAGCGGGCTGAAGAGCCTGGCCACGCCCGCGGTTCCGCGCCGCTGGACCATGAACAGCCCGAGCAGGATGGCGGCGCTGACCGGGATCACGAAGGGCGCGAGGGCCGGGGTCGCGTGCTGAAGCCCCTCGATCGCGCCCAGCACCGAGATCGCCGGCGTGATCATGCCGTCGCCGTAGAGGAGAGCTGTGCCGAGCAGCCCGAGGGCGACCAGCAGCCCGCGACGGCTGACGATGCGCCCGCCGTGAAAGGTCGCCAGCGCCATGAGGGCCAGGATGCCGCCTTCGCCGCGGTTGTCGGCCCGGAGGATGAAGCCCAGGTACCAGATCGAGACGACCAGGATCAGGGCCCAGAAGACCATGGAGAGGATCCCGTAGACGTTCGCGGAGGTGGGTGGGACGCCGTTGACGGCGAAGCAGGCCTTGAGGGCGTAGAGCGGGCTCGTGCCGATGTCGCCGTAGACGACTCCGAGGGCCGCGAAGGCGAGGGCCGGGAGACCGGGCCTGGCCTGGGCGACCGGGGCCTGCCCGGGCTGCGCGATGCTTGCCAGGGACTCGGAAACGCGCGGGATCTCCGGCGGACCGGCCGCCTCGTCGTGGCGGGCCCGGGAACCGGCGGGCGGAGGATCTGGCTCGTGCGGCATCGTCACCGTGGATTACAGCGAGTCGGCGGTGGCGGGGGCCGCTTGCGTTCCGGCGCCCGGCGCCTGGAACCACGCCGTCACGAGCCCCGTGAGCTCTTGCAGCAGATCGCGCTCGTGGAACGCGGCGAAGTGGTCGAGCGGGATCCAGCGCACCTCCTTGGGTGGACGCAGGGCGGCCTGCAGCGCTTCGGCGGAGGCCCGCGGGATGAAGGGATCGGCCGGCGCGTTCACGACCAGCGTCGGCCGGGGAGCGATGGCGCCGGCGTAGCGCGCGGGCTCGACGGGTCGGGTCAGGACCCAGACCGCGAGCCGCGCCAGGCGGTCGGCGACGGGCGAGCCGAGCTTCACGTTGTGGGCGAAGAGGAGCGGCAGATCGGCGCCGCCGTAGAGCAAGGCCGCGGCCCGCAGACGCGTGTCGAGTGCCGCCGCCACGGTGGCGGCCGGGACCCCGAAGCTGGCGCCCACGATCCCGATGGCCTGCGGATCGACGTCCGGGCGCTGGGCCAGGTAGTCGGTCGCGAGCAGCAGCGTGGCAGGCGAGTCCACGAGCGCCTTCCTGAGCTCGGGCAGCCCGCGCCAGAACATGGACGGCTCGAGCGTCGTCGGAAACTGGATCGGGTAGTCGCAGGCGGCGAGCACGGCGTCGGGAACGTCGGGGAACGTGGCCGCGCGGCGGCCGGTCTCGACACCGGCCGCGATCAGGTAGGCCGGGTGGCGGGCGCCTCGAGGTGCCGCCGGGGCGGCCCGGCCGGGCTTCCGCCGGGCGGCCGCGCGTCCGCCGTCGGAGGTGAGTGAGCGAACCTGACAGCGGGCCCTGAGACCGGACGTGCTGACGAGCTCCAGGTCCTCGACGCGCGAGCCGCCGGCGGCCACGGTCTCGACGATCCGTGCGTAGGCGAGCCGCCCGGCTCGCTCGCGCAGGCCGCGCGCGTCCGGCTGGAGCGCCAGCCAGGCGGCGCTCAGAAGCGCGGCCGTCAGGACGGCCGCGGCTAGGGCGGCGAGTGCGCGCGTGGCTGACCTCTGGGCTAGAATTTCCGGGCGGTGGGTTCCGTGCTGCCGAACCCCTGCGTCCGGAGCCACTCCGTCACGAGCTTCGTGAGCTCGGCGAGGAGCTCGCGTTCGTGAAAGGCGGCGAAGTGCTCGAGCGGCAGCCAGCGCAGCTCCTTGGGCTCGCCCAGCGCCTCGTACAGCTCGTCGATCGAGGCGCGCGGGATGGCCGAGTCGCTCGGCGAGTTCACCATGAGCGTGGGGCGCGGTGCGATCGCGCCCGCGTAGCGCGTGGGCTCGATCGGCCGGGCCAGGAGCCATGCCAGGGCGCGGCCGACCCGGTTGGCGGCGGCGGATCCCAGATCCACGTTCTGCACCAGCAGCAGAGGCAAGTCACCGCCGCCGTACAGGAACGCGGCGGCGCGGATGCGCGGGTCCAGCGCGGCGGCCACGGTGGCGGCCGGCACGCCGAAGCTCGCGCCGATCATGGCGAGCGCGTCGGGATCCACGTCGGGGCGTCGCGTCAAGTAGTCGGTCGCGAGAATCAGGGTGGCGGGGGTGTCGATGAACGCGCGCCGAAGCTGGGGGATGGCGCTCCAGAACCGGGACGACGCCCGCAGCTCGCGGATGTTCAGCGGATAATCGCAGGCCGCCATGACCACGTCGGGCACGGCCATGCGCCGGAAGTTGACCGCGTGCCGCCCCGTCCTCACGCCCCCCGCGATCACGTACGCCGGGTAACGGACACCGACGTTTCCACTCTCGGGGACGCGGATCCGGCAGCGCGTGGTGAGGCCCGAGCTGCTCATCAGCTTCAGGTCCACCAGGTCGTAGCCGGTCTTTGCCTGAGTCTGGACCCAGCGCGTGGACACGATCCGTCCGGCGCGCTCACGCAGCTCCCCCGGCGTCGGCCGGGTGGCCAGATGGAGCGCGAACGCCGATGCCGCCAGCACGGCTACGGCCGTAGCTGCGAGAGCGCGCGTGAAGGCACCTCCGCTGCGGTTGACGGCACCCGGCGAAGTCGGTAGAGTCTATGTCGCTTGCCTGGCCTCATCAATCGCTGGCCCTCCTCACGCGCCGATTGAGACCCGCTTCCCGATGACAGCCGCTTGGCGGTTGTGTGGACCGAGCTTGCTGCTGGCGCTCGCGCTGGCCGGCTGCTCGGCGTTGACGCCGAAACCGGCCCCCCAGGAGCCGCCGAGCGCCTTTCTCGCGCGACAATACCTCGACCGGGGGCGCGCGGCGTGGAACGCCGGCAACGCGGAGAACGCCCGCTTCCTCATCGGCAAGTCCGTCGAGCTCGATCCCACCAACGAGGACGCGGTGGCCCAGTGGCAGTCTCACTGGCCCCTGGACTCGCTTCCCCCGGCCGCGGCGGCGGCCCGTGCGGCCGCCGACTCGGCGGCCCTGGCCACCGGCGCCGCGGACGCCGATCATGGGAAGGCCGAGGTCGCGGACGCGAAGATCGCCGAACCGGAAACCGGCGCCGAGGTCGCAGCCGCCCCGGATGAGCTGCCCCTTGCGCAGGCGCGGCAGGATTCCGCGCGCGGGGCGACGCCGGGCGAGGAGCTGGCCGGAGCCGCGCCGGGCGACGTCCCGGCCGAGGCTGGTGGGGTGGGCGGTGATCTTCCGGTCCCCGCGCCGAGCGCGGAGCCGCCGCCGCCGCCGCCGGACCCGGCGACCCTGGCCCGGGCGGCCGAGATCCGGAGCCGCTTCGAGGCGGCCCGGTCCGCGGGAGAGCGGGGTGCCATGCAGGAGAGCGGCGAAGCGCTGATCCGGCTTCAGCCCCACTACCTGCCCGACCTCTACCGCGTGCTCTCGGCCTGGATCTCGGCGCGCATCGACCCCGCAGCGACCGAGGCGCGCGTGCGCGAGCTCCTGGCCAGCCTGGAATACGGGGATCCGGCCTTCCTCGTGGGCAAGCCGCTGGTCGTGCTCGACGCCGTCTACCTGCGCGGCTACCGCGGACGGTTTCTGGACCTGCTCGGCTGGTCCGCCTTCCAGCGGGGGGACCTGGCCCAGGCCGAGGCCGCGCTGCGCTCGGCGGAGACCGAGATCAACCTGCGCGGACGCGGCGACGTCACGAACCTCCGCCACCTGGCCGCCTTCTACGAGCACAAGGGCGACCTGGCGCGCGCCGAACGATACGCGGTCGCGGCGGCCGCCCGCGACACGACGGGCGCGGGCGAGGTGCAGGCCGCTGCGGCCCGGCTCTGGACCCAGCGCAGGCGCGGGAACCGCACGGGGCTGGATTCGCGCCTGGCCGAAGAAGCGGCGCGGGTGCGGCTCGAGGAGCGGGGCGCGGCGATCGCCGGGCGCCTCTACGCGCCGGTGCCCGTCTTCAGCGCCCGGCGGAGCGACGGCGGGGCGCTCACCCCGCAGTCGCTCCGCGGCCGCGTGACGGTGCTCGTGCTCTGGGACAGGACCTGCGCCGACTGCCACCAGCTGCTGAGCGATCTGGCCGCCGCTCCACTCGCGCCGGCGCCGCCCGGCAAACCGGGCGCCGAGCGCGCGCCCGTCGAGGTCGTGGCGCTGGATCTCGGCGAGTCGGGCGGGTCGGCGGCCGCCCTGCCGCAGGGTTTGGTGGGGGCGAGGCCCGACGACCCGGCGCCCCTCGCCCGGGCGCTGGGGGCCGAGACCCTGCCCGTGACCCTGGTCGTCGAGCCGGCCGGGTTCATCCAGTACCGGCACACCGGGTATCCGGCCGACCTCGCCGCCCGCCGGGACTGGCTCGAGCGCGTGCGGTGGCAGGTGCAGAGCCTCGTCTCGTTGCGCCCGGACGTACCGGCGCGATGACGCGAGCGGCGACTTCTCGGCAGAGCGGGGAAGGGGCCGACCGTGAAGCGTACTCGATACTCGTGACCGAACCAGAGGAGGAGGAACCGCGGGGATGAAACGCTACGAGAGCGCGAACATCCGCAACGTCGCCGTCATCGGACATGGCGGATGCGGCAAGACCACGCTGGTCAGCGCGATGGCCTTCATCGCGGGCTCGAGCGCACGCATGGGCTCGGTCGCCGAGGGGACCGCGCTCACGGACTTCACGCCCGATGAGACCGCCCACGGGATCTCCATCAACACGGCCCTGGCCTTCGCCGAATGGATGGACACGAAGATCAACCTCCTCGACACGCCCGGATACCTGGACTTCGCGGGCGACGTGAAGGCGGCGCTGCACGTGGCCGACGCGGCCCTCGTGGTGGTCCAGGCCACCTCGGGCGTGGAGGTGGGAACCGAGCGCGTCTGGGAGTACGCCCAGGCGCACGGACTGCCCACGCTCTTCTTCGTCAGCATGATGGACAAGGAGCACGCCGACTTCCGCCGCGCGTTCGATCAGATCAAGAGCGTGCTGACCTCCCGCGTCATCCCCGTCGAGGTGCCGATCGGAGCCGGCACGGACTTCCGCGGAATCGTGAACCTCTTCAGCGGCAAGGCGCACCTCTACAAGCCCGGCACCCGCACGGGCGAGCGCGACGAGGAGGAGATCCCCGCCGAGATGGCCGCCGAGGCCGAGAGCTACCGCCAGGGTCTGATGGAGACGATCGCGGAGACCGACGACAGCTTGATCGAGCGCTACCTCTCCGGCGAGTCGTTCAGCCGCGAGGAGGTACTGGCGGCCATGAAGCGCGGGATGGCGCGCGGCGACATCTACCCGCTCTTCTGTGGCTCGGCCGAGAAGACGTTCGGGCTGCGCCAGCTGCTGCAGAAGCTCGTGGAGCTCGTGCCCACGCCGCTCGAAGGGAAGCCCCTCGCCGGCACCCGGCCCGGTAGCGACGAGAAGGTGTTCGTGGAGCGGCGGGCGGACGCCCCGACCGTGGCGCGGGTCTTCAAGACCACCACCGAGCCGCACGTAGGAGAGCTCTCGTATTTCCGCATCTACGCCGGCAGCGTCGAGGGCGGCAAGGACTACCACAACTCCGGCCGCCACAGCGACGAGCGCCTGGCCCACATCTCCGTCATGCAGGGCAAGGAGCGCACCGAGCTGCCGCGCCTCGAAGCGGGCGACATCGGCGTGGTCGCCAAGCTCAAGAACACCCACACTGGCGACACGCTGTGCACGCGCCAATCCACGGTGGTGTTGCCGGGGATCGACTTCCCGCAACCGGTGATCGCCGTCGCGATCGTGCCCAAGAAGCAGGGCGAGGAGGACAAGATCGCAAACGGGCTCTCCAAGATGCACGAGGAGGATCCGACCTTCGTCCACGAGTACAACCCCGAGCTGGGGCAGACGATCATCCGCGGGCTGGGGGAGCTGCACCTGCAGATCGTGATCGAGCGCCTCAAGCGTCAGTTCGGGGTCGAGGCCGAGATGGCGCAGCCGCGGGTAGCGTATCGGGAGACGATCCGCAAGCGGGCCGACGCGCAGGGGAAGTACAAGAAGCAGACCGGCGGCCGCGGCCAGTACGGCGACGCCTGGGTGCGGGTCGAGCCGCTGGCGCGGGGGCAGGGCTACGAGTTCGTGGACAAGATCGTGGGCGGCGCGATTCCCAACAAATTCATCCCGGCCGTGGACAAGGGCATCCAGGAGGCTCTGCAGCGGGGCGTGATCGCGGGCTATCCGGTGGTGGACCTGCGCGTCGAGCTCTACGACGGCTCGTACCACACCGTGGACTCCTCCGAGATGGCCTTCAAGATCGCGGGCTCCATGGCGTTCCAGGAGGCGGTGAAGAAGGCCCAGCCCTACCTGCTCGAGCCGATCATGGAGGTCACGGTCACCGTGCCCGAGGAGTACATGGGCGAGGTGATCGGCGACCTGAACAGCCGCCGGGGCCGCATCCTGGGGATGGAGCGGAACGGCCACAAGCAGGTGATCAAGGCCTCGGTGCCGCGCGCGGAGCTCTACCGCTATTCCACGGCGCTGCGGGCCCTCACCCAGGGTCGCGGCGACCATGCGCGGAAGTTCACGGGCTACGAAGAGGTGCCGCGGGACGTGGCGGCAAAGGTCATCGAGGAGAACGAGGGGTGGCAGGCCGAGGCGCGTCACTAGCCGCCGGGCGGGCGGCCGTCTGGCCCGCTCGCCATGAAACCCAATGGCTCGCTAAGCCAGACTGCCGCCCGCCTCCGCAGCCAGCGGTCTCGCCCGCTCGCCATGAAACCCAATGGCTCGCTGAGCGAGCGGCCGCCCGCCCGGCGGGGTGCCCTCTCGCCCGCTCGCCATGAAACCCAATGGCTCGCCGAGCGAGCGGCCGCCCGCCCGGCGGGGGTCGCGATGCGCTCGGCGCTCTTGTCAGGGCGGCGGACGGTGGGGTAAACTGCGGGCGGGGGCTCGCATGCCTTGACCCGGAGGCCGAGATGACGAGGTCCGCGGGTGGGATCGGGGCGCTATCCCTTCTGGTGGCGGCGGGTTGCAGTGACGGCACGGCGCCCGATGAGGCGCGCTTTCCGGTTGTCGAGGGCCTCTACAACATCGAAACCACGCTCGAGAGCAGCACCTGCCGCGGGTTCACCATCCTGGACGGCAGCCGCATCTACGTGTTTTTCCAGGACGGCGGCACGATCGAGTTCCGGCCGCCGACGTTCGATGGTCAGGGCAAGGTCCAGCTCCTGGACCTGGGAATTCGCGGGCCCCTCGAGCCCGACGGCGAGTTCGAGATGTCGGGTACGTATACCCTTACGGACACCATGACGGGGCCAGGCCCGATCGTGGGCTTCTCGATGACCGGACGCTTCGTCGGCGATCACGTGGAGGGCGAGGAGCATCACATCCCCTCCTTCCCGGGTGGCTCCTGCGAAGTCACGTTCCGGTTCGAAGGCGACGAGGTCTAGAGCCAGAGGGGTAAGGGACGAGCATGTCCGGCCATTCCAAGTGGTCCACGATCAAGCGCAAGAAGGCCGTCGTCGACGCGAAACGCGGCCGCGTCTTCACGCGCCTGATCAAGGAGGTCACGGTGGCCGCCCGCGAGGGCGGCGGCGACCCGGAGTCCAATCCGCGCCTGCGCACGGCGATCGACAACGCCAAGGCCGAGAACATGCCGGCCGACAACATCGAGAAGGCCATCCGCCGCGGCACGGGCGAGCTGCCGGGGGTCACGTACGAGGAGGTGACCTACGAGGGCTTCGGCCCGGGTGGTGTGGCGATCCTCGTCACGGCGTTGACCGACAACAAGAACCGCACCGTGGCCGAGCTGCGCCACCTGTTCACGAAGCAAGGCGGCAACCTGGGCGCGCCGAACAGCGTCGCCTGGATGTTCGACCGCAAGGGCCAGATCACGATCGACGCCTCGGCCCACGACGAGGAAACCCTGCTCCTGGAGGCGGCCGAGGCCGGCGCCGAAGACGTCGTCGCCGAGGAGGACGTGCTCAAGGTGATCACCTCGTTCGCCGATTTCCATCCGGTCCAGCAGCGCCTGCACGCGCGCGGCGTCCAGTTCCGGGGGGCCGAGCTGGTGATGGTCCCCAAGTCCACGGTGGCGGTGGAGGAGAAGGAGGCCGAGCGCCTGCTCAAGCTCCTGGAGGTGCTCGAGGACCACGACGACGTCCAGAACATCGCCGCCAACTTTGACATCGACGAAGCCGTACTCCAGCGCGCGAGCTGAGCTCCGCCACCGGGTGCTGGGGATCGACCCCGGCAGCCGCGTGACCGGGTTCGGCGTCGTGGACCTCTCGCCGGCCGGCCCCTCCTGCGTCGACTACGGCACGATCCGCCCCTCGCTCACCGCCCCGCTCCCCGACCGCCTGCGGTTTCTCGCCGAGGGCGTCCGCGCGCTGATCGGCGAGTTCCGACCCGACGTGCTGGTCGTCGAGAACGTCTTCCTGGGCCCCAGCGTGCGCTCGATGGCCGTGGTCGGGCAGGTGCGCGGCGCGCTGATCGCGGTCGCGCGCATGGACGGTGTCGCCGTTCACGAGTTCGCGCCCCGGGAGATCAAGCTGGCGGTGGTGGGGACCGGCAGCGCGAGCAAGCAGCAGATCCAGTACATGGTGCGGGCGGCGCTGGCGCTTCCGGTCCTGCCCTCGCCCTTCGACGCGGCCGACGGCCTCGCGGCGGCGCTGTGCTACGCCAACCGCCGCCTGCGGGAGGCCGCCTTCCTGCTCGCGCGGTGACGGGCCCCGCGAATCCCGCCGGCCGGTGATCGCCTGGATCGAGGGCGAGCTCGCCGCCAAGGAGCTGGACCGCGTGGTCGTCGCGGTCGGTGGGGTGGGCTTCGAGATCGCGATCCCCTTCAGCACCTACGAGGCGCTGCCCGACGCCGGGGCGCGCGCGCGGCTCTTGACCGTTCTCCACGTGCGCGAGGACGAGCTCTCGCTCTACGGCTTCGCCAGCGAGGACGAGAAGCGCGTCTTCGAGCGCGCCATCGCCGTGACCGGGATCGGCCCCAAGCTGGCGCTGGTGCTGCTCTCGACGCTGACCGTGCCGCGGCTGGTGCAGGCCGTGACCGGCGGCGACCTGGTGGCGCTCACGAGCGTGCCCGGGGTCGGGAAGAAGACCGCCGAGCGACTTGTCGTGGAGCTCCGCGACAAGTTCCAGGACCTGGCCTTCGCCGAGGCCCGGCGTCCGGCGGCGGCGACGGTGCCCGGCGGCGAGCAGGGCGCGGCGGCGCTCAAGGCGCTGGTGGCGCTGGGCTTCCAGCGCTCGCGGGCGGCCGAGGCGGTGGGTGCGGCCGTCGGCGAGGCTCCCGGCGCGGGGGTCGAGGAGATCGTGCGGCGCGCGCTGGCGGCGCTCGGGAGTTGAGCCCGGCCGACGTCAGGAACCTCTTCCCGCCCGAGGGCGGTGCATCCCCATGACCGTGGACCCGACGACCCAACCGAAGAAGTTCGCCAGCACCATGTCCGGCCGCGCGGCCACGCAGCCCGAGCCGCGCGGGGAAGAGGTAGAGCTCGAGGAGACGCTCCGGCCGGCCGCCCTCGCGGACTTCGTAGGTCAGCCGCGCCTGGTGGCGAACCTGCGCACCTCGCTCGAAGCGGCGCGCCGCCGCGGCGACCCGCTCGACCACTGTCTCTTCAGCGGGCCGCCCGGCCTCGGCAAGACCACGCTGGCCCACATCCTGGCCCGCGAGCTCGGGGTCAACATCCGGGTGACCTCGGGACCCGCGCTCGAGAAGGCCGGCGACCTGGCGGGCCTGCTCACGAACCTGCGCGACGGGGACATCCTCTTCATCGACGAGATCCACCGCTTGCGGCCGGTGGTCGAGGAGTACCTCTACCCGGCCATGGAGGACTTCGCGCTCGACATCCTGATCGACTCCGGTCCCAACGCGCGCTCGATCCACATCCCGCTCTCGCGCTTCACGCTGATCGGAGCCACCACGCGCCAGGGACTTCTGACCTCGCCGCTCCGCTCCCGCTTCGGGATGGTTCACCGCCTCGACTTCTACGATCCGGACGAGCTCGCGGCCATCGTGGTGCGCTCGGCGCGCATCCTCCAGGTTCCGATCGACGACGACGGCGCGCGGGAGATCGCGCGGCGCTCGCGCGGAACGGCGCGGGTCGCGAACCGGCTGCTCAAGTGGACGCGCGACTACGCGCAGGTGGAAGGTCTCGGGCGCGTGGACCGTGACACGGCCCGCGCGGCCCTGACCGCGCTTCAGGTCGACGAGGCGGGGCTCGACGAGATGGACACGCGCATCCTGCGCACGCTGATCGAGAAGTTCGGCGGCGGGCCGACGGGCCTGAACACGCTCGCCGTGGCGGTCGGTGAGGACCCCGACACGCTCGAGGAAGTGCACGAGCCCTTCCTGATCCAGCGCGGCTTCCTCCAGCGCACGCCCCGCGGCAGGGAGGCCACCCCCGCCGCCCACGCCCACCTGGGGCTCACGCCCGCTCGCACCCAGCGCGATCTGCTCTGACCCCCCTCGAACGCTGTTGCGGCTCGCCGCCGAAGACCCCTACTTTGCGACCGCTCGCTCAACTCCGAACCGATCGGAACGGATATGGAGCACGTCCTGGCCCTCGGCCCCGCCGAGTTCGCCCAAGCGGTGCGACGCTACCAGGCGTACGGCAACTCGCCGGCCGCCATGGCGCGCCACTTCCGCGCGCGGGGCGAGCACGCCTGCGAGCGGCTCTGCCGCAAGCTGCACGCCCTCGAGCACGAGATCGGCGTGGACCTGGGCGCCCTCTGCGCGCGCTTCGCCGCGCGCAACGAGCCGCACGTGAGCGCTTTCGAGCGCTCCGTGCTCGGGAGCCTCGCGGAGTGGGGGCGACCGGCGGCCAGCGGGCCGGTGCTGCTCGTGCATGTAGACCGCGTGCGCGCTCTGAACGCGCTCGTGGAGCAGCGCGTCCTCGAGCTGCGGGCCGCCGTGCTCGGCGGCGCGCGCGCCCCCGAGGAGCGCGCGGACCCCGTCTGAGCGAGGCGCCATGGGCGACGTCGGACGACTCCTGCTGCTCCTCGGGGCGCTCATCGCACTCGCCGGCCTCGTCCTGATCCTCTGGCCGAACCTGCCGCTGGGCCGCCTGCCGGGGGACTTCCGCTTCCGGGTGGGCGATGGAACGGTCTTCCTTCCGCTCGCCACCTCGATCCTGCTCAGCCTGCTCCTCACGCTGCTCCTGAACCTGTTCTTCCGCCGCTAGCGCGACCCGCCATGCGGGTCTCGGACCTCGACTACGACCTTCCGTCCGGCCGCATCGCGCAGCACCCTCCGCGGCGGCGCGACGCCGCGCGGCTGCTCGTCGTGCGCCGCGCCGAAGGACGGCTCGAGGACCGCCGCTTCGCGGAGCTTCCAGGGTTGCTCGACCCCGGCGATCTCGTGGTCCTGAACGAGACGCGCGTCCTGCCGGCCCGGCTGCTCGCGCGGCGGCCGACCGGGGGGCAGGTGGAGGTGCTGCTGACCCGCGAGCGGGAGGGTGGGCGCTGGGAAGCGCTCGTGCGCCCGGGGCGACGCGTGCGCGTCGGGGACGAGCTCGGGTTCGGCGCGGGCCTGCGGGCCCGGGTGCTGGCCCGACTGGAGGACGGCGGACGCCTGCTCGGCTTCCTGGACGCGGCCGGCCGCCCGCGGAACGGGATCGATCGCGAGCTGGCCTCGCGCGGACGGGTTCCGCTCCCTCCGTACATCCGCCGGGAGCCCGTGCCGGCCGACCGCCGGCGCTACCAGACGCTCTACGCACGCCGGCCGGGAGCCGTGGCCGCGCCCACGGCCGGGCTTCATTTCACGGCCGCGACCTTCCGCGCGCTCCGCGCGCGCCAGGTGCGGACGGCCCGTATCTGCCTGCACGTGGGTCCCGGCACGTTCCGCCCGGTCGACGTGGAGGACGCGGCACTCCACCGTATGCAGGCCGAGCCCTTCGAGATCGGCGCCCGGGCCGCGGGCGCGCTGCGCGCGGCACGGTCGCGGGGCAGCCGAATCTGCTGCGTGGGCACGACCACCGTGCGCGCGCTCGAGACGGCCGCGCGGCGCTGGGCCGGTGCCGAGCCCGCCGCACTCGCCGGCGACACCGAGCTCTTCATCCGGCCGCCCTACGAGTTCCGACTCACCGACGCGCTGCTCACGAACTTCCACCTGCCGCGCTCGACCCTGCTGCTGCTGGTCGCCGCCTTCGCCGGAACCGGTCTCACGCGGGCGGCGTACCGTCACGCTCTGCGCGCGGGCTATCGCTTCTACAGCTACGGCGACGCGATGCTGATCCTCTGATGGCGGTTCTCCGATGACGAGGCCGGCGGATGGCGCGGCGTGGGACCTCGCGCCGGAGGGGCCGCGGCCCGGCGCGCAAGCGGCGTTCGCCTTCGAGCTGCTCGCGCGAGACGGCGCCGCGCGGGCGGGTCGCTTCCACACCCCGCACGGAACGGTCGAGACGCCCGCCTTCATGCCGGTCGGGACCCAGGCCGCGGTCAAGGCGCTCTCCAGCGCCGAGGTGCGTCAGGCGGGGGTCGAGATCGTGCTCGCCAACGCGTATCACCTCTACCTGCGGCCGGGCGCGGACGTGGTGGCCGGGGCCGGAGGCCTGCACCGCTTCATGCGCTGGGAGGGCCCGATCTTGACGGACTCGGGGGGCTATCAGGTCTTCAGCCTGGCCGACCTCGCACGCGTGGACGAGGACGGGGTGACCTTCCGCTCGCACCTGGACGGCTCGTCGCACCGCTTTGAGCCGGAGGGCGTGGTGGATTTGCAGCGCGAGCTCGGGTCCGACGTGGCGATGCCGCTCGACCACTGTCTGGCGAACCCGGCCGAGCGGAGCGAAGCGCGTGACGCCGTCCAGCGCACGCTGCGCTGGCTCGAACGATCGCTGCTCCGCGCGCGCGAGCTCGACGCGCGCGGGCAAGGCGGGCCCCAGGCGCTCTTCGGGATCGTCCAGGGCGCCACCTTCGCCGACCTGCGCCGCGAGAGCGCGCGGGCGACCCGCGGCTTCGATCTGCCGGGAGTCGCCGTGGGTGGCCTGGCGGTGGGCGAGCCGAACGAGGAGCTGCACGCCATGCTCGAGGTCGTGGAGCCCGAGCTGGACCCGCGGCGGCCGCGCTACCTGATGGGGGTCGGCTTCCCGGCCGACCTCGTGCGCGCGATCGCCCGCGGCATGGACCTCTTCGACTGCGTCGCCCCCACGCGGCACGGACGTAACGGCACGCTCTTCACGAGCGAGGGCCGCATCAACATCCGGAACAGCGCCTATCGCCAGGATCACGGGCCCCTGGACCCGGCCTGCGCGTGTGCGGCATGCGCGGCAACGTCGCGCGCGTACCTGAGCCACCTGTTTCACGCGCGCGAGATCCTGGGCCCGAGGCTCGCGACCTATCACAACGTGGTCTTCCTGAGCGACCTCATGCAGCGGGCCCGCGCGGCGATCGCGGCCGGTCGTTTCGCGACCTGGGCGGAGCTCGCGGCGCGCTAAGCCGCGGCCCGCCGAGCGGCTGCGAGGCCGCGGATGGCAGGACTCCTGAAAGACAGGACCTGAAGCGGGAGGAGAGCGTGACTTCCGGGCACGCGGGAGCCGTCCAGAGAGGGCGCGACACGAACCGGCTGGAGGCCTTCAGCGACGGTGTCTTCGCCATCGCGATCACGCTGCTCGTGCTCGAGATCCACGTGCCGCACGCGGAGGGTGACTCCGCTCTGTGGAGGGCCCTGAGCGCGCTCTGGCCCAGCTATCTCGGCTACCTGATCAGCTTCGTCATCATCGGAATCATGTGGCCCAACCACCACAACATCTTCAAGCACATCGTCCGAACCGACCACTACCTGGTGGGCGAGTCTCACCGTGCTGTTGCTGCTGGCGGCGCTCTACGAGCTTCCGCGATCGTCGCCGGCCTGAGCCGGCGCCGACGCGAATCGAGTGGTCCCAGGCCGCCGACCCTCGCGGCCGCGGCGTGACTCCTTTTGCGCTTTGCTCCGAAAGGGCGGCATATTTCGGCCGCAGGCCGACGAAGGAGGCGGGCCCGACAGGTGGCCGGCCGGTTCCGGCGAGGCGACTGTCTGTTTGTCGTAACTCCAAACAGGGAGCGAACATGGACCTGCTCGGCGGAGCCCTCATGATGGGCGCGCCCCCCGGCACGAACCCGCTGATCAGCTTCATGCCCATCGTCGCCATGCTGGGCATCATGTATTTCCTGCTCGTCCGGCCTCAGCAGAAGGAGGCCAAGCGCCACGAGCAGATGGTGAACGCGCTCAAGAAGGGCGACGAGGTCGTGACCTTCGGCGGGCTCTACGGCAAGATCGTGGGCTTCAACGGCGACCGCGTGTCGCTGCGCGTGGACGAGGGCGTCAAAGTGGAGATCGAGCGCTCCAAGGTCATGCGCGTGGTCTCGGGCAACGGCGCCGAGAGGAGCGAGAAGCCCGAGAAGAGCTCCCCGCGTCCAACCTGATCCTCGACCCCCTGACGGCATGACGATCTTTCCCCTGCGCTTCCTGGGTGATCCGATCCTGAGGCAAAAGGCCGATCGGGTCGAGGTCTTCGACGACGAGCTGCGCGCCTTCGCCGAGGATCTGATCGCCTCGATGTATGCCCACAAAGGGGTGGGGCTCGCCGCCCCCCAGGTGGGCCGCGGCTCGCGGGTCATTGCCGTGGACGTGAGCGAGGCGCGCGACGGAGCCGAGGCCTTCGTCCTCGTGAATCCGGAGATCGTGGAGGAGGAAGGCACGGTCGCCGGTGAGGAGGGCTGCCTCAGCATCCCCGGCGTGACGGCCGACGTGGAGCGCCGCGCGCGGGTGGTCGTACGGGGCTCGACACCCGACGGCGAGCTGCGTCGGATCGAGGCCACCGAGCTCCTGGCGCGCGTCCTCCAGCATGAGATCGATCATCTGAACGGAGTCCTCTTCATCGATCGTCTGGGCCCGCTCCGCAAGCGCATGGCGCTCAAGGCCTGGAAGCGCCACCTCGACGAGAGCGAGTCGCCCGCCGCCCACGCGTAGGTCGCCGCGCGCCGCGCGCGTCGCCGCACTCCCCAAGAGCCGAAGGTCTCTTCCGATGCGAGTCCTCTTCTGGGGCACGCCGTCCTTCGCCGTTCCCTCCCTGGCGGCGGTTCTGCGCTCGGGGCACACGCTGGCGGGCCTCGTGACCCAACCGGACCGACCCCGCGGGCGCTCCGGGCGGCCCGAGCCGCCGCCCACGAAGGAGCTCGTGCTCCGCGCGGCTCCGCGCGCGCCGATCCTGCAGCCCCTGAAGCCGACGGGAGCCGCGTTCCGCGCCCGGCTGGCGGAGCTCGACGCCGAAGTGAGCGTGGTCGCGGCCTACGGCAACCTGCTGCCCGGGCGCGTGCTCGAGCTCCCGCGTCTGGGATCGCTCAACGTCCACGCCTCGCTCCTGCCGCGGCACCGCGGCGCGGCGCCGGTGGCGGCGGCGCTCCTGGCGGGGGACCGCGTCACCGGCGTCACGCTCATGCGCATGGATCGCGGGCTCGACACGGGACCGATCCTTCTGCAGAGGCCGCTGGAGATCCGCCCCGACGAGTCGTGCGGCCAGCTCACGGAGCGCCTGGCGCAGTTGGGAGCGGACGTCGTCACGGAAGGGCTGGAGCTCCTCGAGGCGGGGCGCCTGCGCGCGACCCCGCAGCGCGAGGAAGAGGCGACCTACGCCCCGCGCGTGACGCCGGAGCAGGCGCGCGTGCGCTGGGATCAGCCCGCCGCGGCGATCGAGCGCGCGCTGCGCGCCTTCGATCCGTGGCCCGGCGCCTTCGCCACCTGGGACGGGAAGCGCCTCAAGCTGTTTCGCGGTCGCGTGGCTGGACTCGAGGAGTCGGCCGCCGCCGGCGGCCTCGCGCGCGCCGCGCCCGGGACGCTCGCGGCGGGCGAGCGGCTCCGAGGCGGAGCGCCGCCTGCGCCCGCGCTCTACGTCAAGGCCGGCGACGGCGTGCTCGAGATCCTCGAGCTCCAGCTGGAGGGACGCCCGCGGATGGCCGCGGCGGAGTTCCTGAAGGGGCACAAGGTCCCGGCCCGCGCCCGCCTCGCATGAGCTTGGTGCCCCGCCTGCACGTCGTGACGACGCGCGAGATCCTGGAGCGGGAGGACTTCCCGCGCACGGCGCATGCGCTGCTCGCCTCACCGGACGTAGCGCTCCATCTGCGGGCGCGCGGGTCGTCGGGCAGGCTGCTCCTGGAACGTGCGCGGGCCTGCGGCGCCGGAGCCGGGGCCGGATGTCTCGTGGTGAACGACCGCGTGGACGTGGCGCTTCTGTCGGGCGCGGGAGCGCACCTGCCGGAGGCGGGGTTGACTCCCGCGCAGGCGCGGACGATCCTGGGACCGGGTCCGCTGCTCGGCCGCTCCGTCCACGACCCGCCTCCCGCGCCCGCAGGCTCTCCCGAGCCGGACGCGGAGCTCCTCGACTACGTGATCTACGGCCACGTGTTCGAGACGCCCTCCAAGGCCGGGGAGCCGCCGCGCGGCCGGGCCGGCCTGGAGCGCGCGGTGCGCCGATTCGCGGCCCGGGGCCTGCCCGTCGTGGCGATCGGGGGTGTGACGCCTTCGCGCGTGCGTGAGGTCCTCGAGGCGGGCGCTTTTGGTGTGGCGGCGGTTTCGGGGATCTGGCAGGATCCCGATCCGGCGGGTGCCGCGACGAGGTATCTCGCGGCACTCTCCAGCGGGAGCTGAATCCGCGGGGATTCGATCGCATGCAGCTCACGGTGAACGGGCGCGCGCGCGAGCTGGCGCCGGGAACGAGCCTGCTCGAGCTCCTGACTTCGCTCGGAATCGAGCCACGGGTCGTGATCGTGGAGCACAACGGGCGCATCCTGCGTCCGGGCGGCTTCGAGGGCATCGGGCTGGCGGCGGGAGACCGGGTGGAGATCGTCCATTTCGTGGGCGGCGGATAACCTTTCAGGCGACGGAACGAGGACCTGCATGGAACGCTCGGAGGCCGGATCGGCTGGATCCGCGAGCGCCGAGGACCGGCTTCGGCT
The DNA here is from genome assembly GCA_036556205.1 of Gemmatimonadota bacterium. Taxonomy (GTDB): domain Bacteria; phylum Gemmatimonadota; class Gemmatimonadetes; order JACCXV01; family JACCXV01; genus DATBJW01. The sequence goes on from DATBJW010000050.1 coordinate 27,793, forward strand.
CGGCGACAGGGAGTTCACGTCCCGGCTGATCCTCGGTACGGGCAAGTACCCGTCGAACGAGATCATGAAGGCCGCGCTGGAGGCGTCGGGAACCGAGATCGTGACCGTGGCCGTGCGCCGCGTGGACCTCTCGCGCCCGGATGCGCCGTCGCTGCTCGACTGGATCGACCCCCGGCGCTTCATGATCCTGCCGAACACGGCCGGCGCCACCACGGCTGCGGAAGCGATCCGCATCGCCCGTCTGGGCAGGGCGGCCGGGCTCTCGGACTGCGTCAAGCTGGAGGTGATCGGCGACGAGAAGACGCTCTTTCCGGACACGGGCGAGCTGATCGAGGCGACTCGCGTGCTGGCCCGCGAGGGCTTCCGGGTCATGCCCTACACGAACGACGACCTGGTCGTGGCGCGGAAGCTCGAGGACGCAGGCGCGGTGTGCATTATGCCGCTGGCCTCGCCCATCGGATCGGGGCAGGGGATCCTGAACGCGCAGAACATCCTGTTCATCAAGGAGGCGGTCGGGGTTCCGGTCATCGTGGATGCCGGCGTGGGGACGGCGTCGGACGCCGCCGTCACCATGGAGCTCGGCGTGGACGGGATCCTCATGAACACGGCCGTGGCCCAGGCCGGCGACCCGGTCCGGATGGCGCGCGCGATGCGCCTGGCGGTCGAGGCCGGGCGGCTCGCCTGGGAGTCCGGCCGCATGCCCCGGCGGCCCCACGCCGTGCCCTCCAGCCCGCGCGAGGGCGTCCTGGTCTGAGGCCGAAGCCCTCCATCGAGCGCCGCGCGCGACCGCGCGCGAGCCCCCCCGACCCGCGCCTCGCCGCGGCGCGCGTGCTCCTCGACGCGGCGGCGGGCCGCCATGCCGACGAGAGCCTCGACCGGCGCGCCCGGCTCCTCTCGGGTCCCGATCGCGCGCTCTGCCACGAGATCGCCTTCGGCGCGTTGCGCTGGAAGCTCCTGCTCGACAGCCGTCTGGACGCGCTGCTCTCGAGGGGGCTCGGCTCGCTGCCGCCGCCCGCGCGCGCGGTGCTCGAGGTGGCCGCCTATCAGCTTCTGTTCCTGGACCGCGTGCCCGCCTACGCCGTGCTCGACCGGGCCGTCGAGAACGTGCGCGACCTCCTGCCGGCCAGCCAGGCGCGAGGTCTCGCGCCGGTCGTGAACGCCACCTTGCGAGCGATGGCGGCCGAGTCACGGGAGCCCGCGGATGCGTCACGAAGGGTCCCGGCCGAGGCCGTCGTCGAGACGCGGCGCCGTCCTGCCCCGCGGACCGGCGCGGGGGGTGCCGAGGACCTCGCCGTCGCGACGTCTCATCCGGCCTGGCTCGTCGCGCGCTGGATCGAGCGTTTCGGGCCGGCGCGCGCGCGCGCCATCCTCGAGGCCGACAACCTGCGTCCGGGAGTGCACCTGCGGCCTCATGCGGCTCGCGTCACGGCCGCGGAGCTCGCTCAGCGGCTGCGCGCCGAGGGGGCCAGCGTCCGGCCGCATGCCCTGCATCCGAATTGCCTCGTGCTGGGAGGCGGCGACCCGGCTGCGCTCGCGGCCTATCGCGAAGGGCTCTTCTCCATGCAGGACGTGAGCGGGCAGCTGGTCTCGGCACTCGCCGCCGAGCTCGCCACGGGGCTCACCGTGGACCTCTGCGCCGCGCCGGGGGGAAAGGCGGGAGCCGTGGCCGAGAAACCGGGGAGCCGCACGATTCTGGCCGTGGACGTCTCGGCGCGCCGGCTCGCGCGACTCCTGGAGAACGCGCGCCGGCAGAGCCTTCCGCTCCTTCCGGTCGTGGCCGATGCGCGCGACCTCGCGTTGCGACGTCCCGCCGACTTCGTGCTGGCGGACGTTCCGTGCCTGGGCACCGGCACGCTCCGCCGGCGCGTGGACGCGCGCTGGCGCAAGACGCCCGCTTCGCTGCCCGAGCTGACCGCCCTGCAGCGCGGGATCTTGAGCCACGCGGCGGACCTGCTGGCACCCGGCGGGCGGCTTCTCTACGCGACCTGCAGCTTGGAGCGCGAGGAGAACGAGGATGCCGCCGCCTGGATCCTGGCCGCCCGCGGGGATCTCCGGCTGGTCGATCTCGCGCCCCACGTCGAGCCCGCGTTTCGCCTGCGCGCCGGTGAGGCGTCGCCGGCGATGCTTTTTCTCACGCCCGAGCTGGGAGACTGCGACGGAGCGTTCGCGGCCCTGCTCGAGAAGGTCGCGTGAGACGGCGCGGGGCCGGCGGCGCGGGGCAGGCCGGCGCGAAGGGCGGCGCGCATGCGGCGGATCCCGCGGCCGCGCGGCCGCGCGGCCGCGTCTGGGCGCTCGGGCTCGCGCTGCTCCTCACGGCCACCCTGGGGGCCTACCTCCTCGGCCGGCTCGCGGCACATGCCCTGCTCCTTCCCGCGAGCCTCTCGCGGGCCGGCGTCTCGGCGGCGCCCGACCTGGTGGGCCGCGAGCTCGAGGATGCGCGCAGCGAAGCGCAGGACGCGGGCGCGGGTCTCGACGTGCTCGGCGTGGCCTACGCGGCGGAGGTGGATTCGGGCAAAGTCCTTTCTCAATATCCGGCCGAGGGGCTCCCGCTCGAGCCGGGCAAGCCGGTGGAGGTGATCGTGAGCGCGGGTCCCGGCACGCGCCGCATGCCCGACCTGCAGGGGCTGCCGGAGTCGGATGCCCGAACGCTCCTCGCGCAGCTCGGGGCCGAGGCGCCGCGCGTCGAAGCAGAGGCCGAGCCCGGCGTCGCGCAGGGCACCGTGGTCTCCACACGGCCGCCGGCGGATGCGTCGCTCGCGCCCGGCGATTCGGTGGTCCTGAGCGTGAGTCGCGGGGAGACGATCGTCGAGGTTCCTAACCTGCGCGGGAAGTCGCTCGAGGAGGCCGCGGCCATCCTCCAGGAGGCACAGCTGCGCGCTGGAGAGACGGCGTTCGACGAGGGCAGCGAGAGTGCCGAGGCTCTCGTCGTGGTCGGGCAGGAGCCTCCCGCGGGCGGGTTGGCCGCGAGCGGGAGCGCCGTGAACCTGCGGCTCGGCCGGTCGCGGGAGAGTGTCGAGGAGTGACGCGACCTATTGCCGGACGCCTGGAGCGCCCGTAACCTTCAAGCTTTTCCGCGACCGGATCAGCAGGAGCGCAGCGTTTGTTCGAAGACCTGTCCGAGAAGCTCGAGACCGCGTTCCGCCGGCTGCGCGGCCGCGGCGTCCTGGACGAGGCGGCGATCGCGGAGGGGTTGCGCGAGATCCGCCGAGCGCTGCTCGAAGCCGACGTCAACTACAAGGTCGTTCGGGACTTCCTGGCCCGGGTCGAGGAGCGCGCGAAGGGCCAGCAGGTGCTGCGCGCGGTTTCGCCGGGGCAGCAAGTGGTCAAGATCGTGCACGACGAGCTCGTCGTGCTGCTGGGCGCCCGCGCGCGAGGCCTCGAGCTCGCCGGGCGCCGGCCGGCCGTCGTCATGCTGGTTGGCCTGCAAGGATCCGGCAAGACGACCACCGCCGCCAAGCTCGCCCAGCGTCTGAAGCGCGAGGGAAGGACGCCGCTTCTGGTCGCCGCCGACGTCTACCGGCCGGCGGCCGTGGACCAGCTGCGCACGCTCGGCGAGCAGCTCGGGATCCCCGTCCACGCCGAGCCCGGCGAGAGCGACGTGCCGGCCATCGTCGAGCGCGGGATCGAGGCGGCGCGCTCGGGCGGGCGCGGAGTCGCGATCCTGGACACGGCGGGCCGGCTGCACGTGGACGAGGCGATGATGGAGGAGCTGCGCGCCGTCTCCGCGAGGGCGCGCCCCGTCGAGACCCTGCTCGTCGCCGACGGCATGACGGGCCAGGACGCGGTCAACGTCGCCCAGCGCTTCGACGCCGACCTCTCGCTGACGGGCGTCATCCTGACCAAGATGGACGGCGACGCGCGCGGCGGCGCCGCGCTCTCGATCCGGGCCGTCACCGGCAAGCCGATCAAGTTCCTGGGGATCAGCGAGCGCCTGGACGGCCTGGAGCCCTTCCATCCGGATCGGCTGGCGGGCCGCATCCTCCAGATGGGCGACGTGCTCACGCTGGTGGAGCGCGCCCAGGCCGCCGTGGACGACGACGATGCGCAGGCGCTCGAGGCGAAGCTCGCCAGGCGGGGACAGCTCGACCTCGAGGATTTCCTGCGGTCGATGAAGCAGATCCAGCGGCTGGGTCCGCTGGAATCGATCTTGAAGATGATTCCGGGCGTGGACACGCGCGCTCTGAAGGAGCTGCGGGCGGAGCCCCGGAAGATCAAGCAGGCCGAGGCGATCGTGCTCTCGATGACGCCCGGAGAGCGGCGGAACCCGCGCATCCTGGACGGCTCGCGGCGGCGGCGCATCGCGCGCGGCAGCGGCACCTCGGTCGCCGACGTGAACCGGCTGCTCAAGCAGTTCGCCGAGATGAACAAGATGTTGAAGGCGCTGCGCGGCGGAGGCCGCGGGCGCGGACTCCCGTTCGGGATCGGGCCGTCGCGGTAGGCTCGGACCTGACGGCGTCCCGGGCTCCCCGCTCGTCGGCATGAAACCCAATGCCTCCTCGGGGGACCCGGGACGCCGTGAACCCGGGCTCCCCGCTCGTCGGCATGAAGCCCGATGCCTCCCTAGGGGACCCGGGGACGCCGTGACCACGAACACGTCAGGCTGCGGGCCCGCCGCAGCACCACCGCCACAACGAGGAGAGGAAACCAGATGTCCGTGAAGATCAGGCTCCGGCGGATGGGCGCGAAGAGCCAGCCCTCCTTCCGGGTCGTGGTGACCGACTCGCGGAACGCCCGCGACGGCCGGTTCATCGAGACCATCGGCTACTACAACCCGCGCCGCACGCCGGCCGACATCCGCTTCGACGAGGCCAAGGCGCTGGCCTGGCTGGAGCGTGGGGCGACGCCCTCCGACACGGCGCGCTCGCTCCTCAAGAAGGGCGGGATCTGGACGCGCTTCACGAAAGGCGGCGCGGTCTCGCCCGAGCGGCGCCGGAGCGATGCGGCCCGCAAGGAGCGCGCGGGGGCCCGACGGACGGAGCGCCGGAAACAGGCCAAGGCTGCGGGGCGGGCGGCGACGCGCGCGGCGAAGCCAGGCACCGCCCGCGCGTCGAAGGCCTCGAAGAAGAAGAGCTCAGCCCCGAAGCCCGCGCCGGCCGCTCGCGCCAGGAAAGCCTCGGCGAAGGGCGGGTCAGAGGGCTAGCCGGTGACGGCGGGACCGCGCCTGGTCGTGGCGCGCGTGGCCCGCGCGCACGGGCTCCACGGCGAAGTGACCGTGCGGATGATCGGCGACGATCCGGATCGGCTCACGCCGGGCCGCGAGCTCTGGCTCGAGAAGCCCGGCGTGCCCGAGCGCGTCCTGCGCGTCGGCTCGAGGCGCGGGGCTCCCGGAAGGCTGCTGGTGTGCTTCGACGGCGTGACGACGAGGGAACAGGCCCAGGCGCTCACGGGCGGGGACCTCTCGGTCGAGTTCGACGCCGCCGACGCTCGGGAGGGCGAGTTCTACGCCCACCAGCTCCAGGGGCTGTCCGTGCGGACGGTGACGGGTGCCAGCGTCGGCCGCGTGGCGGGTGTGGCGTTCCTGCCCGGCCGCGACTTCCTGGAGGTCGAGCAGGAGGGACGCCCGGGAACGCGGCTCATTCCCTTCCACGGCGACATCGTGAAGAGCGTGGACCTGGCGCGCGGCCAGGTCACGATCGACCCCCCCGAAGGCCTGCTCGAGCTCTGAGCGTGCACGTCAACGTCCTGACGATCTTCCGGGAGCTCTTCGAGCTCCCGTTCCGTACGGGCATCCTCGGCCGCGCGCACGCGGCGGGGAAGGTCAGCTCGCGCGTGCTCGATCTGCGCGACTTCGCCGAGGGCCCGCACCGCCAGGTGGACGACTACCCCTACGGCGGCGGCGGCGGCATGGTGCTCAAGCCGGAGCCCGTGTTCCGCGCGCTGGAGAGCCTGCCCTCGCGCGGGCGCGTGATCCTGCTCTCGGCGCGGGGTGCGGTGTTCGACCACCGGACGGCCGTGCGCCTTTCCCTTCTGCCCGAGATCACCTTCATCTGCGGCCACTACAAGGACGTGGACGAGCGCGTGCGCTCGGCGCTGGTCGAGGAGGAGATCTCGCTCGGCGATTTCGTGCTCTCGGGCGGCGAGATCGCCTGCCTGGCGGTCGTGGACGCGCTCGTTCGGCTGCTGCCGGGAGTCCTCGGCGACTTCGACTCCGCGCAGGGTGACTCGTTCTACGAGGCCGGTCTCGGCGCGCCCTCCTACACGCGACCGCCGGTCTGGCGCGGCCTGTCCGTCCCCGAGGTGCTGCTCTCGGGTGACCATGCCGCGATCGAGCGCTGGCGCCAGGATCGGGCGCGGGAGCTCACGCGCCGGAACCGCCCCGATCTGCTCGAGGAAGACGACGATCGCGACCCCCGGGCGTCGGCTTGACACCCGCGCGGCCCGAGGTTACATTCGCCCGCCTCTCCACATACCGTAACTCCTTGTTCCTCAAGGGATTTCAGTCATGCGCACGTTCGGCGCCATCGAGCAGGAGATGCTCCGCACCGACATCCCCGAGTTTCGTCCCGGGGACACGGTGCGCGTGAACGTCAAGGTGCGCGAGGGAGACAAGGAGCGCGTGCAGGCGTTCGAGGGGATCTGCATTCGCCGCAAGGGGAGCGGCGTCTCGGCGACCTTCACGGTCCGCAAGGTCTCGAACGGCGTGGGCGTCGAGCGCATCTTCCCCCTGCACGCGCCGTCGATCGTGGGAATCGAGCGCGTGCGCGAGGGACGCGTGCGGCGCGCCAAGATCTACTATCTGCGGAATCTCTCCGGCAAAGCGGCCCGCATCTCGGAGAAGAAGACGCCCCAGCCGACCGGCTGACCCGGCTCGACCTCGCCCGTCCGTCACCGCGCGAGGCCCAGGGCGCGGTCGCAAGGCCATCCCCGCTCGCGGCAGCTCTCCACAGGTGAAGCGTGGCTCACGCCGATCTTTCCACGCGCCTCTCCGGCATGACGGTCGACCAGCTCCGGCGCTACCTGCTGCGGCGCACGCGGGTGGGTCGCAAGACCGTGGACGCGCTGCTGGCCGACCCCCGGCAGGCCGTGCGCGCGCTGGGCCACGTCTTCCGGAGCCGGCTGCGCGCCGAGCTGCGCGAGCGTCGCCGTGTCCGGCGTCTGGGCGAGATCGAAGAGCAGCTCCACGCCGCGGGGGTGGATTGGGTGATCGGCGTGGACGAAGCCGGCCGCGCGCCCTTCGCGGGCCCGGTCGTCGCCGCGGCGGTGATCCTGCCGCGCGGCCTTCGAATCCGGGAGCTGGACGATTCCAAGCGGCTCGACGCCGACACCCGCGAGCGGCTCTTCGGCGAGATCCGCGCCGCCGCGCTCGACTGGAGCGTGGGTGTCGCCTCCCCGCGCGCGATCGATCTCGTGAACATCTACCAGGCCTCGGTCGCCGCAATGCGACTCGCCGTGTCGGGGCTCGAGGCGGTCGCCGCCGGCGCGGACTACACGCTGCTCATCGACGGGCGGCGGATCCGCGACTTTCCCTATCCGCATCGCGCGATCGTGGGCGGCGACGGCCGCTGCCGGGCCATCGCCGCGGCCTCGGTGGTGGCCAAGGTCACGCGCGACAGGCTCATGCGGTCCCTCCACGACGCGGTTCCGCAGTACGGCTTCCACCTCAACAAGGGGTACGGGACGCCCGAGCACGTGAGCTGCATCCGACGCCACGGGATCTGCGCGTATCACCGCCGGACCTTCGCGCCCGTCTGGGACCTGGGAGAAACGGGGAGCCCCGAGTTTCGCGTATGGCAGCAGGAGATCCTGGGATGCGAGGACGAGGAGCGGCTCGGCGAGCTGGCAGAGGAGGTGAAGGGGCTCGAGAACTCGTTGCTGCCGCAGGAGTTGCGCACGCTGACCCGGCTCCTGCAACTGGCCTCGCAGCGGCTCGGAGAGTAGATTGAGAGGTCGGGCAAGGGACGAGAGACAGGCCGCGAACCAGCAAGACGAGGACGTGCACGAATGAGCCAGAGCGCTGGCATCCGTCCGGACGAGGCAGCGGCCGGGACCCCGGTGCTGGTCGTGACCGAGCGCGCGTTCCGGCGTGTCGAGACGCTGCTCCAGCGCGAGGGGCTGGCCGGCGGCGCGTTGCGCGTCGGCCTCAAGGGCGGGGGATGCACGGGCTATCAGTACGTGCTCAAGCTCGAGGCGGGCGAGCCTCGGCCGGGCGATGCGGTGCTCGAGTCGGGCCCCGCGCGCGTCTACGTGGACCCCAAGAGCGCCACCCTCCTCTCCGGCACCGTGCTGGACTTCTCCGACGGTCTGAACGGCCAGGGGTTCACCTTCGAGAACCCGAACGCCAAGCGCACCTGCGGCTGCGGCCACTCCTTCTCCGCCTGAGGCGCGGCCCTTGGGCGTCTTCCGCACGACCCCCTCCAGCGACACTGCGGCGATCGCGGAGCCCAGCACATCCGGTTCCGATGCGGCGGGCCTCCCCGCGCCGGACCTCTCCAGCCGGCCGGCCGCCCCAGCGCCCTCGAGGGGCGGCTCTCCGGCCGAGCGTGCCGCCCCCGACGCGACGGCCGTCCGCGTGACGGCCAGGGGCCGGGGGAGAGCCCGCACCGGGCATCCCTGGGTCTACCGCTCGGACCTCGAGTCCGTCCCGGCGCTGGCGGGTGGCGAGGTCGTTCGCGTCGAGGGCCCGCACGGAGACCACCTGGGTCTCGGGCTCTACAGCGCGAGCTCGCTCATCGCCGTGCGTCTCTTCCGCCGCCGGTCGGGTCCGGTGGACCCGGCCTTCTGGGGCCGCCGCCTGGACGCGGCACTCGCCCTGCGCGAGGTCCTCTTCCCCGAAGCCACGGCCCTGCGCCTGGTCTACGGCGAGTCCGACGGGCTGCCCTCGTTCATCGCCGACCGCTACGGCGACTACCTGGTCGTGCAGCTGCTCTCCCAGGCCGCCGAGCGCCTGCGCGACGTGTGGGTCGGACATCTGATCGGCCGGCTCGCCCCGCGCGGCGTGCTCGCGCGCAACGACGTCCGGGTGCGCGAGCTCGAGGGGCTCCCGGCGACCGTCGAGCTGCTCCACGGCAACGTGCCCGATACGGTGGAGGTCCGGCTCGAGGACGTGCGCCTGATCGCCGACCTGCGCGGGGGGCAGAAGACGGGCGCCTTCCTGGACCAGCGCGAGAACTACCGCGCGGCCGGCGCCCTCGCGCGCGGTCGCGTTCTCGACGCGTTCAGCTTCCAGGGGGGCTTCGCGCTCCACGCCGCGCGCGGCGCCGAGCGGGTCGAGGCGGTGGAGATCAGCGCCGCCGCCGTCCGCCGCGGCGAGGAGGGCGTCCGGCTGAACCGCCTCGAGAACGTCTCCTTCGTCGAAGCGAACGCCTTCGACTACCTGCACGAGATGGATGCTCGGGGCGAGCGCTACGACATGGTGATCCTGGATCCGCCCGCCTTCGCGAAGAACCGGCGCGCGCTCGAGGCGGGATTGCGGGGCTACAAGGAGATCAACCTGCGCGCGCTGCGGCTCTTGAGCCCGGGCGGGATCCTGGTGACCTGCAGCTGCTCGCACCACGTCACGCCGGAGCTGTTCCTCGACGTGATCGCCGCCGCGGCGCACGACGCCGGTCGCGCCTGTCAGGTGCTGGAGCGGCGCGGGCAGAGCCGTGACCATCCGGTCCTGGCCACCTGCCCCGAGACGGGCTACCTCAAGTGCGTCATCGCGCGCGTGCCATGAAGGGTCTGGCGCCGGCTGTGGCGGCACTCGTCGTCTCTGCCGTCGCCGCTCACTGCGGGGACGGCCGCGGCACCCCGCCGCCGCCCGCGGACGGCCGCGGCGACTGGACGACGGCCCGCTCGCTGCCCGTGCCGCGCACCGAGGTCGGCGCGGCCGCGCTCGATGGCCGGATCTACGTGGTGGGCGGTCTCACGGCCGACGGCGCCGGCTCCGCGGCCGTCGACGTCTACGACGCCGCCAGCGACAGCTGGCGATCCGCCGCCCCGCTTCCCCGGCCGCTGCACCACGTGGCCGTCGCGGCCGCCGCGGGCCGGGTCTTCGCCGTGGGCGGCTTTGCCGACCTCCAGTTCACTCCCGTGGCCACTCTCTACGCCTACGACCCCGCGGCCGACGCGTGGGAGCGCAGGGCCGACCTGCCCGCGGCTCGCGGCGCCCTCGGCGCCGCGGCGATCGGCGACCGGATCTACGCGGTCGGCGGGATGCCCGTGGGGGCGCCGGCCACGAACGAGCTGGCCATCTACGATCCCGCCGCCGACGCCTGGACGCGGGGGGAGCCGATGCCGACCGCGCGCCAGCACCTGGCGGTCGCCGCTTCGGGGGGGCGCCTGTACGCGCTCGGCGGCCGCGTTCAGAGTCTCGCCTCCAATCTCGGCGCGGCCGAGGTCTACGATCCGGCCTCCCATGCCTGGACGGCGCTGCCGCGGCTTCCCACGGCGCGCGGGGGCATCGCCGCCGCCGCGCTGGATGGGCGCGTCCACGTGGTCGGTGGCGAGGGCCCGGGCGGAACGTTTTCCGAGAACGAGGCCTTCGACGTCGCGGCGGGCACCTGGGTCACGCTGGCCCCGCTGCCGACCGCGCGCCACGGCCTGGGGGTCGCGCAGGTGGGAGGCGCCGTCTACGTGATCGGCGGGGGCCCGCAACCGGGACTCACGGTGAGCGCCGCCAACGAGGTCTTCAGGAACTGATCATGCGGCCGCCCGACGCCATGCGCCTGGACATCCCCTCCGCTCCCGGTTCCGCCGTGCCGCCGGCCGAGCCGTCGCGGCACGTGTTCCCCAACCTGCGCCAGACCTTCCTGCTGCTGATCCTTTTCCTCGGCTTCACCCTGTTGGCGGCGTTCGTGCTGTCGCCGCTGCAGGGCGCGCTCTCGCGCCAGGCCTGGTTCCTGCTGGTCGTGCTGGCCGGAGAAGGCATGGGGGTGCTCGTGGGCCTGCGCCTGGCGCGCTGGCCGCTCCGGCAGGTGCTCGCCACGCTGGGCTTCTCGACGCGCACGCTGGGCTGGCTGCTCGTGATCGGGTTCGGGAACCTGCTCTTGATCGGCAGCCTGCTCTACGCCATCACCCGCCTCTTCGGTCCGACCGAGCAGGCCTACCTGGTGGAGCTCTTCACGGTGAAGAACGCGGGGCAGTTCCTGATCCTCTTCGTCACGATCGCCGTGGCCGCCCCCCTGCTCGAGGAGCTGCTCCTGCGCGGCATCCTGCTGCGCGGGCTGACCCTCAACCGGGGGGCGTGGGCGGGAGTGCTCTGGAGCGCGTTCTTCTTCGCCGTCATCCATCTCAATCCGCTCCAGGCCGCCCCCGCCTTCGTGAACGGCGTGGTGTGGGCGCTGGTGCTGCTTCGCACCGGAAGCCTCGGCACGACCCTCTTCCTGCACTCGTTGAACAACGGGTTCGTGTTCCTGCTGGTCCAGCTCTCGCTGCTGGCCGCGCGGACGGGCCGACACGTGGAGCCCGGCGCGGTGTCCCCCCTCGCGGGGGCGCTCGTCGCGCTCGGCATGGCGCTGGTGGGGCTGTGGCTCGTGCGCACGGGGCTCCGCCAGCTGCCGCGCGCGCCGCTCCGCCTGGCCGCCATGTGGGGCGTGTCGACCGAGATCGCCACCTCGCGCGTGGTCTGAGCTCAGGAATCGGGCGGCGCCCCGCCGTCCGACTCCTCGGGCAGGGGGCCCGACTGCTCGGCCGCGATCCGCCAGCCCTCGCTCTCGCGACGATAGACGATCAGGCTCCTCTGCGGCCCCGACTCCCCGGATGCCGACCAGTGCAGCGTGACCACCGCGGTACGCCCGTCGAGCGCGTGAACGCGCTCGGCGGACGTCACGATGGGGTAGGACGTCCCCAGCCGGCGCGCGTTCGCGAACCACTCTCGAGCGTAGCGCTCGAACGCCTCGCGCCCGACGAACTCACCCGCCGGGTCGAGCACGATCAGATCCGGGCTCTCCGTGTATCCCGACAGATAGGCATCGACGTCGAGCGCGCGCAGCGCCTCCCGCGAGCGCTCGAGGGCGGCGCGCACCTGGACCGCGGCCGCGGCGGCCGCGGTGTCCGGGTCCGCCGCGCTCGCTGCGGTGGCGGCGGCGGAGTCCGGGACGCCGGCGCCCGTGGGGCGCCGGTCGGCGGGGAGCGCGGGTGCCGGCGCCCCAGCCGAGCCCGAAGAGCCCCCGCAGGCGACCGCGCCGGCCAGCCACAGGAGCCCCGTGCCGAGAACGGCGCGGCAAGCCGCGCGGCGCGAACTCGCGGTGGCACCCCCGTCCGAGCGAGCCGTATATTTTCCAGAGGACTCGTGCATCATCTCACCCCTGCCGCGTTGCGGCTCGCGCTCGTTGCTCTGTGGCTCTCGCTCCCCGCCGATCTGGCCGGCCAGGCCGTGCCCGGCGCGGTCCCCGTCGTTTCGCGCTTCGATCCCGTGCTTGGAGCCTTCCGGCCGGAGGTGCTGGGGCCGCTCTCGCCCGACGCCGTCCTGACGATCCAGCGCGCGCTGGCCGCGGTGGGATACTCGCCGGGCTTCGAGACGGGCGAGCTGGACGCTCCGACGCGAGGCGCTTTGCGCGACTTCCAGACCGCGCACGGCCTGCGCATCACGGGTCGTCCCGACTACGATACCCTGGTCGCCCTCGGGGTGCCCCTCCGCTGGGCAACGCCGGGTGAGATCTCCCGCGAGGACCGTCGTTTCTCGAGGCCCTACGATTTCGTGATCATCGGCCCATCCGGCTCGCGCGGCGCCGTTCCGCCGAGGGTCGGGAGCGGGGTCGAGCCTGGCAGGTCGGGCGCGGAACGGTCCCGCTGACGCCCCCCGACCCACCTCGCCTGCCACCTTAACTGAAGGGGACCGCATGCCGATCGTGGATCAGCTGAACATCTTCCTCGAGAACCGGCCCGGCAGGCTGCGGGCGTTCTGCGAGACGCTGCGCAGCGGGGGGATCAACATGCGGGCGATCCTTCTGCCGGATAACCGGGACTACGGCGTGGCCCGGCTGGTGGTGGACGACGCGGAGGAGGCCATCCTGGTCCTCAAGCAAGCCAGGATCCTGGCCTTCAAGTCCCCCGCGCTGGCCGTCGAGACGCGGAACCACCCGGGTGCCCTGGGGGACCTGGCCGACACGCTGGGCGCGGCGGGAGTGGAGATCGAGTACGCCTACGGCTCGGGGACGGGCGAGCGGGCGATGCTGATCCTGGGCGTCTCCGACCTGGAGCGGGCGTTGCGCATTCTGGACGGCAGGGTCGGGTCCTGGACCCCGACCTGACGGAAGGTCGGAGGCCGGGTGCCAGACCGCCAGGAGGGCCGGCGGCGGCTGGCCCGGCGAGCTAATGGGTTTCTTGGCGGGTGGGCCAGACCGCCAGGAGGGCCGGCGGCGGCTGGCCCGGCGAGCCAATGGGTTT
>DATBJW010000051.1:0-42649 GCA_036556205.1 Gemmatimonadota bacterium
GGCTCGCTGTGCGAGCCGCCGCCGGCTGCAAACCATCGCCGGCGGTCTCGCCCGCTCGCCGTGAAACCCGACGGCTCGCAGGGCGAGCCGCCGCCGGCTGCAAACCATCGTCGAAGATCTTGGAATCGTGACATGTCAGACGGGAAGGCTCTTCGAGAAACTTCAAGGATGCAAGGAGGCGTGATGGAGCAGGCCATCGCCGAGAAGACGCTCGTCAACTATTCGACCGACGCCGGCGTGGCGGTGATCGAGCTCGACGACCCGCCCGCCAACACGTACACGCACGAGATGATGCGCCAGCTCGACGAGGCCATCCTCACGGCGCGGATGGACGACGCCGTGCACGCGATCGTGCTCCGCGGCAAGGGCGACAAGTTCTTCTGCGCGGGCGCCAACATCACGATGCTGCAGAGCGTGACGCCGCGCTTCAAGTACTTCTTCTGCCTGCACGCCAACGAGACGTTGAACCGCCTGGAGCAAACACCCAAGCTCGTGATCGCGGCGCTGAACGGGCACACCGTGGGCGGCGGCATGGAGATCGCGATGGCCTGCGACCTGCGCTACGCCTGGAAGCCGACCGCCGCGGGCGCCAAGCCCTTCCAGTACGGCCTGCCGGAGGTGAACCTCGGCGTCCTACCGGGAACCGGCGGCACCCAGCGCATGGCGCGGCTGGCCCGCAAGGACCTGGCGATCCTGCACATGACGAGCGGCAAGACCTTCGGCGTGGAGCAGGCGGTCCAGCTGGGTCTCGTGACCGAGACGGTCGAGGCCGAGAGCGCCGACGCGTTCATGGCCCGCGTGCTCGAGGTCGCCCACGGCTACTGCCCGCCCGCCAAGGCCGCCAAGGCGGTCGGCCTCATCAAGCGCGCGGTCCAGTCGGGGGCGGAGGCGGCCTTCGGCGAGGGCCTCGCGATCGAGCGCGAGCTCCAGCAGCAGCTCTTCCAGTCCGACGACGCCAAGGAAGGCCTCGGCGCCTACAACGAGAAGCGGAAGCCGGCCTTCGAGGGGAAGTGAGACCCTCGGTAGGCCGGATCGCGGCCGTCCTTGCTATGGTGGCCCTCGGAAGTGCGCTCGCCTGCAAGCCAGCGCAGGACGAACTTTCGTCGGGCCGGCTGGCCTCGGGGAGCTCCGAAGCCGCGCCTGGCCCGCGCTCGACGTCGTCCGGTCCGCCGTCGGTCCCCGCGGCTCCCGCCGCCGCCGTCGAGCTGCCCGGCGCCAACCTGATCACCTACGTCGCGTCGGACTTCGCCTTCGACGGCCCGCCAAGCGTTCCGGCGGGCTTGACCACCTTCCGATTCCAAAACCAGGGAAAAGAGCTGCACCACCTGGTCGTTTTCAAGCTCCAAGGCGGAAAGTCAGCAGAAGACTTCATCAAGGCCATGCACGCGGGGGGATCGGAGACCCGCCCCGAATGGGCCGTGCCCGAAGGCGGTCCCGTGGGGATCGCGCCCGGCGGGGAGTCCAACTCTACGCAGGTCCTCGAGCCGGGCCACTACGCGTTGGTGTGTTTCATTCCCAGCCCGGACGGCGTGCCCCACATGGCCAAGGGTATGATGGCGCCCCTCGAGGTGGTCGCCGGAAGCGGAGCCTCCACCCCCGAGCCGCGGGCCGATCTCGCCGTGAAGCTCGTCGATTATGATTTCGAGATGGCGCAGTCCTTGACCTCCGGACCGCACGTGGTCCGCGTGGACAACGCCGGCTCCGAGGTGCACGAGCTGGTCATCTGGCAGCTCCCTTCGGGGAAGTCCCTGTCGGACGTGCTGGCGTGGGTGGACGGCGGCTTATCCGGTCCGCCACCGGGGCAACCGGTCGCGGGAGTGTCGCCGATGGCGCGGGGCGGCCATGCGTACGTGACCATGAACCTGCCGCCGGGGGAGTACGCGCTCATCTGCTTCGTGTCCGCCAAGACGGACGGAAAGCCGCACTACGCGCACGGCATGGCCAGGCAGATCGCCGTGAATGGGGGAGCGGCGGGCCGATGAGGCGGGCGAACGGCACCGTGCGCAATCTCACGGTCATCTCGACCCTGGTTGCCCTGGGCTTCGTGGCTTGCCGCCGGGCGGACGAGGGTCGCGGGCCGCAGTCGGCGGCGAGGCGGGGTGAGGCTTCTGCGTTGGCGGCGGCTCCGGCTGCGGCTGCCGGGAGCGCCTCCTTGGAGCCGGCTCCCACGGTCCCCGCAGCCGAGGCCGTGCCCGCGATCCCCGGCGCCAACGTCGTCACGTACGTGGCCACCGACTTCGGCTTCGAAGGCCCGGCCAGGATCCCCGCCGGGCTCACGACGCTGCGGCTCATCAATCACGGTGCCGAGCTCCATCACCTGATGATCGTCCGCCTGCCGGCCGGAAAGACCTCCGCCGATTACGTGAAGGCCATGAGCGGCCGCGGTCCCGAGGCGAGCCTGCCCGAGTGGGCGGCGCCCGAGGGCGGCCCGAATGCGATCGTCCCGGGCGAGGAATCGAACGCCACGGCACTGCTCGAGCCCGGGACCTACGCCTTCACCTGCTGGATCCCCAGTCCCGACGGCGTGATCCACGGCACCAAGGGGATGACGACGACGGTCGAGGTCACGCCCACGAGCGCGAAGGCCGCTCCTCCGGAGCCCGAGGGAGACATCGAGGTCGAGCTGGTGGACTACACGTTTCAGGTCACGGGCAGGGTCGCGCCGGGCCCGCACGTGCTGGCCATCGAGAACGAGGGCACGGAGCCGCACGAGCTGTCGCTCTGGCGGCTCGCTCCCGGGAAGTCGCTGGCGGATCTGGTCGCCTGGACCGAAGCCGGGATGGCCGGTGAGCCTCCCGGCAAGCCGATCGGCGGCGTGGCGCCGATGAAGCCGGGCGATCGCGAGCTTTTCGGGGTCAACCTGGAGCCGGGCGAGTACGCGCTGCTCTGCTTCGTGCCCGACGACGAGGACGGCAAGCCGCACATCCAGCACGGGATGGCCAAGCAGTTCACGGTAGGATGAGGATGCGTGGAGGCCCAGTCGTGCGGCGCATTTGGATCGTCACAGTCTTGTTGTCGTTCACGCTGGCCGCGGGATGCCGCCAGCGCAGCGCCGGCGAGGACCGGTCCGCAGCGGACACGACGGCGCAGACGGGCGCGCCGGCGGCGGAGGCCGCCGCGGATCCGGGCCCCCAGGTCGTGACCGTGGTCGCGACGGAGTACGCCTTCGCGCCGCAGGAGCCGATTCCCGCGGGCGTCACGCAGGTGCGGCTGGAGGATCGCGGACGGCAGCCGCACCACATGGAGCTCTACCGTCTCGCGGACGGAAAGACCGTCGCGGATCTGCGGGCCGAGCTGGAGTCACCGCGGCCGATGCCGGGGTGGGTGATCGGGGTGGGAGGTCCCGGCGCCGTGGGGCCCGGGGAGACCGTGGACGCCACCATGCTCCTCGAGCCCGGCTCGTACGCCTATGTGTGCTACGCCCCGGACTCGGCCGGCGTGCCGCATCTCAAGCGCGGGATGCTCCAGGCGGTGGAGATCGCGTCCGGGCCGGCGCGCGCGACCGCGGAGCCGGCGGCGGACCTGACGCTGACGCTCGGCGAGTACGGGTTCACGTTCTCCGAGCCCCCTACCGCCGGACGGCACACGATTCGCGTCGAGAATCCCGGCGCCCAGATGCACCAGGCGTTTCTCTACCGCCTGGACCCCGGCCGCACGCTGGACGAGTTCGTCCGCTGGACGGACGCCGGCGAGACCGGTCCCGCGCCGGGACGCTGGGCGAGCGGCCTGTCGGCGCTCTCTCCCGGCCTGCACGCGTATTTCACCACCACGTTCGAGCCCGGCGAGTACGTGGTGATCTGCTACGTGGGGGATACGGCGGACGGCAGGCCCCACTACCTGCACGGCATGGTCCAGCAATTCACGGTTCGTTGACGCGGGGGCGGCCGCCAGGCGCGCTGACCAGATCGGCCGCCGGGCCCGCCGACCAGAGAGGATGAGTCAGGCATGACGACGGCGACGATCCCCGGGCCGCGGCTCTTCATCAACGGCGAGTACGTCGAGGCCGCCTCGGGCAAGACCTTCAAGACGATCAACCCGGCCACCGAGGAAGTGCTGGCCGAGGTGCCGGAGGCCGGTCCCGAGGACGTGGATCGCGCCGTGAAGGCGGCGCGCGCGGCGTTCGAGGGTCCGTGGCGGAAGCTCTCGGCCGCGGACCGCGGCAAGCTGCTGTGGAAGCTCGCCGAGCTCATCGAGCGAAACGCGGACGAGCTGGCCGAGCTCGAGACCCGCGACAACGGCAAGCCGATCTTCGAGTCGCGCAAGATCGACCTGCCGTCGGTGGTGGACAACTTCCAGTACTACGGCGGCTGGGCCAGCAAGATCCACGGCGAGACGATCCCCGTCCGCGGGCCCTACCTCAACTACACGCTGCGCGAGCCGCTGGGTGTCGTGGCGGCGATCGTGCCCTGGAACTTTCCGCTCTCGCTGGCGGCCTGGAAGCTCGCCCCGGCCCTGGCGGCTGGAAACGCGGTCGTGCTCAAGCCCGCCGAGCAAACGCCCCTCACGGCGCTACGGCTCGGCGCGCTCGCGGCCGAGGCCGGCTTCCCGCCCGGCGTGCTGAACGTGATCACCGGCACGGGACCGGTCACCGGCCGCGCGCTCGTCGAGCATCCGGACGTGGACAAGGTCGCCTTCACGGGCTCGACCGAGGTCGGCAGGGACATCATGCAGCGCGCGGCGGGCACATTGAAGCGCGTCTCGCTGGAGCTCGGCGGAAAGTCGCCGAACGTGATCTTCGCCGACAGCGACCTGGAGGCGGCCATCCGCGGCGCCACGAGCGGGATCTTCTACGGCAAAGGCGAGGTCTGCGCCGCGGGATCCCGGCTGCTCGTGCAGCGCGACGTGCACGACGAGGTCGTGGAGAAGCTCGTCGGCCGGGCGAAGAAGCTGGTACCCGGCGACCCCCTCAAGCCCGACACCCGGATGGGCGCCCTGGTCTCCCGGGAACAGAAGGAGAAGGTGCTGCGTTACATCGCGCGCGGGCGCGAGGAGGGGGCGGAGCTCAAGACCGGCGGGAACGAGGCGCGCGTGGACGGCGGCAAGGGGTTCTTCGTGGAGCCCACGGTCTTCGACAACGTCCGGAACGACATGACGATCGCCCGCGAGGAGATCTTCGGGCCGGTCCTGGCCGTGATCCCGTTCTCGGACGTGGACGAGGCGGCGCGCCTCGCCAACGACAGCTCGTACGGCCTGGCGGCCGCCGTCTGGAGCCGCGACATCGGCAAGGCCCATCGCATGGCCCGCGAGATCAAGGCCGGTACGGTCTGGATCAACTGCTACAACGTCTACGACAGCGCGTCGCCCTTCGGCGGCTACAAGCAGAGCGGCTACGGCCGGGACCTGGGGATGCACGCGCTCGAGCAGTACACGCAGGTGAAGAGCGTATGGGTGAGCCTGAGCTGAGCGCGGGCGAGCAGAAGGCTCGCCAGGGCCAGTCGTGGTCGCGCCCGCTCCGGTGCCAGGGCCGGCGGTGGCTCCGCACGCTCGCCAAGGAGACCCATTGGCTCGCCGTGCGGACCACGCGCCGGCCCTTTGACCGCTGGAGCAGGTCCCGCGCCACCCACCGGCCCTCGAGCTCCTTCCCGATGCCGCACTCGTCGGGCTCCATCCGCTGATGTCCACCCGCAAGGTTCGGGATCTCTCCGAGATCGTGATCGCCGGGCCGGTGCGCACTCCCATCGGGAAGTTCGGGGGCGCCTTCGCGGAGATGTGGGCGCCGGAGCTGGGTGCGGAGGCCGCGAAGGGCGCTCTCGCTCGAGCCGGGCTGGGCCCCGAGCACGTGGACCTGGTCGTCTTCGGCCACGGCCGCCAGGCGGGGAACGGCCCCAACACCGCCCGCCAGGTCGCGCGCCGCGCCGGCATCCCCGACGACGTTCCCGCCTTCACCGTGAACATGGCCTGCGCCTCGAGCTTGCAGGCGATCGTGAACGGCCTGCAGGCCATCGCCCTGGGCGACGCCGACGTGGTGCTCGCGGGCGGACACGAGGCCATGAGCCGCACCCCCTACTTCCTGCTCCAGGCCCGCTGGGGCTACCGGCTCGGCTCGGGCGAGCTCGTGGACGGCATGTACCGCGACGGCTTCCTCGATCCGCTCTGCGGCCAGGTCATGGGCGAGACCGCCGAGAACCTGGTGGACCAGTACGAAATCCCGCGGTCCGAGCAGGACGCCTACGCGGCCGAGAGCCAGAACCGTGCCGAGCGCGCGATCGCGGCCGGGCGTTTCGAGACCGAGATCGTCCCCGTGGCGGTCGACGGCGCAAAGGGACGCCAGACCGTGACCGCCGACGAGCACCCGCGGAAGGGCGTGACGGTGGAGGCGCTCGCCCGACTCCCACCCGTGTTCCGCAAGGACGGCACCGTGCACGCCGGCAACTCGTCGGGCATCACCGACGGGGCCGCGGCACTCGTGCTCATGACGCGAGAGGCCGCGGCCGAGCACGGTGTCCAGCCGCTGGCGCGGGTCGTGGATTACGTCTCCGTGGGGGTGGACCCGAGGATCATGGGGATCGGCCCCGTGCCGGCCGTGCGGCAGCTCCTCGAGCGGCGCGGCATGGCGCTTTCCGATGTCGGCCTGGTTGAGCTCAACGAGGCCTTCGCCGCCCAGGTCATCGCCTGCGACCGCGAGCTGCGCTTCGATCGCGAGCGCTTGAACGTGAACGGCGGCGCGATCGCGCTCGGGCACCCGATCGGCGCCACTGGGACGCGCATCACGGTGACCCTGCTCCACGAGATGGCGCGGCGCGACGTCGAGCTGGGCCTCGCGACCCTCTGCGTGAGCGGCGGGATGGGGATGGCCGTGCTCTACGAGCGGGTGGCGGCGTGACGGCGGGGCTCGAGAGCGTCCGCCTCGAGCGCCGGGGCCCGGTCGGCTGGCTGGTCCTGAACCGGCCCGAGCGCCTGAACGCGTTCGAGGACGGGATGCGGCAGGAGTTCCTGGCCGTGGCCCGCGAAGCGCTGGGCGATCCCGAGACGCGGGTCGTCGTCGTGACCGGGGCGGGGCGCGCGTTCTGCGCGGGGGCCGACATCGGCTACCTGCGAGACCTCTTCGAGAGCGGCGACTCGGCCGCCCTCGGGAAGCTGGTGAACGCAGGCGGCGAGATCGCGGCCCTCCTGCGCGCGTCGTCCAAGCCCGTGATCGCCGCGGTGAACGGCGCGGCGGCGGGCGGCGGCGCCAACCTGGCCCTCGCCTGCGATCTGAGAGTCGCGTCGGCCGAGGCTTCGATCGGCCAGACCTTCGTGAAGATCGGCCTGCTCCCCGACTGGGGCGGGACCTTCTTCCTGCCGCGCCTCGTCGGGACGGCGCGCGCGCTCGAGCTCATGTGGACAGGTCGGATGGTGAAGGCCGAGGAGGCGCTCGAGCTCGGGCTCTTCGACCGCGTCGTGCCGGCGGGCGATCTCGAGACCGAGGTCAGCCGCCTGGCGGAGGAGCTGGCGGCGGCGGCCCCCGAAGCCGTGGCGCGGATCAAGGCCGCCGTGTATGCCGGCGCCCAGGGGACGCTGGCCGATGCGCTGCGCAGGGAGCATGACGAGCAGGACCATCTCTTCCGCGGGGAGGACGCAGCCGAGGGCTTCCGGGCCTTCCTCGAGAAGCGGCCCCCGGAGTTCAAGGGCGCCGCGCGGTCGCGACCCGCGACGACGGAAGCCGGGGCGCCCGCTTCTCGCGGCGCGCGTCGAGACGGCTCATGAGCGACGCCGGATACCGCAGCCTGGACCCGGCGGGCCACTCGGCCCGCGAGGTCTACGCGCTGATGATCTCGGCCATCGTGCCGAGACCGATCGCGCTGGTCTCGACTACGGACGGGAAGGGCGGCCGCAACCTGGCGCCCTTCAGCTACTTCATGGGCGTGGCCAGCGCTCCGCCGGTGCTCGCCCTCTCCACCGTGAGCCGCCGCGACGGTCAGAAGAAGGATACGCTCCTCAACATCGAGGCCACCCGCGAGTTCGTGGTCAACGTCGTCTCGGAGCCGATGGCCGAGGCCATGAACCTCTCCTCGGGCGATTTCCCCTACGGGCAGGACGAGTTCGAGCAAGCCGGGCTCACGCCGCTCCCGGGCCTGCGCGTCGCGGCCCCGCGCGTGGCGGAGTCTCCCGTGCAGATGGAGTGCCGCCTGGAGCGGATCCTGGAGGTCGGGACGCAGCCGGCCTACCTGATCCTGGGCGAGGTCCTGCTCTTCCACGTCCGCGAGGACGTGCTGACCGACGGCCGAATCGACGTGGGAAAGCTCAAGCCCGTGGCGCGTTTGGGAGGCTCGGACTACGCCCGCGTGCGCGACGTGTTCTCGATGACGCGGCCGGTCGTCGGCGCCTCCGAGAGACGCCGGTGAGAGTCGGTGTTTCCGGGAGACGCCGGTGAGGGTCGCCGCGGGACCGCGCACGATCCGCGTCGCCCACAGCCCGGACGCCGACGACGCGTTCATGTTCTACGGGCTCGCGTCGGGCGCCGTCCCCTCTCCCGGCTACGAGCTCGTGCACGTCCTTCAGGACATCGAGACCTTGAACCGGGCGGCGCTGGAAGGGACCTACGAAGTCACCGCCTGCTCGATCCACGCCTATCCGTACATCGCCGACCGCTACGCGCTCCTGAACTCCGGCGCCAGCATGGGCGAGGGCTACGGCCCGGTGCTCGTGGCCCGCGAACCGCTGCCGCCCGAGGCGCTCGACCGGGCCCGCGTCGCGGTTCCGGGCACGATGACCAGCGCGTATCTGGCGCTCAAGCTCTGGCGCCCGACCCTGGCCACCGTCACCGTCCCCTTCGACCACATCCTGGACGCGGTGGCCTCGGGCGAGGTGGACGCGGGCGTCATCATCCACGAGGGACAGCTCACCTACGGCGAGCTGGGCTTCCACGCGGTCGTCGATCTCGGCGTCTGGTGGAAGAGGGAGACCGGGCTGCCGCTGCCGCTCGGCGGCAACGCGATCCGCCGCGACCTGGGCTCCACCGCGATGGCCGAGGTCGCGACTCTGATCCGGGAGAGCATCCGTCACGGCCTCGAGCACCGGGGCCTGGCGCTGGATCACGCCCAGGGCTACGGCCGCGGCCTCACGCGCGAGCAGGCCGACCGGTTCGTAGGCATGTACGTGAATCCGCGAACGCTGGACTACGGTCCCGACGGCCGGGAAGCGGTGCAGCGCTTCCTCGATCGGGGGACCGAGGCGGGGATCCTGCCGCGGCGCGTGCGGGTCGAGTTCGTGGGGGCGTGAGATGAGCTCCGGCTGCCGGTGGATCGATCTCGAACGGCACAGGCGTAGCGGCGGATGAGCAGCGCCTCCGGCATCCGCAGCGTGGCCGTGATCGGCGCGGGCACGATGGGGGGCGGCATCGCGCAAGCCGCCGCGCAGTCGGGGTTCGAGGTGCGGCTGGCCGATGCGGCCGACGGTGCCGCCGCACGCGCGCTCGCGGGCATCGGGACGCGGCTGCGTAAGGGCGTGGAGCTGGGCAAGGTTGCGCCCGAGGCGGTCGAGGCCGCGCTGGGCCGCATCCGCCTCGAGCGGAAGGTCGGAGGTGCAGCCGCCGGGGCGGACCTCGTGATCGAGGCCGTGCCCGAAGACCTGGAGCTCAAGCGAAGCCTCTTCCGAGAAGTCGCCGCGACGGCGCCCCCCGGGGCGCTCCTGGCCACGAACACTTCCTCGATCTCGATCGCCAGGATCGCCTCGGCCGCGGACCCGGCCCGCACGCTCGGGCTCCACTTCTTCAACCCCGTCCACGTGATGTCGCTGGTCGAGGTGGTGACCACGCCCGAGCTGGCACCCGGGGCGCTGGCGGCTGCGCACGCCTTCGTGGCCGCACTCGGCAAGGAGGCCGTGACCGTGCGCGACTCGCCCGGCTTCGCCACGAGCCGGCTCGGGATCGCCCTGGGAATGGAGGCCATTCGAATGCTGGAAGAGGGGGTCGCCTCCGCGGCCGACATCGATCGGGCGATGGAGCTCGGCTACCGGCACCCCATGGGTCCGCTTCGCCTTACGGACCTGGTCGGCCTCGACGTCCGGCTCCAGATCGCCGAGAACCTCCATCGCGAGCTCGCGAGCGAGACCTTCCGCCCCCCGGGACTCTTGCGGCGGCTGGTGGGCGAGGGTCGGCTGGGGCAGAAGACCGGGCGAGGCTTCTACGTCTGGAAGGACGGCAAGGCGGTGGAGCCCGATGTCACGCGGTAGGCGCCGGGGCCGCTCCGGCCGCCGCGGAGCCGCGGGCGGCCCGGCCAGCCCGACCGGGGCCGGAGGCCCCCGCGAGCTTCCGCCGCGCGAGCCCGAAGCCGCCGATCCCGACGTCGCGGCGGCCAACCGCTACGGGCTCGTGATGGCCGCCATCTTCGGGGCGGTGGGCGTGCTGCTCCTGGCGCTTTCCGCCGCCGGTCGCGGGTGGCCCTATCTTCTGGGGGGGATCGACTTCGTGGCGATCGCGGCCGTGCTCGCCTGGGCGCTGCGGAACGGGTGGCCGGGCTCGCGATCTAGCCGCGCAGCGGGCCGATCTTGAGACGGTAGGGGATCTCGAGTCCGATCCGCAGCCCCCTGCCCGGGGCGTCGGTCAGCTCGAACCGGTGGTCGGGGCCGTAGAGCTGCTGGAGGCGCGCCCGGGTGTCCGCCAGCGCGCCCTCGCCTGCCGTGGCACCGGGCCGGGGTCCGGGTGAGCCCTTCGATTCGGAGCGCTCCGACGATCCCGCCGGTTCCGCCACCGGGGCATCCTCCTCGCCCCCATCCTGCACGACCAGCTCCAGCGCGCCGTTCCGGCGCCGGGCTCGGATCTCGATCCAGCTGGGGCCCGCGCGCCGAGCCGTCCCGTGGCGCACGGCGTGGTCCACCAGCGCTTGCAGCACGAGGTTCGGCACCGCGGCGTCGGCCGCGTCGGGGGCGATGTCGCGCCGCACGCGCAGGCGCTCGCGGAAGCGAGCCTCCTGGATCTTTATATAAGGATCGAGTGCGAGCAGCTCCTGGACGAGCGGCACCTCCTGCCGCCCGCCCCCTTCCAGCACCATGCGCAGGATGTCTCCCAGGCGGGTGAGCATGCGGTCGGCGCCGCGGGGATCCTCGTCCACGCGAGCCGAGATCGCGCGCAGCGTGTCGAACAGGAAGTGTGGCTGGAGCTTGAGCGTGAGCAACTCGAGCTCGGACTGCACCACGCGCGTCTCGAGCAGGGACGCCTCGAGCTCCCGTTGCCGGGCCATGCGCTGGTAGGCGAGCGCGTGGCCGATCCCCACGACCAGCCAGTAGCGGAGGATGTTGTCGATGAACCACGCGTGTCCGACGCGCTGGAGCCGCTCCCCGAACGTCTTGGGCAGGGGCGCCGCCCAGGGCACGATGTGGGCGACGCCGTCCAGGCTCGCGAGGAACACGATCCAGAACAGGAAGAGCGCGGCATTCATCAGCGCGTGGGCGGCCAGGTTCTTCCCCAGGCTCGCGCGCCCGAGCGGGAAGCGCTGGCACATGACCAGGATGAAGGCCGTGTAGGCGGACCAGACCAGACTCTGGGCGGCGAGCTGGAATAGACGCTGCGTGGAGACGCCCGCCCCCGCCGGCGCGGCCAGGATCAGGGCCTGCCCCGCCAGCAACAGCCCGAACAGGAGCCAGGCGACGACGATGAGCCCCCAGGTCTTCCAGCCGCGCGGGACGAGGTGCTCGCCCTCGGGCCTCCCTGGCGCGCCGTTCGAGCTCTGCGGCCGCACGTCGTTCGAGAGCCCCGTCAGGGCGCCGTCCGAGATCAGCGCCGGCACGGCGTGCATGACCTCTTCCGCATCGCCGGCCGCGTGCCGCGAGCGGTCGAGCGGCTCCGATGGAACGAGGACGGAAGGCGGCCGGGGCGTGACCGGCTCGACGCGCTCCGCGAGCTCGGCCCGCTCCGAGACCTCGACGTACGGGATCTCGACCACGACGCTGAGCCCCCCGCCGGGGGCGTCGCCCAGCTCGAAGAGGTGCCGCGATCCGTAGAGCTGCTGCAGGCGGGCCCGCGTGTTGGAGAGTCCCACGCCTTCCCGCAGCGACGAGCCCCTGGGAAGCCCGGCGCCGTTGTCACGCACCTCGAGCCGCAGCCGGCCGTCCTCGAGCCGCCCCAGGACGTCGATGCGCCCGGGCAGGGAACGGCGAGAGATCCCGTGCCGGATCGCGTTCTCGACGAGCGGCTGGAGGATCAGATTCGGCACTCTGGCGGTGAGCGCCGCCGGCGCGACGTCGCGCTGGATCGTGAGTCGATCGGCGAAGCGCACCTGCTGGATCTCGAGGTAGCTGTCCAGCATCTCGAGCTCCTCCCGGAGCGAGACCTCCTGCTTGCCGTCGTTGCGCAGCGTGAGCCAGAGCAGGCTCGCCAAACGACCGAGCATGCGCTTGGCCGCGGGCGGATCGTCGTGGAGAAGCGCCGATACCGCGTGCAGCGTGTTGAACAGGAAGTGCGGCTGGAGCTGGGTGCGCAGGACCTGGAGACGCGTGCTCGCCAGTCGGGCTTCGAGCCGGCTGGCGAAGATCTCTCCCCGTTGGAAGCGCTGGTGGGACCGCATGGCGTGGGCGACGGCGACGACCCCGACATACCAGAGGATGTCGCCCGGACCGCCCCAGGCGAGCAGCTTGAAGAACCGCGCGCTCAACGACGGGGCGTCGGGGCCCCAGGTCATACCCTGCAGCGCCTCGTCCAGCAGGACGTAGACGCCCATGTCCGTGGGCACGAGCACCAGCAGCGCGCAGACGTGGGCCAGGAGGCTGCCGCGCCGGCTGCGCGAGTCCAGAGGCCAGCGACGTGAGACCCAGAAGATGACGGGAGTGAGCGCGGCCCAGGTGTAGATGCCGAGGAAGGTGACGAGGACCCCGTTCACACCGAGGTGATCGCCGCGCGACGTGTAGAAGATCAGCTTCTGGACCGCGAAGAGACCCGCGACCGCGGAGTAGAAGCCGAATCCCAGCGCCAGAGCCCTGACCTGGCGTCGCTCCATCGTCTACCCTCGTTCCCGTGGAGATTGCGTCCGGGAAAGCATTTCACGCTAGCCCGGGGGGTGTCCAGAGGAAACCCGAAAAGGGACGAATCCCCGAAACTCAGGGACAGGCTCCCCCTTGACAGGGACGAATGTTGGCCGGTTCCGAGTGACCAGCCGTCGCATGGCCGGGACGAGTCGCGCTCAAGGCCCTCGCGGGGGGAGTCTGGACCTCCGGCCAGAGCCCGGCGGGCTCAGCCGGCTGCCTCCCGCAGCAGGTCCTCGAGGTCGAGGGGGCGCGTGAAGACGTCCACCGACCCGTCCGCCTTGCGCGGCCAGCGCTCGCGCGGCCGGTCCCAGTAGAGCTCGAGCCCGTTCCGATCCGGGTCGGAGAGGTAGATCGCCTCGCTCACCCCGTGATCGGAAGCACCTTGCAGGGGAATCCCCAGGGCCAGCAGATGCCGTACGGCGACCGCGAGGTCGTGCCGCGTGGGATAGCGGATGGCCACGTGGAAGAGGCCCGTGTGGCCCGCCGGCGGGGGCGAGCCGCCGCGGCTCTCCCACGTGTTGAGGCCGATGTGGTGGTGATAGTCACCGGCCGAGACGAAGGCCGCCTCGCGTCCGTAGCGGGCCATGAGCTGGAATCCCAGGGCCCCCGTGTAGAAAGCCAGCGCCCGCTCGAGATCGGCCACCTTCAGGTGCACGTGCCCGATCCCGGCTCCCGCGGGAATCGAATACGTCGTCGCATTCGTCACGCTGCTCACCTCCCCTTCGGTCCGACCGACGTTCGCAAGCTAATCTAGGCCAGCGTCTTCCGAAAACGTCGTGCGGCCAGAACCAGAACCGCGGCGGCGATGGCCGCCAGCGGCGCGCTCTCCGGCCAGAGAACGCGCGCGCTCGAGATCTCGCGCGACGCGGAACGATTCGGGAGATCGTTGAACGATGCGACGCATTTCCCGCAAACCCCAACAATTTGACCAGAGACAGAATGACGTGACGAATCCGACGATTCGGATGACGAACTGCATTTCGTAAATGTGCATGGAATGTGGATCGTGTGTGCGTTGCGTGCGTATTGACGCAGATCGTTCGCCGAATGCGCGCATTTTGCGCACATTCTGTGACTCATCCCACCGCGTTGCGTCTTCCGCCACATCTGCTCGACGCTCCGTCCCAAACTCGTTGCGACCCCCTTACGCGACGGAGTAAACAAGCTCCCACGCCGCCACACGCGCGTCCGTCCGCTCCACGCTGGAGCGCGACGCACGCCAAGTCGTCAACGCTCCAACGGAGGTCAGGCCATCCGATCCGGAGGTCTCGTATGAGTCGTACGCGTTCGCTTTTCCATCGGGGGATGCTCGCGTTCGCGGGGTCTCTCGTCGTGCTCCTTCTCGCCGCCGTCACGGCGTCCGCGCAGACGTCGGGCAAAGTGGAGGGCACGGTCACCGACCGGGACACGGGTCAGCCTCTGCCCGGGGCGCAGGTGATCGTGGCCGGCACTCAGCTCGGCAACATCTCGGACGACAACGGCTACTACTTCGTCAACAACGTTCCCGTGGGCTCGCAGACCGTCACCGCGAGCTTCCTCGGCTATCAAGCCGAGTCCGGCCAGTACCGCATCCTGGCCGGCCAGACCACCACCGTGAACTTCGCGCTCTCGACCCAGGTGATCGTCGCCGATTCGGCGATCATCACGGTGACCGAGCGCGAACCGCTGGTGCCGCGCGACAACACGATCTCCAAGTCGCGCTTCGTGAAGGAGAACGTGCAGGATCTGCCGTTGGCCAGCGTCGAGAATCTCGTCGAGCTGGCGGCGGGCGCGAGCCAGCAGCAGGGCGGCATCTCGCTGCGCGGAGCGCGGCCCGATGACGCGACCGTCTACGTGGACGGCCTGAACGCCACCGACTACTCCAACGTGTCAGGGTCGGGACTCGCGGCGCCGAGCGTGGGCGGCGAGAGGACCCCGCTCGAGTACGGGCAGTTCTCGATCGAGCAGCTCGACGTGGTGACGGGCGGCGCCGACGCCTCCTTCGGCGACGCGCAGTCAGGCATCGTGAACGTCGTGACGAGCCGCGGGGGCACCGCGGTTTCGGGCAACCTGCGGTTCACGACCGACGCCATGAACATCGAGCGCACGAACGGCTTGTACGAGATGCAGGGCAATGTGGGCGGGCCGCTCCTGTCCGACGGCAAGGCCAGCTTCTTCCTGTCCGGCGATCTGCTGGGCACCCGCGGCACGAACGACAGCAACGGCTTCGACATGGCTTTCGACGACGTGATCGAGGTCGGGCGCCGCGTGGGTGTCGATGTGAGCGCCGATCAGTTCTGTCTCGATGAGGACTGCTTCAACGTGCGGCCGGACCTGCCGGCGCGGAACATCGAAACGTTCGTCGAGGACTACTTGAACGCGAACGCGCCGGGCTTCTTCGACGAGAACGACTTCCTGTCGAACGACGGCAATACCGATTTCACGCCGGGTGTTTTCTTCGACCGTTACTCCTTCGCCGGCAAGCTGGCCTTCACGCCGACGGCCACCACGGACCTGCAGATCTCCTACACGCGGGGCCGTGACCAGGGCAGCGTCGGCGGCCCGGCCGCTGGAACGGGGAATCTGATCTACGGGTCCATCTTCAACCCCTTCAACCTGGCCGTCTTCACCGAGACGACCGACTTCGCGGTCGCTTCGCTTCGGCAGATCTTCTATCAGGAGGAGGATCGCTCGCTCGCCCTGGACGCACGGGTGGGATACTTCAACGACGGCTTCAAGCAGGGGCAGCCCTACGACCCCACGGACCAGGCGAATGGCTTCCCGTTGCTGGATGGCAACGTCGGCGGCGAAGACTTTCTGAACTTCAAGTTCTCGGACTACGAGACTTTCTTCGAGGATTCGGTCCAGAGCTTGATCGACAACTACGACGGATCGAACGCCTGGGAAGACATCGAGACCATCCGCCAGGCGTTGAACCTGGGCACGCAGATCCCGACTCCGCCCAACACGACGGGCGGCGGTCCCGACATCTACGGGATCGGGGCGGTGACGAACGGCTCGGGTCTCTCCGGCTTCCCCTTGCCCACCGTGGGATTCCCGCGCGGCGACATGTCGGCCGCCACGGGAGCGGATCTGGTGTCGAACAATCACGAGACGCGCTGGAACCCGCGCGCCGATCTCGACATGCAGGTCTCGCGCATCGACCGGCTGCAGGGTGGCGTCGACCTGAAGTTCTTCGACATCCGCAAGTTCGGGATCGCCCTCAGCAGCAGACTGTTCAACTCGCAGTACTTCGTCGAGCCGCGTCTGTTCGGCTTCTATGCCACGAACCGCATCGACCTGGGCGACTTCGTGCTCGACCTGGGCGGCCGTGTGGACTACTTCGACCACAACACCGAGCTGCCCGAGGTGC
Organism: Gemmatimonadota bacterium; assembly: GCA_036556205.1. Classification (GTDB taxonomy): domain Bacteria; phylum Gemmatimonadota; class Gemmatimonadetes; order JACCXV01; family JACCXV01; genus DATBJW01. The sequence continues at coordinate 16,292 of DATBJW010000051.1, forward strand.
CGGGGATCGCGCGAGTGGACCGTGACGGCGACGGCTCGACCCTGCGGGACTACGAAACGAAGACTGCCTTCGCGCCGCGCCTGGGCGTGGCGCACCCCGTGACCGAGAACACGCAGGTCCGGTTCTCGTACGGCGTCTTCAACCAGCTGCCGGGTTTCGACGACATGTACCTGTACATGACCTCGGACATCCTGGCCAACGACCTGAACTCCAACGCGATCGTCGGCAACCCCGACCTCGACTTCCAGCAGACCAAGTCCTTCGAGCTGGGCATCACGCACCTGCTCTCCGACGACTTCGTGCTGGACCTGGTGGCCTACAACCGGGACATCGAAAAGGGGAGCGCCGCACGCTTCGTGGTGACGCCCGAGGCCGGGCAGATGAGCCAACTCTTCAACGTGAACAACGGCAACGTGCGCGGGTTCGACCTGACGCTCACGAAGCGCTTCGCCGACTACTGGTCGGGCGATGTCACCTACTCGTACCTGGACTCCAAGGTGACCGACTCTGACCAGGATCAGTTCACGTTCAATCGCGGCTTCAACAACACCCAGGACAACCCGATCGACGCAGCGGCGCAACCGCTGCCCGCGGACTTCGACGTGACGCACAAGCTCGCGGCCACCTTCAGCGTGCGTTTCCCGAAAGAGTTCGCGACGGGTTCCACCTGGGGGAGCGTGTTCTCGAACTTCGGCGTGTTCACGACCACGCGCTTCGCGTCTGGCCTACCGTACTCGCCGCAGCCGGTGAACGACGGGATCTTCATCGCTCCCCCGAACTCGGCCCGCGCGCAGTCCACGTTCCAGACGGATCTCCGGGCCACAAAGTACTTCAACCTGGCCTCGGACGTCGAGCTGGGAGCGATCTTCGAGATCTTCAACCTCTTCAACAACGACAACCCGCTCAACGTTAACCAGGCGATCCCGTTCGGCGCCACCGGCATCAACAACGGCGTCTACAACACGACGGGCGATCGTTTCCTGGCCGGCAACGAGACGCTGCTGGCCGAGCAGCAGGTGTCCAGCGACATCGTGCTCGCCGACATCGACACCAGCACCCCGAGCGGCGCGCTCACGCAGGAGTTCCGGAGGTTCTCCGACATCGACGGAGACGGCGTGGTGACGAGTCAGGAGCAGCGCATCATGGGCCGCCTCGCGTTCGCGACCCAGGACGAGCTGGTCGGCGGTCCGAAGCGCACGTACCGCCTGGGAGTCGAACTCCGCTTCTAGGGGGCTCGCACATGCACTCGAGCCCCGGTTGAGCAACGCGGATCCGTCCGCCCCGCGGGCCGGCCCCCACTCGGGGACCGGCCCGCATCCGGGGCCGCACAAGGCAGAGCTTCAACATCCTCGGAACGGGAGGTCAGGTATGGAACATCCCTTTGTGCGGCTGTGGGCGAGACGCCCCTTGTGGGCGGCGCTCATCCTGCTCGCCGTCGCCGTCGTGCCGCGCGCCGGCGCCGCGGAGGCGGATCGCGACCGGGACCGGTCCAAGGGCAAGAAGAGCGGAAACGCGGCCCTGCAGCAGACGCTGGACGTCGCGGTCATGAACGTGAACAACGTCCAGTTCGTGTTCGACAACAAGGGCATCCTGGGCTTCGACCCGCGCTCCGGATCGGGAGCGGGCTTCTTCCCGGGCAACAGCCCGAACAACTACGTCTTCTCGACCGGCATCTGGGTCGGAGGCCTGGTCAACGGCACGAAGATCGTCTCCGAGGGCTACGACTTCTCGGGGGGATTCTCGGAGTACATCCCCGGTCGATCGAGTGACCGAACGGGCGGAGACATCCTGTGCTCGGACAATGCGGCCGACCTGGCGCAGTGGTATCCCGAGTTCTCGGACGCGTCCGGGGCTCCGCTGCTGTTCAGCCAGAAGGACTGCATCAACATGTACTTCGACTCGAACCAGTCCGCCGACGTCACGACTCCGATCGGGCTCGAGGTGCGGCAGCGCATCATGGCCTTCACGTTCGGCAGCCTGAGCCAGGTGATCTTCGTGGTCTGGGACGTCGAGAACATCGGCACCAACATCGTCAACGACGCCTTCGTCGGCGTGGCGTCCGACATGGACATCGGAGCCAACGCGGTGGACGACCGGTGCTCGGCGGTCCCGCTGGTGCCCCCCGGCGCCAACAATAGCAGCGCCGAAACCGTGGCCACGAACCTGGGCATCTGCTGGGACAACGACTTCAACGAAGGGCAGTTCAATCCCAATCCTCCCGGCTTCGTGGGCGTGACCTTCTTCCAGGGCCCGGTCAGCGACGTGGGCGACACGTTGGGCATGGTGCGGTTCACGCTGACCACGAACCCGTCCTCCGGCCGGCCCCAGCCCGACCCCGCGACCGACGGCGACATGTACGACCTGCTGGCGGGGATCGGCGCGCGCGCGCCGTTCATCGACGCCACCGCCGCCGACGTGCGCATCGTGGAGATCTCGGGGCCGATCACCTTCCAACCCGGACAGGTGCAGCGCACCGTGGCCGGCTACGTCTTCGCCAACGCCGCCAACGGGCGCACCGCGTTGAACGTCGATCCGAATCGCTGCTTCGACCTGGGCCCGCCGCCCTGCGGCGGCGACCGGCCGGGCTTCCTGCCGGATCCGAACGACCCGGTCCTCGAGGAGGTCATCACCGTACAGCGCGCGGCTCAGGTCATCTTCGACGCGGGGTTCCTCGCGCCGGCGCCGCCCGTCAAGCCCGACCTCACGCTCATCCCGGGCGACGGCGAGGTGACGATCGCCTGGACGGACATCTCCCAGGAGCCGGACCCATTCTTCAATGTGGCGGGGGATCCGACGAACCCGGCGTTCGACCCGTTGTACCGCGAGTTCGACTTCGAGGGTTACGTGGTCGTGCGCTCCACGTCGGGCGACCCGGCCACCGTGGACACTCTGGCGATCTTCGACCTGGCCGACGGCGTCACCCAGGTCGACGACACGACGTTCGGCACGTTCACGGTCGGCGACACGGTCGTGACGATTCCGACCAGTGTGCGGACCCTCATCACTCTGCCGGACCAGGGTCTGCAGTTCTCGTTCAAGGACCAGGGCCTGATCAACGGCATCACCTACTTCTACGACGTCGTCCCGTTCGACTTCAACCCGTCGAACACGCTGCGCGGGCCGGGCATCTCGCTCTCGGGCGGAATCTCCTTCCAGCCTCGTGAAGTCAAGTCGGTGCGGCCGCGCTCCGACGCGAGCTCGTTCAGCGCGGCGAGCCTGCAGTTCAACGCGCTCAAGGCCGACGGAACGGTCTGCGACACGAGCGAGCCGGCGGCCACGATCGACCCGGCGACGGGAGCCTACTCGGACCTGCTGGATTGCTCGAACGCGATCGTCCAGGCCACCCTGTCGCCCCTGCGCGACCTGAACATCCCGAGCGGCGACTTCTTCTTCGTGATCGACTCGATCCTGCCGGCGGATTTCGATCCGACAGGCGCGAATACGGAGACGGGCGAGCCGGGGTACATCGTCGCGGAGGGCTCGAACATCGTCTGGTACCACTGGGACGACGGCACGGGAGCGGTGTCGAACGCGGTCCAGCCGAGCGTGGGCTCGTTCACGCAGGGCACGCTCTTCACCTCCCCGCGCTTCAACGTCGGCACCCAGACGCCGCTCGCCTTCTCGCTGGACACGAATCCCTCGGACGTGGGGCCGGATCTGGCGATCAACCTCGTGGTCGCGATGGACTTCGCGCACATCGAGGACCTGGAGGTGAACGGCCAGTCGGTCGGGCTGCTGAGGCTCGGCGGCGAGGAGACCGCGGCCAGCCGGCCGCACGACGTGGCCAGCAGTTCGTTCGCGGATGACGTCCTTCTGTCGACGGGCCGCAAGGTCGGCGGTGCCTTCCGCGAATACTCGCTTACGGGCGGCTCCTACACAGGAGCGGCATCCTACGAGCTCACGTGGTCGGTGAGCGGTGGCAGCTACACCGGAACGCTGCGGAGGCTGCCGGGCGGCGAGATCGTGCCCCAGGGCGGCCAGCCCAAAGGGCCCGACAACCCCTCCACGCCGCAGGACTTCATCGCCGGCTACAACTGGGGCTTCATCACGGGAACGCCCGATGCCCTCCCGCCGGCGACTGACTGCACCGCCGCCGTCTTCGGTGGAGCCGACTGCGGCAGCGTGAAGGAGCACATCTATCCCGGCGCCGGGCCGCTCACGAACTCGATCAATCTCAACCTCGGCGACACGTTCGCTTTGCTCGTGCCCGGAAACGACATCTACATCGAGGGCTTGAAGCAGCTGCCGCAGAACGGCGACGTCTGGGTGGTTCGGCTGGATCCGGGCGGCGACCGGCTGGGCAACTTCGGCCGCCTCCCCACGACGGACGGGGATCCGATCGCGGGCCCCTTCACGTACGGGGATGCGAACCAGGGCTACATCCCGGCGCTCGTCACGAATGCGCAGGCCATCGTGAACGTGTACCCCGGCGCACGCTGGCGGCTGTCTCTCGCGGGCGGCTCGAACGACCCGTCGGCCGCGGACCTCGACCGGATCAAGACGGTTCCCAACCCGTACGTCGCGAACGCGGTCTGGGACTTCAGCCAGGACAGCCAGCGGCTGGAGTTCGTGAACCTGCCTCCCGAGTGCACGATCCGCATCTACACCGTCAGCGGCAACCTGGTGCGGGTGCTCGAGCACAACGACGGCAGCGGCACGGCGGTGTGGGACCTGCGCACGCGGTTCAACCTGAAGGCGGCGAGCGGTACCTACTACTGGCACGTGACGACGCCTGACGGGAACACGAAGCTGGGTCTCCTGTCCATCATCCAGAACGACATCAGCTCCAATTGAGCCGCCGTCCCCGGGGCCGGCTTCGGCCGGCCCCGGGGTGCCGCAGCCTGAGACGACGCATCGCCAAGGAGGCAGGAAATGAACAGACGCTGGAAGCTGGCCCTGACGGTCGGGCTCGCGATCGGCGCGGGGTTCGTCGGCGGACGGGCGGCCCTGGCCCAGGACGTGGGCGACACGTCCCCCGGAGACGACAACTTCTCGAACGTGGGATCCCGCGCGGCGGAGTTCCTGACGATCCCCGTCGGGGCCCGCGGGACCGCGCTAGGAAGCGCGTTCTCCGCGGCGGCCGACGACATCACGTCCATCTACTGGAATCCAGCCGGCCTGGGCTTCATGGAGAACCCTCAGGCCTTCTACACCTACGTGAACATGCCCCTGGAGGTGACGCTGAACTACGGCGCCGTGGCGGCCCCGGTGTTTGGCGGACAGGGGGTGGTGGGCGCCTTCTTCGAGGTGCTCGACCTGCCCAGCCAGGAGGTCACGACGGTGCTCCAGCCCGACGGCGCGGGCTTCAACTTCGATTCGAACAGCCTGTCCGGCGGCATCTCCTACGCGCACAACATCAGCGACCGCTTCTCGGCCGGCGTGACGGCCAAGATCGTCAACGAGTCCATCGCCGACGTGAGCGGCACCGCCGTCGCGTTCGACTTCGGCTCGAACTACCACACGACGCTCTTCGGGCGCACGGTCAAGCTGGCGTTCGTCGTGCAGAACATCGGGAGCGAGCTCAAGCTGGATGGCACGGGACTCTTCTTCAACGTGGACCCGGACCAGCTCGACGATCGCGACAACACCGAGTCGCCGCTCATCGACCTGCCCGACAACCTGTTCCCGCGGCGGGATCGCGGCGCGCAGCAGCGCTCGGGATCCTTCACGCTGCCCGCGATCTTCAAGACGGGTCTGAGCTACAACGTGGTCGAGGAGAGCGGGAACAACCTGACGCTGGCCGGCGAGTTCTGGAACCCCAACAACCAGGAGGAGGTCTTCTCGCTGGGCGCCGAGTACCGGCGCGACCTGGCGCTGGCGGGCGGGGGCACGGAGGGCGCCGAGGGGCGCACGGCCTCGATTGCCTTACGCGGTGGCTGGTTCTTCCAGCAGGACGAGTTCGACCTGGAAGGCGCCGCGGGCAACGAGGAGGGGGCCTCGAAGGGCCTCTCGTTGGGCGGCGGTCTGGAGTACGACTTCGGGGGCTTCAACGCCGGGATCGACTACGCGTACCGGGACCTGGGGCGCCTGACCCAGAACCACCTGTTCAGCGTGAACTTCGGTCTCTGAGGCCGCGCGAGCCGGATCTTCCGCGCTCGTTTCCCGCGAGGAGGCGTCCCGTCGTCGCGGCGCCCGCGCCCCCAAGCGTCGAGGGGTGGGGTGCAGCGCCCGGCGGCGGGTGTCCTCCGAGCGGGCGCGGCCGGCGGTGGGTCGCCCGCTCGCCAAGAAACCCATTGGCTCGCCGTGCGACCCACACACCGGCCGCGCCGTACGGCAGCGATTCGCCAGCTAGGGGCGGTCAGGAGAGCACGATGATTCGCACGATCCGCAGCGCGAAGATCGCGTTCGCGGCCGCCCTGGCGCTGCTCGCATGGGCCGGCTGCAGCGACGAGGACCCCCTCGGCGGCCAGGACAACACGCCCCCCGCCGTCAGCGTGGTTCAGCCGGCGGACGCGGCCCTCGTGCAGACGAGCCGCCCCGCGTTTCTGGTCCGCCTCTCGGATTCGGGATCGGGGGTCTTCGTCGCAACGCTCGAGGTGCTGATCGACGGACAGAACGTCTCTCAGCCGTTCATCAACGGCTACAACGGTGAGCAGGGAGAAAGCCGCGTGCCGGGCCTCATCGAGCTCGCGGATGGGCTCCACACGATGCGCGTGCGCGTCGCCGACAACGCCGGCAACGCCACGACTCAGACGATCATGTTCACCACGTTGAACAACGGGGGTGGACCTCCCCCCGGCGGGCAGAACTGATCGGCGCGGGCCTTCCCTGCAGGATGCTCCTCGACGGCCAAAGCCTGCTCTTCAGCCGCTACAGCGTGCTCTTCAGCCGCTCCTCGAAGCGCTCGCGATAGCCGCGCGAGAGCCGCAGCTCGGTGCCGTCCCGCAGCAGGATCACGTGCTCGCCCGAGAACCAGGGCTGCATCTCCTTGATGCGGTCGATGTTCACGAGCGTCGAGCGGTGGATGCGCAGGAACTTGGCCGGGTCGAGCTTGGCCTCCATCGCGTTCATGGTCTCGCGGAACAGGTAGGACTCGCGCCCCACGTGCAGCCGCACGTAGTTGCCTGACGCCTCGATCCAGTCGATCTCGTCGGTCTTCAGGAACAGCACCCGCCCCGAGGCCTTGACCAGCAGCCGGTCCACGTGCGTCTGGCCGGACTTGAAGGTCTCGAGCAAGGCCATCAGGCGCTGCTCCAGCGCTCCGGCCGATTCGCTCCGCAACTGCTCCTTGGCGCGCTGCAGCGCGTTCTGAAAGCGCTCCTCGTCGAAGGGCTTGAGCAGGTAGTCCAGCGCGTGGACCTCGAAGGCCCGCAGCGCGTAGCGGTCGTAGGCGGTCACGAACACGACCGCCGGCATCTTGTCGGGGCCCACCGCCTCGAGCACCGCGAAGCCGTCGAGCTCGGGCATCTGCACGTCGAGAAACAGCAGATCGGGGGCGTCGCGCTCGATCGCCATCACGGCTTCGGCGCCGTCGGCGCATTCGCCCACGACCTCGACGTCGCGATCCTCGGCGAGGAGCGCGCGCAGGCGCTTGCGGGCCAGCCGCTCGTCGTCCACGATCAGCGCCCGGATCTTCTTCTTCTCGTCCATGCTCAGCCTCCCTCGCTCGTCGGAACCGGTTCCCGGAACGGGATCTCGATCGTGACCTTCAGTCCACCGCCCGGCGCGTCCGCCAGCTCGAAGCGGTGGTCCTCCCCATAGAGCTGCCGCAGGCGGGCGCGCGTGTTGCCCAGCCCGACCCCCGTCTGCACGCCCTGACGCCCGTTCGGCAGGCCGTTCCCGTCGTCGCGCACCTCCAGCGCCAGCCGTCCGTTGTCGCGGCGCGCGCGGATCTCGATGCGTCCGGCGCCGGAGCGGGCTCCGATCCCGTGCCGCACCGCGTTCTCGACCAGCGGCTGGAGCAGCATGCTCGGCACCCGCGCGTCGAGCGCCTCGGGTGCGATGTCCTCGATCACCGTGAGCCGGTCGTTGAAGCGGGTTCGCTCGATGGCCACGTAGGGGTCCAGGAACTCCAGCTCCTCGCGCAGTGTGACCTCCTGCTCCTCGCTCTTGTCGAGGGTCAGCCGCAACAGGTCGGAGAGGCGCGAGATCATCCGGTCGGCGGCCCGCGCGTCCTCGTGAAGCAGGGCCGAGATCGTGTGCAGCGTGTTGAACAGAAAGTGGGGCTGGAGCTGGGTGCGCAGGAGCTGGAGTCGGGCTTCGGAGAGTCGGGCCTCGAGCTGGGAGGCGGAGAGCTCGCGCTCGCGCATCCCATCGTAGTAGTCGAGCGCGTGACAGATGCCGACCACACCCAGGTAGTAGTAGATGCTGAAGCCGAAGGATTCCGCCGTGAGCCGTACGAACTTCTCCCACAGCGGGGGGTTCCCGTTCCATACGATCGCGTGGAACAGGAACTCGTTCATGAGCAGGAAGCTTCCGATGTCGACCGGGAGCACGACCAGGATGGCCAGGCCGTGGGCCAGCAGCGTCCTGGGCCAACCCTTCCTGGCGATCGGCCAGCGGTGGGAGACCCAGAAGATGAAGGGGGTCATCGCGGCCCACGTCAGGATCCCGCAGAGCCGCAGAAACACGTCGCCCCAGGCGATTGCCTCGCCGCGCAGCCGGAAATAGAAGATGCCCTGGCTCGAGAACAGGAGGGCCACCACGAGCCATACGCCGAAGATCACGCCCCAGCGGATGAGCCGGCGACGGCCGGCGGCCGGAGCCGCGGGCGAAGCGCCTTCTCTTTTATGCAACCCATTGATGGAAAAGGACATACCCAGCGTCCGGACCGTTGATGTGGAACGGCCATCATAGCATCCGTTACCTGCCCGGCACAATGAGCTGGGACGAATCACCGGATTTTCGTGACCAGTCGCAAGTCGGATGTGGTGGAAGGGATGCAGGCCGGTCGCAGGCTTGAGGGGAGAAGCGCCTCGAGTGAGCCCGGACGCGCCTGGCGGAGGGCCGTCAGCGGATCCTTTCGCGGGCTTGAGTTAGGGGGCTCGCGGGGGCAGGTTTTTCGCGGCCCCCCCTTTCAAGGACGGCGCGTGACCGATTCCGAGCGGTTCCTGGCCGCGGTCCTGTTCACCGACGTCGCCGGCTCCACCGAGCGCGCCGCCGAGCTCGGCGACCGCGTGTGGCGGGCCTTGCTGGAGGACCATCACGCTCTCGTCCGCCGCGAGCTCGCGCGTTTCGGCGGCCGCGAGATCAACACCGCCGGCGACGGCTTCCTGGCCGTCTTCGATCGCCCGGCGCGCGCCATCCGCTGCGCCTGCACGATTCGCGACGCCGTGCGCGACCTGGGGCTCGAGATCCGCGCCGGCGTGCACATGGGCGAGGTCGAGGGCGAGGGACGGGACATCGGGGGCCTGGCGGTGCACATCGGCGCCCGCGTGGCGCAGCTCGCCGGCGCGGGAGAGGTGCTCGTCTCGGGGGCCGTTCACGACGCCCTGGCCGGCTCGGGGTTCGCGTTCGAAGACCGCGGCGTGCGCGACCTCAAAGGCGTTCCCGGCGAGTGGCGGCTGTTCGCGGTCTCGAGGCTTCCCGCGGGCGGAGCGGGCGAGCTCGCGGTCGGCGCGCCGGCCGAGGCCCGCGGCGGGCCCGGGGACGGCGGCGTGGCGCGTCGAGGCCGATGGGCGTGGCCCAAGGTGCTGGCGATCTACGCGATCGCCTCGCTGCTCGTTGTGGGAGGGGTGCGGTTCCTCATTGCGCAGCTGGGGTTGCCGGATTGGTTCATGCCCGGCGCCGTGGCCCTGCTCGCGATCGGCCTTCCCATCATCGTCACGACGGCGATCGTCCAGGCCTCCCGCGGCTCCGGCGCGCCGCGGGATGCCCGGGATCTCTCGGCCGGCCGATCGGCCCCGCAGCAATCTTCCGTTCCGTCGCCGACGTCCGATCGCGCGGGCGCCCAACCCGCCGACGGCCGCCACTGGCTGACCTGGCGCCGGGCGATCGGAGGCGGCGTGCTCGCGTTCGCCTTCTGGGGACTCCTCGCCGCGGCCTACTTGATCACGAGGGAGCTCGGCGTGGGCCCGGCCGCCTCGCTCGTGGCCGCGGGCGTGCTGGACCCGCGCGAGCGAATCCTGCTCGCGGAGTTCGACAATCACACCCGTGACTCTCTGCTGGGGGTCACGCTGACCGAGGCCCTGCGCGTGGACCTGGCCCAGTCCTCCCTCGTGACGGTGGTCCCGCCGGAGTACGTGCGCGACGCGCTAGCGCGGATGGAGAAGCCCGCTGGCGCTCCGCTCGACGCCGCACTCGCCCGCGAGGTCGCCCAGCGCGAGGGGATCAAGGCCGTGCTCACAGGAGACGTGGGTGCGGCGGGGAGCGGCTACCTGCTCTCGGCGCAGCTTCTGAGTCCCGGGACCGGGGAGGCGCTGGCCGCCTTCCGCGAGACGGCGCGCGACTCGACCGGGCTCGTGGCCGCCATCGACCGCCTGTCGGACAGGATGCGCGAGAAGATCGGGGAGTCCCTCAAGACGATCCGCAGCGGCGAATCCCTGGAGAAGGTGACGACACCGTCGCTGGACGCCCTTCGCAAGTACTCGCAAGCGGTGCGTGCGCTCGATGGGGGATTGGACATGACGACCGGTGTGGAATTGCTCGAGGAGGCGGTCGAGACCGACTCGGGCTTCGCCATGGCCTGGCGGAAGCTGGGCGTCGCGCTGGGCAACATGGGACAGCAGCCCACCCGCGCCGTTCAGGCGTTCACGAAAGCTTACGAGAACCGCGAGCGGCTGACCCCCCGGGAGCGGTACCTGACGCTCGCGGCCTATGCCAGCTACGTGATCCGGGACACGAGCAAAGGAATCGCCGCCTATCGGTCGCTGCTGGAGGAATACCCGCACGATACCTGGGCGCTGAACAACCTCGCGATTCTGTACCTGGAGCGGGGAGACTACGGGGCGGCGATCGAGTTGACCCAGCGGGCGCTCGGGCTGGACTCACTGCTCGTGAACAGCTACATCAACCTGATCGACGCCCAGGTGGCGCACGGCGATTCGAGCGGCGCGCGCTCGACGCTCGAGCTCTTCGCCCGCAGGTTCAGGGGCAAACCCGGCCCAATCTTCCAGGCAGCTACGGTGGCGGCGGCCCGAGGGGACTACGTCGGGGCCGAGGAACGGTTTCGGGAGGTAGAGCAGACGAGGGCCGACGACGCGGCCTGGGGTCCGTTTTTGAATGTCCAGATCGCCGAGCTCCAGCGACTGCGCGGCAGGCTCTCCGAGTCCGAAGGCCGGCTACGGAACGCGATGGCGACCCAGGAGGAGCACGGCCTGGCCAACCAGGTGTTGCGCGGCGCCATCCTGATCGGGCTGGACGACGCCTTGCTCAGGCGCAACCCCAAGGAGGGGCTGCGCGAAGTCGATGCGGCCCTCGAGCGGCATCCTCTGGCCGCGCTCGAGCCGCTGGACCGGCCCTACGAGACGCTGGCCGCCTTCTACTGGGCGGCGAACGAGCCAGGCAGGCTGCGATCGCTCATGGCGGAATTCGCCGCCCCCGCCCAATCCATCGAGGGACGCTGGATAGCCAACGACAGCCTGGCAGTCGCGGGCTACCTGGCGCTGGCCGAAGGCCGCTCCCTGGACGCCGCCGCGTTGTTTCGGGCCCGGCAGGAGAAGCCGGGCTGCCCGATCTGCTGGCTGCCGCTCCTCGGCCGAGCCTACGACCAGGCGAGCGAGCCCGACTCGGCCGTCGCCGTCTACGAGCGCTATGTGAACACGCCCTGGCTCGAGCGTCGCGAGCTGGACTCGTTCGTCCTGGTTCCAACCCACGAGCGCCTGAGCGAGCTCTACGCCGAGCGAGGGGAGCCGGCCAAGGCGAGCGAGCACTATCAGAAGGTCGCCGAGCTCTGGAAGGACGCCGACCCCGACCTCCAGCCCCGCGCGGAGGCGGCGCGGCGAGCGATCCGGGCGCTCACGCCGATCCGGCGCGAGGCGGGATGACGGGTCCCGGGGCGACGCCGGGTGCGGGGACGGGGGGAGCGCAGGCGGCCGGTGGTTCCACGCTCGTGCCGGTCGTGGACATTCACGTCCACGTCATTCCCTGGGAGGTCATGACCCCCGGCGCCAAGGCGCTGCTCCAGAAGGGAAGAGACGCCGAAGGCCTCGCGCGGCTCCGCGAGATCTCCTACGAGCCGGGCCTCCTGATCGAGCTCATGGACGAGGCCGGCGTCTCGCGGCTCGGGCTGATCGGCTACGTGAGTCCCGACGTCATGGGGTACCCGCGCGAGATCAACGAGTGGATCGCGCGCTACGTGGCGGCCGCGCCCGACCGCCTCTTCGGTCACGGCTCGGTGCATCCGCGCTTCAGCGAGGATCCGGGCGCCGACATGGATCACGTGCTCGGCGAGCTGGGCCTCTCGGCCATCAAGATCCATCCCTCCCACCAGCTCTTCGCCCCCAACGCCTACCGCGACGGACTGGCCGGTCTGCGCGCGATCTACGAGAAGGCGGTGGAGCACGAGGTGCCGGTCGTCGTCCATACCGGTACTTCCACCTTCCCCCGGGCGCGGACCGTCCTCGCCGACCCGCTCCTGGTCGAGGACGTGGCCATCGACTTCCCCGAGCTGGTGCTGATCCTGGCGCACGGCGGCCGCCCGTTCTGGACCGAGCAGGCCTCCTTCCTGGTGCGTCGCTTCCCCAACGTGTACCTGGACATCTCGAGCATCCCGCCGCGGCACCTGCTCACGCGCTACTTCCCGCGCCTCGAGGCGATCGCTGGAAAAACCCTGTACGGAAGCGACTGGGCAGGCCCCGGCGTGCCGCACTTCGGCGAGCTGGCCCAGGCCTGCCGCGAGCTCCCGCTGCCGCCCGATGCGCTGCGGGCGATCCTGTCCGGGAACGCCCACCGGCTGTTCCGGCTGGTCGGTTAGCGTGACTGCGCACGGTCCGCACGCGCTCTCCTCAACCTGCGAACTCCCCGGGGTAGCGTCCGGGTGAAGAGACGTCTTACAGGCAAGGTCGCGATCGTGACCGGTGCTTCGTCGGGGATCGGTGAGGCCACCGCCCGGCGCCTGGCCGAGGAGGGGGCCCGCGTGGTGCTGGCCGCGCGCAGGGAGGAGCGGCTGGAGGCTCTGCGCGGGCGGATCGGCGCCACCGGAGGGGAGGCGCTGGCCGTCCCGACCGACGTGGCCTTGGCCGCCGAGCGCGAACGGCTGGTGGGTGAGACGCTCTCCGCCTACGGCCGGATCGATGCGCTCGTCAACAACGCGGGCTACGGCCAGCGCGGGCCGCTCGAGCTCGTGCCGCTCGAGGCGGTGCGGCGCAACTTCGAGACGAACGTGTTCGGCCTGCTGGCGCTCACGCAGCTCGTGATCCCCGTCATGCGCGGTCAGGGGAGCGGCAGGATCGTGAACGTGAGCTCCGTGGCGGGCCGCATCGTGTGGCCGTACTCGGCGGTCTACGGGGCCACCAAGCACGCGCTCGAGGCGCTCTCGGACGGCTTGCGGGTCGAGCTCGAGCCCTTCGGGATCCAGGTGGTCGTGATCGAGCCCGGCTTCGTGCGGACGGAGTTCGCCGAGGCCGCGGCCCTGGCCTCGCGCTCGGTCACCGAGGTGGCGGGCCCGTACGGCGCGGGCGTGGAGGGGGCGGGTCGCCGACTCCAGAGGGGCTTGCGGATTGCCGCGCAACCCGAGGAGATCGCGGAGAAGATCGCCGACGCGCTCGCGGTGCGCCGCCCGCGGCCCCGCTACGCGGCCCCGCTCCACGCCCGCGTCGCCCTGCTCGCGCGGCGGGTGCTTCCGCAGCGGCTGCTCGACCGGGTGCTCACGGCGGGGCGCGGTTGAAGGGGTGCCGCTCGAGAGCGCTGTCGCGGCACTCGTGGAACGCGTCAGACCCTGCGGCCGGTCACGAGCCGCACGATGACCAGGATCAGGACGATCACCAGCAGCAGATGGATGAGACCTCCCCCGAAGGGATGGACGAGCCACCCGAAGAGCCAGAGCAGCAGCAGGATCACGACCAGCGTCCAGAGCACGAGAACCTCCTGATGAGGGTGCAGCCGGTCCAGTAGCGAGTATAGACACCCGGTCGGCAGCCCTCAACCGCGACTTTTTCGACCTCGCCCGGGGCCTGAGCGCGGGCTCTTCAGCATCCCCACCTCTCGAAACCAGCGCACCGCCCGTCGCACGGTCTCGACCGCGGGCGTGGGCTCGGGCAGGTCCAGCTCGGGCGCCGCCGATCCGTCGAAGCGGCGCGACGCCGAGAGCAGGTCCAGACCCACGCTCGCGAAGCCCTGCGCGCCGCGGGCGCGCGCGAGCGCGTCCACGAGCGGGGCGGCGGCTCGAGCGAGAAGGAAGGGCGCGCGCAGGCGGGGTGGCCGCGCGCCGGCCTCGTAGGCGATCTGCCGCACGAGCCAGCCGAAGGTCGTGTCGTCGCCGGCCAGCAGGTAGCGCTCGCCCGGCCGTCCGCCCGCAAGAGCGGCCGCGATCCCGCGTCCCACGTCGCCCGAGTAGACGACGTTCACCGGGGCCTCGAGGTAGAAGGGCATGCGTCCCTCGGCGATCTCCAGCACGAGCCTTCCCGAGGTGGGCTTGCGGTCGTGCTCACCCAGGCAGAGCGTGGGATTCACGACGACCAGCGGGAGGCCGCTGCGTGCGCTCTCGAGCGCCAGCCGCTCCATGGCCGCTTTGGCCTGGCGGTAGGCGCCCGGCGCGTGCTGTCCGGCGCCCCGCGAGACGGACGCGACCGTGCCCCGCCCTCGAGAGGGCGAGCCTGCCGTGGCGGTCGCGGGCGCGCCGGCGTATCCTCCCGCCGCCAGCGTCGTTGCGCTCGACACGTAGACTCCGCGGCTGACTCCCACGTGCGCCGCCGCCTCGAGGACGCCGCGCACGCTGGCCAGGCCGGCCTCGACGGCCGCGGCCGGCGAGATGCCCGCGGCGGGATAGAAGCCGGCCGCGTGCACGAAGGCGTCGCACTCGGCGAACGCCAGGGCCAGCGTACGAGGTTCCCGCAGGTCGCCCTCCGCGACCTCGAGCGGCAATCCGGTCAGGTTTTCGCGCGCGCTCCCGCGGCGCACGAGCGCGCGCACTTCCCAGCCGCGCGCCAGGCACGCGCGCACGACGTGGGCGCCGATGGCGCCCGTCGCTCCGAGGACCAGCACGCGGCGGATCGAAACGGTGTTCGTGGAGCCCCCCCTTCCGAGGAAGCCTGCGGCGGCGCGGGAACTCCATGCGGGGCCGGGCGGTAAACGGGTCCGGCGGCCGGCCGCCCGATTCCCGTCGGAGAAACCAGCTATCTACCCGGGAGGCGATGCATGCGAAAGCTCCTCTGGTCCGCGTCGTTGCTCCTCGTGGCCGCCGTCCTGCCGGCGGCGCTCGCGGCGCAGCAGTCCTTCGGCCGGGGGTTCGGGGCGCGGGTCGGGGCGGATCTCGAAGACGGCAACTTCCTGCTCGGCGGGCACGTCAACCTGGGATATCTGACACCCGCCATCCGGTTCCAGCCGAACGCCTCGCTCGGGCTCGGCGGCGACGGCGACACGTTCGGCATGAATGTCGAGTTCCAGGCCTTCTTCAGGCCCGGCTACGGCTTCAAGCCCTATGCCGGTGGCGGAATCGGCTTCCTGACCGGCGCGGGTGAGGACGGTGCCGTGCTGGACGGGGTCTTCGGCGTCGAGTTCGACGTGAGCTCGAACCTGGACTGGTTCGCGGAGGGTCGCGTCCTGGTCGGCGACGACATCCATCCGCGGCTCGAGACGGGGTTCACGGTGCTTTCCTTCTGAACCGGCGGCCGAGGGCTCCCCGCGCGGGGCCCTCCCTCGGCATCCCGGCGGCGCAGTTCGTCCCTTCGGCAATCCCAGCCGCCGGGCGCTTGGCGTCAGCCCCTTTCCCGCTCGTCCCCGCACGCTTGCCGGGCCGTCACAGCCGGCCGCCTATTAGCCCCGACTCACCCTCACGATCCTGACCTCACCGGAGTGACCTCGCCACCACTTCCCGAAGCCCGCGAAGAGCATCCGCCGCCGCCGCGTCACCGCCGTCCGGCACCCCGCGACGGCGGCGCCGCCCGGCCGCTGCTCTTGCGCAAGTCGTCGCGCACGGCGGTCTGGCGCAAGACCGTGCGCGCCATCGAAGCCTACCTCGAGCGCGTCTCGCACCACGCGGTCGGCGCCGACTTCGACCCGCAGACCGTCCGCGAGCTCGTGGCGGGGTTCGACTTCGCCTCGCCGATCGATGCCCTCGAGGCGCTGGACCGGGCGGTGGAAGGGCTGTGGCGCCACCAGACGCACACGTCGCACCCGCGCTGCTTCGGGTTGTTCGTTCCCGCGGCGACGACGCTCGGCATCGCCTCCGACGCGCTGGTCGCGGCCTTCAACCCCCAGCTCGCGAACTGGGCGCACAGCCCGTTCGCCGTGGAAGTCGAGCGGCATCTCGTGCGGACCTTCGGCGCGGCGTTCGGCTACGCCCCCGAGCGGGCGGACGGGACCCTGACGTCCGGCGGAGCCGAGGCCAACCACACGGCGATCGTGGCGGCCCTCGCGCACTCGTTCCCGGATTTCCCGGAGCGCGGCCTGCGGGCGCTCTCCGGAGAGCCCGTGCTCTACATGTCGGCCGAGGGCCATGGCTCGATCGCGAAGGCGGCCCGATTCTGCGGGCTCGGAAGCCAGTGCGTGCGGGCCATCCGCGTGGACGCCGAATGGCGCGCCGACCCGGCCGACCTCGCCGAGCGGATCGCCGCCGACCGCCGTGCCGGGTCGCTCCCATTCCTGGTGGTGGGCACGGCGGGCACCACGGGTGCCGGGGCCATCGACCCGCTGGACCGGCTGGCGGATGTGGCCGAGAGCGAAGGGCTCTGGCTCCACGCCGACGCCGGGTGGGGCGGTGCCGCGGCCTTCGTGCCCGAGCTGCGGCACGTTCTGGCCGGTGTCGCGCGCGCCGACTCGATCGCCTTCGACGCCCACAAGTGGCTGTCCGCGCCGATGGGCGCCGGCTTCTACCTGACGCGGCACAGCGAGCCGCTCGAGCGCGCCTGCGAGGTCACGGCCGCGTACATGCCGCGCGATGCCGAGGCGCCCGACGTCGAGGATCCCTACCGGCGCTCGCTGCCGTGGTCGCGCCGCTTCGCGGGGCTCAAGGTGCTCCTGGCGCTCGCCGTGGCGGGTTGGGACGGATACGCCGCGGTGCTGCGCAACCAGGTGGCTCTCGGCGGCGCGCTGCGGCACGAGCTGGAGCGCGCGGGCTGGGGGATCGTGAGCAGCACGCCCTTGCCGCTGGTCTGCTTCGTGGACCGCTGGCGGCCCGACGGGCGCTCGGCCGAGTATCTCGACGCAGTCGCCCGCCACGTGGTGAGCTCGGGGAAGGCCTGGCTCTCGACGACTCGCCTCGGATCCCACACTCCCGCCCTGCGAGCCTGCATCTCCAACTACCGCACCACCGAGGACGACGTGCGGGTCCTGGTCGCCTGCCTCGCCGAAGCGCGGCGCGAGGTCCCGCACCCCTAGTCCTCCGTTCGCCGGAGTGTCATACTCCCCCCTCGATCGGCTCCGAGGAAAATCGAGGTGAGGCATGGGAGGACGAGTCGGCGACCTGAGGTCCGTCCCGTCATCCCCCGGCACGCGCCATTCCCGTCCGTAACCGTCGCGTTCGTCACCGGCGGATTGCCGCAGAGCCCCGTCAACCCTGTATTGGTGGAGCCGGCCCCGGGCGGCCCGGAGATCGCCTTCACGCCGTTCGCGCTGGTGCGCGGCCGGCCGGCCGAGATGCCGCTCTGCACGTCGGGGTGAGCGAGGAAGGGTCCTACCGCACCTCGAGCATGCGCTGGAGCGCCACGCGCGCCCAGCGCGCGGTCTCCTCGGGCACCGAGATCCGGTTGACGACGCTTCCCTCGCGCAGGTTCTCGAGCGCCCAGCAGAGGTGCTCGGGATCGATGCGGTACATGGTCGAGCACATGCAGACGGTGGGGGAGAGGAAGTGGACCTGCCGGTCGGGGAAGTTGCTCGCGAGGCGGCTCACGAGGTGCACCTCGGTGCCCACCGCCCATTTGGACCCGGGCTCGGCCTCGGACACGGTGCGCACGATGTACTCGGTGGAGCCCACCAGGTCGGCCTTGTCCACCACCTCCATCCGGCACTCGGGGTGGACCAGGATCCGGATCCCGGGCTGCTCGGCGCGCCACCAGTCCACGTGCTGAGGCTGGAAGATCTGGTGGACGGAGCAGTGGCCCTTCCAGAGGAGCAGCCGGGCTTTCGCGAGTGACCCGGGCGAGCTCCCGCCGTATTCCTGCTCGGGATCCCAGAGCGCCATCTCGGCCAGCGGGATCCCCATCTTCTTTCCCGTGTTGCGCCCCAGGTGCTGGTCGGGGAAGAAGAGCACCTTGCCCTTCCTCTCGAAGCTCCAGCGCAGCACGGCGTCGGCGTTCGACGACGTGCAGACGATGCCTCCCCGCTCGCCGCAGAAGGCCTTCAAGTTGGCCGCCGAGTTCATGTAGGTGACGGGCATCACGTCGTCGGCCAGGCCCAGCTCGCGGAGCTCGTTCCAGGCCGTCTCAACGCTGGACAGATCGGCCATGTCGGCCATCGAGCAGCCGGCCGCCATGTCGGGCAGGATCACGATCTGGTCGGGGCCCGTGAGGATGTCGGCGCTCTCGGCCATGAAATGGACGCCGCAGAACACGATCCAGCGGGCGTCGGTGCGCTCGGCGGCGAAACGGGCCAGCCGGAACGAATCGCCGGTCAGGTCCGCGAACTTGTAGATGTCGTCCTGCTGATAGTGGTGGCAGAGGATCAGCAGCTCGTCGCCGAGCGCCGTCCTGGCCGCGGCGATGCGCGCATCCAGCTCCTCGGGCGTGAGGCCCTCGTAGCCGGAGAAGGGCAGCGTACCGCCGCGCTCATGCGGTGCCGTTACGATCCTGGACGTGGTCACGGTCAACCTCCCCGCGCGAGGGCGGTCAGCGCCGGGACGACCTCGAACAGGTCGCCCACGATCCCGTAGTCCGCCACCTGGAAGATCGGCGCGTTCGGGTCCTTGTTGATGGCGACGATCGTCCCCGAGCCTTTCATACCCACCAGGTGCTGGATCGCTCCCGAGATCCCGATCGCCACGTAGACGCGCGGCGCCACCGTCTGGCCGGAGCTTCCGATCTGGCGGTCCATCGGCAGCCACTCGCTGTCGCACACGGGACGCGAGGCCGCGAGCTCCGCCCCCAGCGCTTCCGCCAGCTCCTGCGCGACCTTCAGGTTCTCCTGCTTGCCGATGCCGCGGCCCACGGCCACGATGACCTCCGCGCGGGTCAGGTCCACCTTGTCCTTGACGCCCTCGAACACCTCGAGAACGCGCGTGCGGGTCGGGGGCTCGCCGAGCGCGGCCCGCCGGCGCTCGATCGGAGCCGGGGCGGCGCCGTCCTCCACCGCGTCGGCGGGGAAGGCCCCGTTCTGCAGCGTGGCCAGGACGGGCGAGCCGCCGGTCACGGCCACGCGGGCGTCGATCTTCCCCTGGAATACCTGACGCACGAGGACCGGCGCGCCTTCCCCGGCCGAGAGTCCCACGCAGTCGGGGACGTACGGTGCGTCGAGCTCGGCCGCGAGCCGGGGCACGAAGTCGCGGATCCGGTACGTGTGGCTGAAGAGCACCAGGGCGGGGCCGTCCGCCTCGATGGCCGCGCGCAGCGCTGCGGCGTGCGCGTC
The DNA here is from genome assembly GCA_036556205.1 of Gemmatimonadota bacterium. Lineage (GTDB taxonomy): Bacteria > Gemmatimonadota > Gemmatimonadetes > JACCXV01 > JACCXV01 > DATBJW01. Next base: position 35,888 of record DATBJW010000051.1, read on the forward strand.
GGGCGTGTAGGGCTCGAGTGCGGGCGCCTCCAGGGCGAGCACGCGGTCCACGCGCCTGGCGGCGAGCGCCTCCGCGGCAGGGGCCGCTCCGGAGGCGGCCACGACCGCCGCCAGCGGGCGGCCGAGCTCGCGCGCGAGCTTCTGGCCCGCGCCCAGCACCTCCCACGAGGTCGGCTTCACGGCGCCGCCGCGCTCCTCGGCGAAGACCCAGATCTCGCCGCTCACCGGCGCACTCTCCGTGCCGTGGTGGACCCGCTCATCGCAGCCGTCCGTCCTTCTTCAGTCGCTCCCAGAGCTTCCGCGCGGCCTCTTTGGGGTCGCCTTCGAAGATCTCGGCCTTCGACTCCTTGGAGGGGAAGGCCAACCCCTCGAGCCGGGTGCGGCCCTGCCCCGCCGAGCCGTCCGTCGGGACCTGCCGGATCTCCTTCTTCTTCGCCGCCATGATCCCCTTGAGCGTGGCGTAGCGGACCTGGTTGATCCCGGACTGGATCGTGAGCGCGGCCGGGAGCGGCAGCTCCAGCCACTCGAACCAGCCGCTCTCCATCTCCCGCTTCACCTTGACGCGGCCGTCCCCGACCTCGACCTCCATGATCAGGGTCGAGTGCGGAAGGCCCAGCATCTGCGCCAGCATGACCCCGGTCGCGGCGTAGCCCTTGTCGTCCGACTGCACCCCGGCCAGGACCAGGTCGGGAGACTCGGGACGCAACGCTTCGGCCAGCGCGCGGGCGGTGCTCTGGGCGTCGCCGTCGGTGAAGGAATCACCGACCAGATGGATGGCGCGATCCGCGCCCATCGCGAGGCCCCGCTTCAAGGCCTCGGCCGCGCGCGCGGGTCCGGCGGTGACCACGAGCACCTCACCCCCGAGCTTCTCCTTGATGCGCAGCCCTTCCTCGAGCGCGTAGGTGTCCGGCTCGTTGATCTCGAAGGAGAGGTCGCGCTCCTCCACCCAGCGCCCGTCCGGGGCGATGCGCAGGCGCGAGTCACGCGCCGGAACGTGCTTGATGCAGACGGCGATCTTCATGCCTCGTCGGGGATGCGCCGCGCGGCGGTCAGGAGCTCCCTGCGGCCCTGCTTCCCAATGCCATTTGAGCGGCTAAGTTGTTAAATATACACGCTGTTAGCCGGCTCCGGCAAATGCCCGAACGCAACCGTCGCTGAGTCCCTGCGCGGACTCACGCGCAACCTTCGGGGAGGTCTCGCATGCGCGTCGCGGTGCGCGAGTTCGTGCTGCTCGCCGTCGGAGTTTTCCTGGGCATCCTGCTCTACGATCAGGTGGTCGCGAAGCTCCACGTGGACGCAGTCCACATGACCCCGGAAGTCTTCCGTTACGTCTTCCTGACGCTCACAGTGTCGCTCGTGGTGTTGCTCTTGCGGAAGCTGTAGGAGGCGAGCCTCGGACGAGGCTTCTGGCGTGCCGCGGCGGCCATGCCTACCATGCCCGGTGCCGAAGGGGCCGCGGTTCGAGTCCCGGCCGGACGTCCAAGCCGCCTGGGGAGGTGCCGAGGTGATCGCGATCCGAGCTCATCTGACCCTCCTGGCGGTCGTGCTGGGCCTGGCGGCGTGTCAGGACGATGCCTTCGACCCCCCTGATCAGGCACAGCTGAACGTGACCTTCACACCCGACACCGTGAGCGCGCCGCAGGGCGGGACCACGCCCGAGATCGAGATGGTGGTGGAGTCCGACCAGGTGTTCGGGGACGGAAAGCTGTTCCTGAGCCCGCTCGCGCCGGAAGGGGTCACCGCCGAGTTCGATCCCGCGGCCGCGGAGCCCAACGCGACGACGCGCGGCCACGTCGTGCTCTCGGTGGCCTCCGCGGTCGCGGTCGGACGTTACGAGGTGCCCGTGCGGATTTCCTTCGGCAACGTGAGCCTCACGAAACCGATCACCCTCGACGTCACGGCCCCGACCGCGGCTCGTCGTCCCTGACCGCGGGCACCGACCCCTCGCCAGATCAACGCCAGGCCGGGCGGCGCGGCGGCTCGTCCCGCCCGCGCCCGCGTTCGTCACTTCCGCGTTTCGCGACGCCCGAGCTCGCCCGAGCTTGAGGCAATGTCCACGCCACGACCTCGAATCCTCCCGGTCGCGCTCGCGGCCTTCCTTTTGGCCTCGATCGCCGCGGCCTGCGGAAGCCAGGCCATGCCGCGCTCGGGCGAGGCCGCGGAAACCCGGCTCCGGGGCACGGTCTCGGACTCCGCCGCGCGGCCGCTGCCGGGGATCTTCGTGACCGCCCGGGACGCCGCGCGGCGCGTCGCGGTGAGCGTCCTCACCGATGCGAAGGGGCGCTACGAGCTTCCACCGCTCACGGCCGCGGTCTATCGCCTCGAGGCGCACGGGTACGGCTTCCAGCCCGCGGCGCGCGACTCGGTCGCGGCGGACGGCGCCGCGGACCTCGACTTCGTCCTCTCGCGCCAGTCCGGGGGGCTCGAGCCGCCGAACAGCTCGGCCTGGCTGCGATCGCTCCCCGATGGAAAGACGAAGCGCCGGTTCATCCTGGACTGCACGGGATGCCACCAGTTCAGCGCGCCCGTGGCCCGGGTGGAGGGACGGCCGCGCACGCGCGCGGAATGGGTCGCGTCCGTGGAGAAGATGCTCTCCTTCGCGGGAGCGCAGACGGGCTTCCCGATCATCTCGCCCGAGCGGGAGTCCCAGGCCACCGCCGACTGGCTCGTGACCAGCCTCGCCGAGTCCGGCGACCCCGGCGAGGCCGCGGGGGCACCGGCTCCGGCGGCCGAACGCGGCGCGTCAAGCGAGGTGGCGCGCGCCGTCTTCACCGAGTACGACCTTCCGCAGCCCGGCGAGCTGCCGCACGACCTGATCCTCGACCGCGCCGGACGGGTGATCGTGACCGGCATGTTCGGCCATGTGATGTACCGGCTGGACCCCGCCTCGGGCGCCTACGAGGAGATCCCGATCCCCGTGCCGCAGGCCAACCCCCGCGCGCTCGAGATCGACCCCCAGGGCGTGTGGTGGGTGCTGCTCGGGGGTCCCGAGAAGATGGCCCGCTTCGATCCCGCGGGCGGCGACTGGAAGACCTACGACATCGGCATGTACCCGCACAGCATCGCCCTCGATCGGGAGGGGCGCATCTGGTACAACGGGCACTTCACGAAGGACCCGATCGAGCTCGGGAGCCTGGACACGGCGACCGGGGAGATGCGGACCTACGATCTGCCGCCCAACCCCGAGACGGTCGGGAGCCCGATCCCCTACGAGCTGCGCGTGGCTCCGGACGGGTCGCTGTGGATCAGCGAGCTCGTGGGCAACCGTATCGTCCGCTTCGATCCGGCTTCCGGGGAGAGCCGCGCCTGGACGATGCCGTCACCTGATTCCGGTCCCCGGCGGCTGGACGTGGCGGCCGACGGCACGCTCTGGATCCCCACGTACTCGGGGGGCTCGCTGGTCGTTTTCGACCCGCGCACGGAAAGGTTCACCGAGCACCCGCTCCCGACTCGGGACGCGCTCCCCTACGTGGCGCGCGTGGACCCGAAGAGCGGCGCGGTCTGGGTGGCGGAGGCGGGGGCCGACGCGATCGCCCGCTTCGAGCCGGCCACGAAGCGCTGGACCGAGTTCCCGCTGCCCACGGGCTCGTCGCTCATCCGGCACATGGACATCGATCCGGCCACGGGGGCCGTCTGGGCCGCCTACGCGAACGCGCCGCCCGTGACCCCGAAGGTGATCCGTCTCGAGCCGGGCACGCGCTGAGGCGCCGGACGTCTCGGAGCCGTCGGCGTCACCGTTCGTCACAGCCCGGGTGCGGCTCGCTTCCGCGGAGTCGTGCCCGTCCCATTCTCGTTCCAGCCCCGGACCCGTGCGATCAATGCTCCAGCCACGCGCCCCTTCCACCCGCGCAGGAGTTCCGCCGCATGATCGATCCATGGTCCGTGCTCGTGACGCTCGCTCTGCTGGCCCCGCGCCCCGAGATCGCGTTCCAGGCCGATTCCACCCCGGGCCCGGCCTGCCGCGAGCTTGGGGCCCGCCCCGCCGCGCACGTCGTGGCGCTCAAGTACCCCTCGCGCTTGGAGCTCCTGCGCGAGCTGGCGGCCGAGTCGCGCCGGCCCCCGGCCTGCCGCGACGGCGAGCGGCACCCTGCCGCGCCCGAGCGCGTGCCGGGTCTCTCCCTCGACCGGGAGCTCCGGCCCGGCTGAGCGCGCCTCGCGTCACCGAAGCGACACCTCCACTCTCACGCTGGAGCACGAAGCGAACGATGAACCGGCGTCTGGTCCCCGTGCGCGCCTGGCTGGCGCTCCTGCCGCTCGTCGTCCTTTGCCTGCCGGCGCCGGTCGCGGCGGGGGTCGAGGGCGAAGTCGTGCGCTACCGGGTCGCCGTGCCGGACCCCGCGACGCGGCTCTTCCGCGTTACGGCCGAGTTCGCGGATCCGGGCGAGGAGCTGCGGGCCAGCCTACCGGCCTGGACGCCCGGCGCCTACGAGATCGAGGACTACGCCCGCAACGTGCGGAACTTCTCGGCCACCGACGCCGACGGCCGGCCGCTGGACTGGGACAAGAGCGATCCCGACACGTGGCGGGTGAGCACCGCGGGCGCGCGGGTGGCGAGGCTCACCTACGACGTGCTCGCGGACTCGCTGGACCTGGACAAGAGCCGGATCCTCGACGACTTCGCCTTCTTCAACGGGACGAACCTGTTCGTCTACCAGGAGGACCGGACCGACCGGCCGGCCGAGCTCGTCCTGGATCTGCCGCCCGGCTGGAAGGCGGCCACGGCGCTGACGCCCACCGGCGACCCCTTCCGATTCACGGCCGCCAGCTTCGATCAGCTGGTGGACGCCCCGACCTTCCTCGGTCACTTCCAGCTCGACTCGTTCAGGGCGGGCGGCAGGCCCGCCCAGCTCGCGGTCTATCCCGCGAACGCCTTCAACGAAGGGCAGCGCCAGCGTCTGCGCGATTCGATCGACCAGCTCCTGACCGTGCAGAACGGGATCGTGGGTGCCGCGCCCTACGAGCGTTACCTGACCCTCTTCTACATCGGGATCGGGACCGTCTACGGCGGCCTCGAGCACGCCGAATCGCACCTCGACATCCTGCCGCCCGCGGTCAGCCAGTCCTTCGACGCCGCGCTGCCGGGCGTCCTCTCGCTCGTCGCCCACGAGACGTTCCACCTCTGGAACGTCAAGCGCATCCGCCCGGCCGCCATGTGGCCCTACGATTACGACACCTGGCAGCCTTCGGAGCTGCTCTGGTTCTCGGAGGGGGTCACCGACTACTACGGCGACCTCTCGATGGCGCGCGCGGGACTCTTCTCGCGCGAGCAGTTCCTGGGGCAGGTGGAGAACAACCTGGCCAGCGTGGACGGCGAGCCCGAGCGCCGGGCCCTGGAGGACACGAGCCTCGACACCTGGGTGGACCCGGTCCTGGGGAACCGCTACGTCTACTATCCCCAGGGCTCGCTCACGGGCCTGATGCTCGATCTCCGCATTCGGCACGCGACCGGCAACCGGCACTCGCTGGACGACGTCGTGCGGCGGCTCTACGCCGAGCGCTACGCGCGGGGCGAGGGGTTCACGACCGCGGATGTCCTGGGCTTCGTCGCCGAGGCGGGCGACCCCGACGTGAGGAGCTTCTACGAGCGCTACGTGGATGGCCGCGACGACCTGCCCGTGCGCGAGACCCTGGCGCTGGCGGGGCTCGCGGTCGAGCGCAGCGAGACCTCCACGCCGTTCCTGGGAGTCTCGACCGCGGCCGACGCGCAGGGTCGGATCGTGGTCGGGGCGGTCAGCTCCGGCAGCGTCGCGGCCCAGGCGGGGGTGAAGGCCGGCGACGTCCTGCTGGCCGTGGGCGACGTCGAGGTCGGCTCCGACGACGGCTGGGGCGATCGCTTCACCAGCCAGTACGCGAACCGGGAAGGGGCGGCCCTGCCGCTGCGCGTGGGGCGGGACGGGCAGGATCAGGTCCTGACCGCTTCCGTCAGGCTCCAGCGTCAGGTCCAGTACCGGGTCACGCCCGATCCCGACGCGGGCGAGCTCGAGCGGCGGATCCTGGAGAGCCTGGTGGCGCGGGAGTAGAAGCAGGGTTGCCGGCGCCGCGGCCGGCGCGCGCTCAGCGCGGGCTCTCTTCGAGAGACTCCAGCATGGCGCGCACGGCCTCGAGCTCGTCCGGCCCGATCGTGTGCCCGAGGCCGCGGTAGAGACGCGCCGTGACCGTGGCTCCCATCCCCTCCATCACCTTCGCGGTCTCGCGCACCCGTTCAGCGGGGACGTGAGGGTCCCGCTCGTCGCAGCCCAGGAAGACGGGCGTGCCGGCCAGGGATCCGGGGTAGTCTCGCGGCGTGCCCGGCGGACCGATGAGTCCACCCGAGAGCCCCGCCACGCCTCCGTAGCGCCGGGCGTTCCGGGCCGCGAACTCCAGGACCAGACACCCGCCTTGTGAGAACCCGAGCAGGATCGTACGCTCGGGCGGCAGGCCCGCCTCGCCCAGACGCCGGAGCACGCCCCCGACGGCGGCCAGGGCCGAGCCGAGCCAGGGCTCGTTCTCGGCGATGGGCGCCAGGAAGCTCTTCGGATACCATGCTCCGCCCCGGGCCTGGGGCGCCCGGAAAGCGACGCCCGGCCGCGCGAGCTCGGGAGCGAGCGTCAGGATGTCGCGCGCCGAGGCGCCGCGTCCGTGGACCAGCACCATCGCCGCCGTGGCCCGTTCGAGTGGCTCGCCCGCGGCCAGCACCGGCTGGCCCTGGTGGGGACCGTCGTGGGCGCTTTCCACTTCGCGCTTCTCAGAGGAGAATGCCATGCTCGATGCCTCCCGTCTCGC
>DATBJW010000052.1:0-19707 GCA_036556205.1 Gemmatimonadota bacterium
CGCGCACCTGGCCTTCGATCCGCTTGAGGCGGCGCTGGACGGAGGCCTTGCGGGCGGGCTCGCCGCGCAGGGCGCCTGTGGTGGGGTGGGCCGATCTCTTCGCGGCTGGCATCGGGCCTCGCTCGTCGGGTTGGCGCCGGACCGGATACCCGGCTGAGGTATATGCTTCAGATCGTTAATACCCCCCTGGGGTATTTGTCAAGGAGCGGAGACCGATCGGGCCAGGGGTGGAGGCGCGCGGGTGACGACGGTCTGGGGGACGACGGGGTGGGATGCGGGCGGGAGTCTGCGTGCCGCTAGGCGAGTCCGTACTCCTTGAGCTTGCGGTAGAGCGTGCGCTCCCCGATTCCCAGGATGCCGGCCGCCTTGCGGCGGTTGCCGCGAACCTCGGCCAGCGTGAGCTCGATCGCGCGCCGCTCCAGATCGTCGAGACTCATGCCCACGCGGAACCCGAGCTCCTGCGCGCCGCCGGAGGCCGGGCTCGCGGACTCCGCACCCGCTCGCGAAGGCCCCGCAGCCGGCGGGGTTCGGTCCCGCTCCTCGACCTCGGCCGTCTCCTCGAGAGCGTGCACGGGGATCTCGCGCAGCCGGGGCCCCCGGTAGGCCGACTCCTCCAGCAGGCTCTTGATCTCGGAAAGGTCGCGCCGCAGCTCGAACAGGTAGCGGTACAGGAATTCGCGCTCCGTGCCGCGGTCGTCGGTGGGGCCCTCGCGCGCGGGGGCGACCGGCAGCAGGCGGGCAGGGTTCGCGCGATCGTAGATGTGGGCCGGAATGTCCTTGGGCCGGATGCGCGCCCCGTAGGTGTGAACCAGCATGCGCTCGACCTGGTTCCGCAGCTCGCGCACGTTGCCCGGCCAGTCGTAGTTCTGGAGGATGGCCATCGCCTCCTCGCTCACCTCCGGGGCATCGCGGCCATGCTCGCTGGCCAGCTCCTGCATGAAGCTGCGGACGAGCAGCGGGATGTCCTCGCGGCGCTCGCGCAGCGGCGGAACGTCGATGTGCAGCACGTTCAACCGGTAGTACAGGTCGCGCCGAAACTCTCCCTTCTCGACGGCCTCGCGCAGCACCTTGTTCGTGGCGGCGATCACGCGCACGTCCACGCGGACGGTCTCGCTGCCTCCGACCCGCACGAACTCGCGCTCTTCGAGCACGCGCAGGAGCTTGACCTGGGTCGCGGCCGGCATCTCGCCGACCTCGTCCAGGAACAGCGAGCCGCGGTCGGCGAGCTCGAAGCGGCCCTTGCGCTGGCCGACCGCGCCCGTGAAGGCGCCGCGCTCGTGCCCGAAGAGCTCGGACTCGAGCAGCGTCTCGGTGATGGCCGCGCAGTTGACGGCCACGAAGGGATGGGCGCCGCGCGGCGAGAGCGAGTGGATCGCCCGCGCCACGAGCTCCTTGCCCGTACCGCTCTCGCCCTCGACGAGCACCGTGGAGGAGACGGGCGCGTACTGCGCCACCTTGGACAGCATCTCCTGGATGGCGGGGCTCTTCCCCAGGATGCGGGTCCGGCGCTCGAGGTCGCTGCGCTCGAACAGGTGGCGCGCGACGAGCAGGAGCTCGGCCGGGTCCACCGGCTTCTCGAGCACGTCGTCCACGCCCTGGCGCACGAGCGCCTCGGCGCGCTCGCGGTCGAGCCGCTCCACGAGCGCCAGCACCGGGCCGCGCGGCTCGCGCCGGCGCAGGCTCCACAGGAACTCCCTTGCCGGCGGCTCGGACAGCCCTCCGGTCAGCACGGTCAGCGTCGGGGAGGCGGCCCCGTCGAGCTGTTCGGAGAGCTCGCGGAAGGAATCGCTGACGGCGACGTCGTAGCCGGCCTCGTTCAGGATGCCGGCGATGCGACCCGCGGACTCCGGGTCGTACTGGAGGACGAGCGCGCGGGGCGTGGGAGGTCTGGGCAGGGACGCCGCCACGCTCTGGCCGTCGCGCGCGGGCGCGCGCGAACCCGTTTCCGTCACGCCGTGCGTCATGGCCGTGGATCTCCGGATTCGGGTGTGACGGAGCCGGGCGCGAGGGGCGCCTGGTGGTCGCGGGGACCGGCCTGCGCGCCGGCGAGCAGGCTCAGGGCGTGCGGGAGGACCGGGGCCAGGACGTCGAACGCCTCGCGCACCGCCTTCAAGCTTCCCGGCAGATTGACGATCAGCGTGGGTCCGCGCGTCCCCGCGAGCCCGCGCGAGAGCATCCCGTGCGCGGTCTGGCGCAGGGCGGCCGCGCGGAGGGCCTCGGCGATCCCCGGCGCCTCCCGCTCGAGGAGCGGGCGCGTGGCCTCGGGCGTGCAATCGCGCGGCGAGAGGCCCGTCCCACCGGTGGTCAGGATCAACCCCACCCCGTCAACGTCGGCGAGACGCAGCAGGGCGCGCGTGATCCGCGCGGGCTCGTCGGGAACCAGGCCGGGGTCCGCCACGCGGAAGCCCGCCTCGCGCAGCCGCGCCACCAGGTGCGGCCCGCTTTCATCGGCCGCCTCGCCGCGGGCGCAGCGATCGCTCACCGTGAGCACGGCGGCCGTTCGGACCGTCGGGGGCGTGGCGACGTGCTCGTCCTCGGCCGCGGGAACGGGCGACCCTCGGGAGGCCGCCAGGCGCGGCCGAGCGGCGGGCCGCGTGCTCGCGCGAGCCTCCCGGCGGGTCCCGATCTCCTGCGGCGCGCGCGTCACGCCTTCACCGACCCCTGCCTGTAAAACGGCGTGGGGACGACCTCGGCCGCCACGCGCCGGCCCCGAATCGCGACCTCGAAGCGCGTGCCCCGGCGCGCGGCCGCGGCGGGCAGGTAGCAGGTCCCGATGGGCCAGCCCAGCGTGGGCGAGACGGTGCCGCTCCGGACTTCCTCACCGGTGGGGGCTCCCTCCAGCCAGACCGGATGGTGTGGGCGCGGGAAGGCGCGCTCGAGGAGCCGGAAGCCGACGAGCTTCCGGCGCAAGCCTTCGGCCTTGACGCGGGCCAGCGCCTCGCGGCCGATGAAGTCGCCTTTCTCCAGGCGCACGATCCACCCCAGGCCCGCCTCGAGCGGATGCGTGGACTCGTCGATGTCGTTGCCGTAGAGCGGGTATTTCATCTCGAGCCGCAGGGTGTCGCGCGCTCCCAGCCCCGCGGGTTGCAGGCCGTGCTCGCGGCCGGCCTCCAGAAGGGCGCTCCACAACGGCACGGCTGCCTCGGAGCCGACGTAGAGCTCGAAGCCGTCTTCGCCCGTGTAGCCCGTCCGGGAGATCAGGGCCGGCAGGCCCGTCACCGTTCCTTCCGCGAAGTGGTAGTAACGGAGCCGCCTCACGTCCAGGCCCGCGAGGGGGGCCAGCACGTCAGCGGCCCGCGGGCCCTGCAGCGCCAGCAGCGCCGTCTCCTCCGAGCGGTCCTCGACGGTCACGCCCGGCGGCGCGTGCTCGGTCAGCCAGGCGAGATCCTTCTCGGCGTTGGCGGCGTTCACGACCATCAGGTAGGCGTTCCCCAGCGCGTAGAGGACGATATCGTCCAGGATCCCTCCGCCGGGCCGGCAGAGGCAGGAGTACTGCGCCCGCCCGCTCTCCAGTCCCGCCACGTCGTTCACGGTCACGCGATCCAGGAAAGCGGCCGCTCCCGCGCCCGAGATCCGGAACTCGCCCATGTGGGAGACGTCGAAGAGACCCGCCGCCTCGCGCACGGTCCGGTGCTCCTCCGAGATCGAATGGTACTGGACGGGCATCCAGTAGCCGGCGAACGGCACCAGCCTTGCGCCCAGTTCGCGGTGGAGGGGTGTGAGCGGGGTCTCCTTGAGCGCGGCGGCGGTGGTCTCGGTCACGCTCGCCTCAGACGATGATGCGCCGGCGACGAGGGGCGGGGCGGAGGACATGCTGCAAAAGGAGGAGCAGGAGCGCCTTCTGGGCGTGCAGGCGGTTCTCGGCCTGGTCGAAGACGACGCTGCGCGGCCCGTCCAGGATCTCATCCGTGATCTCCTCCCCGCGATGCGCCGGCAGGCAGTGCATGACGAGCACGTCGGGGTCGGCCGCGCGCACGAGCGCGGCGTTCAGCTGATAGGGCGTGAAGACCGCCCGGCGTGCCTCGGCCTCGTCCTCGCTGCCCATGCTCGCCCACACATCCGTGTAGAGGACATGGGCGCCGCGAGCCGCCACGACGGGGTCGCGGGTGACGCCGAGCGTGAAACCGGGCGCCGCCAGGCGCTCGGCCTCGGCCACGACGTCCGCGGCCGGCTCGTAGCCGGCGGGGCCCGCCACGCGGAAGTCCACGCCGAAGAGGGCCGCCATGAGCAGCAGGCTGTGGCACACGTTGTTTCCGTCGCCGAGGTAGGCGAAGCGCAGGCCCTCGAGGGAACCCCGGCGGTCCAGCACGGTCAGGAAGTCGGCCGCCGACTGGCAGGGATGCTCGCGGTCGGAGAGGGCGTTCACGACCGGGATCCGGCTGTGCGCCGCCAGCTCGACGACCGTGGCGTGCGCGAACGTGCGAGCCGCGATCGCGTCCACCCAGCGCTCGAGGTTGCGCGCCACGTCGGGCACGCTCTCGCGGCGGCCGAGCCCGATGTCGGCCGGGGCCAGGTAGATGGCGTGGCCGCCGAGCTGCGTCATGCCCGCCTCGAACGTGACCCGAGTGCGGAGCGAGGGCTTCTCGAAGATCAGGGCCAGCGTGCGCCCCGCGAGGTCCGCGCGCCCGGGCTTCTCCCGCAGCTCGCGGGCCAGCGTGAAGAGGCGCCGGTACTCCCCGGCGTCGAGATCGGCGGCGGACAGGAAATCCTTCTTCACAGGATGTAGCGCCTCAGATCCTGATCCTGCACGATCGCGGTCAGGCGGCCGCGCACGTAGGCGGCGTCGACCTCGACGGACCGCTCCGCATGGAACGGCGCCTCGAACAGGACGTCGTCGAGGAGCCGGGTCAGGAGCGTGTGCAGGCGCCGCGCGCCGATGTTCTCCATGGTCTCGTTGACGACCGCGGCGGTGCGCGCGATCTCGCGCACCCCGTCCGGCGTGAACGAGAGCCGTATGCCTTCGGTCGCGAGCAGCGCCTGGTACTGCTTGGTGAGCGCGTTCTTGGGCTCGACCAGGATGCGTTCGAAGTCCTGCGCCGTGAGGCTTTCCAGCTCGACCCGGATCGGGAAGCGGCCCTGCATCTCGGGGATCATGTCCGCGGGCTTCGAGACGTGGAAGGCGCCGGCGGCGATGAACAGGATGTGGTCGGTCTGCACCATGCCGTAGCGCGTGGAGACCGTGGATCCCTCCACGATCGGGAGCAGGTCGCGCTGCACGCCCTCGCGCGAGACGTCGGGACCGGTCTTCACGTGCTCGCCCACGATCTTGTCGATCTCGTCCAGGAACACGATGCCGTTGTTCTCCACCCGCTCGAGTGCCTCGTTCACGACCTCGTCCATGTCGATGAGCTTGCCCATCTCCTCCTGGATCAGGATCCGCCTCGCCTCGGAGACGGGCACGCGGCGGCGTTTCTTCTTCTTGGGCAGCAGGTCCTCGAGCATGTCGGTCAGATTCGTGTCCACCTCCTCGAGCCCCATGGGGCTGAAGACCAGCGGCATGCGCGACGATGTGACGTCGATCTCGACGGGCCGGTCCTCGAGCTTCCCGTCGGCCAGCAGCCGCTTGAGCTTCTCGCGCGAGCGCTCCCTGCGCACCCGGGCATCCCCCGCGGCGTCCTCTTCGAGCCGCGGCCCCTCGGCGCGACCCTCGGGGGGGCGCACGGCGCCTCCCGCGTCCACGATGAAGAGGCCGGCCGCCGCCTCCCCCGCGCGGGCGCCCGCGACGTCGCGCTCGCGGCCGTCGGGAAGCGGGGGCAGCAGGATGTCCAGCAGGCGCTCCTCGGCCAGCTCCGCCGCGCGCTCCTCGACGTCCTCCTCGCGCTCCTGGCGCACCATGTTGACCGCCAGGTCCACCAGATCGCGGATCATGGATTCCACGTCCCGCCCGACGTAGCCGACCTCGGTGAACTTGCTGGCCTCGACCTTGATGAAGGGCGCTCCCACGAGCCGCGCCAGCCGCCGCGAGACCTCGGTCTTTCCGACACCGGTGGGACCGATCATGATGATGTTGTTGGGCAGGATCTCGTCGCGCAGCTCCTCGTCGACCTGCTGGCGCCGCCAGCGGTTGCGAAGCGCGATCGCGACCGCGCGCTTGGCGTCCTTCTGTCCCACGATGTACTTGTCGAGCTCGGCCACGATCTGGGGCGGCGTGAGCTCCTCGGCGTAGGGCTCCTCCGCCTCTCCCCCGCCACCTTCCGCGGCCGGAGCCGCCCCCCCGGCGGCCGGCGCGTCCGCGGGCGGCTGTGCGTCCGCGGGCTGGGCATCCGCGGGCGGCTGTGCGTCCGCGGGCGGCTGTGCGTCCGCAGGCTGAGGGTCCGCAGGCGGCTGCGCGGCGGCGGTCGGCTGCGCATCAGGAGCGGTCGTGCCGGCCGCTCGGGGCGCAGGCTCGCCCGCGGCCTCGTGTCCCGCCGCCGCGCCGGCGTCCGTCGCCACCCCCGGGTCGATCGTGTCCGAACGTGTCATGGGCTGCCTTCCGCACCGTCCCGCTTGAGCTCGAGGACGGTGATGTTCCGGTTCGTGTAGATGCAGATGTCGGCCGCGATCTCCAGACCGCGGCGCACGATCTCGGCGGCCGGAAGGTTCGAGAACTCGACCAGCGCCCGGGCCGCGGCCAGGGCGTAAGAGCCGCCCGAGCCGATCGCCAGGAGCCCGTCGTCGGGCTCGATCACGTCGCCGCTGCCGCTGATGACGAAGCTATGCTCCCGGTCCACGACCGCGAGCAGCGCCTCGAGCCGGCGCAGCACGCGGTCGGACCGCCAGTCCTTGGCCAGCTCGACCGCCGCCTTGGGCAGGTTGCCCGGGAAGCGGTCGATCTTCTCCTCGAACTTCTCGAACAGGGTGAAAGCGTCGGCGGCCGCGCCCGCGAACCCGGCCAGGATCGTGCCGCCCTTCAGCTTGCGGACCTTGGAGGCGTTGTGCTTGACGACCGCGTCGCCGACCGTGACCTGGCCGTCCCCGCCGATCGCAACGCGGCCGTCGTGGCGCACGGCCAGGATCGTCGTGGAGTGGGCGGGCCCCAGGGCACGCGGGGCGCTCGTGGCGGTCATCGGGAGCTCGCGAATCGAGAGGCCTCGTCCGGGAGCCTGCGCATCCGGGCGCGCGGGCTCTCCGCGGGGTAATCTACCCCGCCACCCTGCAGGGGTAATCTACCCCGCCACCCTGCATTTGTCTTGTGGCCGCCTAGGCCCGCGGGTGCGCCCGCTCGTAGACGCGCTTGAGGTGCGAGCGGGAGACGTGCGTGTAGACCTGTGTCGTGGAAAGCGACGCATGGCCGAGCAGATCCTTCACGGCCATCAGGTCCGCGCCGGCGTCCAGGAGGTGGGTCGCGAAGGAGTGGCGCAGGACGTGGGGCGATACCGAGGTCCCCTCCGACAGGCGGGCCAGCGCGCCCGCGACGATCCGCTGCACCTGACGTCGTGAGAGCGCGCGCGAACGATCCCGCCCCTCGAAGACGAAGCCCTCGGCGGCGCCGCCGCCTCCCGCTCGCGCGTGGGCCTCGAGCGCCCGCGCCGCGCGCGAGCCGACCGGCACCCGCCGCTCCCGGTTCCCCTTGCCCACCACCCGCACGGTTCCCGCGCCGAGATCCAGTCCGTCCCAGCGCAGCGCGGCCAGCTCGGCCAGCCGTAGCCCCGCGCCGTAGAGGAGCTCCAGGATCGCCGCGTCGCGCGGGGCGGGTGGCTCGGCCCGCTCGGCGAGCCGGTCCAGCGCCCGGCCGAGCTCCTCGCGCGGCAGGACCCGCGGGAGCCGCGGCTGGGCCCTGGGTGTCGCGATCCGCCGGGCCGGGTTCGAGGCGAGCTGCCCGCTGCGCATCCCGAAACGGTAGAACGAGCGCAGCGCGGAGAGCTTGCGTCCGAGCGTGCGCCGGCCCGCGCCCCGGCGGGCGGCCTCGCCGAGGAACCCGCGCAGCGCGAGTGCCTCGACACGCGCCAGGTCCTCCCGCGTCACGCGCGGGCGATCGAGGTAGGCCGCCAGGAAGGTCAGGAACTGGTCCACGTCACGCCGGTAGGCGGCGACGGTGTTGCGGGAGTAGTGGCGCTCGCGGGAAAGGTACTCGAGAAAGGCGTCGCGAAGCTCCGCGCTCAAACCGCCGCCGGCGCCGGCGCGGGCGCCGCCTCCACCGTCTCGCGGCAGGTCAGGCAGCGCACGGCGGGACCCGCGCGCCGGGAGTTCGTCTCCTCGCCCACCTTGGCGTGGCAGTGCGGGCAGTCGATCGCGACCGGCCGGTTCCACACCGCGAAGTCGCAGGCCGGATAGTTGGCGCAGCCGTAGAACACCTTGCCGCGCTTCGTGCGGCGCTCCACGAGCTCGCCGCCGTCCTTCGGGCACGGGAGCCCGAGGCCGATCGGCTTGGTGGTCTTGCAGGCGGGGTAGTTCGAGCAGGCCACGAAGCGCCCGAAGCGGCCCGTCTTGACGATCATCGGGCTGCCGCAGTTGGGGCACTTCTCGCCGGTCGGCTCCTCCGGCACGGTCTCGGCCTTGAGGCTCCGGCTGTAGGAGCAGTCGGGCGCGTTCTCACAGGCCACGAAGGGGCCGAAGCGGCCGCTCTTCGCAACCAGCGCGGCGCCGCAGCGGGGGCACTTCTCGTCCAGGTCCGGCTCCTCGCCGGGGGCGAACAGAGGCTTCGTGTTGCGGCACTTGGGGTAGGCCGAGCAGCCCAGGAACGGGCCGCGTTTCGTCCACTTGACCACCATCTCGCTGCCGCATTTGTCGCAGATCTGGCCGGAGTTGAAGAGGCCCGGCGGCAGGGCCAGCCGCTTGCCCTTGGCCACGTGCGGCTGGAAGCGGCGGTAGAAGTCCCGCACCGCGGCCACCCACTCGAGCTCGCCCTCCTCGACCTTGTCGAGCTCGGTCTCCATCTCCGAGGTGAACTCGACGTTGAAGACATCCTCGAGGTTGTGCACGAGCGTCTTCAGCACCTCGCGCCCCAGCAACGTCGGCACGAGCCGCCGCCTCTCGAGCTTCACGTAGTCGCGGTCGAGCAGCGTCGAGATGATCGAGGCGTAGGTCGAGGGCCTCCCGATGCCGTCCGCCTCGAGCTCCTTCACCAGCGTGGCCTCGGAGAAGCGCGGGGGCGCTTGCGTGAAGTGCTGGGCCGGGGTGAGGTCCAGCCGGCGCACCTCCTGGCCTTCGGCGAGACGGGGCAGCTCGGTCTCCTCGGCGCCGGGGGCGGTCTCCCCGCGGGCCTCGTCGTACACCTTCACGAAGCCCGCGAACTTGAGCACCGACCCGCGCGCGCGAAACTGGTGCCGCTCGGTCGGGAAGAAGTCCACGGTGGTCTGGTCGTAGACGGCGGCCGCCATCTGGGACGCCACGAAGCGCAGCCAGATCATCTGATAGAGCTTGAACTGGTCCGGCGCGAGATCGTCGCGCACGGCTTCGGGCAGCCTGTTCACATCCGTCGGGCGGATGGCCTCGTGCGCGTCCTGGGCGGCCTTGGCGGCCCGGTACTGGCGCGGCGTGGCCGGCACGTAGTCGGAGCCGAAGGCCCCGGTCACGTAGTCGCGGGCTTGCTCGATCGCCAGCGGCGAGACGCGCGTGGAATCCGTACGCATGTAGGTGATGAGCCCCGCCGCCCCCTCGCCGCCCACCTCGAGGCCCTCGTAGAGCTCCTGGGCCAGACGCATGGTCTTCCGCGCGCCGAAACCGAAGCGCCGCGAGGCGTCCTGCTGCAGCGTGCTTGTGATGAAGGGCGGGTAGGGATTCCGGCGGCGCTCCTTCTCCTCGACCGCGCCCACCACGAAGGGCCGCTCCCCGACCGCCTCCAGGACGGCCCGCGCGTCCGCGTCCGAGGCGAGCTCCGGGTCCGCCCCCGCGATCTTGAAGAGGTCGGCCGTGAACTCCTTGCCGCCGCTCTCGAGCAGGGCCGTGATCGTCCAGTACTCGACGGGCCGGAACGCCTCGATCTCGTCTTCCCGCTCGCAGATCAAGCGCAGGGCCACAGTCTGGACGCGGCCCGCCGAGAGACCCGGGAAGAAGACCTTCCAGAGGAGCGGGCTCACCTGGTAGCCCACCAGCCGATCCAGGATCCGGCGCGCCTGCTGCGCGTTGACCTTGTCCCCGTCGATCGCGACGGGGTTGCGCAGCGCCTCCAGGACGGCCGACCGGGTGACCTCGTGGAAGACGGCGCGGCCGATGCGCTCGCGCGGCAGCTCCAGCTCTTCGGAGACGTGCCAGGCGATGGCTTCGCCCTCGCGGTCGGGGTCGGTGGCCATGATCACGGAGTCCGCTTTCTTCGCGGCCGCGCGCAGCTCACGCACGACCTTCTGCTTGCGGGGGATCGTGACGTACGTGGGAGCGAAGTCGTGCTCCAGGTCCACGCCCAGGGTCTTCTCGGGCAGATCGCGCACGTGGCCGACCGATGCCTTCACGTCGTAGCCCGACCCCACGTACTTCTTGATCGTGCGGGCCTTGGCGGGCGACTCGACCACGACCAGCGTGCGGACCCTCCCCCGTCCGTTGGCGCTGATGGGGCCGGCCGTCCCCTTCCGGGCGCGGGACGCGGCCGGCCGAGGCCCCCTTTTCGCCCGGGACGCCTTGGCCCGCGGCGCGCCGTCGACACCGGGTGCGTCCTTGCGGACGCCGCGGCGGGAGCCGGCCTTGACCGTCCGGCGCGTGAGGGGTGAGGGAGGCTTCCTGGGCATCGGCGTCTCGGGTCTTCGGAATCAGGGGTGCGCACCTGCCGGGCTGACCCCGGGGTGCGGGCCGTGGGCGGGTGCGCCTCGCCCTCCGGCCGAGCCTGCCCCTACGCGTGAAGGGGCCTCGGGGTTCCCGAAAACGGCGGGGAAAGCTACGCGGCGCGTCCCGACCGCACAATCATACCGGCCCCTCGCATACGGCTAAGTAGTTGTTGAACAATAGCTTGTGGCTCAGAAGCCCCGCATTCGATGCGCCAGTCGGCGAGCGCGTACGAGGCTTCCCGCTCCTTCAGGATACGCTCCAGGTCGCGCCGGGGGTCCGAAGCGTCGAGCAGCGGCCGTGAGGCCACGCCGCGTGCGGAGAGACGGCGCCACAAGACTTCGGGTGGAGTTGCCAGGTAGACCGTTCGGGCAAACGCCGCGACCCTGCGGCGTGAAGGGCTCGACATCCAGAGGCCCCCGCCGGTGGCCAGGACCGCGGACTCGAGGCTCATGAGCGAGCGCACGAGCAGGTCCTCGGCGACCCGGAACGCGGCCTCCCCCGGTTTCTCGAAGATGCGCGCCACGGGCTTGCCGAAGGCGCCTTCGAGCAGGAGGTCAGTGTCGTAGAAGGTCCAGCCCAGGCGCTCGGCGAGCAGGGCTCCGACGGTGGACTTGCCGGAGCCCATCATCCCGATCAGCGCGAGGTTGCGCCGCGCGGCCTCCATGCGCGCCTCTCCAGCGCCCGTCCCGAAAGGGAGCCGACCCGCCACGCGGCCGCGGCTCCGGTCCGGGGCCGGCTAGGGGTTGATCGTGAAGGTCTGCGCGTTCGAGGTCCCGCCTCCGGGAGCCGGGTTGAAGACCGTGACCTGGGCCGAGGCCGGTCCGGGACCGGCGACGTCGCTGGCCGGGATCGCGGCCTGGATCTGGGCGGCGCTCAAGAAGGTCGTGGTCCGGATCGCTCCGTCCCAGAGGACGGTCGAGGACGCGACGAAGTTGCTGCCGTTCACGGTCAGGGTGAAGCCGGCCGCGCCGGCCGTGGCCGCGTTCGGGGCGATCGACGACGTGACGGGGATCGGGTTGTTGCCGCCGCCGCCTCCCCCGCCGCCTCCCCCGCCGGTCGTGTCCGGCGGCGTCCCGATGGCCTCGATCGAGCCCGTGAAGGTCGCCGTCCCGACACCCGGCGCCGTCGCGCTCACCGCGACAGCGCCCGTGCTGCCGGCGGCCGAGGTGTAGATCGTCTCGGCGAACCCGCCCGCGTCGGTCACGTCCACCGCGTTCGAGAGGATCCCGAAGCCGACCGAGACGCGGAAGAAGACGGTCACGCCCTGGATCGGGTTGCCGAACCGGTCGGTGACCTGGACCACCATGGGATTGAAGGTGATCGAGCTCGTGCCGCCGGTGCCGGTCGTCGTCGTGTCCTGCTCCACGTTCTGCAGGTCGCCCGAGATCTTGATGATCGAGTCGGCCGAGCTGGGTCCGCCGAGCTCGCCCTGGGCCGTGAACACGACCGAGTCCGGGGTGCCGCTGGCGAAGGTCGTGTTGGCCACGACCACGTTCGTCCCGGGGCGCGTGGCGAGGCGCACGAGCGCGCCCGCGATGCCGTTGGGATCGGTGAAGGCCACGATCTGACGTCCGGGCGCGTTTCCGCCGAGCAGGGAGTCGGACGGCGAGGGCGGGCGGCCGAGCGTGTCCGACTGGATGAAGTCGCCTTCGTTCGCGGTCAGGAGGATCGCCCCGTCGGTGGTGGCCGTGAACAGGACGGGGAAGTTCTCGAGCGGCTGGTCGAACTCGTTCGCCACCCGCACGGTCGCCGGCAGCGGCAGGATCGTCCCCACGCCTCCCGACTGGCCGTTGCCGCCGGCGATCTCGAAGATCGCCGGGTTCTCGAGCCGCGAGCGGTCGATGGCGGTGAGCTGGAAGGTCGTCCCCGGCCCGCCGCCGACCGAGGCCTCGACCACGAGCTCGCCCTCGGCGAGCGGCGTGAAGGCCACCTGCGTGAAGCCGGCGAAGTCCGTGACCCCGCTCTCGGAGGAGAAGGCGCCTTCGCCGACCAGCGTGCGGAACTGCACGCGCTGCCGCGGAGCCGGGGCGCCGCGCTCGTCGCGCACCTGCACGCGCAGCGGCCGCACCAGGGGCAATCCGACGAAGCCGTTCTGGTCGTTCCCGGAGACGGCCGAGAGCTGGACCTGCGAATCGTCGATCTGGCTCGGGTCGCTGAAGTCCTGGTCGCAGGCGGGCGCCGCCAGGGTGGCCAGGGCTGCCAGGAAGAGCCTTCCGAGAAGGCCGCGCGTTCCAGCACCGCGAAGGCTCAGTTCCCGGCCGTGCGGATCAGTTGTTTGCCGAGCCATCGTGCCTGCTCCAGGGAATGCGGTTGACGCCGGCCGCTTCATCCGTTCGTCCCCCGCACCTCGGTCTCGCGCCGGTAGGCCTGGTAGAGGCCGTCGGCGCCGCAGGCCGGCAGGTAGATCTCGTCCTTCACGGTATCGGGATCGGCGTAGATCGTGATCCCGCGGAAGTTCCCCACCACATAGAACTCCTCGTCCGACTCCCCGCGCGGCTCCCCGAAGCGGACCCAGCGCGCCCCGCTGTGGAGCACGGGTCGATCGCCCACGTACCAGTCCTGCCCCTGCAGGCAGGCCCCGGCCTCCGCCTCTGCCCCCGCCTCGGCACCCGTCCCGACCTCGTCGCCCAGCCCGGGCCTCGCGTCGTCGCTCGGGACCACGTAAGGCGTCACGAAGATCAGCAGGTCGCGCTTCTCCTTGCGCTCCTCGGTGCGCGAGAAGAGATGGCCCAGGATGGGGATGTCCATCAGCAGTGGGATCCCCGAGCGGTTCTTCGAGATGTCCTGCACGGTCAGACCGCCGATCACCGCCGTCTCGCCGTTGTTCACGAGGATCTGCGTGCGCGCGCGCTGGGTGTTGAAGGTGACGCCCACCGCCGGGTCGTTCACGGCCACGCCGCTGCGCTCGGCGTGCAGCTCCATCAAGACTTTTCCGGTCGGCGTGATGTGCGGGGTCACGTCCAGGATGATGCCGGTCTCGATGAGCTGGACGGTGGCCGAGGCCGCGGCCTGGTCGGCCCCGACGTCCAGCACGCGGATCGGCGTGCGCTCGCCGACGAAGATCTCGGCGGGCAGGTTGTTGAGCACGGTGGTCTGCGGCTCGGCCTGCACGTCGGCCAGCTGCCGCTGCTCGAGCACGTTGAGGAGGCCGCCCACCGTGACCCCCGAGGCGACGGTGGCGATCGAGAGCGTGAGGAACGGGTCGTTGGCGGTCTGCGCCCCCTGCGTGTTGGCCAGCAAGTGCGTGTCCGTCAGCGGGTTGCGCAGATTCTCGGCGCGCCAGGTGATGCCGAACTGCAGCAGGTCGGTCTTGTTCACGAACACGATCTTGGCCTTGATCGTCACCTGCCGGGTCTGGACGTCCAGCTGGTCGATCACGGACACGATCTGGGTCACGCGCCCGGGCACGTCGGTGATGATGATCGTGTTCGTCTTGGCGTCGGCCGTGATCGCGCCGCGCAGGGAGCGGAACTTGTCCACCGTCTGCACCACGTCCCTGGCCGAGACGAAGGAGAGCGGGATCACGCGCGTCTCGAGGTCCTGCAGCTGCTCGACCGCGCGCAGGTTGGCGATCGAGTCGATGCGGATGATGCCGTTCTCGTACGCCACCTCGTAGCCGTTCGCGCGCATGATGGAGACCAGCGCCTGGTCCCAGGGCATGTCGTGGATCGTGGCCGTGATCGAGCCCGTGACCTGCGCGCCGGCCACGATCGACACGCCTCCGAACTCGGCGAAGGAGCGGATCACCGTCTGGATGTCCGCGTTCTGGAAGTCCACGCTGATGGGCGCGCCCTCGATCTGGGGCAGCCCGTCGTTGTCGGCGGGCGCCGGCGCGCCGGCGGCCGCCGGGCGCTCCACGGCCGCGCCGAGCGAGGCTCCGGTCTGCGCGGGCGCGGCGACGGCACGGACGGCGGGCGCGGCCGCGTTATCCGCGACGGCGGGCTCGGGCGCGGGTCGTGTGGCCTCCTCGGCGCCGCCGGCTTCCAGCGCCGGTCCGGCCTCGGCTCCGCGGCCGTTCCGCGCCATGTCGTACTCGGCGAAGGCGCCGAATACGTTGTCGAAGGTGATCGCCAGGTCGTTGCCTTCCTCGTAGATCGCGTAGTTGTCCACGTCCTCGAAGTCGACCACCAGCCGCACGACCTCGTTCGAGGTCTGGCTCAGCTGGATGCCACGCACGCCGCCCCGCGACACCAGAGCCTCGGCGGCCGGCGTCGCCAGCCGCGCGCTCATCAAGTCCACGGTCAGGCGGTCGGGGTCCCGCGAAAACACGTCGCGGTACTGCACGTCGCCAGTGGTCTCCAGGACGAGCTGCGCCTTGCCGCCCTCCAGCGACCGGATGCGGACGTTGTAGATGTCGTATGCGCCGTCGGGCGTGGGAGCCGCCGCGAGCAGGAGCAGCAGCACGAGGCCCGCCAGCGACGTGCCATCCGGCGGCCTGCGCAGCCGGCCCACCGAGAGCGCCAGCCGCACGCGCTCGAGGCTCTTGGCCGGCGGGCGCGCCGGCTGCGGCTCGGCGAGCGCGGAGATGCGCGCCGCGATCTCGGCCGCGTGGCGCGGCTGCGCGGGCGCGGCGCGGCCCTCCGCCGGCGATCGCTGCCCGGCGAGCGCGGAGGGGTCCGCGCCCTTCGGGGGGGTCTCGAGGTCCGACGGGGGGGTCGCTCCGCGCGCTCTTCCGGCGGAGGCCGTCTCACGGTCCACGGTCATGGCGTCTCCTCGGGTCGCTGGAGCTTGAGGGTCTCACGGCGCGAGATGCCGTAGTCGCGCACGTCGAAGACCGCCTGCTCGTCGTCGAAGTCGACGAGCGTCGCCTTGCCCACCACGTCGCCACGCTTCAGGAAATAGCCCTTGCGGGCGTCCTCGACGACGACCATCCCGTCGCCGTCGTCGCCCTTGAAGATCCCGGTCAGCACGAGCTCCTCGAAACGAGGCCCCTGGAGGTCCGAGTCCAGATCCAGGAGCGGCTTGAACGGGTCGCGGCGGCCGGCTCCGTCGTAGTCGAAGAACTCGCGCTGATAGGTGAGGCGCGCGAGCTCTCCGGGCGGCGGCAGGCGGAGTCGGGCCGAGTCGCGGACCCCCGTCGTGTCGGCGCCGCCGCCGGCCGCGCTCTGGCCCGCCGCCTGAACTGGCTGCGGGCCGCCGGCCGGGACGCTGTCGCGCGCCGTGGTCGCCGGCGCGGGCGGCGCCGCGCGCCCGGCCGCGAAGGCCGCGGTCGGCGTCTCCCGCGAGCGACCGGCGTCGGCTCCCGCGGCGAAGAGGGAACCGAGCACGAGCACGACGACCAGCCCCCCCAGGACCAGCGCGGGTGCGATCGGACGCAGACGGGCCGGCGGCGCCATCCTCATCGCTCCCCCAGGGGTGGCAGGTCGCCCGGCGCCCTGCGCGCGTCGGCGGCGGGAGCGTCCCTTCCCCCGAGCGCGGGGAGCTCGCCGACGGCGGGTCGCGGCGGTGGCGGCGGCGCCACGGGTGCCGCTCCCTGCTGCATTCCGCCCGCCGGAGCCGTGGCCGGGGGCGCGGCGGGCGCCGCGAGAGCCGCCGGGGCCGGAGCCTCGCCGCTGGCTGCGGCGCCGACGTTCGGGGCACCGGTGGCGGGAGTCGCGCCGACGTTCGGGCCGCCGGGGCCGGGCTGAACCACTCCGGGTGCCGCGCTCTGCCCGTCGGCCGTGCCGGCGCTCGGCGCCTGGAGCGCCGGAGCGACGCCGGGCGCCAGGCCGCCTCCCACGACAGGAGCCGCGGGCGGCTGGCCGGCCGCCGGCGTGGGGGGAGCCTGGGCACCCGCCGGCGCGGCCGCGCCCCCCGCGCCGAGCTGGATGGACTGCGTGCGGGGACGTGAGGTGTCCGCGCCCGCGACCGGCGCCTCTCCGCCCGGCAACACGTAGGTCGAAAGCTGCAGCTTGGCGTGCACGAGGGTCTCGGGCGGGGGCGGCGGAGCGTTCGGGTCCGCCGAGCGGGCGCGTGCGTTCGGCGCCATGGACTCGCCGATCAGCTCCGTGACCGCCGGCTTGATGATCCGCGGCAGTGTGGCGATGCGCGTGATGAAGCTTCCGATCTCGTGATATCCGCCGCGCACCTCCACCTCGTAGAGCTGCTCCGTGTAGAAGGTGCCGGGCTCGGCCGGCAGCGGCGTGAAGGCCAGCAGGTCGACGTCCGACTCGAGTGCGGCGGTGGCCACGCGCTCCAGCAGCTCCGGCACCTGCTCGGTGGTCGGAATCAGCTCCTCGAACGTCTCCAGGCGACGCGCGTAGCCCACGCTCTCCTCCTCCAGGGCGGCGATGCGATCCGACTGCGCCGCCCGCTTCGCCGTTTCGTTGTAGCTCTCCAGCCGCTCGGCGTCGCCGCTCAGCTGCTCGACCTCGGCCCGCTTGGGCGTGTAGAGGTACTGGTAGAACGCGTAGCCGAGGCCCGCGAGCAGCATCGCGCCGAGGAGGACGCGCTGGTTCTGCGGATCCCGCAGGTTCACCCGTTCACTCGCCGCCCAGCCCCGGCGCCGGGAAGAACTCGTCCACGAAGAAGACTCCCAGGTTGAGCACCTTTCCCGCGCCCAGGGTCACGCCGCAGCTGAAGGTCGAGAACTCACCCTCGTGGAGGAAGTGCACGCAGGCGTCTCCGAAGAAGAGCAGCGGCGTCACGTCCAGGGGCGAGGTGGGCCCGCCCTCCGGCTCCTGTTCGCTGTCGACGCCAGGGAAGACGGCCGCCCGGATGAAGCCGTTCCCGTCGCTCGCGAAGCTCTGATCGGGCCCCTGGAAGGGCCGCTCGGAGTCCGGGTCGGACTCCACGATCATGATCACCCCCTGCACCGGGGTCCGGTCGGTTCGGGACACGAAGAGCTGGGCCTCGACGAACGCGTTGTTCGTCGAGTTCTGGACCTCGTCGGGGTTCTCCAGCATGTCGCACCCCCCCGCGACCACCAGCAGGGCCACGGCCAGCCCCGCCAGCCACGCGGCTCGAGGCGCTCGGGTTTCGGCGCGCGCGCGCGCCGGAGCGGAACGACGACGGAACTGCGGCATACGGCCTCCGGACTAGCTGGCTGGCGGTTGGGAGAAAGCGGCCCGCAGCGCGAACGAGGTCACGTCCACGCCGTCCACCTGGGACCGGTTGGAGCCGACCAGGCTCACGCTCTCGAAATACGGCGAACCTTCGAGGCTGCTCATGAACTGCGTGAGCGTCAGGTTCGAAAAGGTGACGCCGGTGATCTCGATCCTGTCGCCCTCGAGCTCCTCGCCGCGCGTGACCGAGGTCAGCCACAGGTTCTCGGGCAGCGAGCGGGAGATCTCGTCCAGCACGTGGGGCCAGCGGAAGCGGCCCTGGTCCACGGTCTGGATGGCCTGGATGCGCGCGGCGATGGCCGACTGGCTGGACTCGATCTCGCGGATCTTGGAGATGGCGCGGGAGTAGCGCGTGGAGTCCTGGCGGGCGACGTCGATGCGCTCCTCGAGGGCGGCTACCTGGCGGTTCTGGCTGAAATAGAGGTAGACGGCGCCGGCGAGGAGGACCAGCACGAGCACGCCGCCCAGCAACGAGAGCGGAACGGCGGGAACGGCCGGCAGGTGCGGCATGCCGCGGCCAGGCTCGGCCGCGGCCTTCTTCTTCTTCTTATCGGGCTGGGAGAGGAGGTTGATCCGAACCATTCAGGCCCCTTCGGGCCGAGCCCGGGAATGCGGACGGCCGTCCCCCTCCCACCGCTCGCGCGCAGGCGAATCCTTCGCCGGGCGCGCTGGCGCGGGACGGGGCCCAGGCCTCCCCGGCTCAGCTCGTTCCGCCTCCTTGTCGTTGCGTTTTCCCCCCCATTCCGCATTCCCCGATTGCGAGCCACCGGTCCAGGCGTGTTCCGGCGCCCCGAGAGTGACTAGTGCAAGGATCGTGCTCGATTTTCGAACAGTGGAGCCACGAAACGTACGGCGAAGTTCCGATCATCGGTGGGCCGCGGCGGCCACGCACCGCGCGACGGCCTCGCGACGCCCCGAAAGAGGCGTCGCGTCGTCTCAGTTCTGCAGGGCCAGGCCGACCGCCAGGGCCAGCATCGGCGCCAGCTCGCGCCGGCTCTCATCGGTGAAGAGGCTCGCCTCGAACGCCACGCGCCGGAACGGATCCAGCGTGTCGACGGGCGCCGAAAGCGTCTGTCCCAGCTGCTCCGCCAGCCCCGGGATCGCGGCACAGCCGCCGCTCACGTAGACCAGGCGCAGGGCCCCTTCGGGTGCGGAGCCGGAACCGCCGGTCGAGAGGAACGCACGGGCGCGCTCGACCGCCGAGGCGATCTCCTGCGAGACCCCCGTGAGGAAGGGCTTCACGAGATCCGGGCCGGCTCGTTCGGGGCCGCGGCCCTGGAGGGCGGCGCTGGCGTCCTCGTACGAGAGGCCCAGGTTCTTCTGAAGGTCCTCGAGGAAGCGGTTGGCGCCGATCGGCAGGTCGCGCGTGAGGATCGGCGTTCCGCCCGTCACGAGGCTCACGTTCGTGGCTTCGTGGCCCACGTTGACCAGCGCGTAGACGCCCTGCGGCTCGGGCGTGTAGTTGGCCTCGAAGGCGGACTGCACGGCGAAGGCGTCCACGTCGATCCGCACGGGCTCGAGCCCCGCGTCCTGCAGCAGGGCGGTTCGGGCGTCCAGCAGGTCGCGCTTCGCCGCGACCAGGAGCACGTTCATCTCGAGACCGTCGCCTTCGGGGTCCAGGATCTCGAAGTCGAGGTTCACATTGTCCATGTCGAAGGGCACGTGCTGCTCCGCCTCCCAGCGGATGACCTCGCGCGCCTCGAGCTCCTTCATCCGATCCATGGTGATCTTCTTGACGATCACGTCACGGCCCGAGACGGAGGTCGCGACCTTCTTGTTCGCAATCCCCAACCCCTTGTGGAGCGAGCGGATCGTGTCCACAACCAGATGATGGTCCATCACCTCGCCGTCGACGATGGCCCCCGGAACGAGCGTGCTGACCCCCATCGTGACCACTCTGGGGGTTTCGCCGGAATGATCCGCCTCGACGATCTTGACCGCGCCGCTGCCGATATCGACGGCCACGCACGTTTTCGAACGCTTAAAT